>JAHCLO010000029.1 GCA_026125285.1 Verrucomicrobiia bacterium | reverse complement strand
CGGCCGGTTGGGCGAGCCGCCGGTTAACCAAGCGCTGCTGGACTGGCTGGCGAGGCAGTTCGTCGAGGGCGGGTGGTCGATCAAACGGATGCACCGGCTGATCATGCTGTCGAGCGCATACCAGATGAGCAGCGACTGGGACGCGCGGGCGGCGGAGGCGGACCCGGACAACAAGCTGCTATGGCGGGCGAACCGGCGGCGGCTGGAAGGCGAGGCGATCCGGGACGCGGTGATGGCGGCGGCGGGCAACCTCGACCTCAGCGGCGGCGGGTCGATCCTTACGTACAAGGATCGCCAGTACGTCAGCGACACGGCCAAGGGGGGCGATATCGACTACGAGCGGAACATCCGGTCGGTGTACATCCCGGTGATTCGCAGCTCGTTGTACGACGTCTTCCAGGCGTTTGACATGCCCGATCCGGCCGTGTCGAACGGCGATCGCGATTCGACCGTGGTCGCGCCGCAGGCGCTGTTCTCGATGAACGGGCCGACGGTGTTGCGCCACACGCGCGTCATGGCCGAGAGCCTGTTGGCCAGGGAGGACCTGGACGATGCGGGGCGCATCCGGTGGGCATACGAACGGGCGCTGGCGCGGCCCCCGGCGCCGGCGGAAACAGACCGGGCGCTAACGTTCCTGGGGAGCGTCGAGCGGGCGCTGGCGAGCGGCAAGGCCGACGCCGCAGAACGGCGTCTGTCCGCATGGCAGAGCTTCGCGAAGGCCCTGCTCGCCTCCAACGAATTTATCTACGTGAACTGACGATGAACCAGCATTGGAATCCGCATTTTGATCGCTTGCTATCGCGGCGGGAGCTTCTGAAGGCGAGTAGCGCGGGGTTCGGAAGCCTCGCGCTGGCGGGCCTGCTGGGGGACGCGGCCCGGGCGGGCAGCGTGATCGGGTCCGCGGCCGCCGATCCGCTCGCGCCGAAGCCGCCGCACTTCGAGGCGCGGGCGAAGCGGGTCATCTTTCTGTTCATGGCGGGCGGCCCGTCGCAGTTGGAGACGTTTGACTACAAGCCGTTGCTCAACCAGCGCAACGGCGAACAGTTGCCCGACTCTGTGCGAATGGGCCAGCGGCTCACTGGCATGTCCGGCAACCAATCCTCGCTGCCGCTGGCCGGCTCGATCTACAAATTCGATCAGCACGGGCGCAACGGCACCTGGGTTAGTGAATTGCTGCCGCACACGGCGAAGGTCGTGGATGATTTGTGTATCGTGCGCTCGATGTTCACCGAAGCCATCAATCACGATCCCGCCATCACGTTTCTCCAGACCGGCTCGCAGATTTCTGGCCGGCCCAGCATGGGCGCGTGGGTGCATTACGGCCTGGGCAGCGACAACGCCAACCTGCCAGCCTTCGTGGTGTTGATCACGCCGGGCAAGGTGGATCAACCGCTTTACGCGCGCCTGTGGGGCAGTGGCTTTCTCCCGTCACGCCATCAAGGCGTGCAATTCCGTTCCGGCAAGGAGCCGGTGCTGTATCTCAACAATCCCGATGGCGTTTCCCCGGAAAGTCGCCGACTGCTGCTGGATTGTTTGAAAGAACTCCACGAACACGCGGCGGAGAAACTGGGCGACACGGAAATTGACACCCGCATCAGCCAGTACGAAATGGCGTATCGCATGCAAACCAGCGTGCCCGAAGTCATGGACCTAGCCGGCGAACCAGAGCATGTCTTCGACCTTTACGGTGCGGACGCAAAGAAGCCCGGCACGTTCGCCGCGAATTGCCTGCTCGCTCGTCGCCTGGCGGAACGGGGCGTGAAGTTCATCCAGCTTTATCATCAGGGTTGGGACCAGCACGGCAATCTGCCAAAAGGCATCCAACAACAATGCCGCGAAACGGATCAAGCCAGCGCCGCGTTGATCACCGATCTCAAACAACGCGGTTTGTTGGACGACACGCTGGTGGTGTGGGGCGGCGAATTCGGGCGCACCAACTACTCGCAAGGCAAACTCACGGCCACCGATTACGGGCGCGATCATCATCCGCGCTGCTTCACCGTCTGGCTGGCGGGTGGCGGCGTGAAGCCGGGCCTCGTTTACGGCTCGACCGATGAATTCGGTTACAACATCGCCACCGACGGCGTCCACGTGCATGACTTCCATGCCACGTTGCTGCATCTACTGGGCGTGGATCACGAACGCCTGACGTACTTCCATCAGGGCCGCCGGTTTCGGCTTACCGACGTGCATGGCCAGGTGGTGAAGGCGATTCTCGCGTGAACTCAACAACACATGCAGCAAGAACTCATTCCACAACTGTCGGTCCTCCAAAGGGGAAATATGTGGGCTTTCGGGAAGAACACGCTGGCAGCGCACCATCCCAGGCTGCTTTACTGCCGCTGGCGGGAGTCAGCCGGCCGTGATAAGTGAACGCCGTGCTTTGGGCCGACGCCGGACTGACGGCAAGGTGGAGTAAGGTGGAACAAACCAGGCAGAGGAGAATCTGGATCCGGGCGGTTTTCATAAGCGTGGGCGGGTTTTGAACCGGATCGGAAAACCATCCTCGCCGATTTCGATCTGGCTTAACGCAGCAACGCCACGCCGTTCACAATCGCGAACGCATACTCGTCCGGCTCGCTCCGTGAGGGAGGTCAGTTAATACCGGCCTGCTGGCTTTCTCGTGCGGCGTCATCACGAAGCAATTATCCGTCGAGGCACCACTCGGTCAACTCAGCTCAGTCGCCTGATACCATGCGTCAGCCCTGCGCAAACCAGTCATACCAAAATAAACGCAAGGCTTCTTGGAAACGCGATCCGGATTCTCGGCCCGCACTTTCCTGGCTTGGCGACGGCGGGATCGAGCAGGACAACGTAAACATTGTGGTGGTCAGGCTGCCGCCGGGAGCGGAGCGACTTGAGCGTCCGGCGCTTCATCGGCACCAAGCTTAACCCGCCACTCCACCACCGTACATGTCATACACGTGCTGGTACACCGCGTCGCACTTGGTCTGGTAGATGGCGGATGTATACACCGGCGGGAGTTTGTCCAACCATTCTTCGATGCACAGCCGCACCGCCGCCCACGTCAGCCGGGCTGCTTCCGACGGTCGAAGTCCCGCAAAACAAACCAAGGTCACCAGTGGTAACAGGTCCGGGCGCTTAGCCGGGAGGCTGGTGAGAATCTGGGCCAACTCCGGCACGTGGAGGAACTTTACGTCGCCATGCTTGATCTTGCAGCGTTCCATCTCCTTGCCGGGGTTGAAGCCCTTGGTCACCAGCGGTGGGTTTTGCTTTGCGGCCCATGTAAACAAATTGCCCAGCGTGATCTTGTACTCGTTGCGCGTCTTCGGGCGCAGCCCCAGATTCACGACGGCCTGCTCCAACTGTCCGGCAGTCAGTTCATCCAGCATCACCCCGGCTGGCAGCTTCGTCGCCAACCGGTTCAAGCGTGAACGGATGTTGTCGCAGTGCGAGGCGGATTTTCCGTCGGCGACCTTGAATGCGTGGTAGAGCTTGGCGGCCTCGTCGAAGCGGATGCGGATCGGCTTGAGTCCGTTGCCCCGGTGGTTTTCGACGAAGAACTTTACCGCGTCGAACAGGGTGGCCTTGCCGTCGAGCAGTTGTATACATTCGAGCCACGAGTGGACTGCGGAGTAGAGGGACTCACCGTAGGGCGCGTTGCGGAGGACTTCAAACGCCAGCCATACATCTTGCCACTGTCCGTTGGTCAGGGACATGCGGGCGGCCTGCCCTTTGAGCGTGGCGGCACGAATTTTGTCCGCCCGGTCCTTTGCGGCCTTCAACGACTTGTTGTTCAGCAACCGACGTTTGCCCGTGGTGAGCCGTTCCTCCAAGACCCAGTAAATCTTCAGGCCAGACTTGGTGGGCTTGGGTGTTGCGTAGATGGTGAAGTCAACCCCATTGGAGTTGTATACAACAGACTGATGTTTTTGATGTTTCAACATACGCAGCCGAGAACAGAATTTTTCTGGTCTGCGTGTGCCGAAGTTGTTTCAATTTGTTTCAACGGGGCCGTTTTGCCGGTGCCCGACGTGAAAACAATCAGAATTCCTAGGAAAAGAATGGCGGGAGCGGCGGGGCTCGAACCCGTAACCTCTGCCGTGACAGGGCACGACCGCAACCGGCGCATCTCCCTCAGAAATGGCGGAAATGCGCATACTTCGGAAACCACTACCACACAGTCTCCCGGATGGCGAGTCCGCAGATTCCCGCAACTACCCGCAATTCTCATGTCAAGAATTGTCAAGAGATCGGAGTGCGGAATCGGTGAACGCCCCAAACGAGTCCGACGCTGAGGTTATCAGTCAGACTCTCTTGGTCATCGAGACGGGTTGAATGAGGCGATTACGATGGTGCTGGCAATACCAGCCTACACCGTTTCAAGGCTTCGTTCCTTGATCGGAATGAGCCGTCGATTTTCTGCAAAAGGGTTGAATCGTGCGCATTGATGTCTGGTTCGGCGGGCATCCGTCCCAGTTTCCTAGCGAGTTGCTTCAGTTCACGCACGATTGCCTTTTGCGACCAACGCCGACGTGGACGCCTTGTGCCCCTCCTGTGTGGGGCCCGCTGTTGGTGCGGATTTTCCCGAAAGGCGGCTACCTTCGCCTCGGCATCTGCTCGATATTTTTCGGATTGCTCCACTAGGACATAGCGACGGTTCTGTTTGATGGAAGCAATCGCTGTTGTGCCAGTGCCGCCGAACGGGTCGAACACCTTATCTCCAGAGCGGCTCGCAAGTAGCAGTAAACGCTCCATCAGTGCCTCTGGCAATTGACACGGATGGTCGTCAAAAGCGTGTTTGAGGCGTTGGATGTCAAACCAGACATCAGACAACTCGACTTTGTCGTCCTGGCCAAATTCCTTTCGCTGTTTGACGCACTTCGGGCGGAGGCAGTATTTGGGTGCATCTGGAGGCGACACACGTTCCATGCTGGAAGCCGAACCGAGTGGCGTGTAGTTGAACGTGGGGGCACCGCCTGGCTTCGTGAAATATAGCAAAGCATAGTGCGAAGGACTGAGTTTCCCTCGTGGTTCACCTGAGGCATCCCATGCAATCCAATGGCGGAACTCCAAACGGCGACTGAGAAAAGTCGCATGGTGGATCGCCCATTTAGGTAGGTTAAGAACGAACAGACTACCGCCTGGCTTGAGCGTCTCGACCATGCCTTCCAACCAAGAGTTACACAACTTGATATAGTCAGCGGGGGCTAGGGCGTCTGAAAAATCTGCGTAAGGTTTCTGGAGGTTGTAGGGAGGATCGGCAAATGCCAAATCAAAGAAACCATCGGGATGGAGCGTCTTTGCACGGTTCAAAAAGGTGACGCAGTCACCTGCATAGATTTTGTCAGTCTCAAGGCACCCCAAGTAATTCCATTGGGTGCATCTGCTCTGGTGATCTGTTGTAGGCGGCTGCGCCTCGTTCGTTCCCCCAATCTCCAAGCAGCGGCTTCGCTGCAAAACATGTTGGTATTTGATATTTTCACACCAAGTTAGTTCGTGGATGCGTTTGATCACGTCAGGTGGGACAGCGCAATCCCGAATGGGTCTTCTGGGTAAGTCACGCCATACATCCGACAGCACTGTCCCCTTGTCGTGCATTAGCTCGCTCTTGCCTCCCCAATCCTTCAAGAACTGCCCGCACGCAGAACACTTCTGATGTGGAATCCGAACGTGGGACTTGTTCAGGTGAAAGGGTGGAGCAGTCTTTCGACCCGGCTTGGATTTCAGAAACATCAAGAGCCCTTGATGCGAGGGCTTCAAAAAATCTGCTCGTGGCGCATCGTCGATGTCTAACACGATCCAATACTTAAAGATCATCTTTCGTGTCTCATCATCCATCAAAGATAAACGCTCTCCGATGAAGGCCAGATCATGCGGGATTCCATATACAAACAATAACCCTCCAATGCGCAGCATCCGAACGCTCTCCCGGAGTAAGCTCTCCGTATCCGGCGTCAATCGGTGTGGCTGGCCCACATCCGGGAGTCTCTTGCTAACATCGAAGTGGGTGCTCACCACCACCACGTCTTTGCTCTGGTCTGGCACTGTGCCGAGAGCCGCTTCTTCAAGTGCCCCATTCGCTGCTTGGTGAACTGACTCCGTGATATGGGCGGGCGTAGCTGCGGTGATTGGCATAGAAGGCACTTGAGACTACGTTTTCAACAATTCTGCTACTTGCTTCGACTCCCAGCCGTGCGCCGTCTTCACAACCGCCGAGCAGTCCCAGTCCTTGGCGATGGCCTCGATCAGAGCATCCTTCGAGAAATCTTTGCCGCCTTCAGTTGCCCTGAACTGATCGAGGTAGTCGCCCAGGAAGAACTTCGTGTAGTCCGCCAGCAACTCCCAGGTGATCGTCACCGGCATGGTGTCGGGTCGTGCGAACGGCTCCTGGGCAAAGCGCAGGATCGACGGCGGCAAGTGATTCGCCATGCCGTGCCCCATCGAGCACAGGTGCGTATCGGCGAACGGGGCCGAGAAGTTCCGCCACGCCCAGTGCGCTTGCCCGGCGTGTGTGTAGATCGCCTGGTTCAACAAGTTCAACTCAAACTGGCAGACGATGAACTCAGCCAGTCCCTTGAACTGCGACCGCTTGGGCGGAATCAGGCTGTCACCAAGGGAGAACCCGCACATACTATTGCTGCCGAACACTGCGTAATCGGCAGCGTAGTGCTCCCGGAAGTAATCTTTGGGCGGCAGATGTGCCATCGTCCGTGTCGGCTTTCGACGGCGTGAGAATACAATCACGCCGCCACTGCGTCGAGGACGCTGAAAGCCCCTTTCGTCTTGTTGGCCGCACCACTTCTTGGTGTCCTGATGAAGTGAACCGCCGCCAGGTCAACATCGTCCTCGGCAACCGTGAGGAAGCCCTGAACGAGTATTACGTCCAGGCCATCCGCCAGGCCCGCCCGGACATCGAGTTTATTTTTAATGTGGCGACGACGGTGCCGGACTTCATCCGGCTTGCGTGTGACAAGCGCAGCGACCTGGCCCTGTTCATGCCGCCTGGGAACATCGCCTCCGATCCAGCCAGGCCCGACGCCACGCCCCAGGAGGACGCTGTTCACATCGTAACGACAATCAAGGCGATGAATCCGATCTCGGTCATTGTCGTCGCAGCATCCCCTGTCGCAGCCGAAGCTTTGCTGGCGGCGGGGGCCGATCAGTTCATCCACGTCCCGGCGATGTCAGCGGAGATTGAAAGTGCCTTGGCAGCGTGTCTCAAGCTGTGACGGCAAGAGACGCCTGCCGTTCATTTGGATCACCGGCGCTTGGGGTATTTTGACGCAGATTCAAAACGCTCCACGAACTTCGTCAGGCTGATGCCCAAGCACCGGCACACGCTGCGCAGTTCAACCAGATCAAGCCTGCGCTCACCCGACTCGTATTTGCTGACGAAGGACTGCGGTTTGCCGAGCCGCCCGGCCAAGCCGACCTGCGTCAGATTCGCCTCGGCCCTGACCTGCCGCAGGAGTGCCTGGAGTTTGACCTGTTCGGCGCTGTAGATGGACTTCGCCACGGCCAACATTCAACCGGGGCTTTACTGGTATCCCAAAACAGGATACTCCTTCGGCGGAATATGAGAGCCGGAATCCAACGGGTCTTCTCGATACGACGCACCCCCGCATGGTGGGACTCCGTGGCCATCACGATCTCCATGCTGTGTCTGCTGGCATTGCTCACTGGCTGTGGGAAGGTTTCAGTGTCCGGTGTTTACGAACACAAACAGGACAGGCGGGGCCATGACCGGCGTGGCGACATTGTTGTTTTTGGAGAAACCCGAACCCTGGATTTCAGAAATGATGGTTCATTTGTCTTCACATACGACCCAGGGAAAGACGCTCAAGGCTACAGTGGCGGCAGCAGGGAGGTCACAACCGGCAAGTGGAATATGTCGGGCGGCAAGATCGTCTGTTACAACGGCGACGGTTCCGTCTTTTCAACGCTGACTATGGAAGGAGTTGATTTGATCAGCGGCGAAAGCCGCTACCGAAGGAAATGACCAAACCACTACATCATCCAAAATGAAAAATACGAAAGCACGTTTTTGCGTCGGATTGCGGATTCACCTTGCGTTGCTCGCCGCCATCATCACCTCAAGTTTGATCATCGTCACTAGCTGCTCAAAGTCCTCATCCTCATCCTCATCGTCGTCGTCCGCCTCGTCCGTCGACATCACGGGCAATTGGAGACAGCCGACCGGAATTGGCGAAGGTTACTATACCTCATGGGTCTTTTCGCAGGGCGGTAAGTTCTCAAGCACGATAACGATTTCCGGGAAAGCTGAAAAACCCGACGTTGGCACCTACAAGATTCGCCCAGCACTCCCCTCAGCAGACCCCATTCCTGGCGACATTGTGGAATGTTCGTCGCCGAATTGGAAGAATCCTGCATTGTTCAGAATCCCACCCAACAGCAGCACGCTCTTGATCAAAGTCAATTGTGACGACGATTCATTCAGCGGTGGAAGACCGGAGTGCTGGGTCACCAAGGAGGGGTCATCACCTGTCACGCTTCAACCAGCCGATGCCGAGCACGTTTTCACCGGCACAGTTGTTTCGACCGAACAAAAAAAGTCCGGGTTTATTCTGCAATTGGATACCAAGGTTCACGGTAAGCGGCTGGAGTGCGCCATCACAGCAGATGATATGATCCAGAAGCTCGGTGACGTGAAGAAGTTGGAGGGAAAGAAAATTGAGGTCAGAGGTCAACCCGAAGAATTTTGGCGCAGCGTCCTGGTGTTCTTGGAGGATTCCGACCAATTGAAGCTGCTCGAATGACCGACCGATGCGAACACGGCTCTCAAGACACTCGTCCGCTGTCGCCGTCAAAAAATCAAGCCATCCTAGCAGCGAGACCACAGGGCAAGTGTCGGTGAGGCTTGGCTACGACGATTGTCCGCCGCCTTTCTTTTTCCCCCTGATGTAACGCTCGAACATCCAGGACAGGAAATCTTCGGCGAACTCCTCGTTGTCCGTGATCTGTTTGTAGAACTTGAAGTTGGAATCAACCATGTCCTGGAGCTTGTCGTTCACGACCTGGTTGAACGTCAGCCGGGCGTCCTCCGGTGGGTTCACTTTGATGCTCGCCTCCAGGGCTGGATCGTTGGCCAGGCGTTGCTCAAGCTGGCGGATGAACACCTTGTCGTCCTCGGTGAAGTCGGTGCCAAAACGCTCGTTCAATTCCTTGATGATCGCCGACAGCGGCTCGATGTCCTCCGGCCTGGTGCCACCCTCGTCCTTCGGCTTCATCGGATCGAGTTCCTGGGTGCCCTTGTCCAGCTTGATACTGGTGGTGCCCGTCTTCCGAAGCCGAAACGCATCGAGGTCAATGTTCTGCTGAACCTCCACCGGCAAAGGACTGCGATCAACGGGCAGAATCCGCCACAGGAGTTTGGCGAACACGAACAGCTTCTCCAGGTCAGTGTCGGCGAACGTGATCACCTGGGAGAGGAAGGCGTAGAGCCGGACGTAATCCACCAGGCTGCCCCGGAACTCCGACTGCGTGTCGAGCGATGAATCCTTGTAGCGATCCACCGCCGGTGCCAGCACGGCCTGGAGTTTGTCCTGGGTGCCCTTGGGATCGAAATAGATGGCAGCGAACTTCTCGACCTCGGCCTCGGTGAACAGGTGGAAACCGTCCAGCTTGTTTTGGAGATCGTAGAGCAGATTCGGATCGGTCGCTTCCTTGAGCAGCGTGCGCTCGTAGTAGGGCTGGAAAGCCTTCTGGATTTCGGCGGCCTCGTTAGCGAAATCCAGAACCATCGTATCTTCCTTGTCGGGCGGGCAGATGCGGTTCAACCGGGACAGCGTTTGCACGGCGTTCACGCCGCCGAGTTTCTTGTCCACATACATGCTGTGAAGCAATGGCTGATCGAAGCCGGTCTGGAACTTGTTGGCCACGATCAGCAGGCGAAATTCGTTCTGCTTGAACGTCTCCGCCGTGGCCGTTTCCGGCACGCTCTTGCCCACCGACAAGGTGTTCATGCCGGACTCGGTGTAATCCTTGCCGCCGTCCTTCACGGTGCCGGAGAAGGCAACCAGCGACTTGAACGGGTAGCCCTTCTCCTTCAAATACGCATCCACGGCCAGCTTGAATCGGACGGCGTGGAGCCGTGAGCGGGTGACGATCATCGCCTTGGCCTTGCCGCCAATCCGCTGAATGACGTTGTTGCGGAAGTGCTCGACGATGATAGCAACCTTCTTGTTGATCGTGTGCTTGCTCAGGCCCACGAACGACTTCAACAGGTAGGCCGCCTTGTCCCGGTCATACGCCGGGTCGTCCTTGATCTTCTTCAACAGCGCCCAATACGACTGATACGTGGTGTAATTCTCCAGCACATCCAGGATGAATTTTTCCTCGATGGCCTGGCGCATGGAATACAGGCTGAACGGCTCGAACTTGCCGTCGCTGCGCTTGCGTCCGAACAACTCCAGCGTCTTGTTCTTCGGCGTGGCCGTGAACGCAAAGTAGCTGACGTTCTTTAACCGCCCCCGCCGCTTCATCTCGGCCACGATGCGATCTTCCAGGTCGTCGCCCTCTTTGCCGTCCTGCTTCTCGGCCTCGTCCAAGGACTGCGTGGCCAGGACAGCTTTCAAGCTCTTGGTGCTCTCGCCTGATTGGCTGCTGTGTGCTTCGTCAATGATGACGGCGAACCGCTTGCCCTTGAGGGCACCCATCTGGTCAGCGATGACCGGGAATTTCTGGAGCGTCGTGACGATGATCGTCTTCCCGTCTTCAAGCGCCTGCTTCAACTGCCGGGAGGTCGTGTCAATGTTCTCCACCACGCCGAGGGTCTGCTCGAACTGGCGCACCGTGCGCTGAAGCTGCCGATCCAGGACACGCCGGTCGGTGATGACGATGATCGAGTCGAAGATGCGCTCGTCCTTGCTGTCGTGGAGCACGGACAACTGGTGCGCCAGCCAGGCGATGGTGTTCGACTTGCCGGAGCCTGCGCTGTGCTGGACGAGGTAGCAGCGGCCCACGCCGCAGCCCAGGGCGTCAGCCACGATCCGGCGCACGCAATCCAGTTGGTGATACCGGGGGAACAACAGCTTCAACTCGCCGGTCTTGTTGCCCTTATCGTCCTCGATCTCGACGACGTGGATGAAGTTCTGGAGCAAGTCCAGGACGCTATCCCGTGCCCAGACCTGCTCCCACAGGTAGGCCGTCGAGAATCCTTTCCAGGACGGCGGGTTGCCAGCGCCCAGGTTGTAGCCCTGGTTGAACGGCAAGAAGCTCGTCCTGCCGCCCTTCAACTCCGTGGTGACATACACCAGCGACGGATCAACGGCGAAGTGCGCCAGGCACCGACCGAACTGGAACAGCGGCTCCTTCGGATCACGGTCGAACCGATACTGCTTCACCGCATCCTGGACTGACTGCCCCTTGAACGGGTTTTTCAACTCCGCCGTGAACATCGGCAGGCCGTTCAGGAAGATCGCCATGTCCAGGCTCTTTTCGTTCTTCGCACTGAACTTGAGTTGTCGGACGATGGTGAACTGGTTGGCCAGGTAGAGCTTCTGTGCCGAGTCGTTCAGGCCGGACGAAGGTTTGAAATACACCAACCGGAATTTGCAGCCGTTCGCCTTGATGCCCTTACGCAGGACGTGAAGCGTGCCGTGCTTGTGAATCTCCGAAGCCAGGCGTTTCAACAGCATCGGCTTCGCATCGGCACCGTGCTGCTTTTGCATCTTGTCCCATTCCTTCGGCTGCGTGGCGTAGATGAAATCCAACACGTCCTTCGGAATCAGGCAGAGTTGCTTGTCGTAGTCGGTGGGTTCACGACGGCGGTAGCCGCCCGTCAGGTAGGTGCCGGTTGCGGCATCGGCCAACGCCGCCACATCCTTCGGCCCGCTGCTCAACGGATCACGCAGCAGGCTCGCCTCGATGCTGGCTTCAAAGTTCTTTTCGCTCGTGTCCATGCGGCCTCATGGACTAGAGCCACTCCTGTTCGTGAAGTCGCTGCCAGGCAACCTGAATGTGCTCTGGCCGGAACGTCCGCTTCTTGTGGTCACTCCAAGCGTGAACACCCCGCACAGCGGCGGACGAATCACTGCGAGCCTCGTCGCTCTCCTGGGCAACCCAATGAACCGTCGCCAGCAACTCCATCCCGTAAGGCGACTCGAAGCCATCAATCAACTCGGACACCCGCTGGAGACGCTGGCGAGTTGCGGGATGCTGATCCAGGAATTGATCGGCGTCCTCACGGGCATGAGGCAGCAACCGGATCGAAGCATCCCGGCTGCGGTCGCCGTAGCCCCGGATGAAATGTCCATCCAACCGCTGCAAAACGTGGTGCAGAGTTTCGGCGTAAGGGCCGTAACGCTCCTTCACAAACGCCAACCGCAACGGCTCACCGGCTGCCTGAAGAAAATAGGCGAGCTTCTGGACTTCCAGCAACGTGAGCCGGTAGCCCGGCACGGCATAGTCCGACAACAGGCCAATCAACGCCGCCCGGCCCGCCGTCATGTTTGGCGTCTTCGTGGCCACGGGCATCGCCTCCGCAGCGGGTGCGCCTTCCGGGGCGTAGAGCAACACTCGTGTCTCCGGCACCGCCGCAAACGCTTCCTCGATCCGGGGCCGCACGTCCTCCCAGTTCAACCCGCCGTTGCCGCAACCCAGCGGCGGTAGGGCGATGGATCGGATGCGCTCGGCCCGAACCCACTTTACCAAAGCAGTCAGACCCGCCTCGATGTCCACCATCTTGGACTTGCCTTTCCAATGCCGCTTCGTGGGAAAATTGACGATGTGTTTGGGATTGCCGAGTTGCCCCGTGTGGAAGACGAACATTCGCCCTGGCTGAACTTCCTCCTGCTCACACGCCTTGCGATACGCCTCGTAGTTCTCTGGATACGCCTGACGGAATTGCAGAGCGATGCCCTTGCCCATGATCCCCACCGTGTTCACCGTGTTGACCAGGGCTTCGGCGTCCGCTTCCAACAGGTTTCCGCTGACGTGCTCGATCATCGCTTCCGCCTCAGTAATACCAATTGCGCCGGACACTGACAACCGGAACATGCGCCACTCCCGCCAGCAGCGAGTTCACTTTCCCGGCCATCGCCTCGTTGATCACGCCGACTTCGCCCACCAGGCTCCACGGAAAGAACCCGTGAGCCAGAAACTCCGCCTGGCGACGGCGCTTGCGGTCGCCATCAGACGGCGTGTCATTCCAATAAATTTCCTTCATCATCTTCCAATCCACCTGCTTCAAGTCCGCCAAGTCGGTGAAGAACGAACTGATCGCCATGTCGGCGTGGCCATCGCTAAATACAAACGCCTTGCCGCTGGCTTGAACGCTCTCCGCACTGGAAACCAGGTGAACGATGTCCGCCTGCCCGCCCTGGTATCCGGCGACCTGGTTGCGGTGAATGGCAAACAACATCGGCGAACGAGGCGCAAAATAGAACGGCACGTAATCCGCCAGCGTGCCGCCCGGCCCAACGGGCACGACTCGCTTGGCCCGGCGCTCCTTGATGTGGGCGTGAGCAATCCCGATCTTAGCGATGCAACGCTGCCCCGATTCCCGGTCACACCACAATCCGTCCTGCGCCAGAATCACCGGCAGGTTCTCGATGTGCGTGATGTGGTAGATCGGCGTCACCGTGGGGAAGTATCTGCTTGGGTGGGATTCGGGCGAGCCGAAATGTTCCGCACATCAATCTGGCCGGTGACGGCGGCGGAGATGAGCGCCGTCCGGTATTCCTGCAACCGCTCAATCGCCGTCCGCACCTTCGCCATCAGGGCGTCCAGCTTGGCGGTTTCTCGGTCATTCCATGAGGCAATCTCCAATTGCTCCGACAAAGGTGGAAACGCAAACCGGTATTTCCTGAGCTTCTCAGCAGGAAGATGCTCGATGGTAGTTTCGTTGCCGCCCGCAACGAAGACACCCTGATTGGCGGCCCAGAACATCACGTAGTAGAGGAAGGTTGTGGAGTCCTCCTCTGGGCGAGACGGCCTGATCCTGTGGAGTGCTTTCTGATAGTAACATTCCTCGATCCCGCCAGACCAAATCGCTGCCCGGCCAGGGTAACTCCCGCCCTCGTTCACGAGCAGATCGCCAGGGTTAAGACGGAACTTTGCTCGTGCTTCGCCGTCAAAGTCCATTTGCGGAAGGTCATCGGTGTTTATGTGGCCCCACTGAACATCAAAAACCCGGAGATAAGGCCGCAGGTGGTTGCCGGTGATCTTAGCTGTATCAAGCATCTTGCCCAACTGGACGTGGTAGCGAGACCCCAATGGCGCAACTTTCCAATGCTTCGGAATGTGGCCGAGCCAGGGGATGCCGGAATCTTTCTTGGGGGCGTTGGGGTTGAGGCCCTGGGTGACGGCGTGGCTGATCAGCGCCGTGCGCTTCTCCTGCAACAACTCGATCAACCGCTCCTTCTTCTTCACCAGCGCATCAATCTTCCCCGTCTCCCGGTCGAGAAACGAAGCGATGTTCTGCTGCTCGCCGAGCGGCGGCACCGGAAACAATGCGTTGCAGAGTGCGTCTTGGCCCAAGGCAAATCGAGTGATGCCGTTGGCCTCGACTCTGAACTGGTCATTGACGCCTCGTGCTGAAAATGCCCGTGCCAAAAACTCGCCGTCAGTCTGGCCAGGACGGGGACGGACAAGAGCAAGATGATAGCCGCAGAGCAAATCGGGCACGTCATCGGCAACGCAGGCGGGAACAGCGATGTCCGACCACTCCTCCGAATCTTTGGTCACACACACGTCGCCTACTCGAAGTTGGAACTTTCGTTTCTCGTTCTCCGTGGCGGTTGCTCGCATGAAGTCCAAGTCAGCCGTTATGCGGTCGTTGTAATAGACATCCACGTAGTTGCAAAGCCGGACGGGCGATTCCCCATCCTCGGACTTTTTGTCCACGTTGCTCGGCTGGACACTGGCGACGTGCTTCAGCCGGTGGATTTCCCAATGTGCCGGTGTCCGTCCGAACCACTTCACGCCGGAATCCTTGTAGCTCGGATACGGTTTCAGCCGGGTGCTCATTGTGTGATGTCTTTGAGCATCGCCATGATCTCGCCTTCCAGCGCCTTGATGTCCGTCTCGATCTCGCCGAGCGGACGGGGCGGCTGATACTGGTAGAAGTAGCGGTTGAAGTTGATCTCGTAGCCCACCTTGCCGACCTCGCCGTCCTGGTGGTCACGGACGCTCGTGTTGATCCAGGCGTCCGGCACATGAGGTTTCACTTCCCGGTCGAAGTAGTCGTTGATGTCCTCAGTGAGCGGCACGTTCTCGGTGTCCCTCAATTCGGGATCAGGCTCCGGCTGGCCGTCGTCGTCCCGGCAAATCTCGGCGGTCTCGTCACGCTCGCCCAGGGCGCTGAGGATGGCTTTGCGCACCGGGGCACCGAGCTTGAGGTCGGCTTTCTTCAGGTCACCGTCCAGCAGCGGGATGAACTTCGCCCGGTCTTTGCAGAGCGTGTCCGGCACCGTCCGCAGCGCCTTGAGAATGGCGGCCTGGAGATTCCGGCCCTCGGCTTCCTCGGCGGCCTTGGCCTTGGCGTCCTTCTTCTTGCTGACGGCGAGATTCTGGAAGCCGGATTCCTGCTCAAGTCGAGCCAGGCGTTCGGCGCTGGCCTGGAAGTTCAGCCGCAATGGTCGTTCGATGGTGATCTTGCGGTAGCCGAACTCGGTGCTGTCGAGAATCCGGCAGTGCTCACCGGCCTCCGACGCCGTGTAAAGTCCGAGCACCTGTTTGATCTGATCGTTGGAGATTTCCCGACGTTTGTTGCCGAGGCTTTTGCGCATCTGAATCCAGAACCCGGAGGCGTCAATCAGTTGAACCTTGTTCTTCCGGCGCTTGTCCTTGCGGTTGCTCAACACCCAGACGTAGGTGCTGATGCCGGTGTTGTAGAACAGTTGCTCCGGCAGGGCGATGATGGCTTCGAGCCAGTCGTTGTCCAGAATCCAGCGCCGGATTTCGCTCTCACCGCTGCCCGCATCGCCGGTGAACAAGGGCGAGCCGTTCATCACGATGGCGACCCGACCGCCGCCCTCCTTCGGGTCTTTCATCCGGGACAACATGTGCTGGAGGAACAGCAGTTGACCGTCGCTGATCCGAGGCAGCCCGGCACCGAACCGACCGGCATGGCCCCGTTCGGCCTCGGCCTCTACGGCGGCCTGGTCGAGCTTCCACTCCTTGCCGTAGGGCGGATTGGCGCACTGGTAATCGTAGCAGCGTGCGCCGAGTTGCCAGTGGGAGAGCGTGCTGCCGAACTTGATGTTGTCGGCATCCCGACCATCCACCGATTTCATGTAGAGGTCGGCCTTGCAGATGGCAAACGTCTCCGGCTGCGACTCGTGGCCGAACATGTGGACTTCGGCGTTGGGATTGATCTCCAGGATTTGATCCTTCGTGGTGGTGAGCATCCCACCGGTGCCGGAACACGGATCGCAGACGGTGCGAACGATGGCCTGCTTCTTGATGACCTCCTTGTCCACCGAGATCAGAAGCAACACCATCAACCGGACGACTTCACGAGGCGTGAAGTGTTCGCCGGGGTTCTCGTCCAGGGCTTCGTTGAACCGGCGCACCAGTTCCTCGAACACGTAACCCATCTCGTGGTTGGACACCTTGTCGGGGTGGAGATCAATGGTGCTGCTGTTGAACCGCTCCATCACCAGGAACAGCAAGCCGTGCTCGTCGAGTTTGGCGATGGTGTTCGGAAAGTCGAACTTGTCGAGAACCTCCCGCATGTTGTCCGAAAAACCGTTGAGGTAGGTTTTGAGATTCGACGCCAGGCTGGGCGGATCGTCGAGCAGTTTCTCGAAGTCGTATTTGGAAGTGTTGTAGAAGGCGAAGCCCGACGCCTTGCGGAGTTGGGGATCGAGGTTCTCCAGCTTGCCCTTCAACTTGGCGTGCGTCATCAGGACTTTTTCCTTCGTCGGGGCCAGCACGCAGTCAATGCGCCGGAGCACGGTGAAGGGCAGGATCACGTCCTGGTATTTACCCCGTTTGAATCGGTCACGGAGCAGTTCCGCAATCGACCAGAGGAAGTTGACCTTTTCGCCAAAGTTGTTCATAGCCATCTGATGGGCGCAGAGGCTATCGAAAACCGGCGATCACGACAAAGTGATTCGGCACGGACGACAAGTGCGGGGCGATGACGCCTCGCCAGAGAACGTCTCCCAGGGATGCCGGGCGACTGGTGCCGGACTCTGGCCGTCACCCTGGC
Organism: Verrucomicrobiia bacterium; assembly: GCA_026125285.1. GTDB lineage: Bacteria > Verrucomicrobiota > Verrucomicrobiia > Limisphaerales > JADLHS01 > WYBW01. The sequence continues at coordinate 69,483 of JAHCLO010000029.1, read as the reverse complement.
TGTGAGTCTGGCTGTGTTAGCTTCGGGCCGACGAAGCCGACTCCAGGATGCCGACGTGCGCCAACGTCCGACTGCCCGACCGATAGACCGTGAGCATGGCCGATGAGATCGGCAGGCCCTCCCGGCGAAATGACTGGCGAAGGTCGGCCCTGATCCGGCGCACGGGCCTGAAGTCCATGTCGTTCGTGGATCGGCCCACAGCTACCGTGAGCCGGTGACACTCGACATGTTCCATCCTCGACCGAGAGAACCCCGCCTGGCGAAACGCATTTTTGATTCTGGTCTCGAAGGTTTGGCGCTGAAGCCACAGGCCAAAGCCGGACTCCTCGATGAACTCCTGGACGGAGGAGAACGGTGCCGCTGGCGTGGTCGTGGTGTCCATGCTTCGTCTGGGTGCTCAGGTCACGCCGATCTCGCCTTCGATGTAGCGGCCATGCTTCCGAAGCTCGATGCCTTGGATTCGGGCATACGAGTTCATGTTCAGAATGGCCGCTGCGAGCCTGCCCTCGATGGTCTCGACGCTCGATGCTTCCCACTTTCTTGATAACAGCACTCGTAAACGTAGGCCCCTATCACGCCGGATGAATGGAACGGCACCTTCGCCAGTCAGCTTGTGCCTGAGACCAACCAGCACGGCGTCCTGGGTGATCGCCTGGGCGATGCCGCTTGATTCCAGGAACTCCTCGGCTGTTGTCGTGTTGATCGTCATGGCGTCAGTCCTCCCCCCGCCAGTCCGGCACAGCGCAGACCACTAGGCCCCGACGCCGGGACGCCAGCTTGAACCACAACGACCGATCAGGAACACGCCAACCCGTTCGCCGGATCATGCGGTGGACGAACATCCGCAGCTTGGGCTTGGCGCTGGGCTGGCGTCCTGGCGGATACAAGACGGTAAAGCGTAGACAATCACCACGCCGCTTCACCGATCCGATCTCCAATCCCTCAGCCTGGACGGCACGGGGCAGACTGAGGCGGAAGCCGACGAGCGCCCACCGACGTAGTAGGCCGCCGTCCTCCCCGGCCAGGAAGGATTCCACCCCATCCACGTTGTCTGGTTCAGCGCTTCGCACGGATTTCGTCTACGATCTTCGCACGGGCTGGAACCTCCAGCGAAATCTATTTTTCATGTTTCCATTTCGACCAAAGCTCTCGGAGCACGTTGGTCGCACCCTTGGAGCATGTCCGACATCCCCCTGGCCATGTCCGACATATCGAAGTATTTGCAGTGCGTGGTGTTGCGACGTATGTGGACATAGATGAGGTAGATGTCGGGGTATGTCGAGGTATGTCCTTGGGGTGTGTATGCCAGCGAAAGCAGGCATCAAGCGGTAATCTATGAACGTTGACATCATGAGCAATTCAGGGGGCTGTCCTGACCGATTAGCGACTCGATACGCTGGCGGTGATGGAGGATTGATACCCTGCTTTGTCTACAGCCTCACAACCACACCAACGGCACGGGCACCACGGAGATCGCCGCCTTGAACCACTCCAGGCGCTTCCTGGGCGTTGGCCTGGTGCCGAGGTTCGTGGAGTCGGCTCGTGGGCGATTGTCGGCCTCGGCTACGCCGACCAACACGTAGTCCGCTAGGCTTTGTGGACGGGCCAGGGTTGGTCTGGTGCCCTTCACAAAATCCCCCCTCCGCCGACTAACCCAAAACCCCCATTTTCCTGGGGTGTTAAAGATCGGGTCTGGCCCTTCAGGAAAGTGTGCCTTTGTGAAGGGGGATCAGGCGGCAAAATCTATTTTACAAGTTGACTTCTCTACCTGTGAAGTCTATGTGTATCCCCATGAAGACAGCACGCATCGAGATTGCTGACATTCCCCCGGCCAGGTCAGCCCTCAAGAGCGACGAGATATTCCGGTTTCAGGACGTTCTCGATGACCGTGTCGCTAAGAAGGCAATTGACGCCTTCCTGGCCGCCCTGGACAGGCCGGACGTGCTGATCGGGGTCGTGGTTGCCTCCTCGCTGGACGTGCCCGGCATAGTGCCGGTCTGTCTGGCCCTGGGCGACGACGCCGCCTTCCTCCGGGCCGTGAAGGCCGATTCGAGGCTCCGCAAGCTCTTGGGCTTGCTGCTGAGAGTCAGACTGGCCGATCTCGGCCTGCGGCCCCGTGGGCGCAAAGGGATGGTGTCCCGGTGGACGGACGCTTTCCAGTTGGCCGAGATTTACGAGGCCACGCCGGAAACGGCCAAGCTGGTGACCGTCGAAGGCGATCACGCCCGACGCCCGGCCTTCTTTCTGCATGGATCACGATGACGCCTATGAGAACGACATGCCTATACCTGCGGGTTTCGACCACCGATCAACGCCACGACAGCCAGGAGGATGAGTTGACCCGATACTGCTCCCTCCGAGGTTGGGCCAACACCAAGGTCTACAGGGATACCATCTCCGGTGCGGCATCAACCCGCCCGAGCCTGGACGAACTGCTCCGTGACGCCCGCAGCGGCAAGGTGGAGCGCATTATTGTCTACAAACTCGACCGACTGGGCCGCAGCCTGACGCACTTGGCACTCATCCTCGATGAACTGAATCGTCTACAAATTCCACTTATCTGCGCATCACAGGGCATCGACACCAGCAACGACAACCCGGCTGGGCGGCTCCAGCTTGGCGTCCTGATGGCCGTTGCGGAATTTGAACGTGGCATCATCAAGGAACGTGTCCGGGCGGGACTGGCGTCAGCCAAATGCCGGGGTGTGAAACTGGGCCGACCGGCGAAACTCCAGGCCCGTGCCAAGGAAGTTCTGGCACTCCGGGCGACGGGATTGGGGGTATGCGCCGTGTCCCGCCAGTTAAAGATGCCGCTGTCCAGCGTCAGCAAGATTTTCAGAATGGCGGCGTGATCTTCAGCACGATGAAGCTGTGCAATATGTCTGCGTTGTCTGAGTGCCTGCCGCACCAACGTAGCCTAAGGTTCGACAAAGCCAGCCGGTGGGCTTAGGACATGAGACGTTGCGATGGATCGGCGAAGCCGTAACATGACGCAGGTATGCTCGACCCCAATCACCTGGATGGAATGAATTTCAAGCAGCGGGCTGACGCTTGCGTGCTGGCCAGCTACAGCGTAGCGGCTTATGCGTTCACCAGAATCCCAGTTCAAGACTACTTCAACGATTACTGCAAACACTACGGCATCGCCGCCTCTGACCCTGAAGTCTATTACGCAGGGCACTTCCACGGTGAGTGGAACCGGCTCAAAGTTCCTGGCTACCGGCTGATCCAATCACTTTATGAAACCTCGGCACAACCATCGTTCTCGATCTGCCGGGCGGTTTTTGCTATGAGAATGATTGAGAATGTCCGTGACCACATCACACAGGTTGAAGGCGAGCTTCGGTCACCGACGAAGAACGTCTTGGCTGTCTTCCTCAATCAGACGGGTCATTCCATCACCGTGGCGTTCGAGCCGAATGGGCCATACAAATACGATGTCAATGTCGGCCAGATCGAACGAGGCTTCAAATGCCTGGCCGATCTCGGCGACCTGGGAAGCGGGTTTCTTTTATCGGCACGATGACCGAGGAGCCTGTAGTGTCTCACCAACTTCCATCACCATCATTCCATCACACCCCCTTCGGGGGTGGTGTGATGTGATGGAATGTTCCGTCAGCATGATTCCATCAGTGATGTGATGGAGGTTCTGGCCCGGTGAACATTGGTTGGGATGCCGTTTTCCAGGGGAGTTCCATCAATTGGCTGCTGATGGAATCGAAACCCGGTATCTTCCATGCTGAAGGCGCTCCAAAAGTCCCAGACTGACCGCCTCTCTAATCGCTCTTTCAATCGTCGGCTTCGACGGGGCCTGATCTGCGCCACACTCGTTTATCAGGTAGTTCTGGACGGCAACTACGATCTCCTTCGTTTCGTAGGTCTTGGACTTCTCCAGTGCTTCCATCAATCTCAGTCCGGTCAGCGACTTGTCCCGGACAGTCCAGCCACTCCTCTTTTTTCCATTCTTCCTGGCCTGCTCTACCTGAACCAAGTCTGCGGCGTCCGCTGGCATCCATGCCGTGCCCTGGTCGCACTTATAGTGCTTGAAGTAGCGTGTGAACTCAGCGGCATACCGTGGCTGTCCTGCTTCATCTTCACCATTTTGACGAAACCAGCCGATCTTTTCGGCCCGCTTCAGGGCATGGAACCCGAAGACCCCATTTACGTCGGTCGGCCAAATGAACAACTGGCATCGGATCATGTTCACTAGGTCGGAGGAGCCGAAAGTCAGGTATTGCGCCTGGTAGCGTGACAGCTTCTCGAAGTCCAGGTTTTGCGTTTTGCCGGTATGGTGGACGAACAGCACGCCGACGTTGTAGGCTTCCATGACGGCACCCAGTTCAGTCCTAAAGGCTTGCTGTGCCAATTCCTGCTTGCTCAGGTCGCCCCCGATGAACGACATGATCGGGTTGATGATCACCAGGTCGGGCTTGTAGTGCTCCAGGGCAGGCAACATGTCCTCCTTGATGAAGGACAGGCCGCTGCGACGTGTCCTGATGACTCTCACGCCGCTGCTGATCTTGGCGCAGTCCTCCTTGCTATAGCCGAGAACATGGCGAACGCCCGCCGTGATCTCCCGGAGGTCGTAGTCGTCGTCCTCTGACTGGAAGATGACGATCTTCAAGGGCCTGGACGGCTTGATGCCGAAAGCTTCCTCGCCCAGGCTCCAAGCTGCGGACGCCTGGCCTAGCGTGGTGGACTTGCCGACGCCTGACGGTGCAAAGACGACTCCGGCAGCGTTCCTAACAAGCCAGCGGTATCCAAGGATGTTTGAGTCGTGGTCGTCGGGTAGGTCGGCGAAGTCCATCAGTCCCCGGTTGTTCATCTTCTCGACCTTGCTCGTGTCAATCTTCGTGCGGTCAGCCAGCATCGACTCCAGATCGGTGACGTTGTGACCCCGGCGAGATTTCTCACGCCTGGGCGATTCCCAGCCACACTGCTTCGCATACTCGAATAGCGTCCCCAGCGTGACACCGCTGTCCTGCTTGAAGCCATCCCACTTCTTCTCGATCTCGTGTGGATCGTAAGCCTTCGACGTTGATGACCAGGATCGCCACTTCTCCAGACCCTCCTCCTCGTCCCAAGAGTGCAGGGCCATGCCGATGTCCAACCAGAACTTGTAGGCCGTGACGCCATCCACCGGCTCGTCTGGTTTCAAAACGGCCAGGGCGCTGTCGATTCTCCCCGAATCATCTTTCGGGTAATCATCAGATTCACGGGTGGGCGGAGCCGAACGCTCGTGTCGGTCAGGCCGGTTCTTCGTCTCGGCCTTCGCCTTCTCGGCCAGTTTGCGCTTGGCACGCTCTACGGGGTCTTCAGGAGCCACCGGGATCGCCTCGGCATCCGGGTTGTAGTAAGCCTCTTTGTCGAAGCACAGGAAGCACAGTCGGCTGATGTCCTTACATCCCTCGTCGATCTCAACGCCCAGGTGCTCGTAGTGCTTCCATACCACCTCGACGGCTGCGGCATGGAAGTTACGCAAAGCCTCGTTCAACTCGGACTGCGGGTAAACATCACCTTTCGGCAGCCACGACTCCTGCCCGCTTACACGGGCCACCACTTTCACCCCCGCACCACTTGGGCTGAGGAAGGCGTAGAGCGTTTGCTTGTCCTTTATGATCTGTTTCCACAGACGGTCAATACTATCGGCGTCAAGATTGTCGAAGTCCACGCAGATCAATCCAGAGTGGTGACTGGCGTTGAGCTTGTTCCGGCTAGGAGTCATAAAACAAGACCACGCTACGCACAACAGGGCCTTCTTTATTTCGGCGAACTCACGCTTGACCTGAGCCTTGTCGTAGCCCTCATCGATCATCATTTGCCGCTTGTCCCTGATCTCATTCGTGTATTCCTCCAGGGAAGGTTTGTCACGGCGAGCACGCACCCACACATCCCAGGCAGTTGCGCCTGATACGATCTGGTGGACTTGCTCGACGTTCGCAACGGTCGTCGAGTCCTTCTCGGCAAAATGGCGATAAAAGCTGAACTTCTCGGTCTCTGACATAAGTGGGAATTGGTTGGCCTGCCTCCCGTGTGCGCCCAAGAAGCAGGCTTTGGTTGCGGCTAGAACAACTCCTTCGATACCTTGATCGAGATGTAGTCCTGGCCTGTCTTCTCGGCCTTACGGCACCAACCGGCGATCTCAAACCTGCGACCGTCGATGTTGATGTTGCCTGTCCAGTCGGGATGGTTGTCCGCTTCTTTCTCGGCCTGCCAGAATAGGACGCCACGGTTGTTGTCGTCATAGCTCTGACTGCGTTGTGGGGAGGGGCCTCCCCTCGGTGTCGTTGTAATTGGCATACCGGCCTTCCATCCGCAGTCGATCACTGCGGAAACAATAAAACCGTCGCCGGTCTCCTGGTGGAAATTGCGCCGGTGAAAACGCTCAGGAGACCGGGACGGTAAAGCTGGTGTCTGTTGTTCGACCGGCTTTGGCCTTCCACGGCCAGGGAGCTTGGACTTCAAGCGCCCCTATGACGGGTAACCAGTTCTGATGGCAGTCCCGTCTATTTGAAGAACAGATTTTTTGGGGAAGGGTGGCGTCGTGAAAAACGTCTACAAAAGAGTGCCAAATCATCTTTTGCTACGCCTTGCGTTCTTCATTGCATGGCGAAGACGGTTAGCAAAGGCACGCTGGAATCGGCTGCTGAAGCCCAGGTCAACGAGGACGTGCTGACAAAAGAACAGCTTGCTCGTCGTATGAATGTTTCATTGCGCACAGTTGAGAACTGGATGGAGCAGCGACTCGTCCCGTATGTGAAGCCCACGAGAACCGTCAGGTTCATCTGGCATGATGTTGAACAGGCGCTCCGCCGCAACTTTGGGGTCGGTTATCCGGTCGGCACTACATCGTCCAGCAGTCGTTGACGACAAATCACGCTGCCACCGGCACCGGTGCTGCCTCAATTTGATTCTGAATCAGCAACGTCGGCTTACCCTCAGCGTCCGGGTAGATCGAGAACCACCGCAATGATTCAAGCTCGGTGACGACCTTCCGGTAGTGCTTGAAGACCATCGCCGTCGTATTCCCCATTTCGTATGCGACTTTCGCTGGGTCTTTCAGGCTGGCCAATCGGTGCGAACCGAAAGCATGGCGCAAACCGTTGTGTTTGGATTGAACCTCAGATTGGCGAAGGAGTTTGCACAGTTGGTTGGTCACATTCTTGAACGGCACCACCGGCCCCGACGCCTTGCGATGCTTCTCCAGCCAAGCAGCAAGGTTCGGCAACAGTGGAGCGTGCCGGTGTCGCCCGGTCTTTGTCTTGCCGCCGAGAATCACGATGTGGTCATCCTTGATCTCCTCCCAGTCCAGCCTGGAGAGTTCCGCTTGTCGGAGGCCAGCGAAAGCGGCGATGGTCATGTAGGGAATCATTTCGCTCCTGGCGTTGGTGAGCAACGCTACCAACTCGTCTGGCGAGTAAATCTCAACCACACCGTCAACCTCTTTGGCCCTTGGCATGTCCTTCAGTGGATCAAAGTCCTTCGGGACGTGATTGCGGAGTCGTGCGTGAGCGAAAAGGTTCGAGATCGCCATCCGAAAATTGTTCACGGTGCGTGGCGACAGCTTCAGCGAACTTAGGAAGTCCTGGACTTGGGCCGGACGGATTAGATGAATGTCGCACTGGAAGGCGTCAGCAAACCGGCCAAGGCGGGAGCGCAAGTCGTCAACATGCCGTTCGCTGGCGTGGTTGGCTTCCCTTGTGCGCAGTAGGTCATCAACCAGTAGCCTGGTGCCAATGGGACACATGTCAGCACCGTGAGTGACCGCATAGTAGCGGGCAGCATCGAGCAACGATCCTTTCCCGTTGAGAAGCTGGGTTGCCTTGGCGTAGTCGGCGGCGGCCACGTCAAGCGAGACATTCAGCGGTGCCAGCGACTCGACTGCCCGTGAATACTCCAGGCGTGTGTTCCCGTTGAGCACCACGTTGCCGATGTCCCCTCGTGACAACCGCTGGGCGACCGTCTTCGCTTCCTTCTTGGCGTCCTTCAGTGTCCCGAATGAGGGGCGCATCCGGCGACCGTTCTCGGTGTAGTCGAGCGTGTAGCACCGGTAGTTCAGATTATCTTTGGTCGGGCGTTGAAGCCTGATCCACACGGTCACGCTACCGCACTTCACCGACCATTTACGGTTCTCGGTCATACAGCCAAGAACCGATTTGCGGTGAAAACTTGAGCGGCTCGTGTCAAGAATCTGTCAAGAGCGGGCCGCTGTGAACGGGGCTTTCGCTGGAAAGCCCTCATAATCAAAAGAGGGAGATGGCGGGAGCGGCGGGGCTCGAACCCGTAACCTCTGCCGTGACAGGGCAGCGCTCTAACCAATTGAGCTACGCCCCCGCAATCGGGAGGGCAAAGCTAGGGAACTCACCTCTGTGCGTCAAGCTGAAGTCCGGGAAAATTCGGGCAGCAGACGCCAAGGAGGTGGGGGTGGGGAACCCCGCTGAAGAAACGTACTGCTACCCGAATATCTAAATCTTAGAAAGTCCGCAGGATTTGTCAATATGCGAGTGCGCAATTTTTACACAGCTTTGCCCAATCCTGAGACACCTCACCTCTGCCAGCACTGGTAGCGCCTTGAGCACAACCTCCCGCTCGACATCTCTACAAATTACTCCCATGCTCAAGTCAATGGCAATTGAATCCGATGCGCCGTTGGACCGGTTGTGGAAGGAATACAGCCTGGCGTTCAAGGATTTTGACGATTTAACGCTGGCGCGCTGGCTGGCCCAGACCCTGGGGCAACTGGAAGGCAAGGTTTGGCGTTTGAGTCATCCGCTGCTAGGCGCGTACCGGCTCGCCTCCCAACTGGCCCACGAGCGGCAAATCTGGCTCAAGCGCCTGGCCACGCCTCCGGCGGGCTACCCGGAGTCGCCCTGCTGCCGGGCGCCGCAACTCCCCTTGCTGACGCGCGAAGTGCGGGAGTCCGGCCTGATCTGCCAGCACTGTAGCGATTCCCTGGTGCCGTTTGATGATATCCCGGCCGAAGTCCGGGCGGGGTTGGAGGAGTGGGCGACGGAGTACGAACCCGTGCATGCGGTCGCTCATTGGGACGAACGCCAGCGCAAGTCTGCCGGCGACTATAACCGCGCTTATGAAGACGCGGCCAAGAAGGCGGAACGATTGCTCGCCCGCGCCGGTCGGAAGTTAGCGCCGGAGTTGCTGGCTTATTTTCCGGCCATCATCTGGGAGGACCAGGACGAGTGCCTTGAGGTACGACCCGAAGACGTGACACCATGATTCGTCGCCTGTTGAATTAACCACCAAATGGCACTGGTTCGGCCTTGGTCCCGCCGGCCAAGCTTGGAGGTGCAATTGCCAGAGGCCGAGTTTGGTTGTGCCCGTTACGCTTCCGGCGTATAACCCCTTCGATGAAATGGATGTTCAAATGGTTCTTCCGAATCACATTTCTTCTGCTCGCCCTGGTGATCGGGCTGGTGCTGGCAAAAGATGCGATTCTGAAGGCCGCGGTCGAGCGACAGATTCGCGTCCAGACCGGGATGGACGTGAAAATCCGCCGGTTCTCGCTCGGCCTGCTCTCACCGGTGGTGTCCATTGAGGATTTCAAACTCTACAATCCGCCTGAGTTTGGCGGCACCGCCTTCATAGACATTCCAGAGCTGCACGTGGAGTACGACCGCCTGGCGCTCGCCGAACGCCGGCTGCACATCACGCTCATGCGGTTTAATCTCGCGGAACTTAACATCGTGATGAACGAGGCAGGGCAGACCAACCTCGTCAGCATGATTGATATGAGCGATGCCCGGCGCTTGCGCGATGCGCGCCCTGAGGATTTTGAATTTGCGGGCATTGAGGTGCTGAACCTCTCATTGGGCAAGGTGCGTTTCCTGGACCTGAAAGAGCCAGGCCGCAGTCGGGAATTGCGGTTGGACGTGCGCGATCGGGTGCTGAAGAACGTGCGGTCGGAATCGGATTTCCTGGGCGTGCTGTTGCTGATCTGGTTGCGCAATGGCGGGAGTCTTTCCGGAAGGGCGATGGATTCACCGCCTGAAATCATCAATGTCCCCGAGCTGCTTCGTGCCAACTCTTCCAGCCAGCCCGCCGTGGCGCCCGCGCCAAGGCGCTGATAGGACCTCGCTTTTCTTACGGTTCAGATTCGAACCTTGAAGGCTTCTCCCGCCGTCAAGGATTGCGCGAAAGCCGCCAGCAGTTGCGGGATTTGTTCCAGGTCTTTGAGGCTCACCACTTCCACTGGCGAGTGCATGTAGCGGTTGGGCAGGCTGATCAGCGCGCTGGCAATGCCGCCCCGCGTCCAGAAGATCGCGTCCGTGTCCGTGCCGCTCGTCGAGGACATGGCTTCGTGCTGGAGGGAAATCTTCTTTGCCGCGGCGACACTTTCGATGCGGGCGACCACGTCGGGATGATTGCAGCCGCCGTGCGTGATCGTTGGCCCGCCACCGATCTTCACGTCGCCGTGCTGGGCTTTGTTCACGGTGGGATAATCCGTCGCATGTGTCACATCCACCACCAGCGCGACGTCAGGCTTCAATGAGTAAGCAATCTGCCGCGCGCCGAGCAGACCGACCTCCTCCTGCACGTTCGAGACGGCGCACACTTCCGCCTGCAACCTCCCTTTGGATTCCTTGAGCAACCGCAGCGCCTCGGCCACGGCAAAGGTGCCGATGCGATTATCAAACGCCCGCGCCACCACCAGGTCGCCGCGCAGCACGTCGAACTCATCCACCAACGTGATGGGATCGCCAATCCGCACCAGTTTTTCGGCTGCCTTCCGGTTGCCGGCGCCGATGTCTATGAACAACTCGTGAATCTTGGGCGGCTTGGGATTGTCCTCCTGTTTGGTGAGATGCGGAGCCACGTTGCCCACGACGCCCTTCACCGGACCTTTGCGCGTGTGAATAATCACCCGTTGCGCCTTCGTAATCGCGGCATCCACGCCGCCCATACGGCGGACGTAAAGATAACCGTTGTCGTCCATGTAGTTCACCGCCATCGCGATTTCGTCGGCGTGACCGGCCAGCATGACTCGCGGCGAACCGCCCTTGTTCAAAACCGCCACGCAGTTGCCGTAGGCGTCGGACCAGGTTTCGTCCGCGAATTGCTTCGCGTAGTCAAGCCACACGCGCTGGCCGCGGACTTCGTGGCCGACGGGGCTGGGCGTGTTGACGAGCGTGCGCAGGAATTCCAGTGATGCAGTTCGCATGGGTGGGAATATGTCAGTTTGCCGGCCTGTGCTTAAAGCTCAAAAACGTGCTACGCAAAGCAATCGCAGCGCCAGCGACACCAGCCCGGTCTCAACTCCCGAGCAACTTCTCCAGTTCCTCGCGGAACGCCTGCACTCCGCTGGCGCTGTAGCCCACCTTGATCTTTTGGATTTTGCCGGCGCGATCAATCACCACCACATGCGGAATCCCCGAACAGGCATAGGCGTCGAACACATCCTTGCTCACGAACGCCACCGGCCAGTTGATGTTCTTCTCCACCATGAAATCTTTCATCCGCGCAAATTCCGCATCCGCCGGCATGTCCCGCTTGGTCTTGTGTTCCGCCCCGTAGTAACCATAAAAGCGGGTCAGTCCGACCATCTCCAGGCCTTTCGGTTTCAGGTCGTCGTAAATCTTCCGCATCGAAGGCAGCGAGGCAATGCAGGGGCCACACCAGTGCGCGAAGAAATCTAGGATCACCACCTTGCCCTTCAATGGCTCCAAGTTCTTAAACTCGCCGTGGACATGCGAGGCTTCAAAGTCTGGCGCATCGGTGCCGATGAGTTTGGCGAACTTCGCCTCGCGGGCTTCCCGAGCGGCAGCGGCGCTGGCCGAGGCGTTGGTGTTGCTGCCACCCAAGCGGCCGGTCATGAGCGCCATCAATTCCTCGCGGCGCGCCTTCTCGACCGCTTCCGCTTCCTTGCCGGGATTGTCGGCGATCAACTTGCGGGTTTTGGCCAGTTTCTCGCCGGCGGTTTTCGCCTGTTCACGCTGCTGATCATTCGCGAATCCTTCCTTCGGCAAGTTCGCCTCACCGGCGACAAGGATCTGCATGGCGGTGTCCTTGTCGGCGGCGGTCAGTGCGCCGGCCACGTAACTATTGGCCAGGTTGGCAACGCGGATGGCCCCGGTTGCGTCCACCGGTTTGATTTGGCTCAGGGTTGCGGCCAGACTCTTCATGTCCTTGAGCCGAAAGTCCTGGCTCATGATCGCCAGTTGCGCTTTGAGTTTTTCTTCACCCTGAACACTGGCCTCCCACCGACCCGCCACTGCTCGCGCGCCCTTGTAGTCCTGCGCCTGCGTGAACAAGTTCACCCAAGCCTCTGCCGCGGTGAGGTCCACTTGCGTGGGGTCAACCGCCTTCACCGCTGCCTTGGCTTTTGCGTTCACCTCTGCCGTGATGGCGGCGTAATCCGGGCGTTTGTCTGCGGCTTTCGCTTCGGCCAGACGATCTACGCGCAACTGTTTAAGGGAATCAAGCACCGTCTGTGGGTTATCCGCCGAAGAAAGCGGCAGCGCCAGGGTGCAAATGAACAAAAGAACCATGAAGCGTCGAATGGTGGGTTTCATGGTCGCAGCTTAACCACGCCGCAGCCTCGCGTCAATCGCGCGAAGCCGTTTGCGCAATTCATTTTCGGGTGCGGCGGTGTGCCGAGCACCGGTCGCTGCACAGAAGTGGGGAGAACATACTCAGGTTATTCGGGTGGCCTGCGGCTGGCCGAGGCCCACACAACCGTGCTCCGGGCCAAAATGGATTGCTGGCCGTTTCGAGCACTGCGAGAAGTAAAGCGCACAACGCGGCGAAGCCGCGACCAAAGGAGCGCGGCTGTCCTCAGCCGCAGCGCGTGGGCACTGGGGAAAGGCGTCCCCACTTCCTCTCCGCTGCCTGCGGTGGGGCCTGCTGCGGCTGGGGCCAGCCGCGCTCCGAAGTCTTCGCCGCGCGGGGAGATTCTGACAGAGTGCAGTGCAACGTGGCAGGGTGCGTCACTCCGTGCGCGCCCCTCAGCAAGAGGGTGACGGACTGCGGCGTGCACGGAGTGACGCGCCCTACCGGCCCCGAACGCACGTTTCCAAACTCCGAGTCTCCGCAGCGAGGCGAGCTGGAACTGTTCAGGAAGGGATATTCTTAAGGCCCGCCTGCCAACACTTCCAACACAACTGGCTCGTCAGTCACCCGGCCCGGTCCGGGGATGGTAATTCCGCGAACTGGTTCAATTTAACGGCCGCTGACGTCGAGCCGCTGAATTTCCGCTGAATAACCACTCTGGTAGTTGGGATGCTTGAAACCGTAGCCCAAGTCGGTTCGCAACTTCTGATTCGAGATCCGCTTGTTCGTCAACCCGCGTTTGCGCGGGGCAGTAGAGTCTTCCGGCACGGTGGGGGGCAGCGCCCGGTTCAGCTTTGCCGCCAGCCAGGTGAAGAATTCAAGCTGGCTCACCGGCTGATCATCCACCGCGTTGTAAACCTCGCCGGGACGCCCGTTCCGAAGCGCCGCCAGGATGACCCCGATCAAGTCGTCGCGATGGATCATGTTCAGGTATCGGCCACCGTGGCCTTCGATGCGCGCCTCGTGCCGCAGGAATTGCTTGAGCAGATAACCACGCTCCGGGCCGTAAATACCGGCCACGCGCAGGATCACGGCGGGAAAAGTCTGTGTCCGCGCCGCGCCGAGCAGCATCTGCTCCGCTTGCACGAGCACTTTCGCGGTTTCCGAATCTGGTTCGGTGGTGCTGCTTTCCGTAACCAGCGATCCGTCGTTCTGCCCGTAAACGCCGGTGCTGCTGGTGTAAACAAACATCCGCGGCGGCGCGGCGGCAAGGTGTTCGAGCAAATGCCGGTTGCCGTGGAGGTAGAGCTGGCGATATTCGTCCGGGCCGCCGCCGCCGGAAGCTGCGCAATTCACCACCCAGTCAAGGTTTGGGGGCAGTGTAGCCAGTGTTGCAGGCTCGGTAATGTCGGCGTGGACGGGCGTGATGCCGGCGGCCTGGAGTTCGGCATCGGCAAGGGTAGATCGGCGCATCCCGAAAACTTCATGTCCCTGCCGGGCCAGTTCCGCTCCCAACGGACGACCGACATAACCACAACCAACGATCAAGACACGCATGGCTCAGGTTGGAGGGATTCCGCGTCACGGCGGGATTCGCGGTCATCAATTGCTCTGTGTGCGATCATGCTAGGCAACGGTCATGGAGTCACTCGACTTGGCCACAGGTTCACACTCGCTCTGCGGGCGCGCTCGACACCCGGTGCTGGCGGAGTCATCCCTCGCAAAATCGCGCGCATTTGTCGAACCCAAACGGTGCGTCGTCCGCGCGCTGGAAGAGGACGTCCCGGACCTGCGTTCGCGCAAGCGGGGTCAAACATCACTCCTCGCTTGAATCTGTGCTCACGGCGCCGCAAGGTGCGGAGGTCCGGGCGGTCGAGCGATTCTGCCGAGGAATGGGGCAGGCGTTGAGCCGAGGGACAATGGCTGACACAACCTGAACTGTCGAATCGCGCTTACCCATGAAAACCATGATCTGCTTTATGATCCTGCTGTTGGGAGCTTCACCGTTGTTGGCGACGGACCTGACTCGAATCCTTCTCGTCACCGGCGTGGATTATCCCGGCCATAAATGGCGTGAGACGGCGCCCGCGCTGAAACGCATCCTTGAGGCTGATCCCCGATTGGAGGTTAGGATCGTCGAGGATCCGCATTTCCTGGATTCCGCCGCGCTTACCAACTACGCCGCATTGTTGCTGCATTTCCAAAACTGGGAGGTTCCCGGTCCGGGCGCGGCGGCACGGGAAAACCTGCGGCGTTACGTCGAGGCGGGCGGGGGTTTGATGAGTGTGCATTTCGCGTGTGGCGCGTGGCATGATGAGTGGCCGGAGTTCCAGCGCCTGGTGGGCCGGGTCTGGCACGGATTGAACGGTCCGCAGCACGACCCACGCGGGCCGTTCATCGTGAGGATTGTGGACCCGGCGCATCCCGTGACGCGGGGTTTGACCGATTTTGAAACCGATGATGAGCTTTACACCTGTCTGACGGGCACCGCGCCGATCCATTTGCTGGCACAGGCGAAATCCAACGTGGATCACAAGGATCACCCCATGGCATTCGTCCGCGACTACGGCAAGGGCCGGGTCTTCCTCACCACCCTGGGACACGACGTGAAGGCATACACAAACTCGGCCGTGCCGCAACTGCTGCGTCAGGCTTGTGCCTGGACGGCCAAGCTCCCTCCGGTGGAGGTCAAGTAAAGCGTGATCCGACTGTGTTCGCCACGGCAGGCGCCAGGCAGAGTGGAAGCTATGCGAGGCATCGGATTGGGAATCCGCGCTGCCGCCGCCGGGAACATCCAGGCCTAGAACTTCGTCAGCCGTTCCAGCTCCGTCACCCGCTGTTCGATGGCCGCACGCTGGAGCTTCGCCGTGCGATTCAGCCCGAAGCCCTCACAACAGAACGAGGCCACCACGCTGCCATAGATCATTGCACGACGGAGATTCGCCTCGACCGAACCTTTGGCGCTCGCCAGATAGCCCATCAGGCCACCTACAAAAGAGTCGCCCGCGCCCGTTGGGTCCACGACCTTGCGCAGGGGATACGCCGGGCACAGGAAGAAACCTTTCGGACTGGACAGAATTGAGCCATGCGAACCCTGTTTGATGATGACGTATTTGGGACCGAGCCGGTGGATCTTCTGGAGGGCGGCGAACACGTTATCCTCCTGGGTCAACTGCTGCGCCTCGCTGTCGTTGAGCACAAAGCCGTCAATGCGCCGGAGCAGTTTGAGCAAATCCGCCAGGGCGATGTTGAGCCACAAGTCCATGGTGTCGGCCACGACGAACCGCGGGCGGCGCATCTGGTCCAGGACGTGAAGCTGGAGGGCGGGCGCGATGTTGGCCAGCAGCACAAACGGAGTGGCTTGGTGCGACCGGGGCAGTGTCGGCGTGAATGTCTCGAACACGCCGAGCTCTGTCAGCAACGTGCGCCGATGGTTCATATTGGCCTCGTATTCGCCGGACCAATGAAAAGTTTTGCCGGGGAGAATCTGCAGGCCCGCGAGATCAATCTGATGCCGGCGGTAGAGCTGAAGATACTTCTTCGGAAAATCCTCTCCCACCACGCCGATCAGTTTCACGGGCGCGAAAAAACTGGCCGCCACCGCCGCGTGACTGGCCGAGCCGCCGAGCAGCCGCGGATTCTCCGCGTGCGGCGTCTTGATGGAATCCAAAGCCGTTGAACCGACAATCAATACACTCATAATGCTGAAACCAATCGTGAGTTAAAACGGCGCGCACGGTAGGCGATGGAGGAGAGCGAGGCAAGCACCCGCGATTGAGATGCGCAATTCTCAGTTTGAGTGGAGAGGTAGGGCGCGTCACTCCGTGCGCGCCGCAACTTGGCCACCAGACCTCGAAATGCCCTGGCGAATCCGTTCCGATGGCAGGCATGGAATGACGCGCCCTCTCACAATGAGAATTGCTGCCAGGGCTGGCCGTATCTAATCGCGCTGGCACAGCAGATCCTTGATCCGCTGCCAAACGTCGCATCGCTGAACATCCGAACCAGCAGCAACCTCGGTTTGACTCAGCCGTGGGTGACTTTTGCCCGCAAGATGGAAGCCCCAAAGGATCATCGCGAACGGTTTCATGGTGCCGGAGTCGCCCCCTTTCCCACATAGCCAAGCACGATGCGCGCGTAGCCTTCCTGATCCAAAGCGCGGGTCGCCGCTTCCTGGGCGACGCGGAAGATCAGTTCGGCACCGAGCCCAATACCGAGCGACACCACCACCATGATCGCCACGACCCAGCTCATGCGCACCCAGCGCAGGTCCCATAAGCAGACCTCGCGTTCCTCGTCGCTGTTCCAGAACGCGCTGTTCCAGATTTTCAACATGCTGAACAGCGTCAGGATGCTCGCCACGATGCACGCGCCGACCAGCACATACGCGCCTTTTTCCAGGCCCACGACGATGATGGCGTATTTGCCCCAGAAGCCGCTCAAAGGCGGCAAGCCGGCCAGCGACAGGGCCTGGCACAGAAACAACACCCCCAGCCACGGCGCGTGTCGCCAGAGGTTGCCCATGCGATCGAGATTGTCCGTGCGGTTCAGGCACGCCCCCACGCCGCCGATCAGGAACAACGACGATTTCACGATGATGTGATGGATGATGTAAAAAATGCAGGCCGCAAAGGAAAGCGGCGTGAACAAGCCGATGGCCAACACCATGAAACCGATCTGGCTCAGGATGTGGTAGGAAAGAATACCACGGATGAAATTGCGCGAGATCGCGCCGAGCACGCCAAAGATCATGGTCGCGCCCGCCAGCCAGGCGAGCAGTTGGTGAACGAGGTCGAGGCTGTGGGGCAGCACCGTGCCAAACACGCGCAGCAACACATACACGCCCACCTTGGTCAACATGCCGGAGTAAATCGCCGCCAGCGGAATGGGCAGGGTGGGATAGCTGTTGGGCAACCAGTAGTAGAGCGGAAAGACGCCGGCCTTGATGCCGAACACCACCATCAGCAACAACCCCAGCGCCAGCACGCGCGGGTCGTCGGCCATTTCCGCCGAGCGCAGGGCAATGTCGGCAAAATTCAACGTGCCGAACAAGGTGTAGGCAAGTCCCGCCGCACACAGAAACAGGGTGCTGCCCATCAGATTGATGGCCAGATACGGGAAGGCCTGTTTCACGTCCCAGTCATCCGCCTCCAAGGTCAGCAGCGCGTAGGACGCGATGAGCATGATTTCAAACGCGACGAACAGGTTGAACAGATCGCCGGTGCAGAAGGCGAGGTTGATGCCGGTGACCAGCAACTGTGTCAACGGCAACCGGAGCGGGTGTTCGATCCGGCTGGAAAGCTCCACATAGCCAAACAGCACCGCCACCAACGCGACGAACGTGCAGAGCGCGATCATCACCGCCGCCAGCAGATCAATCACCACCACGATGCCAAAGGGCGCGGTCCAGTTGCCGAGGTTCAGCAGGAATGTCTCCCCGTGGTAGGCACGCGTCACCAGTGCCAGCGCCAGCACGAGTTGCACGCCGGCGGAACACGCCACCACGACGCGCCGCGCACGCGAGGGTTTGCCCCAGAAAAGCGCCAGCAACGCCGTCAGCAACGGCAGCAAGATGGGCAGAATAGTCCAGTTCATCCGCGGTCAGGGCTCACGTTTCACGCATCACGCATTTCGATCAGGTATGTTCCGAAGTGTCCTGGTCCTCGTACAGCTCGGCGGCGTTCGTGGTGTTCTGATCCAGGAAAATCCGGTACAGCAGCAGCACGAGATAGGCGGTCACCCCGAAGCCGATGACAATGGCAGTAAGAATCAACGCCTGCGGTAGCGGGTCCACCAGCGGGCCGGCGGCGTCACCCACAATAGGCGCGTACTTGCCGCCCGGATTGCCCGACATGGTCAACACCAGCAGATTCGCCGCGTTCGTCAACACCACGAAGCCAAACAGAATCTTGACGAAGCTGTTTTGCAGGATCAGATAGGTGGCGCACCCGAACAGCACCCCAATCAGCAGGGCGGATTCAATCTGCATGGGTTTTCTCCTTTCCCTGGTTTCCCACCTCCGCTTCGGCACGCGGGACGTCGGCCTCGATGGGCTGCTCGACCGGTGAACTGTAGCGGCGTTCCTCCTCGGCCACCAGCGCGCGAAGGCCCTGCGTGGATTTGGCAAAGACAAAAATCATCTTGCACGTCACCCCCACCACGACGAGATACACGCCCACGTCGAACAACAGCGGCGTGCCCACGTGGACCTCGCCCAGCAGCGGCACATCGTGCAGGTGAAAGTTAAAGTGTTCGAGAAACGGTTTCCCGACCAGCAGTGGCAGCAGACCGGTGACGATAGCCGTGAGCAACCCACCCGCCGCGAGCAACACCGGATCAAAGCGCAGCAACCGATGCATTTCCTGCACCCCAAGGGCGAGACTCAACAGAATGAGTGAAATCGCCGTGGCCAGTCCGGCAATGAATCCGCCGCCCGGCGCGTTGTGGCCGCGCAACAGCAGATACAGGGCGAACACATTGACCAGGAACACCGCCAGGCGCACCATCGAATTGAAGATGTAGGAGCGCGGACCGTTCATTTCAATTTCTCCTCGGAGTGTTGGATTCCCATCCCGGGTTGGCCCAGCGGCCCTTCGCGGTATTCCGCCGCCGTGCGTTTGTACCGCATCAGCAGACCGATGCCGCCCAGCATGGCAATCAACAGCACGGTGATTTCGCCCAGCGTGTCGAAGCCGCGGAAGTCCACCAGGATCGTGTTCACAGTGTTGCTACCTTGGGCGAGTTCCACCGTGTTTTCGGCGAAAAACCGGCCCAGGCGGTTCTCGTGGGGCGCGGCGTTGAACCACAGGATGAACGTAGTCATCAGCACCCCGACCCCCAGGGAAAGCACCACGTTCAGTTTCTTGCGCAAGGGCGACGGGCGATGAACGATTTCGCCCAGCTCTGCCGAGCGGGGAAACCGGCCCAGCAGAATCAAAATCAGAAACAGCGTTACCACTTCGATCAGAATTTGGGTGAGCGCGAGATCCGGTGCGCGATACAGCACGTAGTAAAACGTGGTGAGGAAACCGGCCACGGAGAGCAGGATCAGTTGCGTCGTCCACCGCCGCAGCAGGAGCACGCCGATGACCGCCAGCGAAATCAGCGCCGCCACAAACGACCGCAACGGGTGCGGCGCCAGCATATTCCACTCCCAGCGGGTTGCCAATTCCCCCAGCACCGGCCGCAACGCCAACACCATGAAGCCACCCACCACGGACAGCATGAAGGCAATGATGACCGGCAGGTAATCCACGGGTTTGTCCGCGCGCAGAAACCGCGTCAGCCACTTGGTGAATTTGGAAAACAGTTCGAGGCCGCGCTCGAAGAAATCGTCAAAACGCAGCGCGCGGGGAATCGCCGCCCAACGCCAGGCCGTGCGTTGGCCCAGGATAAAGACTCCAAACCCCAGCAGCACGACCGCCACGCTGACGAGCAGTTCGCGCGTGACACCGTGCCACAGCGATAGGGGCGGCGTCGGCTGATGCAGACCCTCCACGGTCAACCAGTGAAAGGGGGCGGCCAGCAATCCCGGCCACACGCCCAGCAGCAGGGCCGCGCCCGCCAGCAACAAGGGCGGCAGTTGCACGGCCAACGGTGGCGCGTGAAAGTGCGCCTTCACCGCCTCGGTTTCGTCGCCCAAGAAGAGGTTGGCGAAAAAGCGGAAGGAGAACGCCACCTTCACCAACGAGGTCAGCACCACGCACGCGGTCGCGTAGGCGCCCAACGCGCCGTGACCGTTCATGGCTTCAAAGATTTCCTTGAGCATGGTTTCCTTGCTCAGGAAACCCGTTGTCCCGGGAAAGCCCGCCATTGTGGCGGCCGCCACCAGGCAAATCCCCGCGAGCCAGGGCATTCGTCGCCGCAGGCCGCCGAGTTGCCGAATGTCCTGCACGCCGGTGGCGTGGATGACGATGCCCGCCACCATGAACAGACAGCCTTTGTAGAACACATGATTGAGGATGTGCAGGAAATCGTACTCGACGCCCTGCAACGGTCCCAATCCATAGTAACCGATGAGATAACCAAGCTGGCTGACGGTGGAGTAGGCGAGAATCGCCTTGAGATCGTGCGACCACAACGCCAGCACCGCCCCGAACAGCATCGTGGAAAAGGCCACCGCTGCCAGCACCGGCGCCCAGAGTTCATTCTCGACGAACAACGGAAAAACCCGTGCGCAAAGAAACACGCCGAGCTTCACCATCGTGGCCGAATGAAGATACGCGCTCACCGGCGTGGGCGCGGCCATCGCGTTGGGCAACCAGAAATGCAGCGGGAACTGCGCCGACTTGCCGAACGCGCCCAGCAACATCAACAACATCGCCACCGTGAGCCAGTCCTTGTGTTCCGCCAGCGGCAGCCCGCTGCCCAGCAAGGTCGCCAGATCGTAAGTGCCCGTGACCTGCCACACCATGATCACGCCGGCCAGCAGCAACAACCCGGTGAAACCCGTCAACAGCAGCGCCTGCCGCGCACCCACGCGCGACTTTTCCTCGTGATGGAGAAAACCAATCAGAAGAAAGGACGCCAGCCCGGTGAGTTCCCAGAAAACGAACAGGAGCATCAGGTTGTTGGCCAGCACCGTGCCCAGCATCGCTGCCATGAACAGCGTCAGATAGCAGTAGAACCGGCCGTGATGCTCATGGTGATCGTCGAGGTAAAAATTCGCGTAGAAGAAAACCAGCACGCCCACGCCACTGACGATCAACGCGAAGAACAACGACAACCCATCGAGCAAGAAGGAAAAGTTGATGCCCAACGATGGAATCCACGGCCATTCAATCACCAAACTCCCGGGCAGTCCCATACGCGCCGCCAGCAGCAGCAGCACCGCCACGGAAACGACCGGAAACGCGAAGGCAAACCACCCCACGCGCCGCCCCAGCGAACGCCCCGCCAGAGCGATCACCGGCGCCGCCAGCAGCGGCAAAACCACCGCCAGCAGTAATAAGATTCTGTTTGTGTCCATCTCCACAATCCGGGACCTGAGATTCCGTTAAGTATTGTCAACGAACTGCGAGGCTGCAAATAGGAACCAAGTCCGATGATGCGATTTCACACCGCGAGAGCCGCGCGCACCCCGAGGGTTCATGTCCAACCCGGAAAGGAACTCTGCCGCCACGGAGTCCCCGCGTGATCGTTGGGTTCACCTCGTCGGCTACCGCAGTCGGCGGCGAAACTCCGCGCAGGCGGTCGTTACCGGGTCAGCGTTCAGAATGGCGGACACCACGCAGATGCGGGTGGCGCCGGCTGCCAGCACGTCGTCCAAGTTGTCGAGCTGGATGCCGCCAATGGCGAACCACGGGATGCTGACCTCGGCGGCCGCCCAACGGACATAATCCAGCGTGACCGGGGAGGCGGTGGGTTTGGTGCCAGTGGCATAGACGGGGCCGATGGCGATGTAATCGGCCCCCGCGGCGAGGGCGCGTCGAGCCTGTGCGGGGGCGTGCGTGGACAGGCCAATGCGGATTTCGGATTTCGGATTTCGGATTTCGTCAACGTGTTCGTATCCGGCCTCGAAGAAGTCTTCCTGTCCCAAATGACAAAACTCGGCCCCCACCTCCCGCGCCACGGACAGATGATCGTTGATGACCAGATACACTCCGGCAGCCCGGGTGATGGGCACAATCGTTTCCGCCATGCGCCGCACTTCGTCAAGTGAAGCATTCTTGGCGCGCAGTTGAATCACATCAGCGCCGCCTTCGCAAAGTTGCTTGGCCAGCAGTTCGGGCGCGCGTCCGTGGAGATAGGCGGTGTCCACAAAAGCGTAGAGCCGGCAATCAGCGAGCGGTTTCATGCTTAACCAGGCGAATCACCCACTGCCACGACACTCAGGCGGCCGGGGCGGCGGGCGGTTCTTCGACAGTTGCTGGCGATGGCGCGGCGTCCGGTGCCGCCGCCGCTTCAGTCTGCTTCAATTGTTCCGGCGGCGTGGTGGCGAGACCGGCGTCCGCCGTGATGGGTGCCGGCGGTTTCTCGACCACGATGCGGCGCAATTCGTCCGCGGCGGGCAGGTTTTCCAGACTCTTCAGTCCGAAGTATTCCAGGAACAGCGACGTGGTGCTGTAGAGCGCCGGGCGGCCCACGACTTCGGCGCGGCCAGTTTGCTCCACCAATCCGCGCTCGGTGAGGGTTTGCATCACGCCGTCCACATTCACGCCGCGAATCTGTTCCACCTCCGCGCGTGTGAGCGGCTGCCGGTAGGCAATGATGGCCAGGGTTTCCAGCGCGGGTTGCGAGAGCCGTGAGGGTCGCGCCTTCACGCCGACCAGCGCCTTGAGCCAGGCGGCATATTCCGGTTGAGTCACGAATTGCCACGCGCCCGCCACGCAGACGAGGCGATAACTGCGGCCGGCGGTTTCATGCTCGCCTGCCAACTGTTCGAGCACCGCAGTCAACTCGGATTCCTTAACCTTCTTGAACGCTCTTACCGTCGTGTCGGCCTCGTCCTCGCTCGCGGCGTTGATCAGCACGTCGCGCAGTTCACCGGCGTTCAGCGGCTTTTGCGCGGAGAACAACAGGGCTTCGAGAATGAATTTCAGTTCCATGCGGGTGAAAGTTGCGGTTTACAAATCGTGGCCGGCAGGTGCCGCGGAAACGGGCGCGGGCGGGATGACCGATGAACCCTCAGTGGCTGGGGCGGGCGGGGTGGCCGCGGCACTGACCGCCCGGCGAATTTCAATTTCCGCAAAGGCCTCCGGTTGCATCACCGCGATCTGTTTGAGGCGGATCAATTCGAGCAGGGCCAGGAACGTGCAAACCACCTCGGAGCGGCTCGTGGCGGCGGCGAACAATTCGGAGAAACGCACGGTCGCCCGTTCCGCAATCACGCCCAAGATGTGCTCGATCTTCTCGCTGACGGTCCACTTGTCCTCAAATATATCGCGGGCCTCATCGCGCTTCTCAAAACGCTTCAACACCGCGTTGACCGCATTGAGCAGGTCAAAGATGGAAACCTCGGCTCGCACGGCCGGAGCCGGCTCGCGCTCAAACTCGATTCTGCCCGGCACGCGCGGATAAATGTCCTCCTGCCGGGCTTCGAGTGCTTGCAGTTGGGCGGCGGCGTCCTTGAACTTTTTGTATTCCACCAACTGGCGGATCAATTCCCAGCGCGGGTCTTCGCCCTCTTCCTCGCCCTCCACCTGCACCTGCTGATCCACGGGCAAGAGTTCGCGGCTCTTGATGTACACCAGCGTGGAGGCCATGACCAGGAACTCACCGGCTATCTCCAGATCAAACTCGCGCATCATCTCGATGTATTCAATGAACTGCGTGGCGAGCCGCGTGAGGTTGACCTCATAAATGTCCACCTCCTCCTTCTTGATCAGATAAAGGAGCAAATCCAGCGGGCCTTCGAAGACCTCGAATTTGACTTTGTATTCGGCCATTTCCGCCGGCAAATCGGGTGGTGCCGGGACGACGAATCGTAGAACGCACCCGCACCCTTGGCAATGCCCGAACTGCCCGTGGCGCGACTCTGCAAAATTCCTATTCCCAGTGACCGCGTGGTCTTCACTTGCCCCCTTCCTCCGTCGTCGTTAGGCTCGTGGCACAAATTCAGGATAATTATGAAACGGCAAAAAGAATTCTTCCCCGGCATTTCCAAAATCCAATACGAGGGGCCGCGCTCCAAGAATCCCCTGGCGTTCAAGCACTATAACCCCGACGAAATCGTGGCCGGCAAGACGATGCGCGAGCATCTGCGCTTCTCGGTCACTTACTGGCACACCATTCGTGGCCAGTTGGCGGACATGTTCGGCGTCGGCACGGCCATCCGCCCGTGGGAGGACGGCACCAATTCGCTGGCGATGGCGGAGACGCGCGTGCGCGTGGCCTTCGAGTTCATGGAGAAACTGGGCGTGCCGTTCTACGCGTTCCATGATCGCGACGTGGCGCCCGAGGGCCGCAACCTGCGCGAAACGAACCGCAACCTGGACCGCATTGTGAAGCTGCTCAAACGGGAGCAGAAGCGCACCGGCATCGGCCTGCTCTGGGGCACCGCCTGCCTCTTTGTGCATCCCCGCTATGTTCACGGCGCGGCCACAAGTTGCAACGCCGATGTGTTCGCCTACGCGGCGGCCCAAGTGAAGAAGGCCATCGAAGTCACGCACGAACTCGGCGGTGAAGGCTATGTGTTCTGGGGCGGACGCGAGGGCTACAGCACTTTGTGGAATACGGACCTCAAGCGGGAGATGGAACATTTGGGCGCCTTTCTGCACCTCGCCGTGAAACACAAGAAAGCCATCGGCTTCAAAGGCCAGTTCTACATCGAACCGAAACCCAAGGAGCCAACCAAACATCAGTACGATTCCGACGCCGCGGCCTGTCTGAACTTCCTGCGCGAGTTCGATCTGCTGCGCGATTTCAAACTGAACCTCGAAACCAATCACGCCACCCTGGCCGGCCACACGATGCAGCACGAACTGGAAGTGGCCATCGCCGCCGGTGCCCTCGGTTCGATTGATGCCAATACGGGCGATTTATTGCTCGGCTGGGACACCGATCAATTTCCCACGAACATTTATCTCACCACCGAGATCATGCTGCCGATTCTCAAGATGGGCGGATTCAAGACCGGCGGCACGAATTTCGACGCCAAGGTGCGGCGCGAGAGTTTCGAGCCGGTGGACCTCTTTCATGCACACATCGGAGGGATGGACGCCTTTGCGCGCGGGCTGAAGATTGCCGCCGCCATCCGCCAGGACGGACGGCTTGAGAAATTCGTGCAACAACGCTACCGCTCCTGGGACAGCGGCATCGGTGCGAAGATTGAAGCCGGCAAAGCCAGCCTCAAAGACCTTGAGGCCTACATGCTCAAGCAAGGTGACGTTTCGCCCAACACCAGCGGCCGGCAGGAGTACCTGGAGAACTTGATCAACGAATTCATCTGAGGGCGGTTGACGGCCCGGTAAACGAGTTTGATCCCCAGAACGGATTCAGCGTTCGACTGAGCAGGGGCCGTTGCGGCGGCCCTGCCTGCTCCAGGAATTTATGCCGGGGCGGAGGTCGCTGTAGGCGGAGCGGCTGCGTTGCTATCAGATTTGAGAAATGCGGCCATCCCGGCCGAACCGTGGTTGATATTACCCGCGGGAAGTCATCACTCCTTCGCCGAGGAAATGTACTCCAACAAGTCCGCCATCTGCTGCGGGGTCAGGCCAGCTTCCAAACCTTCCGGCATGATGGATTGTCCCTGGCTCTTCATTGAAGTGATACTGACCCGCGGGATCACGTCCTCTTTGCCGTAGGCTTGGCGTAGCGTGACGCTCGTTCCGGTTTCGTTCACGACCAGTCCGAGCAGACTTTCGTCGTCCCGCGTTTCCACAACGTAACCGACGTATTCCGGCCGCACCTCGGCGTTAGGGTCAATGATGTTGGCGAGCATCTTCTCGTTGCCGGCGCTCTTGACCGTGATGAGATCCGGGCCTAGCAAGTAACCTTCGCCCGCGAGCCGATGACAGGAAATGCAGCGTTCCTCGTAGATTTTCCTGCCGCGTTGCGCGTTGCCTTTGAGCAGCAGGGCAGGCAGGAAAGCATTGATCACCTGCTGCCGGGAACTGGCGGGTGTGGTGGTCAACACTTTGGCCGCAAGCTGGCGGACCGTTGCATCACGGTGGCCGGTCAGAAGTTTGACCTGCGTGGAATCCAGGGCCGAAGCACGAATGGTGTCCGCCTCAATCGCGCGCAACAAGGCTGTGGCGCGCTCGGGGCGGGCGAGCAAGACGCTCAGAACTTCCGCGCGCAGCCGCGGGGTGAAAGTGTCCCAGCGTTGCGTCAATTCCGGGCCGATTTGCACGTCGGTGAAGCGCGCGAGCGTGGCCAGCGCCGCCAGTTGCACCGGCTGCGGTTGCTTTAGGTCCAGCAGCCCGAGCAGCAGGCTGCCGGAATCTGCGTAACTGGTGTGGGCCAGCAGTTGAATCGCCGGCAGCCGCAACGCCTCCGCGGCGGTGCCGTCGCCGGCCACCCCGCGGGCGACCAACAGAATCAAGCGCACCCGATCGCCCGCGGTGAGAATGGATTTCTTGGCCCGTTGCAAACCATCGCCCAGCGCACGCGTCATGGTGAACATCAATCCACGGTCTTCCAACTGGCTCACGAAATCGAGCACGGCGGCGGTCTCGCGCGGTTCGTTCCGGGCGCCGACCAGGATGGCGAGTTGCCGTAGGAAATCCTGCCCCGGCGCAGAATTGCGGAACGCTTCATCCGCCGACAGTTCCGCGAACATCTCGCCGGCACCTTCCGCCAGCGACGAGAGAATCGCCGCCTGCGTCCACGAACTCTCCACATCGCGCCGCACAATCTCCGCCAGCGGTTCGATCCGTTCCTTGCCTTTGACTTCGCCCAGGGTGAAGGCGAGTTGATAGCGCACCAGGTCATCCGGATCGCCCGCCTGCCGTTGCAGACCTTCCCAGAGCGACGCAGAAACCACGCCGTCGGGGATGAATTTCTCCGCCAACTTGACGGCGTGTTCGCGCACGGCTGCGTCGGCGTCGCTCAAAGCCGTCAACAATTCGCTCTCCTTCAACGCGCCCAAACCATCGAGCGCGTAGAGCGCGTGCAATCGGGCCAAGGGCGCTTTTGACTCCTGTTGCAGCTTTGCGAGCAGCGGCACGGCGGATGGGTCCTGCCGCTCGTAAAGCAGCCGCGAGGCGGTTTCCCGATGCCAGGCGTTGCTGTGTTCCAGCGTGGCGACGAGTTCTGCGGTGGCGGCTTTGCCAAGCCGCGGCGGTTGGCGCGGTTTGAACCCGGTCGGTGCGACGCGGTAAATGCGGCCGCGATCATTGCCCGAATTGAGGTCCAGCAATTTCTTGATGTTCTCCGGCAGCGACCACGGATGTTCGATCACTTCGCGATACATGTCGCACAGATAAAGACAGCCGTCGGGGGCGTTGGCCAGTTGCACGGGACGAAACCAAAGGTCCGTCGAAGTGATGAACTCAACATTCTGTTCGTCGGCGGATCGTTCCGCGAGGAGCGCCACTCCGTTGCGGCGGACTTTCTTGCGATGAATCAAATTGCTGCCCACGTCGGCAATGAAGGCATCGCCAACATATTCCTCGGGAAAGGCATCACCGCGATAAATCTGGATGCCCGTGGCTGAAGTGAAATAACCGGACGCGCGCCCCCCGCCTTCAATCGGCCCGGTCGCCAGGCCGGCCACCCGCCATTTCGTGCGGATGACGCGCCACATTTCTTCAGGGCTCGTGCGGAAGACTTCCGCCGCCGGGCCGTCCACGGGAATGTCCACCAGCGGCGCGGGCATGTTATGAAAGGGATTTCGCTCCGCGTACCGCGCGTCGTACATAAACGCCATGATATGGCGCGAGTTGCTGCATGCAAACTTGCGTCCCCGGTCATCGTAGGCCATCCCATACTGTCCGCCACCGGCTTCGGCCTGAAGGTGCAGTGTGCGCGGATTGAAGTTGAAATCGCGTCCGCGCAAAGCAAAAGGGGCGACGTTGGTTTCACCCGGGCGCGTGATGAGGCCGCCGTTCCCGGCAGTCTGGCCGTGGATGCGATTGTCCAGCCCCCAGCGCAGACAATTGGGCAGCGCCTGCATGTTGAGGCGGTCCACGCCCGCGCCGAACCCGGTGAACACCACGCGCCGGATATCCGCCTGGCCATCGCCGTTGGTGTCCTTGCAGTACAGGATATCCGGCGAAGCGATCACGAACACCCCGCCGTCGAAGTAGAACACGCCCGTCGGCCACGGCAGGTCATCCACATAGACGGTGGCCTTGTCGAAGACGCCGTCTCCATCCGTGTCCTCCAACATTCGCACCCGTCCCAGATGCGGCGTCACATCGCGCATCTCCGAGTAGTCGCGCATTTCGACGACGAACAAGCGTCCGTTTTCGTCGAAACACAGGTCAATCGGATCCAGGATGAGCGGCTCGGCGGCCACGACTTCGAGTTGAAATCCCGGTTTGACCGCGAAGCTCTTCAAGGCGTTGGTAGTTGCGAGGGGTGGTACGCGGGGCATCTCCTCGGGTTTGAGGGTGGGTGGGGCGGTTTGAGCTGGCAGTCCAGAGACGCCGACCAGCATTGCCACCATCAAAAGTCTCAATTTCATAATCTGGTGCGAGACGTATTCAGGCAGCAACGGCGGCAAGCGCAAGCGATTTCTGGCCGGACGCAAGCGCCGCCGCACCTCACGGGTCGCCGGTCAGGTAATGCCTCAGTCGAGGGCGGTAGGGCGCACCGCTCCGCACGCGCCGTGGGTTGGCTTTCTCCAAAATGCAGCGCGCACGGAGTGACGCGCCCTACCAAAAGCCGCTGTTTGCCGAGGCATTACCCGGTCAGGAAATCTTCCTCGCACAGGCGCAGTCAACTCGTTGCGTGAGCCAAGACGGAGCGCTGATCAAGGTTGGAAAGCAAATGCTTGCCGGTCCGCATCCGCCACGGCCCAAAGATTCAGCGGCCACACGTCCTGACCGTATTTGAGCAGGCGTGCGCTGCCGTCGGCGAATGCGTAATTCGACCCACCGGAGCGGCTTACCGTGCCGGCAATGCGCGCAGAGTGACAGCCCCGCTCCACCTGCACGCCGTCATTGCCCCAGCCCAGCCTTTCCGGCTCCAACAAGTCCATGAAATAGTGCCTGGAGAGCCGTCCGTCCGGCGTGCCGAGGTCTATGTTCTTCTTTTCGCCAAACAGCACGGTATCGGAGGATTTCGAGATGGCGTTTTCCTTCATGGCCATGCCGTTATAGGAGTTGACGTCCTGGTTGCCCGTGAGTCGCCAGAAATAGTCATTCCAACCGTTGATGATGTAGCTACGGGGTGAGCGATCCGCCAGCGTCGCGGAGGAAGTATCCGTTGGGGGCATGCCGCGCCGCGCGTCGGTGGGGCAAACCAAGATGTCCAAGTTGACATAATTGTCCTGCAAACTCGTGGGCCAACGCCAGGCATTCGTGCGCGGCGGCAGGCGGCCCTCGTTGTCGCCGGCATACAGGGCGGTGGCCAGGGAAAGCTGCCGCATGTGGTTCACACACTTGATGCGGAAGGCGGATTCCTTGGCCCGGGAAAGCGCCGGCAACAACATGCTGGCCAGGATGGCAATAATGGCAATCACCACCAACAGTTCGATCAACGTGAAGCCGCCACGCCTGAATCGCGAAGCGCTGTATTCGCGACAAACAAAACCCGAGTTCATGTTCGGCATTTCAGTCCATTCCTGTGCCTCCAGACGGTCGGCGTATCTCAAAGGTTTCATCGCATTGTGGCGGGCCCGCTCCTGTCCGACTTCATGCCCACGGCCCAACGCCCGTCGAATAACCGAAAGTGGTGCGGCGTCAACTGTTTCGCCATGTCGAAAGCCAAACTCGCGTTCGTCCTGATTGTCATCATTGGGCTGGGCAGCTTGAGCGTTTACTTGAACAGAGACTGGTTTGCCGAGCCGACTATTCACATTTCGCATCGCGTCAGCCCGTGGGCGACCAAAGCCCCCCGCGGTCGCCAGCCCGCCACCGTCAGCCCGGGCAATCCGGTGGTGTTCAATTTCGATCCCTTTTGCCGCTTCTCGAGTGTCAGAGTTGTGGTGGCAGCGGAAATCGAAACCAACAAGTACGCCCATCCCCTCTGGCATCTTGTCTCCGATTCGAATTCGATCCCCGTTGGAACGTTCACTTATGGTTCACGGATTCCGGGTATGCGACCAGCGGTCAAGGGCGCCACTCCTGACCCGCTGCAACCCGGGGTAAACTACCGGCTGCTGGTCACGACCGGTGACCGGCAGGAGCAGCACGACTTCAGCACCACGCCGCGTCGCTGAACCCGGCAAGGAAGGCAAGGAACAATGCTTGATGCACCAGCGGTGTTTCCAGTTTGACGGCAATGCTTCACGCGTCACGCATCATGCATCGCTTTTCGCCAGGTGACACGCCGCCCAGTGATTTTTGCCGGTTTCGCGCCACTCGGGCGACGCCGTGGCGCAGAGCGGTTGTTGGGCAATCGGACAGCGCGGATGAAACCGGCAGCCCGGCGGCGGATGAATGGGCGAGGGCACGTCGCCCGGCAGAACGATTCTTTGCCGCTTGGTTTCCGCATCCACTTCCGGCACGGCAGAAATCAGCGCCTGGGTGTACGGATGTTTCGGCGAGCGGATGAGCGCCTTC
Source organism: Verrucomicrobiia bacterium (assembly GCA_026125285.1). Lineage (GTDB taxonomy): Bacteria > Verrucomicrobiota > Verrucomicrobiia > Limisphaerales > JADLHS01 > WYBW01. The sequence goes on along the minus strand of JAHCLO010000029.1, from coordinate 38,869 downwards.
GCCTCGGCCAGTTCCACGATCCTGCCCAGATACATCACCATCACGCGGCGGCTGATGTGTTCCACCACCGCGAGATCGTGCGCGATGAACAGGTAGGCGATGCCATGCTGCTGCTGCAAATCCTGAAGCAGATTGATGATCTGTGCCTGCACGGATACATCCAGCGCGCTCACCGGCTCGTCGCACACGATGAGTTTTGGCTCGACGGCCAGCGCGCGCGCAATGCCGATGCGTTGGCGTTGCCCGCCGCTGAACTCGTGCGGATACCGTTGCGCATAAGCCGCGTCCAAACCCACCGCCTCCAGCAGTTCCGCCACGCGTTTTGCCCGCGCGGATTTGCTCTCCGCCAACCCGTGTATGTCCAGCGCCTCACCGATGATATCCTCCAACGTCATTCGCGGATTGAGCGAACTGTACGGGTCTTGAAAAATCATCTGAAATCTCCGCCGCCGCATCCGACATTCACCTGCGCTCATCGCTGCGATGTCTTCGCCTTCGAACAATACACGCCCCGCTGTCGGCTCGACCAACCGCACGATGGCGCGGCCCAATGTTGTCTTCCCGCAACCGCTCTCGCCCACCAGACCGAGCGTTTCACCGGGCGCAATTCTGAAACTCACGTCGTCCACGGCTTTCACAAACTCCCGCGCGCGGCTTAACACGCCGTGCTTTACGGGGAAATGGACTTTGAGATTTTGGACTTCGAGGAGGTTCATGAAGGAAAATCCGAAACCTAGGAAGAAGTTTGTTTGACGCTCGCCCTCACCCTGACCCTCTCCCCCGGGGAAAGAATGCCCCGAACCAAGATTCGCGCTTGGCCCCCCGAACCGTAGCCGCCGACGTGAGGAGGCGGATTCGACTCGCGCTCCAGCCCGTTCGCCTCCTCACGTCGGCGGCTACGAGCGCAGGGTTCATGGGCAGGGCGAGCGTGTCAACAAATCCACAACTCGCGCCCGCGTGGCGTCGGTAAAAGCCCTGCGTATGGCTGAACACCCCGCGCTTCACGGGGAAATGGGCCTTCAGGTTTTGGACTTCGAGGAGGCTCATACACGCCTGGCCAGCAAGACAGAAACATCATCCGGCAATGCGCCTGATGGGTAACGAACCAGCCCAACCAGTTTTTGTGCCGAAGTTTCAACGTTGTCGGAGAGAGCGACTGCAGCGATTCGCTCTGCACTTGAGTATTTCAACAATCCATCACTGGCTACCAGCAAAGTGCCTGTCAGCGGACCTCGAACAAAACCAAACGGTATTGCACAACCCACACCGAGGAATGGCTTGCGTGTTTGATGGCCTGTCAAATTGTCTATGCCTGCTTGGGTAATGTGCCAAGCGCCAGAATCACCAATACTCGCGCCCACAATGCCGGTTTGCGAGATGACCACGATGACGCAAGTTGTTTCGCCGACATTTCTGGCTTCTGCCATCTGGCGGTCAGTCAATCTCAAGAATTCAGCCAACCCCGCAGGACTCAAATCAGCAGAGTGAATTGCCTGCCTCACTCGCCGGATCACAAATTCTGCGGCTTGCGCTGCGCCACTCCGACCGCCTGCGCCATCGGCGACAACCAAGACAAGATTTGCCCCTGACCAAAATACCTCAGCACGGTCCTGAAGTTCGTGACCCCCTGCATGGATTTGTTTTGCCGTTGTAAACATGACTCTACCTCCAAAACGGACACCGCACCCAACGTCCAGGTTCGACTTCGACCAGTTCGGGAATGGCGTTGGAACATTCCGGTTTCGCCATCGGACAGCGCGGGGCGAAGCGGCAGCCGGCTGGAAAATTGCCGATGCGCGGGACGTTGCCGGGAATTGCCTGCAACCGTTTGGTGGGGCGAGCGTCCTCGCGAGCCGTCGCCGCTGCGCTTTCATTTGCCACGGCCGGCTCGTCAGTAGCCTCGCCCCACCGGCTGGCGTCACTCAGTTTCGGCACGCTGGCCATCAACGCCCGCGTGTAGGGATGCAGCGGACGACGCAGCAATTCGCGCGCTGGCGCAAGTTCGACAATCTGCCCGGCATACATCACCGCCACCCGGTCGGCCATGTCGCCCACGATGCCGAGATTGTGGGTGATGAGCAGGATCGCCATGCCGAGGCGTTGCTTGAGGTCACGCAGCAAGTCCAGAATCTGCGCCTGGATGGTCACGTCGAGCGCGGTGGTCGGTTCATCCGCGACGAGCAGTTTCGGTTCGCTGGCCAGCGCCATGGCAATCATCACGCGCTGCTGCATTCCGCCGGACATCTCGAACGGATAGTTTCTCATCCGCGATTCGGGCGCGGGAATGCCCACGAGTTTCAGCAGGCGGATGACTTCGGCGTCCGTCGCCTTGGCCGGCTGGTGCAACTTGAGCGATTCCTTGATTTGCGCGCCCACGCGGAACACCGGATTCAACGATGCGCCCGGCTCTTGAAACACGTAACTCACCACGCCGCCGCGAATGTTGCACAGTTCCGTCGGCGACATGTTCAACACATCGCGGCCGTTCAAGAGGATTTCGCCCCCGACGTAGCGCGCGGGTGGCGTGGGCACGAGGCGGGCGATGGATTGCGCGGTGACGCTTTTGCCGCAGCCGCTTTCGCCCACGAGGCAAACCGTCTCGCCCGCTTCGAGGCTCAACGAAACACCGTCCACTGCCCGCAGACTTTCATCGCCGGCGAGAAAATCCAGCCGGAGATTTCTGATTTCGAGCAGTGACATGACCTCGGCGAGCTGTCTGTTTGCGAACCTACCCAATCCGTTCCCAAAGCGAAATCTCCGGAGGCGCGACACAGAGCTCGTCCAGGCGGGCGAGGACCGCTTGCACGTGGGCACTTTGCAGATGCGTATCGAGATGCGCCTTGCTCGTCCAGTTCTCGTGGAACAGAAACTTCGCCGGATGCTCGGTGGCCTGATGCAGATCGTAGTTCAGACAGCCGGCTTCTTGGCGGGTGGGCGCGAGCAGGTCGGTCAGGGCGGCGCGCAGTTCGGCTTCCTTGCCGGGTTTGGCTTCAAATGTGGCAACGACAGTCAGTGTATTCATGGTGCATTAAGAGAAACCACAGTTGTGCCCGGTTGGACACAGAAATCTTGGCGGCTTGGACAACAACTCCTCGCGACTCACGGCGGTGGTGCGCAACGCGTCGAGACCCATGCTGGACGGCGTTTGCACGGGCATGTCGTTTCTCCCGTGGATACGGCAGCGGCGCAAGGCGGCGATGCTATTGGGAGGAATGCTTTACGCTTCGCCAAATCATCTCAATGCGAACCAGGCATGGTAGCTCGATGAAATGAAACCCCTGAAGCGCCGCTTCAGAAGCGATGATGGAAGCAGATGGGATTTACTCGCTACGCCGGACATCCGGCTGAAGGCAGCCCACTCCCTGTGCGCGGCAGCGGAGACCGAGGGTTAGGAACTAGCGAGGGCGAAAGCCGCTACCCCATCGCCGTGCTGCGGGACACTCGGGACAGGCTGCCAAGCTGTTTCAGCAATGGTGATTTCAGTGGGAGATATCAGCGGGAACTTTGAAACAAGAGCCAACCGCTCTTCCGCGCGCGGATTGGCGCGCAACAAGGAGGCGAATGTTCGCCGCTTGTTCGTTTTGCGTTTGTGCTTTGTTGCGTTCATGGCAGCGATAATCTAGGCGGCTCTGTATGATGTTTCAAGCGTATCTACCAGTTTTCTGCCGGATTCACCCCTATCCACAACGAATTTGCTACGTACGTAGAGGTCGCGTATGGCCCTCCAGAGATCGGAACGGAGATCAATTTCCTCAATCGCTAATCCCGCATCGGCAAGGTGTTCGATGTTAAGAGCACGCCCGTGCGAAAGTGTTACTTCGGGATCTGTAAAGCACTTGATACGATTCTCGATCTCCTTCTTCGGAGTGCCCTTTAGCATTCCTTTGGCAAGCGAGGAGATGGCGATATTCTCCGAGAGCCGGGTGGCAGAACGGAACATTTCAATTTGTGTCGCGTTGAACTGCGCCAACTGCTGAAGATACGGTTCAATGTGCCCGGCCTTGAGGCCGACAGCGTCAGATAACAGCTTGTCAAAAGTGTTGATCACATGATGAGCCGCGACCCACTGCCAGGACTCACCGATCTTGATTGGAATCTGTGGGTCTATTGGTCCGAGTTCCGAAACCGGGCTCATGAGAATTCGATCAGAGCCAAGACACACCATCGTCGCCGCCGACTTGGCTCGCGCGGGAACGATGGTCTCAAAATCGCCTTTGGAATAACGGCGGCAGATCTGAATGATCCTCTCAGCCGCCAAACCGTCGCCGCCTGGCGCGTCCAGAATCAGCGAAACGCCTTTAGCGGTATCAGTGTTGCAGAGCACTTCCTCAATCATGTCGGCATCTTCCTGCGAGAGCGGAGCGCGAGAATAAAAGGAGATGAAAAACGAAACCACTGCCCTGCCCGAGCGCAACTTCTTGATTTGACTCAACAGCGGCTTGCGTAGGCTGTGATCCTGGCTGACCTCTTTCTGAATTGAGTTGAACGCGCCGGACATGGGTGAAGTTTATTGAAAGCAGAATCCGCGTCAATTGAGCAATTGGTCGAGCAGTGAGCGCCTCACGCCGTCGCCAGATTATCTTCCATCACCTTCGATTTGCCCGACGGCGGTTCGGCTTCGTTCTCAGCGGGTGTGTTCTCCAGCGCGCGGATGGGTTCGTAAAACGTATCCCGTTGCACCGGCGTGTGGCCGGTTTCGTGGATGGCTTTGCTCATGTCCGCTTCGGTCTGCAATTGCAGCGAGGTCGCGTTAGCTCGGATCACTTGCAGCGTTTTCCGCCCGGCGCAGGCAGTGCTTTCAACTTTGCCACTTCGGTTTGCAGCCGCAGGAGTAGTTTCTCGCGTTCGGCGGATTCCAGTTCCCGGCTGTGGCGCTGTTCCTGCGCCAGCAGTTTGATGGCTTCATCGATGTTGCGCGTGCGCTCTTCCAACTGACGAATGGCACGCGATGTTCCTGTAACTCTCGCGACATGTTGAAGACTGCGAACAGCCAGCCGGAAAGAGTTTTCCACATGGCCTATTTGCCGTAGAGGATTTCTTTTACTTCGTGGAGCAGATTGGCTTGTGAGCGAGTGCGGCGGGCAGACCGCTGCCGCTCCCTTGCGAGCTGGCGGAGAATCTTCTGCGTCTCGGCCAGATAATGTTTGGCCTGCGCTTCGTATTGCGCCTCGTGACCGTTGAGAGTGGCACTTTTGCTCATGGCTCTATTCTACGCGCGTCGGCATGGGTTGCAACGGCAAGTTCAGCCTCTGCAAGTTCAGCCTCATGCTGTCGCCAGATTGTCTTCCAACACTTTCGTGTTGCCCGACGGCGGTTCGGTTTCGTTTGGGGTGGGCGGGTTCTCCAACACGCGGCGGCGTGGCAGAAACCATTCATTCGGGAACCCACCCCGCGAGTTCAATTCAGCGAAGCCAGGATGGCTTCCGCCGCCGCGCGCGGAAGTGATGCCGCGTAGATGGGCCGTCCGACGACCAGCCAGTTGGCGCCAGCCTGCATGGCTTCGCGTGGCGTCAAGGTGCGTTTCTGATCGTCGGCCTGCTCGGCGCCAGTGCGGATGCCGGGTGTGACGAGTTGAATGTTCGCTGGCAGCAGTTGACGCAGTTGCACGATTTCAAGCGGGGAACAGACCAATCCGCGCAGACCTGCCTGGACGGCGAGTTGCGCGAGGCGCTCCACCTGCCGGCCCACGTTGGCTTCGCAGCCAATCTCGGCCAGCGTGTTGGCGTCGTGACTGGTCAGCACCGTTACCCCCAGTACCAGCGGTGCGTTACGGCCTGATTGCAGGGCCGTCCGTTGCGCGGATTCCTCGGCCGCGCGCATCATGGCCAGCCCGCCACACGTATGAATCGTCAGGATTTGCACGTCGAGCCGCGTGGCCGACGCCACGGCTTTGGCGACGGTGTTGGGGATGTCGTGAAATTTCAAATCGAGAAAAACCGAAGCGCCCGTCTCGCGCAGGCGGCGGACGATGTCCGGCCCGGCGGCGGTGAACAGTTCGCTGCCGATTTTGAACGCGCCGACTGCCGGGGCGATTTCGCGGGCCAAAGCGAGGGCCTGCTCGACCGTGGGCACATCCAGCGCCGCGATGATTGGGTTCTGCATGACGTGAATATCAAGATCAGTTCAAGCCAACGAAAGCCCAAAAACTTCTCGAGTGTCGAAGCCGTGCCCATTTTGACTTTCCGGTCCGCTTGCCCTAGCCTCGGCCCATGAGAGTGACCCGCCACACGGACGCGGATTTCGCCAGGCGCCTGCGCGAAATCACCGCGCCTTCCAGCTTGTTTGACCCACTTATCGAGGAACGCACCCGCGCCATCCTGGACGACGTGCGTGCGCGGGGCGACGAAGCGCTAATCGAACTGACCGAGCGGTTCGATGGCGCGAAGCTGACGGCCGAGCGGTTTGCGGTCGCGCAAGCTGAATTACTGACCGCGTCGCTCAAAGCGGACGACTCCTTCCGCGCAGCCGTGGCCGGGGCGGAGAAGAACATTGCCAACTTTGCCCGGAAGTCACTGCGCAGAGCGTGGTCCGCGCGCAATTCGCACGGCGCGACAGTAGGTGAGAAGTTTGATCCATTCCAGCGCGTGGGGGTTTACATCCCGGGCGGCACGGCGCCGCTGGTTTCCACCGCGTTGATGACCGTCACGCTCGCCAAAGTGGCGGGCTGCCGGGAGATCGTGGTTTGCACGCCGTGTGGCAAGGACGGGGCGATCAACGCCGCGCTCCTCTTCGCGGCGCGGGCGGCGGGCGCAACCGAGATTTACCGCATCGGTGGTGCCCAGGCGATAGCGGCGATGGCTTACGGCACCAACACCCTTGGCCGTGTGCAAAAGATCTTCGGCCCGGGCAACGCGTACGTCGTCACCGCCAAGCGTCTGCTGGTCGGTCACGTGGCCATTGATCTGTTGCCCGGTCCGAGCGAGGTGCTGGTGCTGGCGGACGACACCGCGAATCCAAAATTCGCCGCGGCCGATTTGCTGGCGCAGGCGGAACACGGTTCGGGCCACGAGCGCGTGTGGTTGGTGACAACTTCAGGCAAAGTCCTCAAAGCGGTGGAAAGAGAAATTGCGAAACAGTTGCCGAAGCTGGCGCGACGCGAGTTCATCCGACGCGCCTTGGACGACAACGCGTGGCTCATCCAGGTGAGCACGCTGGCCGACGCCGTGGCGCTGGTGAATCAGCTTGCGCCCGAGCATTGCGAAGTGATGACGCGCAGGGCGCGCAAAGTGTCGGAAGCCATCACGACGGCAGGAGCGATTTTCCTGGGCCCGTGGTCGCCGACCGTGTTGGGGGATTATGTGGCTGGTCCCAGCCACACTTTGCCCACGGGCGGTGCCGGGGTGTCGTTTGCTGGGCTGACGGTGGATCAGTTCCAGCGCCGCACCAGTGTGGTGGAATACAATCGCGCTTCACTCAAGAAGGCGCTGCCCGCTGTAAAGAAGTTTGCCGAACTGGAGGGCTTGGGTGCGCACGGCAAGTCAGCGGTGGTCAGAGTCAACTGACGCGGTCGGCGCCCATCACTGCGCCGAGCCGCTGCATTTTTCTCGTCCGCGGCTTGCGGAGGCGCGTAATCTATGCGGGCCATGCCGAAAGCTTCGCTTCAAGCCATTGTAAAACACTGCGACCGTTTGTTGCGCACCAATGCCGTCAAGGACTATGACGGCGCGGCGAACGGGTTGCAGGTGCAGAACTCCGGCAAAGTGACACGCATTGCCGCGACGGTGGACGCCAGTCTGGCCACGGTGAAGCTTGCCATTGCCGCCGGGGCGGATTTGCTGGTTGTGCATCACGGACTCTTTTGGTCTCCATCGCACCCGTGGACGGGGCGCAAGTATGAATTGTTGCGGCATCTGCTGGATCACGACATGGCCGTTTACAGTTCGCACCTGCCGCTGGACGCGCATCCCAAACTGGGTAACAACGTCCAGCTCTGCGCGGCGTTGGGCTTGCGGCGGTTGCGGCCTTTCTTTTTCACCCACGATCAGTTCCTGGGCTTCCAAACCACCACGCGCCTTTCGCGGTTGGAATTGAGCAGGCGGCTGCACCGTGCGACGGGCGCGGAGCCGCGGGTGATTCCCGGTGGACCCGCGGTCTGCCAGCGCATCGGCGTGGTGACGGGGGGCGCAGGCGGTGATTTGAAACTGGCCGCCACTGAAGGTGTGGACACCTTCATCACGGGCGAAGGCCCGCACTGGACCTACGCGAAAGCGGAGGACCTCGGGGTCAATGTGCTGTACGGTGGCCACTACGCCACCGAGACCTTCGGGGTGAAGGCGCTGGCGGCGCATCTGGCGCGCACCTTCAAAGTGCCGTGGACGTTTCTGGACCACCCCACCGGCCTGTGAGAAAAAGCCGGTGACGGGCGGAAAACACGCTTTACATCGCTGGAGATCACGCTAACGTCTCCAGCAAATAGAGAACGTTATGCGAAAATCTGCATCCTTCCTCGGCACGGTTCTGCTGCTCGGCGTGTTGGCTTCCGGATGTGCCGGCCCCGAAAAAAAGCTCGGCCGCGGCATGAACAACTTCTACGAAATCGTGCGCGGCTCGGAAGTCCGCCGCACCATGGAACAAACTGCATTGTTTGAATCACCGGATCGCGCCTACACCACCGGCTTGGTTCGGGGCATGAACCGCACCCTGGCGCGGACGGGAATCGGTTTGTATGAGATCATCACGTTCCCATTTCCCTCCTATGATCCCATTGCCACGGATTACCTGACGCCCGAGCCGATTTATCCGGACAATTACCGGCCGCGGTTGCTGTCGGACTCGGCGTTCGCAACCGATGCCTCAATCGGCTTCAGCGGGGGCGACGTCGCCCCATTCATTCCTGGCAGCCGCTTCCGGATTTTCGACAACTGACCGGAACGCAGGTTCGTTTTCACCGCGCGCCGACGGTTTCCGTTGGCGCGCTTTTTGTTGAGCCTGACACGCGCGAACGCCCCGAAGCCTGAAGCCTGAAGCCGCCGTTCATCCTGACGAGTTCTCATGACTTTGGAAAAAGACTCACCCTGCAAAGTCAACCTGCTGTTGAACATCCTCGGCCGGCGGGCCGACGGTTTTCACGAACTGGAAACCGTCATGCATCCGGTGAGGGTATGCGACCGCCTTTCATTTGAACGGTGTGGGCATGGCCTGGAATTGACTTGCAGTGATGCGAGCCTTCCCGTCGGCCCGGAGAACCTGGTGCATCGTGCCGCAAGCTTATTTTTCCAAGCGGCGCGAATTCAGGCAGGCGTGAAGATTCAGCTCGAAAAGCGAATTCCCCTGGCAGCCGGCTTGGGCGGCGGCAGCAGCAATGCCGCCACGACGTTGCAGGGTCTGAACGAATTGTTTGGTGGTCCCCTGGCGCCACAGCAACTGCACGAAATGGCCGCGGCGCTCGGCTCGGACGTTCCGTTCTTCCTGCAAGCGCAGCCGGCGATGGCCACGGGACGCGGCGAATACATCCAGCCGCTCGACTTCTTTCCGGGATTGCGTGGAATGGCGTGGCTGCTGATCCACCCCGGTTTTGGTGTCCCCACCGCTTGGGCCTACCAGAATCTGGCCCGTTTTCCCGCAGCCCTGAATGGCAAGCCGGGACGGGCCCGGAAGCTCGTGGCATTGCTCCAAACCGGCGAGGTGTCAGAGGCGGCGGCGGAGTTCTACAATTCCCTCGAAGCGCCGGTGCATGAGAAATATCCGTTGCTGGCCTTGTTCCAAGAGTTTCTGCATGCTCACGGAGTCACCGCCACGTTGATGTCCGGCAGTGGTTCCACGACCTTTGCCCTCGTTCCCAACTTGCCGGCAGCGGAGACGCTGGCCGAATCGTTCAAGGCCCGATTCGGTGCCGCCTGTTGGACCGCCGCCGTGGGGGTGCAGGCCAGCTAAGTGTTCCGCTCATGGCGCGCCGGTGGGGCTTTGACAAAGCGCGCTTCCCGCAGATAAATCGGCTCCAGTTTATCGCCCGCCACAAAGTCCGTTTGCCCCAGTCCCAATTGCCCCAACATGGCGGCGCGCGGAAAGACGACGCACCCCGCGGGGAACCAGCGGTTGACTTCGGGACCGATCAACAGTTCCCCGGCGTGTTCGCGCTGGCGCACTTCCGCGAGCGTGACCAGTTGCAGCGGAGTGATCGTGCGTCGCGCCTCCGCCTGAAGCTCATAACTGGCGGCATAAAACTCTTCGCGCTGCGCATCAACGATCACGCAGCATCTGCCCGTGAAACCCTCCGCCTGGGCTTGCGCGGCGATACAATCCGCGCTGCTGATGCCAAGCAGCTTGATGCCCATCGCAAGCTGCCAGCCCTGCGCCAGTGCAATCGCGAGGCGGATTCCCGTGTACGAACCGGGCCCCAGTCCGATCGCCAGGCTTTCAATCTGCTCGCGCGCCAAGCCCGCTTGCGTCAAGGCTTCATCCACCATGCCCAACGGTTTCATGACGTGGCCGGACGCGGTTTCTATGACCTCCGCAACCGTTGGTCGCGAGGATGGCCCGCCGGTTATCACCGCTACGCTGCGTTGCGGCGACGAAAACTCAAACGCCAGAATCTTCATAGGTGATTCGCCGGTCGGTGTCACTCAGCACCTCGATCTGCACGCGCCGCAGCCTCACGTATGCGGCGGAACCAGGTGGTGGGTTGAAGTTGGCGGGTACTGACGACTCGGACCGCGGATGCCGTTCGCCCAGCCAGCGTTCCGCCCACTCAATCACCGTCACGCCGTCCGGTCGCAAGTATTCCTCCAAGCCGGCGCGGATGATTTGTTGCGGCGTTTCGAGCCGGTACAAATCGAGATGAAACAAGCGCAACCGCCCGCCGCGATATTCGTTCAGGAGCGTGAAGGTCGGCGAATGAACCCGCGTGGTGACACCAAGTCCGCGCGCAAGGCCTTTCACCAACTGCGTCTTGCCCGCGCCAAGATCGCCAGACAGTCCGATGAGCCATCCGACTTGCGCCTCACGGCCCCAACGTTCGCCGAGCGCCTCGGTCTCCGCGGGGCTATGGGAAATGACCAAGGCCATGCTCACACGGCAACGATTCGCCGTTGTGGTCGCGAGTCGGTGGACAGTTGTAGCTCAACCAAGTGACGGGTTGTGGGCTGAAGGCTCACTTGACGAAGAGCGCCTCCATGTCCACGGTGAACCCGGGCAGCGCCGCGCAGTTCAATTGACCACCCGGTCCGTGGAGCGTGTGTTCGACATAGTCGCCCTCGGCGGGTTGGCGATGAACCTCAATCTGTTTCTCCGGCCCGAGCACGAGCCAACATTCCTTCACCCCGGCGCTGGCATAGGCGCGCAGTTTGGAGCGATCGTAATCATGGCTGGTCACACAAACTTCGATCACCAACTCGGCGGTGCGCGGATGCTCGTGCCAGAAGTCTTCCGGCCGGCCCCTGACTACGGCCACATCCGGTTCTGGTTCAGAATCCTCGCAGGTGATGGGTTGCTCGCTGGAAATGAAGCAATCGGACAATGTGGCTTGCTCCAGCAATCGTATGAGCTGACGCACCAACGCGCTGTGGAGGGGGGATTTGGACATCTTCGTATAAACGAACCCGTACAACAGTTCGGTGTTCTTGGGAATCAGGCCTGCCTCACCCAGCGCGCGATAGGCAGCGACTGACAGCGGCCAGACTTCAGCGCTGCGCAAGGGGATGCGTGGATGCTCAACCGTTTTCATCATCGCTGAGACTCTAACTCAACGCCCTCCGTCCGCAAGGTGCGACTTGGCCGGTGTGAAGTGAACGTAACCGCGGGCATTCAGTGGATACGCGCCGCGTTGGTCCCGAATGGTGATCTGCTTGCCGGGGACAATTTTTCCGATGCAACTCAGACGAAGTTTTGGGAATTGCTTTCTCCAGGCATCCAGCAGGGGTATCGCCAGCCGGCCTGCCGTCGTGAACAACAACTCAAAATCCTCGCCGTCCGTCAGTGCAGCGGCGAAGGCCGGCTTCGCCGCGTCACCGGCTTTGGCGGCCAGTTGGGCGGCACGGCTGATGGGAACGGCGCGCTTCAGCAACTCGGCCCCGACGCCGCTGGCGTTCAAGATATGACGCAAATCGCCGGCCAGACCGTCGCTCACATCCATCAGCGTGTGAATTGGAAAATGCTCGGCCAGCCACCGCGCCTCAACCAGACGCGGCTCGAAATCGAGATGCTTGCCCGCCAGCGAACCGCCGAGTTCGCCGGTCACAAAAATCGCATCCCCCGGCTTTGCGCCCGAGCGCCGCAACAATCTTCCGCGGGGGACAAAGCCAATCAACGATACGGAAATAAGCACGCGCTCCGGGTTGGTGGTGGTCTCGCCGCCGACCACGGCCACGCCTTGTTGCGCGGCCAGTTCATTGAGGCCGGCGTAGATTGCCTCAACAAACGACACCTCAAAACCTGGCGGCAATCCCAGGGTGACCAGGGCCGCGGTGGGCGTTCCCGCCATCGCCGCGACGTCGCTCAGACAACGGGCCAGAGCCTTGCGGCCGATCTTCCGCGGTGGGGTGGCCTTGGTAAAGTGAATCCCCTCGACCACTGCGTCGGTTTTGAACAGCAGCAGGCGGTCTTGTGCGCCCACGTCCAGCACGGCGCAATCGTCCCCCGAACCGACGACGACCGTTTCGTTGCCGGGCAGCGCGCGGGTGAGACGTGCAATTAACTCGAACTCGTTCATGTGGGAACCGGCATCCGATTGGCCCACTCGCTCAGGCCGAGCATCACCAGATTGGCGGCGTTGAACGCGGCGTGAGTGGCGATGGGCGCGAGCAGATTGTCGGTCGCTTCGTACAACATCGTCAACGCGATGGCCAGCACCAGCAGGGGTAACAACGTGAGCAGGTTGCCGTGAATCACGGCAAACAGGATCGAAGTACCCCACAACGCCGTGCGGGGAAAGCCCGCCCGTTTGATGGCGGGATAGAGGATGCCGCGGAAGAGAATTTCTTCCGCCACCGGGGCGAGCACAATCGCAATGAGCCCCAGCACCACCGTGCCGCGCCAACTGGCCGAGTCGCGCAACGCTTGGATGGCTTGCTGCTCGACCAGTTCGAGGTCCAGGTGCGACATGAATTGCCCCGCCAGCCATTGCAGCCCCCAGGCCAGGGGCAGGAAGAGCACCGCGACGAGCACGCCCAGCAACAGCGCGCGATTTCGTTCGCGGTCCAAACCGAACGCTTCATTCCAACTCATTTGGTGTTCCCGCACAAAGAAGACGATCAACACCAGTGCTACTCCATGAAAGCTCAACGCCGCCACGATGGCCCGCCAAATAAAATGCTCTTCCCCGAACGCGAACACTTTTCGCGCCACCAGCAGCAGGGTCATGCCAACGAACATGCAGAGAAACACGCCTAGGAACAGGCGCAAGAGGGCTTCCAATTTCCACGGTTTCTCGGATAACACGCCTGGACGGTAACAGTCCGGCGCAAGGGTTACGACGCAAAATTACTCCCTAACGCAAAAGCTGAACTTCTTTTTGCTCCGGCCCGGAGGGTGGACTATGTTCGCCTCGCCCCGGACGAAAACCGACGTCACTCATTGTCTTGCGGTGACCGCGTGTCACCGGGCTAAAGCAAATCCATTGAATTCAACTGTGACCATCAATCAAGACCCTGCCGCGCTCAAGCCCGCCAACCGCCTCGTCCGGGAAAAATCTCCCTACCTGCTTCAGCACGCGCATAATCCCGTGGATTGGTATGCGTGGGGTGAGGAGGCGTTTGCGAAAGCGCGCACGGAAAACAAGCCGATTTTCTTGAGCATCGGCTATTCGACCTGCCATTGGTGTCACGTCATGGAGCGCGAGTCCTTCGAGGACGAGAGGGTCGGAGCGTTCCTCAACGAACATTTCGTGAGCATCAAAGTGGACCGCGAGGAACGGCCCGACGTGGACAAAATCTACATGACCTTCGTGCAATCCACGACCGGCTCGGGCGGCTGGCCGTTGAACGTATTTCTCACGCCGGAGCGCAAGCCGTTTTTCGGCGGGACGTATTTCCCGCCAGACGAGCGTTACGGGCGCGGCAGTTTCCTCTCGGTGCTCGGGGAAATCGTGAAGGTCTGGCAGGAACGCCACGGCGAAGTCACGGCCTCCGCCGAGGAAATCCACGCCCGCCTCGAAGCCGCCACGAGCAACGTCGCCACGCCCAATGTGGCGCTGACGCCGGAGGTGCTGCGCCGGGCGGGAACAGCCTTCAAGGAGGCTTACGATCCGCGGCACGGTGGATTCGGCGGCGCGCCAAAATTTCCACAGCCCAGCCAACCCGCGTTCCTGCTGCGTTACGCCAGACGCTTCGCGGACGAGGAAGCCACGCGCATGGTGCTACACACCTGCGACCGCATGGCGGCAGGCGGCATTCATGATCAACTCGGCGGCGGATTCGCGCGTTACGCCGTGGACGCCGAATGGCTCGTGCCGCATTTCGAAAAAATGCTCTACGACAACGCGCAATTGGCGCACCTTTACCTCGACGCGTATCTCGCCAGTGCTGATGCGCGTCACGCAGAGGTGGTGCGCGACATTCTCGCCTACGTGTTGCGCGAGATGACGCATCCCGAGGGCGGATTCTACTCCGCCGAAGACGCCGACAGCGAGGGACACGAAGGCAAGTTCTATTGCTGGACGCACGCGGAGTTGGCGAAGCTGCTTTCGCCGGAGGAATTCAATGTGGCTGCCCGATATTTTGGGATCACGGACCGGGGCAACTTCGTGGACCACAGTCATCCCGCTCCGCTGGCCGGCCAGAATGTCTTGAGCATCGTGAATCCAGAAGTGACAGCCGCTGACTGCCCGTTGCTGGAGGCGGCAATGAACAAAATGCGTGCGGTCCGGTCCAAACGCGTTCGTCCGCATCTTGACGACAAGATTCTCGCCTCTTGGAACGGCCTGATGCTCGGCGCGTTCGCGCGAGCTTATGCGGTGCTGGGCGATGAATCCGATCGCAATGCGGCAGAGAGGAATGTGGCCTTTATTCAGGCGAAGCTTTGGGATGAGAAAGCAAAAACCCTGTACCATCGCTGGCGTGAGGGCGAACGTGACGACGTTCAATTGCTCGAGGCCTACGCCTTCCTGCTCGATGGGGTGCTGCATCTGTATGAAGCCACCCTGTCTCCCGGTCACCTTGACTTCGCCATTGCCCTGGCGGACGCCATGCTGGCGAAATTCCATGACTTGGAGAACGGCGGGTTCTGGCAAAGCCCAGCCGACGCCACGGAACTCATCCTCAGAGTAAAGGATGATTACGACGGTGCGGAGCCTTCCGGGAATTCCGTCGCCACGCTGGCGCTATTGAAACTTGCCGCCATCACGGGCCGGGTGGGTTTTCGCGAGGCAGCCGAGGCGACCCTGCGAATGTTCGCCCGACGGCTGGAGAAAATTCCGCAAGCGGTGCCCTGCATGTTGCACGCGCTGGATTTCTGGCTGGAGGAACCGCGCCGCGTAGTGATCGCCGGCGATCCGGCCTCCGCGCTGGCGCGCGAGTTGATCCCCGCTGCGCACTCAATCTATCAGCCCAACAAGGTGGTGTTGGGTAACACCGGCGCGGTTGAGGAATTCACCAGAGCGCTACCCGCCAACCCCAGCCCGGTGGTGTATCTCTGCACGGGCCATGCCTGTCAGCCGCCGACCGATCAACCAGGAGAAGTCCGGGCGATGCTGCAATGATGCCGCGCGCCGCAAGGCTATTTCTGACTCACCGCCTGGCTCGGTCCCTCCGAGTTCTCGCCACGGCCCACGCTGTGGGTTGACCTCGGATTACCCCTTGCGGCGCCAGCCAGATGGAACGCGATCACTCAGTCGCCGCACTCAAACTTCATCCAAGAACCTCGATCACGGCGACACCGCCTGGCGAAGCCGGAAGAACTGAGTTGCCGCTGTGACGGGAATGGTGACGGAGTACTTTTCCTCCGATGGCACGGGCGGCTCTGTGACCGGACTCCAGGCGGGAGGCGACAACTGGGTGGTGCTTTCGAGGACGAACGCGGAAGGTGCGGGCCAGGAGATAAGAACGCCACCCGCCGCGGGCTGAATGTGCAATCGCGGCAGTTCCTCAGCGGGGATCGGGAGACTGGCGCCGGTAAACCCTCCCACCAGTTCAAACTCACCATCCGCCATCTGCGCTTCGGCGGACGGCGCGAGGTTGCCTTCGAGGGAGAATTCCGGATCGGACGCCGCCGTCGTTCCGAAATTGAGCGAGAGTTCGCCCAAGTCGAACTCTTGTGCGGTGGTCGTGAAACCAACGAAAGCCAACATGGCGGCCAGCAAGAGGCACCGCCGGGGCCGACGCCAGTCAGACCGTCGGGTGCCGTGAGCGGCTTCGTTGGGGAAAGCGCATGGGAATGTCATAGGATGCCTTTCAGGGCCGACGCACCCTGGTCTCCAGTGGAGAGGCCAGGGGCATCGAGGCGGTTACTTGACGAGTTGGGTCAGCTTGGGGGTCACGTTCCCGTCGAGCTGAAGGGCCGTTTTAGAAACCTCCACCTGCAAGGGATGATTCCGGGCGTAGGTGTCGTGGCGCACGCCGGAGACTTGCCAGGAAACTTTGAGGCCCGGCTTACCGCCCGCGATCTTGAACCGGTTGCCTTGGATCTCTTCGGCCACATAGACCGGGGCATAGCCGCCCACGCAGGTCAACTGATAGCGGAAATCCATGTTCAACGCCTCAAACCAATCGAGGAAAGAAACCCACGCCTCCCCGGATTCATCCAGCACGACGTTGCCGCTGTAAACATTCATCATCTCAGAACTCTCAATGCTCGCGTGGACGAGTTGATGCGTCTCGGGTTGAAGTGGATGATCAATCCGAAAGGCTTTGACGGAGGCGGCGATTTGCCCGTCCACCAATACGTTTCCCGACACCCCGAGCGTCGGCTGCATGGATATGAATTGGTCGAGGAACGGCGGAGAAGGCGGAGTGCTCGCGGGCAGCATCATGACCGGCGCAACGGAGACCAACGAAAGCGAAACCACTTCAACCGGGATGGAATCCAGCACAGATGGGGCTGCCCCCGATCCCAAAACCGTCAGCGCGGGTGGTCGCGCCACCACGGTATCGGTCGGCGGAGGTTGGACGAATTTCGAAGGGCCGATCGCGCTCAAGGCGGTCGGCCACCCCAAGAACGGGTCTGAGCCAGGATTAAAGAAGTCGGGCGGCACACCGGGAGCGACCAGTGTCATCGCCGGCCGGGGCGGTTGTGTTGAACCCGGCTCGCCCTCGGAACCGAGAACCACCGCCGATCCCTCCACCCCGACGGTCGGTTGCGTCAGTTGCACGAAAACATCGAAAAACGAATCAACCGGTCCAGGTCCGGTGAACGTGCCAGCGGGTTTGTGGGGGGTGCTCGGGGCTGGTGGTGGCACCCCCACCGTTATTCCGCCCGCGAAGGTCTCGTGTCCACGATGGAAGGATGTTCCGTCGGGCTTTACCTCGAAAACCGTGTTGCCCTCGGGGTCAATCACCCGGATGCCGTTTTGATCCACGATGATTCCGCCACCACCGGGAGTTGGCACTCCAAGACCCAGGTCAAAAATCTCGAAACCTGCATGATAGGAACCGCCAGAGCCGTCCACTTCGTACACCACCTCTCCGCCTGGATCCAGAATCCGAATGCCATCCTCGCCAATTCGGACCTTTCCGCCACCGGCCAAGTCCACTTCAATTCCACCGGCGAAGTTCTCCAAACCGGCGTGATATGAGGTTCCATCGGGGTTCACGCGAAATACCACGTTGCCGTCCGCGTCGCGAACTATCAGCGGTTTGTCGGTCAGTTCACCATCAAACGTTGGGCCTGCGGGACCTTCGGGACCAACCGGTCCCTCTGGGCCAGGAGGACCCTCTGCTCCTGGTGGTCCTTCGGTCCCTGTGGCCCCCGGTTCGCCTGGATCGCCTTTGTCACCTTTCTCACCCTGAGGCCCTTCAGGGCCGGGATCGCCTGGTGGTCCTTGAGGTCCCGGATCGCCGGGGTCACCTTTGTCTCCCTTATCACCCTTGTCGCCCTTGTCGCCCTTGTCGCCCTGCGGTCCAGGGTCCCCTTGGAATCCTCGGGGGCCTTGAACCCCTTGCGGCCCTTGCGGCCCAATCGGACCTGCGGGACCAACCGCGCCTGCCGGACCCATCGGGCCAACAGGACCAGCCGGACCAACCGGACCAGGATCACCTTTTGGCCCCTGGAGTATTCCGCTGCTGAGTGGAATATGCTCAACCACGTCGTAGGCGGAATCCTGCACCAGCACCAACACGTTGCTATTCACGGTTGGCGCGGTCAGCAGTTTCAGAGGTCCTGCCACGTCCAGTTGAACGGTCGAGTCCGGAGTAAGCGTGCCCAACCCGGCGGGACCGCCGGGCGGAATGAGGTTGGAGGTTCCGCGTAGCGCGTGACTGCCCAACGCATAAGGGCCGGAGGTTAATCGGACCCGAGGGCTCATTTCCGTACCGCTGTTCACTTTGATTCCCATTTCGTACTCGGAGAGAAACAGCGGCAGTGTCACCCACTTTCCGAGTTGGACCTCAAACTTCCCGCTGGTCACGGTCACGTTTGTATGCGTTTCCGTCCAGATAGGCGCGCTTCCTGGCGCGATGGGATACAGATTGAACTCCAGGTCAACGGTGCCATTGAATGGCCCTCCGCTGGAGCGATTCAATACGCCTTGATAGCTGATGAGTTGTGGAATTTGAGCGAGCAATACCAGGTGAAGGAGGAGTATGCCCGCGCCCAGTAACAACATTCTTTTGTTCATGATGTACTTCGAGCCAACGCTCGGGTTGCGAGCGGCCCGTGGAATTACGAGCCGTTCTGGGTGTAAACTGGAAATCTCAATACAAGTTTTCCCATCCGATGTCAAGGTGCTTTAGCAGGCGCAAGAATCTGAGAATCTGAGATGCTCACGGTCAGCATGGCAACCTGGAACGCCGGGCGTGGTATTTTGGCGTAGCGCCTCAAACTCGTCTGGGAACAATGCTCGCCGTCGCACAGAGTTGCACTCTGGGGTAACGCGGATTTGGAATTCAACAACGCGCAAGATTGAGACGGTAGTTCATCCAAGATTTTCCTTGCCAGTGTTTGCCTCGCGTCATACCAAGAGATCGTTCTTTGAAAGTGATGGACGTGAGTCCATCAAGATCACAGCCGGGCGACGGGGAACCCCGTGAGAATCGGGGACGGTTGCGCCACTGTAACGGACTACAAACTCCCACAGCCACTGGCCCAGCGCCGGGAAGGCGGGAGCGAGGTCATGCCCGAAGTCAGGATACCGGTCTGGTTGTGCTCGTCGGTCGCGTTCCGCTCATTGCGGGACGGGACAACTTCTCCGTCAAAGAGAAGGATGAGGCCAGCCGCGTTGAACCGTTTTCACGCGGATTCGCTGAATGCCTTCATTCCCCGATTTGCCGGAGGGTGAAGGTTTTTTTCTGGCCGCCGAAGTAATGCAGTGGAAGGCTGGATTTGTCAAAGCGTCCGCCTCTTTGCGTTAGCGGCTTCCCTTCTCTCTCCGCGCTGGTCTCCCAAATGCAACCGTCCGCGCCGGTGCGCGGGCCATAATGGAAGATCAGTTACATGCAAGAGATCCGTTCGTTCCTGCCGGCACTTGCCGGCCTCGTCCTCATTGCCGTTGCGCCCGCACGCGGCGTTACCCTCAGTGAAGACTTCAGCGCCAATCCGCTCACCAACGGCTGGTCGGTCGTTGGCGACATCAGCCTGTTCACGTGGGACACCACCAACCGCAACTTGCGCATCACATGGGATTCCACGCGCACGAACAGTTATTTCCATCATCCGCTGGGCCTCACCGTCACCCGCCACGATGATTTCCAAATCGAGTTTGAGCTGACGATGGAGGATTGCCTCAGCGGCCATGAACCGGGGAAAACCGGCCCGCTGCAAATCGGCATCGGCCTGTTGAATCTCGCTGACGCCACCAGCGCCGACTTTGGTCGCGCCACGTATGGCGGCGCGCCGAACCTCGCGGAGTTCAATTATTTCCCCTACGGCTACTACACGTTCGGCCAGGACATTTTTCCCTCCGATCCCACGACGGTGTTTGATTTTGTTTCCAGTTCCGGCTTCGCGTATGCGCCCACTTTTTTTGACCCGTTTTACGAGTTCGAACTGCCGACGAACCAGGTGGTCCACGTCACCATTCACTACACCGCTCGAAACCAGTCGCTCCGGCTGACTCTGAGCACCAATCAAGTCCTGCTGTACCAACCGCCCGCCGTCGTGCTCAACGATCCGGCCAGCAGCGGCTTTAGCGCCGGCGATGATTTTCGCGTGGACGCATTTTCCATCAGCAGCTACAGCAGCTACGGGGATCCGTTCAGTTCCGTGTTGGGGCATGGCACGGTGGACAACCTCATGGTCCATGTCCCGCCGGTGCAGGATTTGAAGGGTGCATTTAGCAACCAAGTGTGGCAGGCACAATTCCGCAGCCGCAGCAACTGGCTTTACACCTTGGAGCGCACGGTGGATTGGTCAGCTTGGACCGACGTTTCCGCCACGCTCACAGGCAATGCCACCAACCTGTTTTTATTGGACCCAAATCCTCCGACGGGGCAGGCGTTTTACCGTGTGCGGGCACAAATGCCCTGAACTGAGATCGGGCCAGGCGGGCCAGGCATTCTAATGCGAACCAGGTTCAAAGCGAGAAAGTGGTTGAGCGGAAAGGCGGGAATTCCGACTGAACCGCTTTCCCCTTTCTCACTTGCTCACCTGCCAGGGGCCGTTGCCGCTTTCACCCTCATCGAACTGCTCATCGTCATCGGAATCATCGCCCTGCTGGCGGGGCTGCTCTTGCCAAGCCTGGCGCGGAGCAAGCAGCTTGCGCAACGCCTCAAGTGCGTCAGCAATCTCCATCAACTCGGCCTCGCCACTCAGATGTATTGGGATGACCACGCCGGGATTTGTTTCCGGTACAACCTCGGCCCGACCAACGGCGGCACGCTGTATTGGTTCGGCTGGCTGGGCGCGGGCGCGGAGGGCCAGCGCCCCTTCGACGCCACGATGGGCGCGTTGTATCCCTACTTGCAGGGCCGTGGCGTGGAACTCTGCCCATCCCTCAACTACGCCATGGCGCAATTCAAATTGAAAGCCAGCGGTGCGGCGTATGGTTACGGCTACAACCTCCACCTGTCCGCCGCCCCACCGTTCAAGGTGTCAAAACTCGCGCGCCCCAGTGATGCCGCGCTCTTCGCCGATGCCGCCCAGATCAACGATTTCCAACCGCCCGCTTCGCGCACCAATCCGATGCTGGAGGAATGGTATTACGTGGACAGCACCACGAACTACCCAAACGGACACTTCCGCCATTCGCGACGGGCGAATGTGGCCTTCTGCGACGGCCATGTTGCGGCGGAAAAAATGGTGTCCGGTTCACTGGATCGAAAATTGCCCAGCCAGTTCGTCGGCCGCCTGCGTCCAGAAATTCTGTCGCCGCCTTGAGCAACTGGACGGCCCTTGGAATCGTTATTGAGATTGCGCCAGGGCAGCTTCGGTTCACCGACCCGCAGGCGATGATCAATTCGCAAAGCTTCTATCGGCTCCACTCGCCGTGATCTTGCTGGGGCTTGGTGGCTCTAAGAAAGTGGGGTTACGTACTCCCTCATCCCGGCCCCCTCACCAAGGAGAAGGATTGCTATTCGCCGGTGGATTGAAACGGCGTATGATGGAGTTTGCTATTCCGCCATCGGCAAACGAGCGACGCAATGTAACTGTTCCTGCTCCCCGAGAACATGGTCAGGATGAGGGCGAGCGTTAGCACAAGTCTATTTGAGCAGCTTGTTCCCAAATTCGTGACTCACCGACTGATCCAACTCCCCACGCTATAAAGATGAACGTCCCACGGTGCGAAGCGATCCGTAAAGCTGCCGTCCTTCGCGAGTAGCGTTCGATCTTCGCCTAACACCTCAACGATTGCCTCTGCCGAGATTCCGTCAAGCTTGAACGTCGCGGACGTTTCGCCGTGACGCATCCCCACGGCGAAGAGATACGTCGCGCCTTCGTAGCGTTTGACCATGTCGGCGACCGGCACGGCCGCGTTGGTTGAATTCACCCGCACGGCGTTGGGCACGGTCGGACTGTTCAATACCGGGGCGAGTTCCTTGATCTGCCGGTTGATGGCCGTCACGGCGGAAAGCATTTCCGGATCAGCGAGCAGGGCGGCCTCGATGAACTTCGGCTTGAACTGGTGAACGAAATAAATCAGCCCGCGCGAGCCGTGGATGAGCGACATCCAGACCTCGGCGCGGACTTCGTGCGGCGTGGCTTTGCGGTTGGGATTGCCGATGTGAGTACATTCGATGCAGTTCCAGACCGGCTTCCGCCCATCGGTCCAGTTTATCAACCGCTCCACGCCGCGTGCCACGAACCAGAGGTTGCTGGCGACTTCCTTCCGGTCATGCGCGGCCGGGTAAATGTCAAAGGACGCAATGTCGCAGCCCTTGAGGTATTCGGGATAATCCTCGGGATGATTGCTGCGGACGCCGCGTCCGTACCAACCATCCCACGCGACGCCCTGGCCGAGATTCAGCAACACTGGCCGCGTCGGATCGGCGGCGCGCATCCGGTGATAATCCTCGACAATCGTTGCGGGCGGAATGGGCGGTCCCCAACCGCGGCCTTCGCCAAGGGATTGCGCGTTGTCCGGTTCGTCACCATGCATCCAAGCGATGATGGATGGATTATCGAGATGGCGCAGGGCGACTTCGTTCTGGTCGCAGATGACATACATGCCGGCTTTGCCCAGGGCGGCAAGCTGCGCTTCAGTTGGCCCTTTCCAAAGACCGACATACGTGTTGATGCCGGCCTGGCGATAGCGTTCCGCGTTGGCGGGTGATTGCAGCCAGACGGCAATCGGGAAAAACTTTGGATCCGACCAGGGCGCGTTCGTCCACTTGAAAGAGGAAAACTGTTCTGGCGAGCGCTCATCCGCCTCCGCCGTATGCCCAAAGACCGGCGGCAGGGCAACGAAGAGAACCCCGACCCACAAGAGCAACTTCCTGCGGAGGCAGTCTCCAATCATTTCTTCATCTCCATCGGCGTGGCGAATTCACCGGACATATCGTACGGCAACTGCCAGTAACGGCCGCCGGTGGAGTTGCCGAAGTAAAGCCGCGAGACGCTGAGTTTGTCCGGGTTGCCATCCGCCCAGAAAACGTAGAACGGATCTTTGGCATTGAGCGGACGGCGGACGTAGGCGTGATTGAATTCGCTGTTCCCTGTCACCTGTCGCCGCTTCAACCATGTCTTGCCTTCGTCCGTGCTCACCCACAACGCGACTTCGCCACCGGTACCGTAAGGCTGTGGGCCAACTTCGGTCGGGCCGAGAATCGTCCATTCCTTTTCGCCGAGGAACAGACTGCCGAGGTCGTAGTTGTGATCGGAGCGACAGACTACGTGAGTCTCCCACGCCTTGCCGTTCCATTTGGTCAACGTCCATTCGCGGGGATCATTCTCGGGGCCGGGTTGATGGCCGGCAGAGGTGATGTAAAGCAACACCGGATGGCCGCGGTGGTCAAAGCGCAGATCAATTGTGTACATGAGCCGGCCCTTCGCGGAATACTCGATGACGCGCGCCGGATTGTCCGGTTGCGAAAGCGGTAGCGAAAGATGACGGCCATCCACGGTGGTCCAGGTTTTGCCCCAGTCGGTGGTCTGGACGTAGTAAAGGTCCGTGCGTTTATCCACGCTGCCGCCGGGATGACGGTTGAAGAAACTGCCGACCTTGCCCTGATGTTCCGCGCTCACCTGGTAATGACCTTCGAGGCCGGCGAGCTTCTGATGTTCGCTCCAGTGAACCCCGTCGGCGCTGGTTTCCCAATACAACTCGCGGCCCCGAGTGTATTTGGTGAACAGATGAAGGAAACCCTTGCCCGGCACAAACCACGGTTGCGGGTAGGTAAATTCCTCCTGCTGGATGAACTCGAATTCCGAGACATCGTAAGGCCGCACGCTGCGATACTTGAAACCGGGTCTCGACCTCCCGCGTCCGCTGATGAACACCCAGATGTGGCCGCGGTCGTCCAGGTTCATGCTGGCGTTGTCGTGCGGATCGTTCACGCCCTGCTTGTCGTGAACAATGGTGGGCCGCGGCACGACGTTCTTCGCGTGATCGTAGTAGGACGCCATGATCAGCAGGTGGCGCTTGTCCTTGATCGTGCCGCCATAAACGAAGAAGGTCTTGTTCACCTCAGGGGCAAACACAGCGAGCGGAATGTGATTGGCCGTGTAGGTGCCGAGGCCGCCGGAGTACTTGTCGCCGTGCTTGGAGAACTGGCCCAGCGTGAACCAGATGCCGCGATAACCGTCATCGGGTCGTGATTTGTCGCCGGTGAAGGGTGGTTTGGCGTCCTTGGCCGCGGGTGAGGCGGTGCTTTGCGCGAAAGCGAACGTGGCCGCGAACAGGACAGCGGCAAAGAGAGCGATGATTTTCATTAGGTCCAAATCCTGAGAGGTTCTCACCACGCGATTTCGGGCCTGGCGAATTCGCTGTTCATCTTAACCGGCAATCGCCAGACGTGATCTCCCCGCTGGTTGGTGAAGTAAAGCGCGGACTCGGAAGGCTGGCGGCCGTGACCGTCAGCCCAGAGCGCGTAGAAATCGGGATGCGCGTTGAGCGGCCGACGGGCGTAGGTGTGGTTGTGGCTGCTATCGTGCGTGAGCTGTTTGACGCGTTTCCAGGTCCGGCCCTCGTCGTTGCTGGTCCACATCACCATGACGCCGCCGGGATTGTAAGGCTGCGGCCCCAATTCCGTCGGTCCAATGACGCGCCAGGTGCCGTCCGGTTCGATGTAAAGCGAGCCGTGGTCGTAATTGTTGCCGGAAACGGTGAATGGGCGACGCACCCATTCCTGGCCGGTCCAGCGCAGCGTCTGCCACTCGCGCGGGCCGTTTTCGGGGCCGGGTTCAAAGCCTCTGGTGGTGAGAAACAGAATTACGGGCCGGCCGTTGCGGTCGAAGTTCACGTCCTTGAGATAGACGAGCAGATTCTCCGCGCGAGAATCGTAGGCCAGCGCGGGGTTGTTGGTTTCGGTGAGCGGCAACTTCAGGGCTTCGCCCTTGACGTTGCGCCAGGTGCGACCGAGGTCATCGGTTTCGGCGTAATAAATGTTCGCCCGGTAGTTCAAGCCGCCGGGCCGCGGATGAAAGTCAAAGGCCGTGGCCACGCGCTTTCCGGAACGCCAACTGACCTGATAATCGCCAAGCGCTATGCCCGCGAGCATCTGTGGCTCGTTCCACTTCAAGCCGTCGGCGCTGGTCATGAAAAACAGGCAGCGCGCGGCATCAATGCCCTGCGGTCTGCCTCCCCCGTAGCGCGTGTGCAGGAAAAGGAAGCCCTCACCTGGAACGTGCCACGGCTGCGTGTAGGAAAAGTTCGTCACGAGGATGCGCTCAAACTCGTTAATGTCATAAGGCCGCGCGCTGCGATGAATGTAAGAAGGCCGGCCCGTGCCGTGCGACGAGGAGAAAATCCACAGATGCCCGCGATCATCCACCTGCAACGTGGGATTATCGTGGGCATCGGAGGTGCGCTTGTTCAACAGCAACCGCGGGCGCGGCACGTGGCCCGTCTTGTGGTCATAGTACGAAACCATGTGCAGCAGTTCCTGCTTGTCTTCCGCGCTGCGCGCGGTGGTGCCGCCGTAAACGAAGAAGGTCTTGTCCGCTTCCGGCCGGTAAATCGCGATGGGCGCATGTTGCTGGGGATATGTCGCCATGCCACCGCTGTATTTGTATTTGTATTCGTCCTTGGTGGCCTGGTTGTAATACCAAATGCCACGATAACCGTCCTCTTTGACGAGAACGCCGCCCGTCTCGGGGATTTCCGGCGGCTGGGTCCGCGCGGGAGTCACCGTGAGCGCCTGCGATGAACCGAACAGGAGCGGGGTTGAATCTTGCGGCAGTTGCGCCAGCGAGTCCGCGATGAAGTAGCGGTCCACCACCACCACCCCGGAACGTTGGGTTACTTCGAAACTCACCGTGGACGGGCCAGCGGCCAATGGGACGTAGAACACGCGATTGGGGCGATGCGTTGAAGGTGCGCCCGGCCAGATTTGTCGGGCTGCGAGCGTGCCATTTGTCCTGACCACCAAGTCACTGCCGCCCGAACTGACGGCAGCCAGATGAAACGCGAACACCTTCGCGGTCGGAAAATCCGTGCGGAACACGAGCGGTAGATTCAAACCGGCTTCGGCCCGGCCGTAGAGCCGTGAGCTGAGTTTCGCGGCTTCAGCCTTCGCCTGCGCCACAGTGCGGTTGCGTAGGTCTAATTCCCAGGATCCCGGCTTCGTGCCACGCGTGGTGACACCGGGTGCAAGAGTTAATGGGGCGGCGGATGTTTGCGCCAGTGAAAGCGCGGAAACTCCGATGCCAAGCAGAAGTTGCAGACATTTTGTCTTCATATTTACCCGAGAATCCTCCCGACGCCGAGTGACAGCGACTCTTGAGCCACTGCCGGTGTCAACCGGCAGCGGCTGGTGAATGATTTTCCACGATGGCCACCAATCACGCCGACCGGTCAGGGAGTGTGAGAACGTACCCGATAGTAGAGCGCTCCTGGCGGCGGATTGTTGTGAGTAACGGTTTTTTGCGTGCCATCGCCAGGAATGGTTTCCAGTGTGGTCCAGTTGTTTGACCCAATTATGTCGGTGTATTCCACGACATGGCTGATGCCCGTTTGGCTTACGAAGGCAAACGAAAACACGGTACCCGTGTGGGTCGGATTGAGAATTGAAACAGGGTCGGCGTCGGCCAGCGGAAGGGGTTGGACCGTCAACACCAGATTGTCAATTTCACCGTATTCGCCCGGCGCTTCCCCGCGAATTGCGCCCACGCGAATGCGCGCCAGGGAGGTGCCCTCCGCCGGGGTGGCGTGACGGAACGGCAACTTTTCGCCCACCAGCACGCCGTTGACCTTGAGATCAAAGGTGCGTGCATCCGGCCCGCTCAGATAATTGATGGTCGTGTAGCGATGCCAATCCGTGCCCGGTTGGGTCATCGGAATCCATGCTGCGGAGTTCACGTTGTAGTATGCAAAGTTGTCGAGCACCGTGCCCCAGCCAAGGAAGCTCGCCATGTTGCCGCCAGTGATTTGCATGAGACAGAAATCCAGCGTGCGCGCATGGATCACCGAGGCCCGTGCGTCCACCTCAATGGTCAGAATGCCCGAGGCGAGGGGCGGAAAGTTCAAGTAGTCAACCTGGTCCGTTCCCATTTGCATCCGGCGCAGCACCTTGCCTTGCGCGCCGCCCACGTCCACAATTTCGGAAGGGCTCACCGCTGGTGCCCAGATACTGCCGTCGTGCTCAATAGCCTGAAGAAAACCCAGTGGATAGACGGTCTCGCTGTTGAAGCCGTCGGCATCGAAGATGGTGAGCGGATCCACTGTAGCGTAAAAGCCTCGCGTCACATTCACCGGGCCGGCCCCGTTGACGGCGGTGATTTCCACGGTTTGCCGTCCGGCCACCAATCCGTCGTAGGCTACGGTCAATTGGTTCGCGCCCCCGGTCACCGTCAATTCATCGGACACGTCGGTGCCGTTTACCAGCACGGTGATGTCAGAGGCCGTAATCGGGAGGGCGGAGGTGACCTCAAATCGCAAGCCTTCCTCCGGGCGAATGACGGCGTATTCCACGGGGCTGAGGTTGACGATGGCTGGCGGCGGGAAGGCGTTGGGGTCCTCCGGCGCGGCGGTGATCACCAGGTTGTCAATCCGTCCATACTGCAGCGCGGGCGCGCTCGCGTCGCTCGCATATCGCACCCGGCTGAGTGGAGTGCCGGGAACGACGTTGCGCCAAAGAATCTTTTCAGCCACGGGGATGTCGTTGACCAGGATGTCATACCGGCCAGCCGCCGGCCCGCTGAGGTAGTGAACCAGCTTGCAGTGATGCCAATCGGTTTCCAAGTTGGCGACCGGTTGCCAGTTGGCGTTGTCATAATAAGCCAACTGCTCCGCCACAGAACCCCAGCCGACGAAACTCGCCATCGTCGTGGTGCTGGAGCCGAGCGGATGCAAGGAAATGTCGAAGGTCCGCCCCGAAGTGAAGGAAGCCCAGGCATCGAACTCAATGATAATGGTGCCGGAGGATATCGGCTGAAAATGCACATAGTCGCCCCGGGCGGCGCCCATGTTCAGGCGCTCGAGCACTTTGCCCTGAGGGTCGCCGATGTTGACGATGTCCGCGGACTCGCTGGCGAGGGCTTCCCAAGTGGCGTCGCCGTGCGTCACGGATTGCAGCGGACCCAAGGGGTACAGCACGTCACTCGTGAATCCTTCGGAATCATAAAGGGTGAACGGCGCGGTAGCGGTGTAAAACGTCCGGGTCAAACTACGCACCCCCGAGGCGTTGGTGGCAGTGATGGTCATTTCATACACCGTGTTGGCAACAAGACCGTCGTACGAAACGCTCCGCGCGTTTTCCGTTCCAGTAATCATCAACTGGGCGCTTACATTGGCTCCATTCACCGTGAGGCCGATGTCTCCTTCCGCCACGGTGTCCAGCGCCACGATGTCAAAGTGGATTCCTCCGGTGGGGCTGTGAATCGCATAGGCGTTCGGAATCACGTTTTCGAGCAACGGCCCGGGCCAAGGCACGATGGCAACCGAGTCAAGATCAAATCCCCGCACCTCGGCGGCCGCGCTGCCCTGAACGCCAAAATGCAGATGAGTGTGGGCGTCGCCGGCGGCCGACAGATTACGGAAACGGTGCGGTGCGGCGCTCCGGAAGGAGGCGCTGCTGGTCTCATTCGTGATCGCGACGGTGTAGGTGAGTTGTTGCGGGTCCACCAGCACTTCAAACGCGTAAACGTCGCCGGGCACCAGGGGAATCAGAGTATCCACGTGATTCGCCAGATTGAAAGTGCCGTTGCCTTCCACATTGTCGAAAATCCAGAAGGTCTTGCCGTCCACGGCCCCGGCGTTCGCGGCGCCGGCAGCCATGAGCGACCAGTTGATCGAGCCGTCTGTGCTCGCAGCAAGGCGGGGAGCACTGCGTCCAAAGAAATGCACCCGGTCATTGAACACAGTGAAGTTGGTTTCAAACTCGGCATCAATCAGGCGGAATTTCCACCGGACATAGTAGGGCGCGGCGGGATTCACCCCGCCGCCGGACTCGAACTGCCGCATGAAATTGCGCGTGGCGGCCCCGGTCGCATCAAGGCGGACGTAGGGCGTCGCGCCGTCCAGCGGATTGTCGGTCTGAATCACGGGTGTGCCGACAGAATGTTGCCAGCCGCCGACCCAGCCGTTGCCGGCCTCGCCGGGATAGACCTGATCGTCGAAGTTTGATTCGATGGCCGCCTGGGCCGGGCGGGTTGAGGTGAGCCACGCGGCGCCAAGCGCCAGCGTTAGAATGACGGTGCGGATTGCTGCTTGCATAGGGTGATGATGCGGGTTGAGGTTTTGTTTGAAAGGTCAGGGGAGAATATCCAATTCCTGAAAGTATTGCATTTGACGCACCGGGCTGGGCGTGGCGGCACTGATCAATTTGGTGAGCGGGCCCGGTTTGGTCCACCGGACGGAGCCATCACCGAACAATCGGTTGTAGCCGCGCCCTTCATGCACGGGATAAATGTGTCCCTCAGTAATGCCACCGCCCTGAAATCCCACCACCCCTACAAAATCGCTGTAGATGACTTTTTTGACGTAGTCTTGGAGTTTCCACTGGTGGGTCGCGCCGGTCATGGGCAGGCCATCCACTTCTCCAAGCCGGGCGGGATAAGAGCAGCGTACGCGCGTGTTGGTCCAGATATTGCCGGGGCCGTCGTAGGCGAGTACTTCATTCGGACGCACGGTGCGGGACAAGCAATAGAACGAGTGCGGCGTGGTGACATACTTGTGTTCATACAACAAACCGAGATTGTAATAATTGCCGTCGCGAACCCAATAAGTGGTGAAGGAGGACGCCGTCTTGTAAACGGTGGGCAATTTGTCGCCGTTATCGCTGGCGTACATGTGTCCGCCAAGCCCGAGCTGATGCAGGTTGTTTAGACAACTGGTGCGGCGGGCCTTATCCTTGGCCTTGGAAAGCGCGGGTAGCAGCATAGCCGCCAGAATGGCGATGATGGCGATGACAACCAGCAACTCAATCAAAGTGAAAGCTCTGTGGAATTCCGCTCGAATTCCCGTGCGCCCGATGCGGGATGGCTGGATGCGCGTCATAAACACTGGGTCGGTTGCAAACCGTCAATTGAGCGCAGAGTTTACCGCCTGGCTTTCCCGGTCGTCTATAGCTCTTTCGAGCTAGTGCCTCTTCGCTCAAAAGACCTATACTGCCGCCGTTGAACATGCGCAAGCGATGGAATTCCTGGTCGGGTCGCTGGCTGATTGCCCTGGGCGCGGTCTGGCACCTGGCCGAAGCCCCGGCGCAAACCGCCCCGGTGATTCTGACGAACGCCGCTCAACTTCGGGCACTGTCGGCAGCGGAAGCGGCCAACCGAATCCCGGTGCGCCTGCGCGGCGTGGTCACGGCCCTCAATCCCGGCGCGTCGGTCTTCCTGCAGGACGAAACCGGCGGCACGTTCATTACCAGAACGGCGGAGAAAATCACCCGCACCTTCGGCCCCGGGGATGAGGTGCTCGTTGAGGGGGTGTCGTATGAGGGATTGTTCCTACCCGGGATCGCCTCTGCCAAAGTGACGCGCGTGGGTCGCGCTGAACTGCCGCATCCGGTGGCGGTCACTTACGATGAGTTGTTGTCTGGACGTTTCCATTACGAACGCGTCGAAGTGTCGGGCATCGTCCGCTCAGTGACGTGGCATGAGGGTCGCCGCTGTCTGCTGCTGAAAGTCGCCATGGGGCGGCGCCAATTGGAGGTCGAGTTGGTGGCGTTTGGCATGACCAGCCTGCCACCCCTGGTGGACGCGCGCGTGCGTATCGCGGGGCTGGCCGCCGGTTACATCAACACCCGCCGGCAATTACGTTCCCCAACCATCCTCGTCAGTCAGCCGGGTGACCTGCGCATCGAAGTGTCGCCGCCGGCAGACCCTTTCGAGCAGCCGCTCGTCGTCACCGGTTCGTTGCTCCGGTTCAATCCCGAAGGTATTGGCGGGCATCGCGTTCGTGTCCGCGGAATTGTGACTCACCAGCAGCCGGGCGAGGCGCTGTTCTTGCGTGATGCCACGGATGGGTTGCTGGTGCGCACTCCCCAGACCAATGCCGTGGCCGCTGGCGACCTGGTCGAAGCGGTGGGATTCCCGGCGATGGGACGTTTTGGTGCATTCTTGGAGGATGCGGATTTTCGTGTCGTCGGACGGGCGCCTTCCCCCGAGCCGGTGATCAGTTCCGTCGCCGAAGTTCTGCAAGGCACGAACGACGCGAACCTGGTGACCATCGAAGCGCGGTTGCTTGATGTGCTGGAAGGGGGCGAAGAGTCGGTGCTGGTCGTGGGGGAAGGCGACACCGTGTTCCGCGCGCGACTGCCCCAACCGCCGCCGTCCCTGCGGCCGGGCAGCTTTCTCCGGCTCACCGGCGTCTGCCGCGTGGATGACTCCAATTTCTCCGGGCCGCGCTTTCGCGCCCACCCGCTGGAAATGGAGTTGTTGCTGCGCTCACCCGCCGACATCCAGGTGCTGTCCGCCCCGTCCGGCTGGACCACGCAGCGCTTCATGCTGGTGTTGGGTGTGTTACTGGGCGTGGCCCTGGTCGCCTCCGGATGGGTGATCCTGTTGCGGCGGCGCGTGGCCCGGCAGGCGGCGGTCATTCGCGAAAAGGTACAGCGGGAAGCCGTGCTCGAAGAGCGACATCGCATGGCGCGCGAGATGCACGATACCCTGGCTCAGAGTTTTTCCGGGCTGGGATTTCAACTGGATGCCCTGAGCGTGCGCCTGCCTCCTGAAGAAAAAGCTGCGCGCACGCAATTGGAAACCGCGCGCGAAATGGTCCGCTACGGCCGCGAAGGACTGCGCCGTTCGTTGATGAATTTGCGGGCGCAGGAGCTTGAGCACGGCGGCTTGTCCGAAGCGCTGCCCGAACTGGCCCGCCACGTTACCGAGGGCACGGGGATCGAACTGCACTGCGAGGTGCAACGGCCCGCCAACCGACTGCCGGAGGCTGTGCAGACCAATCTGTTACGCATCGGCCAGGAGTGTCTCGTCAACGCCGTACGCCACGGCCGACCACACCACATTCATTTGTCCCTGAGTCACGAAGCCGGGCGCGTGCAATTGCATGTGGCCGACGACGGCGTAGGGTTTGACCCGGAGCAATTGCACGGCAACGGCAACGGGCATTTCGGCTGGCGGGGCATCCGCGAACGCGCCGCGCAGATTGGCGCGGAACTGGATCTCAACAGCCAGCCCGGTCGCGGAACGACTGTCACCGTCAATGTTCCGGTTTCCCCATGAAACGAAACCAGATGCGCGTCCTGTTGGTGGACGACCATCTGGTCGTGCGCATGGGGCTTCGCAGCTTGCTTGAAGTCCAACCGGACATGACGGTCGTCGCCGAAGTGGCCAGCGGGGCTGAGGCCGTCAAAGCCTTCGCCGAACATCAGCCTGACGTGACGCTCATGGATTTGCGGATGCCCGGCCTGAGCGGCGCCGAGGCGACGGCCGCCATCCGCCAAAGATTTCCCGCCGCGCGCGTGCTGGTGCTTACGACTTACGACAACGACGAAGACATTTGCCGGGCGTTGGAGGCCGGGGCCGCCGGTTATCTGCTCAAGAACACGGACAGCGAGCCGTTGCTTAAAACCATCCGCGCAGTCCATGCTGGCACCTATCGGTTGCCGGCGGACATCAGCGCACGCCTGGCCCAGCGCCGCGCCGCGCCCGGCCTTTCGCCGCGCGAGTTGGACGTGCTGCAATTGATTGTCAAAGGCCAGAGCAACAAGGAAATCGCCGGCACGCTGAACCTCGCGGAGAACACCGTGAAGAATCACGTGAAGATGATTCTGGAAAAGCTGGAGGTCGCAGACCGCACGCAGGCGGCCACCACGGCGTTGCATCGAGGATTGGCCAAGCTTGAATGATGCGAGCCGTCGCCAGCCGATTCCAGACTTGAGACGGTGGGTCGTCGGCCCTCGGGCACCCGCCGAACAATGCTATTCCAACTCAGCTCGCTTGCTGATATGACGGGCATGGGTGCGCCCGCAAAGGATTATTCCACCAGAGCCGCCGCGAGAACGAGTTTGCGGGAAAGAATTTTGCGTGATGGATTTGTTTTTTCTGTTTGACCGGTGGATGCATTTGCGATAACCAGCACGGGCTGCCGCGATAATCATCGGTGAGGGTCGTGCCGAAGGACGCGGCGGGGACGAAACCAAATGCTGAATTCGAAGTCATTTCTGGCGGTTGATTTTGGGGCAGGCAGTCTGAAGCTCGCCGAGTTTGAGGTTACCGAAGTCGGCGGCTTGTCGCTAAAACATTTCGTCATCAAACGTCTCGGCTTGGAGGGCTCCCAAGAAACCAAGCGTGAGGCGGTCATCCTCAAAGCGTTGCAGGAGTTGATTGCCGAGCATGGGACCAAGGCCAAAGAGGTGAACGTCTGCGCTCCGGGATTCCACGTCTTTTCCAAGTTCGTCAAGCTCCCGCCCGTGGACGCCGGCAAAGTAACCCAGATTATTCAGTACGAGGCCCAGCAAAACGTGCCGTTCCCCCTGGCGGAAGTGGTCTGGGATTACCAAATCCTCGGCTCGACGGCGGGCGGGGAGCTGGAAGTTTTGTTGGTGGCCATCAAGTCGGATATCGTGGAGGGACTGTTCCGCGTCACGGAGTCGGCGGGATTGCGGTTGCAGATCTGCGACGTCTCCCCGGCGGCGTTGTGCAACGCTTTCCGGTACAATTATGGTGATCTGGAAGATTGCACCATGTTGCTTGATATTGGAGCCAAGACCAGCAACCTGCTGTTCTTTGAGAAGGGCAAGGTCTTCGCGCGCAGCATCAATCTCGGCGCCAATTCCATCACGCAGGATTTTGCC
The DNA here is from genome assembly GCA_026125285.1 of Verrucomicrobiia bacterium. GTDB lineage: Bacteria > Verrucomicrobiota > Verrucomicrobiia > Limisphaerales > JADLHS01 > WYBW01. The sequence goes on along the minus strand of JAHCLO010000029.1, from coordinate 4,997 downwards.
AACGAGTCCAAACAGAAGTTCGATCCGGCCGAAAAGATCAAGATTGAGGAAGGCTTCGTCAGTCTGGGTGGGGCTTATGAGGAACCGGAGAATCCTCATCAAGCAGCGATTTCCAAGATTGCGCGCCAGTTCATGACACGGCTGCACATTCAGGTCAATCAGACCATGCAGTTTTACCGCGGCCAGCAGGGTGGATCGGCGCCACAACGGCTTTTCCTGGCTGGCGGGGCGTCCATCATGCCCTACACGGCGCAATTCTTCGCGGAGAAGCTCAACGTGCCCGTGGAGTACTTCAATCCCTTCCGCAGCCTGCAAATTGATCCGGCGGTGAACTTGGAAGAACTCGCCCGGGTTGCGCATGGCATGGGCGAAGTCGTGGGGTTGGGGTTGCGTAATCTGGCGCACTGCCCGGTGGAGTTGAATTTGATGCCGGACAGCACTCTGCGCTGGCAAAGCTTCAACCAGAAGAAGCCTTATTTCATTGCCACGCTGGCCAGCCTCGTGTTGATGGCTTTTGCGGTCGGCTTCCTGTTCAACAAACTCGCCGACGTCAAGAAGACGCAGCAGGACAAGCTCCAGCAGGAAATCCAACCGTTGCAGCAAAAGGAGCAACAGTTCAAGCGCGTCCATGGCGAACTCAAGCGTACGCAGGACGAACTCACCCAGCTTACGACGTGGATTGAAGACCGTTATTATTTTGCCGACATCCTGAGCGAACTGCGCGAGATACTCATTCGCGTGGAAGGCGCTACGAAGACCCGCCTTGGCGCCGAAACCGGTGTCTGGCTCGAGGAGATCAATACTCTTCGCGCGGCAACCAGCCTGACCGGAGCCGAAGGTTTCGGTCCGCCCGCAGCCGAGCGTCCCAGTGTGCAAGCCGGGCCGCTTACGCCTGAACAGATAGAATTTCGCAAACGGTATGGGCTGGACACCCCGGGCGCGGCCCAACCCGCGTTGCCAGCCGCCGAACTCCCCGCTGCGCCTCCGGGCATGGAATCCGGCGTCCCCGGCTACCCCGCGCCGGGAATGCCTTATGATCCCAATGCGGTTGCGGGTGATCCAAGCGCTGCGGCTGGAGCGCCGAGCAATCCCAACGAAATTGGCACGCTGAACCTCGTCTTTCGCGCGGTGACCTTGCGCAAGATTGTGCCCAGCACGTCGCTGCCCGATACCGATATTGTTTTTGCCGTGGACAACGAGTTAAGGAATCATCCGCTGTTCGACGCCGAACGCACCAAATTGGATGGTCAGATTCTGACGGACGAAACCAGCGGCACGTTTACCTTTGGGGTTACGCTTGCGCTGAAGCGGCCCATCAAACTCCTATGAACCAACACCGGAAACTGCGAGCACAACAGGCGGGAAGTCATTTCTGCTTTCCACTCGGCGCTCTCCGCTTTTGACGCATGGACTGGATCAAGCGCAACCTGATACTCGTCATCGGCGGCCTTGTGGCGCTGGGGTTGATCGTGGTGGCGACCCTCTACACCTTGGGGGCCATGCGCAACAACGCCACCGCGCGCGAGAATCTGGAGTCGGCTTACAACGAATACCGGCGGCTCAACACGTTGAACCCGCACCCCGGTTACGGCAAGGTGGACAACATCAAAGTCGCGCGCGAGCAGGAGCGGGAGCTGCGGGCTTTCTTGGGGCAAGTAACGGAGCGCTTCACGCCCATTGCGCCCATCCCCGCCAATCCGACCCCGCAGGAATATGCTGATGCGTTGCGGCGGACGATTGACCAGTTGCAGCGGGACGCCACGAATCAGAGTGTGGTTCTGCCTCCGCGCTACAACTACAGCTTTGAGGCGCAGCGGCAGCGGGTGACATTTGCGGAAGGCAGCCTGCCCCGGCTGGCGGTGCAACTGGGCGAGGTGAAAGTGATTGCGGATATCTTGAACGCGGCCCGGATCAACTCGCTGGAAAGCATCCGTCGGGAGCGCGTCTCGGTGGACGACCAGGCGGGATCGCCGGGTGATTATTTGACAGGGACCACGGTGACGAATGACCTCGCTTTGCTGACACCGTACGAGGTGAATTTCCTGGCCTTCAGTCCGGAACTCGCCGCAGTGTTGTCGGGTTTTGCGAATTCGCCTCATGCCTTGGTGGTAAAAGTCGTGAATGTGCAGCCAGCCGGCGTGGCGGTGGTTGACCCCCTGTTAACGGGCCAGCCGCTGATGGAAACACGTTACGTCAATCCCATCAGCCCAGCGCCGATACAGCCCCAGCCGCGGGCGATGGATGAAGCGGCCATGTCCCGGCAATTCCGTGACCGCTACGGAATCGGAAGAGAGCGGCCGGGAGAGCGACCGGGGGCTGAACGTCCGCCCTCGGGATTGCGTTCGCCGGGAGGCTATCCGCAGCCCGGATTTCCACAGCCTGGCGTTCCGACTTTCTCGCCGGGAGTCGCTGCGACGGGGGCGCGTGGGGGATTGCGGCCCGCAATGGACGAGCAGCAACTGCGTGTCACCTTGATGGTGCAGGTGGTGAAGCTGTTGCCCAAGAAATAGGTGCGCATGGATTTCCTGAAAAAACATTACGAGAAAGTGCTCTTGGGAGTAGTGCTGCTGGCGTTGGTGGTCGTGGCCGCCTTTCTGCCAGTAATGATTTCAAGCGAACAGGAATCGTTCGCGCGGCAGGCGGAGGTCTTGCGTCCGCAACCCAAGGAACTGCCCTCCTTGGAACTGGCCAAGCAGAAGGCGCTCTTGCAGCGCATGGAAAGCACACTGCGCCTGGACTTTTCCACCACCAACAAACTGGTCAATCCGGTGCAGTGGCAGAAGAAGGCTGATGAATCTTTCATCAAGGTGGAAAAGGGGAGCGTGGGCGTTGAAGCCGCGACGGTGACCAGTATCACGCCGCTGCATTTGATCATAACCTTGGACCAGGTGACCACGTCGGACAGCGGCGCACGTTATCTCATTGGGGTTTCTCGAGAGGCGGCCGTCAATCCGGCGCAACGCCGCAAGCGGCAGTTCTCCGCCACGCTCAACAACAAGACGGAAGTCTTCATTCTGCGGGAAGTCAAAGGGCCGGTGGACAATCCCTCCGAGTTGGTGTTGGAGTTGAATGACACGAATGAAACGGTGACGCTCAAGCGTGACGGTGAGTTTCGCCGGGTGGATGGTTACCTGGCGGATTTGCGGTACACCCCGGAGAACAAGAACTGGCTTGGGCTGCGCGTGGGGGTGAACCCGCGGCCGCCGATTTTCATCGCGGGCGAGGAATACATTGTCGTTGCCATCCTGAGCAACGAGGTTGTATTGTCCGCAAAGTCGAACAATAAGAAAACGTCTGTCCCGTACAACCCTGGTAGCTAGAATTACTGAAGTGTTGTGCCAACTAGAAGTCAACCCATGACAAAAGCAGCATCTGTATCCATCGGTTTGGTTTTCCTTTTCGCAACCGCGACGGTTTCCTGGAGCCAGTCCTCACCCGCCGAAGACGCAGTGCGGGAGGCAGTGCGCCGGCAGGCGGCGGTGCAAACGTTGCGCCAGACCTTGGTCGAGGCGCGGGACGCCGAATTGCGGCGCGATCTGCAAACGGCGGCCAAACGCTATGAGGAGTGTTACAAGCTGACCCAAAGCATCGGCAGCGGGTACGGCATCGAAATGGAGCAGGCGCAAGCCATCGGCGGCCTCACCTCTGTGCGGATGGAACTGGCACATGCGGCTTACCGGCGCGGCGACTGGCGGGAGGCCGATCTTCAGGTTTCGCGGGCGCTTCTCGTGGATCCCAAGAACCCCGCAGCCATTGCCTTCAAGCAGGCGAATGACAAAGCTCTGGCGGAGAACAAATCCTATTTGCCCAGCCCGGCGGTAGTGGAGCAGGTGGCCGTGATTCGGGAGGAGAAAGCCGGCGCGAATACGCTGGTACAGGATGCCCGGATTCTCATGGAAGCGGGGGAACTGGATCAGGCGGAGGCCAAGTTGAATGAAGCCATGAAGCTGGATCCGAGAAACGAAGCCGCGTTTTATTATTCCAGTCTGGTCAAGGAGGCCCGGTTCAAACTTTCGGAAGGCCGTCGGGAGCAGGATTCCAAGAGAGGCATCGTGGAGATTCAAAAAGCCTGGGAACGGCCCGCCACTCGCGATTCGTTGCCCGTGCCGAATCCTTACGCCCGCTCCACCCAGATTCATACCAGCAAGGGCCGGCAGGCCATCGCCTCCAAGCTCGACCGTATCCGCATGGATAACGTGCTCTGGGATGGACTCGGACTGAGTGAAGTGGTGAAGATTCTCAGCGACGAAGCCAAGAAGCGTGATCCCGAAAAGCGGGGCATCAATTTCATCATCAATCCCAATGTCGAAGCCGCGACGGTGGCTCCGTTGCAACAGTTCACGGACCCGACTACAGGCCTGCCCTTGCCGGTCGCACCGCCGGAGCCGGTGGATATCAATACGGTATCCATCAAGATCAACCCGGAAATGACGGATGTGCGCCTGGCGGACGTGCTGGAGGCCATCGTGAAGGTGGCCGACAAGCCGATCAAATACTCGCTGGAGGATTACGCGGTGGTGTTCTCGCTGCGGGGTGCGGAGCCGCAAATGCTGTTCCTCCGCACTTACAAAGTGGACCCGAATACGTTTTATCAGGGTTTGGAGAACGTCAACGCATTTGCCTTCGGTGACATTCAAACCAGCACCGGCGGCGGTGGCAGTGGTGGCGGCGGCGGTTCGTCCAGCGGCGGTGCCGGCGGCACCGGGGGAGGCAACATCCTCACCATCCCGCGAGTGAGCGTGGCGGGCGGTAGCGTGACTGGTGGCGGTGGTGGCGGCGGCGGCGTCGGCGGCGGCGGCGGCATCGGCGGCGGTTCTGGCAATGGGTTGCGCTTTATCACCCAGACCAACAGCATGGAGGCGGTGAGCATGGCCGTGGTGAACTTCTTTACCACGCTCGGGGTGAATCTCGACCCATTGTTGGGGAAGAGTGTGTTCTGGAATGACCGGACGGGATTGTTGATGGTGCGCGCCACGGAACAGGAATTGGATACCATC
>JAHCLO010000028.1 GCA_026125285.1 Verrucomicrobiia bacterium | reverse complement strand
AAGATGGCGATGGAGAAACCCGGACAAACCCTGCAAGCCACTGCGCTCGTCCACGAAGCCTGGCTGCGCCTGGCCGGTTCGGATCAGCAGCAGTGGCGCGGACGCTCCCATTTCTTTGGGGCCGCCGCCGAGGCCATGCGGCGCATCCTGATTGACAAGGCCCGGAAGAAAGCCAGTTTGAAACGCGGCGCGGACCAGCCGCTGGAGGAACTGCACGAATCTGCCATCGAACTGACGGCTCCCGCGGATGAAATTCTCGCCGTGCATGACGCGCTGGATGCGTTGTCTGCCGAGGACGCCACCGCCGCCCAGGTGGTCAAGTTACGCTATTTCGTTGGTCTTACCGTTCCTGAGATCGCCGAGACGCTCGGGATTTCCCCGCGCAGCACCGACCGGCACTGGCATTTCGCCCGGGCCTGGCTTAAGGGGGCGATTCGAAACCAGTAACGGTGAATCGGAATAGGATTACGATTAAGATCAAAGAGGCAAGACCGTGTGGTTCTTAATCCTGATCTTAATCTTTTTCTTAATCTCGATAGCCTCCGGTGTTCAGTATTCGGTAGAAACGTTTTGAAGAGCTGGCGTGTTTCACCGGGCGATTACGCCATTGGTAAGCGACACAATGTAACATGAGCGATTCCGCCAAATCCGGCCGCCGTTCGGAGAAGGAGATATTCTTCGAAGCGCTCGAAAAGAACTCGGCGGCGGAACGCAGCGCCTTTCTCGACGGCGCCTGTGGGCACGAACCGGTGCTGCGGGCCCGGGTGGAAGCCTTGCTGGCTGATCATTTTCAACCGGGCGCCTTCATGGAGGAGCCAGCCCTTGAGCAAGAGCGACCCACGCTCAAACTCGATCTCCCTCCCGAAGCAGTCACAGCACAAATGATTGGCCGTTACAAGCTGCTCGAACGGATTGGCGAAGGTGGCTTCGGCGAAGTCTGGATGGCGGAGCAGCGCGAGCCCGTCAAACGCCGCGTCGCCCTCAAGATCATCAAGCTGGGCATGGACAGCCGCCAGATCGTCGCCCGGTTCGAGGCGGAACGTCAGGCCCTCGCGATGATGGACCATCCGAACATCGCCAAGATCTTCGATGCGGGGACGACGGAACCATCTCTTTCAGGTAGCAGCGGACGTGAGTCCGCTCAAACTTCCACGGATGAGGATCAGAGCCGACTTACGTCGGCTGCTACGATAGGAGTGGGGCGTCCCTACTTCGTGATGGAACTGGTACGGGGGATCAAGATCACCGATTACTGCGATCAGAACCAGTTGCCTACTCACGAACGACTGAAACTGTTCATCCTCGTTTGCCAGGCCATCCAACACGCGCACCAGAAGGGCATTATTCATCGCGACATCAAGCCCTCGAACATCCTCGTGACGCTCCACGACGGTGTGCCCGTGCCCAAGGTCATTGATTTCGGCATCGCCAAGGCTACGCAGCAGGAGTTGACGGAGAAGACGGTCTTCACGCAGTTCCAGCAATTCATCGGCACGCCGGCCTACATCAGTCCCGAGCAGGCGGAGATGAGCGGACTGGACATTGATACGCGGGCGGACATCTACAGCCTGGGCGTGTTGCTCTACGAATTGCTCGTGGGCCAGACGCCGTTTGATGCGAAGGAGATGATGCGGGGCGGCCTCGACGCGCTGCGGCGGATCATTCGGGAGAAGGAACCGCTGCGGCCTTCGACCAAGCTGAGTCAAACGCTTGTAGCAGCGAACGTAAGTTCGCTCAAATCCTCCGGCCGCAAGCCCGCGACCGAGGAAGAAGTCAGAGCCGACTCACGTCGGCTGCTACGAGTCAAGGAATCCATCGCGCTGCTCCGGGGCGATCTTGATTGGATCGTGATGAAATGCCTGGAGAAGGACCGGACGCGCCGATACGAAACAGCCAACGGATTGGCCGCCGACATCCAGCGGCATCTGGCGAACGAGCCGGTAGTCGCGCGTCCGCCCAGCACGGCGTATAAGTTACAGAAGGCGTTTCGCCGCAATAAGCTGGTCTTCACGGCAGCGACAGCCGTCGTCACCGCGCTTTTGTTCGGCTTGGGTGCTGCCACTCTCATGTTCTTACGCGAACGGGTGGCTCGAAACGGCGAGCAGCGGCAGCGACTGGTGGCAGAGTCAGCACAGAGGGTTGCCGAAACCGAGCAACAACGCGCCGATGCCGAAGCGCGCAAGGCCATCGAGAGTCAGGCGCACTCGCGGCGGTTGCTCTACGCCGCAGACATGAACCTCGCGCAGCAGTCGCTCAAGCTGAACAATCTCGGCCGAGCGCGCCGGTTGCTGGACCGCCACCGGCCGCAGCCGGGCCAGGAAGACCTGCGCGGCTGGGAATGGCGCTATCTCTGGCAACTGACCCGCAGCAGTGCGCTCGCCACGCTCACCAACCGCCCGACCACGCGCGGATGGTCCGTCAGCTTTTCCCCGGATGGCAGCCGCCTGGCCGTGGGTTGGTGGGACGGACACGTGGACTTGTGGGATGTCCCAGGCCGGCGATTGGTCCGGGTTTTGACGGATCGCGAGTATCGCCACCAGGGTCGGGTGGCCTTCTCTCCAGTTCGCAATCTTCTGGCGGCCACCTCCGAACCCAAGGCGGTCGCACTGTATGACCTCGACTCGGGCCGGGAGTCGATCCTCTGGCGGGCGCCCGACCCAGGCGCATGGGACGTTCGTGACCTGGCGTTTTCGCAGGATGGTTCAAGGCTGGTCATCTACGCCGCTGGATCAGCCCCCGAACTGGGGGACAAAGTTTGGGTGGTGAATGTGTCCTCGGCCCAGATCGAAAGCAGCCACCCGACCGTTGCCAGTCTCAACCCGCATTGCGGAGCCGCCCGGCTATCCCCTGACAACCGGCACTTGTATCTGTCACGTTCCGACAGTTCGAACTACCGCTACAGCATTCAGTGCATTGAGTTCAGCACGGGTCAGGAAGTCTGGCAAACCGAACCCGAACGGAACATCGGTCTGACTACGTTGGCGATCTCGCCCGACGGGCAGGTGCTGGCTTCGGGCTCGGGAGCTGAAGATTCCACCATTCGAGTCTGGAATGCGGAAACTGGCAGACAGATCTTCCAGCTCGAAGGACACACCGCTTACGTTACTGATCTGGTGTTTACCAGGGATGGACGACGCTTGATCTCCGCGGGGGGTGATCAATCCATCCGCTTCTGGGATACGAGCACCTGGAAGGAAACCAAGGTGTTGCGCGGCCACACCGAGGATGTTCATGCCGTCGCGATCTCAGAGACCGCCCAACTCGTCGCCAGCACCAGCAAGGACGGGGACCTCATGTTGTGGAAAGAGGATGGCAGGAGCGTCGCGGATGGGTATCGTCGTCTGGCGGAGGACCTCCGGGTCAACGAAGTCCTGCCTCTGGACCACTCGCGCGTGTTATTGTTGCCCCGAGGCCAGCCACCCGAGTTGATGGATTTCAAGCGCGACTCTCCTCCAGTGGCGCTGCCGGAGATCGGATCCTCCATCGATGTATTGGGCTGGTTTGGCAACAACCTGCTTTGCCATTGGAACGGAACCAACCAGATCCTCGTCCGCGAGGCGCGCGGTGCGGAGTTTATCCAACGCGGAACCATCTCGGTGGATTCCGGCGCACGCCCGGCCGGGTTAGCCCACAACATCACGCGCCAACTCCTGGCGTGGACCGAAGGGTCTACCTCGGCGTCGGTTTACCTGGCGGGCCTGGCGGCACCCGGCCGTCGGATTGAACTGCGGAGCGATGTTCTTGGGCTGGTTCCCTTGCGCTTCAGTAAGGATGGAAACTACCTGGCGGCTGTAGCAGCGGGAAGGGATTTCCTGTGCGTCTGGAATGTTGAAACCGGGCAAATTGTGGCGTCCAGTGGCGGGCCAATCCGTGATGCAACCTTTGCCGCGGGCGGGCGGGTGCTGGTCGTGGTCGTTGATAAGGTCAACGACGACCATGAAATCGGATTCTACGATTTAGCCCACCCCGATCGGGCACCGCGGCGTGTTCCCGGAAAGCACTTTTTTGGGTCGCTGGCGGTTTCGCCCGCTGGCGGACTGGTGGCTTGGTCCACCGGGGGTGGTCTGGTGCGGCTGTTTGATCCCGCCAAGGGCGAGCGGATCGAAGACCTCCACGGCCACCTAACTTCGGTCTTCGGCATCGCCTTCTCCCCGGACGGGCGCCGGTTGATTTCCACTTCGGGCGGGCGCGAGGCCGTCAAGCTCTGGGATGTCGGCACGCGACAGGAACTACTGACCTTCGCCGGCACTGGCTCAAATCTGAGGGGGGCCAGATGGAGTGCCGATGGAGACGTGATCCTCACCGGCCCCCCGTGGCAGGCCTGGCGTGCGCCGTCGTGGGAGAAAATCGCCACCGCCGAGGCGAAGGAAAAAGCGGAAAGCAAACAGCCATAAACGCCGGAGTGCCTTGGCGTGCGGTGGCAAGTGAGAAGTGACACCGCTTTGACTCGGGACGATCACTTCGTTCAAGGGCATCTCCTTATATACGAAGAGCGCCGTCGCGTCCGACTTGCCGGCGCACTCCAAAATCTGGCGGACTTCCTTCCGCGACCGTGTCACTCGCGAAGCTTCTTGGCCTGTGGTCGCCCTCTCCCGCTTTTCTCCTCAACAAACAGTAATTTCAAAACCCGTGGCGTGATTGGGCAGCGGTTTGCGCCACTACCTGATGAGACGACAAACCTTGGCGGTCGGCCACGAAGCGGACCAGACCAGGAGAAGCAACAAAAAGAACAACCGAAGCAACTTGCTATGAAACGAACGACACCGAAAATCGAACTGCCACCACCAAACCAACTCCGAAAAACTGTTTTCGGAAGGACACACTTGTTGACCATCGTGCTTGGTCTCGGGTTGTTGTGGACCAATGCCGTATTCGCCGCGACCAAAACCGTGGTGCTTTCAAATTCTGGCTTCACCCCCAGCGTGACCACCATTGGGGTCGGTGATTCTGTCTTTTTCACCAACATCGAAGGCTATCACAATGTGACCGGATACAATCCTGCCAGCGAGCCGTTCTGCGGAACTACCGTACGAGGGCCGGGGCCCATGTGCACTGTGACTTTCACCAAGGCCGGGGTTTATCGGTTTCGCTGTGTCCCGCATTCATCCGGTAGCGGCACCATTTTCAGCGGTATGGTTGGCTCGATCACCGTCACGTCTCCGCCGGCTCCGCCGATGGTTGTCATCACGAATCCTGTGAATAATTCTCTGTTTGCTTCGCTGGCAGCGGTGACGGTGGGCGGGTACGCAACCGTGACCGGCGCAACTGTTACCAATATTCAGTTCTTCGCCAATGATGCTCTCGTCAGCAGCAGCACTAGCTCGCCATTTTTTGTCAACGCGAGCAATCTGGCCGCCGGCGATTACAGTTTGACTGCGCGAGCTATGGACTCCCGAGGAGTGAACGGAACGTCGGCTCCAGTAGTCATTCGCCTGATTGATCAACCGTTGCTCGTGACGCAACCCGGCACCAGCGGTCCGATTCAGTTTTCGTTTAACACCGTGACGGGGCTGAACTATATCGTTCAAGGGTCCACGGACCAGTTCACCAACTGGTCAGGGCTTGTGACTAATCGAGCCACCACAACCAATCACGCCTACGCCGAGACCTGGGACGCGGGCCCGATCCGATTCTATCGTGTCATTGTACAACCATAGAAGCATCCAGTGTTTCGGCGCGGATGCCTTCTGGCACTCGGCCCCCCCGCTCGTCCCGAAGCGTCTTGGAGTGCGGTAGATTACCACCGATCTTCCCCAAGTCATTTTCTACACGTCAGCTCTCCTGAAGAAAAATTTCAAATCCGTGGCGTGATTGGGAGGCGGAATACGCATTGTTCAAGTGACACCATAAACCACTCACACGTTTTGCGAAAGGTAACCGTATGAAACTGTATCCTGACAACTGGCGGTACCGCCTCATTACCGGGGTGGTCGCCGCCGCCTGTCTTGTCGCCGCCATGATATTAGGGCCCGTGGTCGGCATCCATGGGTTCTGGCCTTACATGCTCTTGATCGCTGTAGCCAGCTTCGTTGGTCCCCTGCTCGGGCGACTAGTGTACCGGCTGGTGTCCCGGTCGTCGTCTGGCGACCCGCCGGACCATCCGCCCCGCGCCTGATCTTGCCTATGAATACGACATACCTCCTGTTCCTGGCGGTTCTCGCTTCCGGCTTCGCGCAGGCGAAGGAGAACCGCTGGGCCAACCGCCGCAGGGGCGGAAAGTGGGAAAATGGTGCCAATTGGTCCCTGGACATCCCGCCTAAAATCAACCACGACGTCGGCATCACCTCGGCCCTTTCGGAGACGGTGGCCATTGAGGCCACAACCGCCGCGCTACCGAACAACATGGTCGTATCCAACGCAATGCTGCGCGCTGGAAACGGCGTCCTCCGGCTCGAGGGCGGCACAGTCGTCATGTACACGATTGATCCGACGAGTCCGTGGGCGCGTTTCGAACACACTGGGATTCGGTGTTCAAAATCATCTCCATCCTTCCTCAAGGCACAGACGTTCGCCTGCGTTGGAAGACAGTCGGTGGGAAGACCAACATCACTCAAACGACTGAAAGACTTGGAGGCAGTAACATCTTTGAGGACCTCGCGACCGTGGTGCTTCCGGGCACCGGCGGCCGAACCAACACGTTCATCGAAGCCAAAGGCGCCATCAAAGGCCCATCGCGGTTTTATCGAGTGAGGGTGACTCCCGGAACCGACCAAACAACATCGCGCCAGGAACAGAAAGGAATACGAACCATGTTTGCCCAACTCAACCGGAGCCGCGCAAACCATTTCACATCGCCGCAGTTGTTCGGGGCTCTCAGAATGAAAGTTCTTTCTCCGTGCTTTCGAACCTGCAAATGCTGTGTGATCACTCTGATTCCGCTGCTTTTGGCCGCGATGGGTCAGGCCGGCTCAGGGGAGCCGGTTAAGGTAAACCGGACGGTCCCAAAGGTCAGCCCACCCACCAGCGGGCTGAAGTTCTCGGCCCAGCCGACCGCTCAGGAAATCTTCCGCGCGCGGGTTTTTGAAGAGCCATTGGTGCCGATTGGCGGCGAGCCGGGTGCGGAGGAGAACGCGGCCCTGGCCGCAGCGCTGCTCGGCTACGCGGAACGTGGCGGCTCGGATGATTTTTCCAGTTTGACCGGCTTCCTGGAAAAGCATCCCCAGTCACCCTGGCGAGCGGCGCTGCTGACGGGCTTGGGTGCGGAATACTACAACACTGCCCATTATTCGCTTGCGTTGGAAGCGTGGCGCAAGGCACTGACCCAACACCACGGCGCCACCAACGTGGAGGGGATCATTGTTCTGGCCCGGGCGACCGAATCGCTGGCATCGCTTTTGGCGCGACTGGGGCGAATGACAGAACTGGAGACACTGCTCAAGCCATTTGGCGATCACGGGTCGGAGAGAATCAATCAGGCGCGCGATGCCCTCTGGATGATGCGACATCAACCCGAAGTTTCCTTTCGGTGCGGGCCGCTGGCGTTGCATAGCATCCTGCGGTCGGATGCGAAACTCCTCTCGTTGTGTGGCACCAACGCCCTCAAGGGGTTATTGGGTTCTGCCTCGACAACCAATGGCTTTTCACTTTCACAAGTCGCCGAACTTTCGACAAAGATAGGTCTGAACTATCAGATGGCGTTTAGGGGAACGGCAGGGACGGGTTCCACCCCGTCCCTGAATAACACAAATAATGGGACGCGGCGGAACGCGTCTCTACCGTTCGTGGTCCCGTCAGTTGTGCATTGGAAGGTCGGCCATTTTGCGGCCATGGTGCGGCAAGAGGGGGACCGCTACCTCTTGGAAGACCCGACCTTCGGCAACACGGTTTGGGCGACGAAGCAGGCCCTGGAGGCCGAGACGAGTGGCTACTTTCTGATCCCACCGGGAGAGCTACCGCGCGCTTGGCGTGTTGTGGACGCCGCGGAAGGTGGGACCATCTGGGGAAAAGGCGTCACGGGCGGCAATGACGGAGATGTTTACACGCCGGATGATCTGCAAACGGGGCAAACCTGCGGGGCGGGAGATGACTTTGGCATGGCCGTTTCCAGCGTGCATCTGATGACCGTCAATGTGAGCATGCACGACACACCGCTGGCCTACACGCCGCCAGTCGGCCCCCCCGTGCGGTTTACGTTTCGCTACAACAGCCGCGACTCCTACGCCACCGACCGTACCTTCGGCGGCCAGTATTGGAATGGTTTGCACAATACCAATCACTACAGCTCTGTAACCAACATGCCATCCCCGAGTCTTTTCCTGTCGCCTTCGACGAGAATGACGCACGACTGGGTTTCTTACCTCGTTCATTCGCCTCAATCTCCGCTGGCGGATGTAAAGTACGTAGTCGGCGGAGGCGGGGCGCGGAGCTTCACCAGGTTCAGCACCAGCACCCAGACTTTTGCTCTCCAACAATATGATCAGACCGTCCTGAAGCGAACCAGCGCGAACAGTTACGAAATGGTCTCGCCGGACGGCTCCAGGCGCGTCTTTGGTCAGTCCGACGGTTCGATTGGCTCGAGCGCCCGCGTTTATCTCAGCCAAATTGCGGATCGATTCGGAAACACCCTCACCTTCACCTACGATCAGGATCTGCGCCTCGTGGCTATCACGGATGCCATTGGCCAGGTGACCACGCTCACTTACGGTGACGGAACGAACACGCCGACTTATTTGCTAACCGAAGTGACCGATCCGTTCGGGAGGTCCGCCACCTTTGACTACCAAAGGCACACGGTGCCCATCCTTCGAGGCATCCTCGTAACTGTCAAAACCAACACAGTCGAGACCGAGCCCGTAATTATGGAGCATGAATACTATAAGCTGACGCAGATTACGGATGTGCTCGGGCTCGCCTCCGAGCCCCATGTCTCCGATGCGGGAGCGGTTACCGCGGTTGTTACTCCATACGGCACGACTTCCTTCCTAACCGGAGGTGGAGGGACGAACAACACACGCTTCGCGGAGATCTCCTATCCCGACGGCAGCAAGGAGCGCGTGGAATACAACCAGTCGCAAGTCTCCGGCATTCCCGGCAGCGATTCTGCCGTTCCAGCCGGGATAATGACTTTCAACGCTTCTCTGTTCGCGCGCAACACCTACTACTGGAGCCGGACCGCTTGCGCGACAGGGTACGGGGATTACAGCCAGGCGAAGATTTTCCACTGGCTGCACACCGATACGGGCAGCCTTACTGCCGGCATACTCGAAAGCACGAAGGAACCGCTCGAAAATCGAGTCTGGTCCAACTATCCGGATCAAAACACCCAGGGCGCGTCGGCATGGGTTGGTTCCAGCGATCAGCCCACCAAGGTTGCACGCGTGCTCGAGGACGGGCAAACCCAGCTTTACACGTATGCCTACGACCAGTTTGGCAACGTGACTAATTCGATTGATCCCGTGGGTCGCACCTTCACCTACGTGTATGCGACCAATGGAATCGACTTGCTTGAAGTCCGCCAGACGCGGGCGGGAAACAATGAACTGCTCGCCCGAACGACCTACAACGCGCAGCACCTGCCGTTGACGAAGGTTGGCGCTGACGGACAAACGAACACCTTCACCTATAACTCCCGCGGCCAAAGACTCACCGAAACCAATCCAAAGGGCGAAACGACGAGCTACACCTACGACACCAACGGCTATCTCATCGCCGTGGACGGACCGTTGCCCGGAATAAACGACATGGTCACTGAGGTGGACCCCATCTTCAAACCACTGACCGCAGAAAATAAGGTGTGATTCCTTGGGTCTGCATCGTTGGTTTTTTGTTGTTGTCTGCTCTGCGCACAGAACCCTTTTGGAAAAGAGAAGGCGACGCCAGGCGGCGGCCTCCTCTCTCCGTTTTTTCTTTGAAACACGTCATGCCGCCGCAGGCGGGGGCTCTGGTTCAACTCCGCTACTTCCGGCCTGGCCCCATGCCGACGTTCAGGGAAGCGATACACTTCCGGGCGTCGCGCCAGCCCAGCGCCTGGTGCGGTCATTCGTCGTTGTAATGGGCGAAACCGGTGGAACATTCCGTTCTCCAACTCCAGTCCGTCCTCATGGTGCGCAGGTAGATGTCCTCATACTTAGAGACGCCACAGCCGTTCCGAAACACGTTGTCCAGGCCCCGGCCCGGCCGTCCATGCTGACCAATGTGCCGCTACTCCACCGCTCAATGCGCCGGTGAGGTGAACTGCGATCCTTGATCCGTGTTGCCGATCAACGGCGCTCGCGGTGCCATTCTTGAGCGCCGCCTGCCAGGTACACACGCAGAAGGCCTCCGGAGTGTGCTCAAACGCGCCGCTTCATACCGGCTCACCAGTATCACCGCCACCAGATACATAGATCGTGAAAGGCGCATCGGGAGAGTAGGTGATGTCGGCGCACCGCTTGATCCGGTACATGATCTCCTTTCCACGCAGTAAATACGGGTAGATCTCGTGCCCCGGCTCACACAAGCTACTGGAGTAGATCGCCCGGATGCCCATCAGCGCCATCAGGCGTTGCACCCGCTTGCGTTGACCGCCCAGCCCTCACGCGCAACAGCGCCGCCGCCAGCCGCCAACTCCCGAAGACCGGACGCTCAGGTGCAAGTTCGTCCAGCCGGCGCAGGAGGGCGGAACCTCCGCGCTCCGGGCCGCGCGGCAGCAGTAATCGCCCCCGCGAGATGCCCATCAACGCGCACTGCGCCCGCAGCGACAGTCCCGCCGGAAGGACCACTCCACCATTCCGCGCGCTCCTTCACAAGCCAGTTGTCTGGTTTTTTTAGAACCGACCAACTCCATCGTCAACTGCCTAGCCGCGCTCCAGCCGTTCGATCTCCTTCTCACTCTCCTGGTTGCACCGTCGGCCCCGTCTCGAACACCTCGGGCAGCCGCTGACTCACCTCGCCCTTCCACTGGCTGACCTGATTGGGATGCACCTGATACTCCCGGGCAATCTGCGCCACCGTCTTGATCCCCTTCAACGCTTCCAGCCCCACCTTGGCCTTGAAGCCCGCTTCCAACCGTCGTCGTTTCGCTCTCATTTTGTTGTCTGTCCTTTCCTTTCTTTTTAACCGGCTCGTTCATCGAGCCGGTCAGGAGCAGACACCAAAAAATCCACCCATACCAGTGGTCTAAAAACTGGGGTCCATTTCACACCGCCACCTGCGATGTGATGGGCCGGACGCGGATCAAGACGGACGTAAGCGGCTACACGCTGACGTTCGATTACGACGCATTGGACCGGCTCACCAAAATTACATATCCCGACGGCAGCTTTCAGCAATTCACCTATGAACATCTGGATATGTCCGTCGTTCGCTGTCAGCGGCGGAATGAAAGTGGATGAGAACAAGCGGTTTGAAATTCCGTTTTCTTCCGGGGCATTTTCTTTCCCCGACACCTCACGCTGAAAGTTCTTCTTCCCCTTCTTCTGACTTCGTCTGGCGGTCTTGCTGTTTTCTTGACTCCTGTATTCTTCGCAGGTTCAGCTCGTCATGAGCCACGCCAACCCGGCGAAAGTGCCGTCATTGCGGTAGATTTTTCTTCCTGATCCACGCTGCGAATCGGCAACGGTATTGTTCGGGCCGGATTGTCAGCAGGCCAATGAACCGCCAGCCAGCGCCGCTGGTCGCCGCAGCGGCGATTACCCCGCGGTCCGCGCTGCGAAACGGGTCAGGCTGGCGCAAGCTCCATCCAGTTACTAGTCGGCAGACCTCGTCCTCGCAAAGGTCCAGCTGCTGATAATCAACCCGCTAACCCCAGGTACTTCCTTCCTCGCTGTTTCGGTGGAGCTGGGTAGTCTGTCGGCATGACACCTGGCCTGTTTCATGAATTGTGGGACTGAGATTGAACTGGGAAGCAATCAAAGCTCGAGCGGAAAGCGGGACGGTCTTTTTGAGATCCGCGAAACCCGCTGATTTGTGTGGGAGACAGTGCGCTGAGACGGGGGTCTGGCATTAAGTACGATCACACCGAGGTATTGACGTGGCGGCATCTGGATATCTTTCAACATCGCTGCGAGATCACCTGTCGGTTGCCGCGAAAGTGGGCTCAGTGTGGGCAGGTGTTTCGGGGGCGACCGCCTTGGAGGGTTTGAGCACGCAAGGAGTTTGAAGCTTTCGCACTGCTGCTCATGCGCGAGATGCCCATGAGCAAGGTGGGGGAAGTGGTCGGCAAAGTGACACGCGCCTGTGGCGGATGCTTTCCGGCAGGTGGATGCCGCCTATGCCGAAAATCATTCAGCCAGGGTCTGTTGTGTTGGGGTGTGGATGATGAGTGTGCGCAAGGGGCATGAATGAGAGTATATCAGCGTGTTCGCCGATCTAGTGCGCAAACGGAGTACTCTTTGCGACTTGAAGGGAAGGATCATCAAATTATTGGCTGGACTTCCGACAATTGGAAAAGCACGGCAAGCATGTTGCACGATTACGCAGGTGAGTATGGACATGAGTCCGGCCTATGAGAAAGGGGTGAAGGAAACCTGTCATAGCCACGCGCAGGTGGTGTTCGACAAGTTTCACGTGATTGCGCACGCCAACCAGGCGGTGGATGAAGTGCGCCGGGCGGAGGTGCGGCTGGGTGGGGCCGGCGTGTGGGAGGCCCTGCGGCAGAGCCAGTGGCTGTGGCGCAAAAATCCGGAGAACCTGACGGAGCAGGAAGCGGCGCGGCTGGCGCAGATCGACCAAAAGAGTTTGCGCACCGCCAAGGCGTATCAGATGCGGCTGGTCTTACAGGACATTTACCGGAGTCCCACCACGACAGTGGCACGCCACCGTTTCTGGGTGTGGATCCGGTGGGTGCGCTGGGTGGCGCGGCAGGTGCCGAAGCATCTGCTGCGCGCGATGGTGAAGGTGGCCGACATGGTGGAAAATCATCTGGCGGGAATCCTGGCCCATTGGAAATGGGGCGTGACCAATGCGTTCATGGAAGGGCTCAACAGTGTGTTCAGCGCGACCAAACGCAAGGCCCGCGGCTACCGCTCCACCCCCCATCTGATCACCATGCTCTATTTCGTCGCCGGCAAACTCCGGCTGCCTCAGCATTGAGGCTCCACTGAGAACAGCGAGGAATCCAAAAACCTCTCGTAATGGCCTTCGCCCGAATGGCGTGCGCAAACCAGCCCGTAAGATGATTCGTGCATTCGCTTGCGGCCCGGTTTAACCTCGTCGAAGTCCCACGATGAGTGCCGTGACACAGATTCTTGACCGCGTGCAGCAGGGCGATCCCAAAGCCGCCGATCAACTGCTCCCGCTGGTGTATGAGGAGTTGCGCAAGCTGGCCGTTGCCCGCATGGCTAATGAGAAGGCCGGCCAAACCCTGCAGCCCACCGCGTTGGTTCATGAGGCCTGGCTGAAGATCGCCGGTAATGGCCAGGAGCATTTCGCTAATCGCCGGCATTTCTTCAAGGCTGCAGCCACCGCGATGCAGCAGATCCTCATCGACAACGCCCGGCGCAAACAGCGGCTCAAGCACGGTGCCAACCAAGTCGGCGAAGAACTGCACGAGTCCCGCATCGCCGTAGCCGTGCCGTCGGAGGAGTTGTTGGCGGTTAACGATGCCCTGGCGGCGCTGGCGCGGGAGGAGCCGGAGGCGGCCCAAGTCGTTCAGATGCGGTACTTCGTCGGCATGACCGTTCCAGAAATTGCGGACGCCCTTGGCTTGTCGCCACGGACGGTGGACCGGCACTGGGCTTTTGCCCGGGCGTGGCTAAAACGCACGATTCGCGGTTCGCTGTCCAATGGTGACGCGCTGCGTTGAAGGGCAATGTATAGTGGCGTGATGATTTTCTCACTTTCATGGCGTGTTTTCGACCGGGATGTCGCCTTGGAAATGGTGAACTATTGAGGCTCGAGCAATTGGATGACACCGATGCGGCAACCGGAGCGCGTAGCATGGCTCCGCCAGTTAGTCAGATTCGAGCGGAGCAATGATCCGCGCTCCGTCACCCTATGGCACGAGTCTCGGTAATTGGTTGAGCCCGTACGATGAAACCCCTGAACGAGCGCGAAATCTTCTTGGAAGCCCTGGAGCTGCCCACGCCGGAGGCGCGCGCGGCGTATCTCCAGGGGGCTTGCGGTCACGATGTCACCCTCCGCCGCGAGGTGGATAAGTTGCTGAAGGAGCATTATTCCGACGACAGTCTCCTCGCCGGTCCCGCCTTGGAAGGGGAACGGGTCTCCGAAGCCGGGCCGCCCGCCTCGGAATCTCCCGCCCAGGTGATTGGCCGCTACAAACTGCTCGAAAAGATCGGCGAAGGTGGCTTTGGGGAAGTCTGGATGGCCGAACAGCGCGAGCCCGTCAAACGCCGCGTCGCCGTCAAGATCATCAAACTGGGCATGGACAGCCGCCAGATCGTCGCCCGGTTCGAAGCCGAGCGCCAGGCGCTCGCGATGATGGATCATCCGAACATCGCCAAGATCTTCGATGCGGGGACGACGGAACCATCTCTTTCAGGTAGCAGCGGACGTGAGTCCGCTCAAACTTCCACGGATGAGGATCAGAGCCGACTTACGTCGGCTGCTACGATAGGAGTGGGGCGTCCCTACTTCGTGATGGAACTGGTTCGCGGGATCAAGATCACGGAGTACTGCGACCAGAACCAGTTGCCCACGCGCGAACGGCTGAACTTGTTCATTCTCGTTTGCCAGGCCATCCAGCACGCCCACCAGAAGGGTATGATCCACCGGGACATCAAACCCTCGAACATTCTTGTCACACTGCATGATGGGGTGCCGGTGCCCAAGGTGATTGACTTCGGCATCGCCAAGGCCACGCAGGGCGAACTGACGGACAAGACCGTTTTCACGCAATTCCAGCAGTTCATCGGCACACCGGCGTATATCAGCCCGGAGCAGGCGGAGATGAGCGGATTGGACATTGATACGCGGGCGGACATCTACAGCCTGGGCGTTTTGCTTTACGAATTATTGGTGGGCCAGACGCCGTTTGATGCGAAGGAGATGATGAAGGGTGGTCTCGACGCGCTGCGGCAGATCATTCGTGAGAAGGAGCCGTTGCGTCCTTCAACCAAGCTGAGTCAAACGCTTGTAGCAGCGAACGTAAGTTCGCTCAAATCCCCCGGCCGCAAGCTCGCGACCGAGGAAGAAGTCAGAGCCGACTCACGTCGGCTGCTACGAGTCAAGGAATCCATCGCGCTGCTCCGGGGCGACCTGGATTGGATTGTCATGAAGTGCCTGGAGAAGGATCGCACGCGCCGATACGAAACGGCTAACGGGCTCGCAGCGGACATCCAGCGCCATCTGGCGAACGAACCGGTTGTCGCGCGTCCGCCCAGCGCGACCTACAAGTTGCAGAAGGCATGGCAGCGGAACAAGCTGGTCTTCACGGCCGGGGCGGTGGTCGCGGTGGCGTTGGTGGCGGGCATAGGTGTCAGCGCCTGGCAGGCGATCCGGGCGACCCGGGCAACCAAGGGGGAATTCCAGCAACGTGTTGCTGCCCAAACTGCGCAAACGAAAGCGGAGGACGAGCAGCGACGCGCCGACGCCCAGGCGCGGAAAGCCTCCGAGAGCGAACAGAATTCACGCCGGTTCCTCTACGCAGCGGACATTAATCTCGCCCAACAGTCGCTCAAGCAGAACAATCTCGGCAAAGCGCGCCGGTTGCTGGAGCGGCACCGGCCGCAACCCGGCGAGGAAGACCTCCGCGGATGGGAGTGGCGTTATCTCTGGCAACTGACCCGCAGCAGCGCCCTCGTCACGCTCACCAACCGGCCGACGCCCGGAATCTCCGTCAGCTTCTCCCCGGATGGCACCCGGCTGGCGGTGAGTTGGTGGGACGGACGCGTGGACTTGTGGGATGTCCCGGGCAGGCGATGGATTCGGGCTTTGACGGACCGCCACCCGGGACGATTGGCTTTTTCGCCGGTGCGGAATCTTCTGGCGGGCACCTCCGAACCCAATGTGGTCACTCTGTACGACCTCGACTCCGACCGGCAATCACTGCTCTGGCGGGCACCCTACCCAGGCGCATGGGACGTGCGTGATCTGTCGTTTTCTCAGGATGGTTCAAGGGTGGTGATCTACGCCGGAACAGCCTACGACAAGCGCGGAACATCAACCGGCTCCTATGGAGACCAAGTCTGGCTGGTGAATGTGGCGTCCTCTCAGATCGAAAGCCGCCATCCGACCCTTGACAGTCGTGAGAATTATTTTGGAGCCGCTCAGCTATCCCCCGACAACCGGCGTCTGTATGTGGCTCGTTCCGAAGCTTCGAACCGCCGCTACAACATCCAGTGCCTCGACCTCGCCACGGACCAGGAGCTCTGGCAGACCGAACCGCAACAGGATCACGGGCTGACCACGCTGGCCCTCTCACCTGACGGACGGGTGCTGGCTTCCGGCTCGGGACATGAAGATCCCACCATCCGTGTCTGGGAGGCCGCAACCGGCCAACTGCTCCGCCAACTCGACGGACACACCGGTTGGGTTTGCAAACTGGCATTTACCCGGGACGGCCGACGGCTGATCTCCGCAGCGACCGATCAAACCATCCGCATCTGGGATATAAACAGTCGGGACGAACCAATGGTTCTGCGCGGCCACACCGACGAGGTTTATGCCGTTGCGATTTCGGAGTCAGCGCAACTCGTCGCGAGCGCGAGCAAGGACGGAGACCTTGTGTTGTGGAAGGAAGATGGCAAGAGCGTCACCGATGGATACCGCCGTCTCGGGAGTGATCCGGTCCTGCCACTGGACCACTCGCGCGTGTTGTTGTTGCCTCCGGGCCAGCCGCCCGAGCTGGTGGATCTCAAGCGCGACTCCCCGCGGCTTTCGCTGCCTGAGGTCGGAGCGTCCGCCAATGTCCTGGGCTGGTTTGGCACCAACGCACTTTGCCACTGGGACGGAACCAACCAAATCGTCGTCCGCGAGTTGCGCAGTGCGGAGTTCGTTCAACGCGGAGCCATCACGCTGGATTCCGGCATGCGCCCGACCGGATTCGCCTACAACCCGGCGCGGCAGTTCCTGGCGTGGACCGAAGCGGCTTCCTCCACTTCGCTTCATCTGGCGAGCCTCGCAGAGCCCGGTCGTCGAACTGAACTTAGGAGCGATGTTCCGGGGCTGGTTCCCTTGCGCTTCAGTGAGGATGGAAATTATCTGGCGGCTTGGATTAAGGAGTGGGAGGCGCGGGACACGCTACGCGTCTGGCACGTCCAAACGGGGCAGATCGTGGTTTCAATCAACCAGCGCTTCCATGCTGCAAGCTTTGCCGCCGGCGGGCGGGTGCTGGTCGCAGCCCTCGCACGGGGCAACGACCATGAAATCGGATTCTACGATCTGGCATATCCCGACCGGGCACCGCAGCGTGTTCGCGGGAAGCAATTCTCAGATCATCTGGCGGTTTCGCCCGATGGTAGGCTGGTGGCTTCCTCCACCGGTGGCGGTCAGATTCGGTTGTTTGATCCAACCAAGGGCGAGTTGATCGGGACTCTGGACGGCCACTTGAACGCGGCCTTCGGCCTCGCCTTTTCCCCGGATGGACGACGCTTGATTTCCGCGTCGGGGGGGCGGGAAGCCGTTAAGCTCTGGGATGTCGGCACGCGGCAGGAACTGCTGACCTTGGCCGGCACTGGCTCAGTTCTGAAGGCAGGATGGAGTGCTGATGGGGACGTGATCTTCGCCGGCTCGCCGGGGCAGGCCTGGAGCGCACCGTCCTGGGAGGAGATCGCCGCAGCGGAGGCGAAAGAGAAAACGGGAATTAAGAAACCCTGAACCTGAACCGGTTTGCCCCCAGTCCCAGCGTTCGACACTTTGAATCCCGTTGGGACTGGCCGAACAGCCGCTCGCCCGTAGCTCCGAGAGGAGCGACATCTTCGTAGCACTCGGTCGCGATTGATTTCTCCCAACTCCAGAGCAGCGGCATCTTCTTCCTTCCACCACATCACGCCTGATGTCACTCCTACGAAGCTTCGCCAGATTTTTGTTCCCGCGTTGCAAGAGATATTCCGCTCCTGCCGGAGACTTCCCACCAGTTCTCCCCAGTCCGCTCTCCTCCAAAAAAAACTTCGAAACTCGTGGCGTGATTGGGCGGCGGAAAACGCCTTGGACCATGACACGACAAATCTGGCGCCCGTCGCCCAAAAAAACAAAAGCCGATGAAACACCGTCAAATTATGAAACATCAACCCCTTCGCCTGGCTTTCGCGGCGACGCTCCTCCTACTTTGCTCCTCGCCCCCAGCCAGCATCGCTCAAGCAGCACCCGGCACTGTGGTGGCCTCGGGATGGAACAGCCATGGCCAGACGCCGATACCCCACGCGGCACAGGGCGGGGTGGTGGCGGTCGCGTCGGCAGCCCACACCGTGGCCTTGAAGAGTGAAGGCTCGGTGGTGGGCTGGGGTGGCAATCACAGCGGCCTGACAGAGCCCATCGCGGCACAGAGCGGGGTGACGGCGATTGCAGCGGGGGGTGCTTGCGACTTTGGCTGTAATGGTCACACCGTGGCGTTGAAGGATGATGGCACGGTGGTGGCCTGGGGGCGCAACGATCACGGTCAAGTGACAGGAACTCCAGCAACTGAAGGTTTTCCGTATTCTGCAACAGCAAGTCCGGTCACACTGGGAGGTCAGGTCTTGAATGGGGTAATCGCGATTGCGGCGGGAAGCTATCACACCGTGGCCTTGAAGAACGACGGCACGGTGGTGGCCTGGGGAGGCAATGAAAACGGCCAAGTCACGGGGACTTGGGCACCCGTTGGCGGCCCGTATGCGGCAACAGCAAGTCCGGTCACGCTGGGAGGTCAGATCTTGACCGCGGTGATCGCGATTGCGGCCGGAGGTAATCACACCGTGGCCTTGAAGAACGACGGCTCCGTCGTGTCGTGGGGCAGCTTGGACCAAACGACGGTTCCCGTCGCGGCGCAGAGCGGCGTGACGGCGATTGCAGCGGGATCGGCTCACACCGTAGCTTTAAAGAACGACGGCACGGTCGTGGCGTGGGGATACAACCGCGAGGGCCAAGTGACAGGCACTCTACCGACAGACGGCTCGGATTTTGCAATCGCAAGTCCAGTCACCCTGGGAGGCCAGGTCTTGAGCGGGGTGACGGCGATTGCGGCGGGAGACGGCCTGTTTGAGGCCGGAGGCAGTCACACCGTGGCCTTAAAAGACGACGGAACAGTGGTGAGGTGGGGAGCTAAGGCAAGCTCCGACCTTTCGACCGCAATCGAAAATCCAGTCACCCTGGGAGGTCAGGTCTTGAGCGGGGTGACGGCGATCGCGGCTGGACACTTTCAGACCGTGGCGCTCCTCGGCGGCGTGCAGTTGCTGCCCACATTGAAGGCCAGGTCCAACGGCAATGAACTCATCCTCTCGTGGCCCACGAATGCGGATTGGTTCACGCTGCAATCAACGATCGACTTAAGGCCGCCCGTAACCTGGCTTGATTCCACGAACGTGCCGGCGGTGATCGGCGCGCACTTCACGCTCACCAACACCCCTGCCGGCGGCACCCGGTTCTATCGCCTGAGGAAAATGTAACCCGCCGGCAATCCAGCCACGCGAGACTGGGAGGGGTTTTCAAAACCCGTGGCGTGATTGGGCGGCAGAAAACGCCTTGGACCGGTGACACGACTAACTTTGGCGAACCGGATTGAGGCAGAAAACCGCAACGCCAGACCCAAAAGATAAGACCATGAAAATCAAACTAAGCTTTCTGGCGGCTGGAATCATCCTGGGCGCACTCGGGACTAGCTGGGGCCAACCCGTCATCACCAACCAGCCCACACCCCAAGCCACCGCGCCCGGCACGACCATAACCTTCCAGGTCGGGGCAAGCAGCATGGACCCGCTCGCTTACCAGTGGCAGAAAGACCCGGGCACTGGTTTTTCCAATCTCGCGGACCGCACCAATGCCGCCCTGGTGCTGGCCAACGTGCAGCCGTGGGACGCGGGTGACTTTCGCGTGGTTGTTACCAACCTCACGGGCACGAGAACCAGTGCCGTGGCCCGCCTCTATGTCGTGCGGCCGGGACTGGTAACGACCAACGTGGTCATCGACAATTTCAACGACAATCAAGTAACCGGGTGGATTCCCGAAGGCCACACAGGCCAGGTGAAATTGACCGAAACCAACCAGCAGTTCAAGGTGTGGGGGTATTGGCCGGGCGTGAACACCATGCACAGAGACCTTGCCGATACCGAAGCGTACGGGTGGCTTGGCCGAAGCTGGAGTGTTCTCAACGGCCAGACCATGGAATGGCGGGTGGATTTGGTCGATCTGAATGAGCACGCTACGATGGCCGGTTTGGTTGTATGGAGTAGCGCCTCCAGCGCCGCATATGTCTTGTTTAAGGGACATGATTTCATCCATCTCTGCAAACCCAGCTTGTCCGTGCCCGAAAGGCACGGCCATTTCTTCCACGAAAGGGCCGTCACCAGGGATACGAATGTGGTCATGGCCTTGGCCGTGACGCGAATCAATCCGCATGTCATCATCACGACCCGGATCCTGGACAAGGCAAACCATTACGCGGTGCTATATGAACGCAGCGCGGTGGATACGCCCAGCGTTGACCGCACCCTCACCGAGATGGAACTGGAAGCCGCGTCGGGCATGCATTTACACACGGGGACTGATGTGGGAGTTCCGATAATATCTGGCAGTGACGTGTTTTTAACCGTGTTTCAATACAACGATGGCACGCGGCCACCGGCTGAGGCCACTTATGACAATCTGGAACGATGGACATCAACTTTTCCGGTTTGGCGGCCTGATATCGCTATCCAACTCTTGTCCACCATCCCGCCGAAGGTGAATCTGACAGTGTCGGCTGCGCCCAGTTCCTCCTGGGCCATCGAGCGGGCCTTGGAACTCACCGGCCCCTGGACGAATCTAAGCGGTTTACTGATCGGCACGAATGGTTCCGCACAGTTTCAAGATACCAACCCGCCCTCTCCCGCTGGATTCTACCGCGCCCGGCAGCAGTAAGCGTTTACATCTGCGCTCGCTTTCCGCGACCGTCGGCGCATGATGGCGGCATGCCCGACGCCACCCAATTGTTCAGCGCCATTGATGCGGGCGATCCCAAAGCCGCCGATCAACTGCTCCCGCTGGTGTATGAGGAGTTGCGCAAGCTCGCCGCTTCCCGGATGGCGATGGAGAAACCCAGCCAAACCCTGCAAGCCACCGCGCTCGTCCACGAAGCCTGGCTGCGCCTGGCAGGGGATGCTTCGCGGCAGTTTGAGAACCGCGTCCACTTCTTCGCCGCCGCCGCTGAGGCCATGCGCCGCATCCTCATCGAACGCGCACGCCGCCGTGTGGCCGCCAAACGCGGCGGCGGTGTCACGCCCCTGGATGTGGATGAAATCGAAATCCCTTCTCCAATGGCCGACGACGACCAGTTGCTCGCCGTCAATGAAGCGCTGGACAAGTTTGCCCGGCTGGATTCGCGCAAGGCGGAATTGGTGAAACTGCGGTACTTCGTGGGGATGAGCTTCGAGGAAGCCGCCCGCGCCCTCGGCATTGCCGTGCCGACGGCCAAGCAATGGTGGGCTTACGCACGGGCCTGGTTGATGGTCGAGATGCGTCCGGGGAAGCTCCCCTGACCTCCGTGCTCCGCGGCAAACGCGGCAATGAGTTCCAATTCTCCTCCGATGCACGGCGACAAGTTAGCGACTCCCTACATCGTCCTCTGCTTTCACGGCTCTCTGCCAACGGAACATTCGCGCGCGGCGACTCAGGCCTTTTTGCCCTTGGGCAAGTAGGTATCCCACGTATGTCCGGATTGGGGTTCGATATGAGTGAACCCCGTGCCCGGCGGCGGATTGGGAATGCGGATGAGGTGATTGCAGGCGGGACATTGAATCTGCCGGCCCGCGTGGCACGGATCGCACTTCAAGGGTTGGTCGCAGTGAGAACAATAGAATTTGAATTCGGATGTATTCATAGGCTTCGCCCTGTTCATGCGCAGAATCATCGCCAAAAGTAAATCACAACAATTTCTTCATACTTTTCATCCGGCGAATACGCATATAGGATTGAATGCACCAACCCCGGTCAACCATGCCATTGCCACAAGAACGCGAAGAAGCGCTGTTCCGCGCCGCTGTCGAACTGCCACCCGGTGTCGCTCGCCGTGCTTTCCTGGAACAAGCCTGCGCCAGTGACTCTGCTCTGCGTCAACGCCTTGAAGCCCTGCTCGCCGCGCACGAACAAACCGGCGGCGCTTTGGCTGAACCGGCACCACCGGCCAAGGTGACGATGAAGATTGAATTTGCCGACGAGCCCGAGGACGAAACGGTCGGTCAACAAATCGGGCGTTACAAGATGCTGGAGAAGGTGGGCGAAGGCGGGTGCGGCGTGGTGTATGTCGCCGAACAGACCGAGCCGGTGCGGCGACGGGTCGCCCTGAAGGTCATCAAGCTGGGCATGGACACCAAGCAGGTCGTCGCCCGCTTCGAGGCCGAGCGACAGGCGCTCGCCCTGATGGACCATCCCAACATCGCCAAGGTCCTCGATGCCGGCACCACCGACGTGGGCCGCCCCTACTTCGTCATGGAGTTGGTGCGAGGGATCAAGATCACCGACTACTGCGATCAGGCCAATCTCAGCACCAAGGAACGGCTCGATCTCTTCATCCGGGTCTGCCACGCCATCCAGCACGCGCATCAGAAGGGGATCATCCACCGCGACATCAAGCCCTCGAACATCCTGGTCACGCTGCACGACGGGGTGCCGGTGCCCAAGGTCATCGACTTCGGCATCGCCAAGGCCACCGAGGGCCGTCTCACCGACGCCACGGTGTATACCCAACTCCACCAGTTCATCGGGACGCCGGCTTACATGAGCCCGGAACAGGCCGAGATGAGCGGCTTGGACATCGACACCCGCAGCGACATCTACAGCCTGGGCGTGTTGCTTTACGAACTGCTGGCCGGCAGCACGCCGTTCGATGCGAAGGAACTGATGGCCTCGGGCATCGACGCGATGCGCAAGACGATTCGGGAGAAGGAGCCGCCGCGCCCGAGCACGAAGCTCAGCCAAACGCTGGTAGCAGCGAACGTGAGTTCGCTCAAATCTTCCGGCAGCAAGCCAACGACCGAGGAGGAAGTCAGAGCCGACTCACGTCGGCTGCTACGAGTTAAGGAGACGATCCACCAGCTCAAGGGCGATCTCGACTGGATCGTGATGAAGTGCCTGGAGAAGGACCGCCAACGCCGCTACGAGACGGCCAATGGACTGGCCGCCGACCTCAAGCGGCATCTCAACAACGAGCCGGTGGTCGCCCGGCCGCCCTCGACCGCTTACCGGTTCCAGAAAGCGTTTCGCCGGAACAAGGTGACCTTTGCCGCCGGCGCGGCCGTGGCCCTTGCCCTGTTGCTCGGAATCATCGCCAGCACCTGGCAGTCGGTGCGGGCCACGCAGGCCAAGCGCGAGGCGGTGGCGGCGCAAGCCGGCGAGGCGGAACAGCGTAGGGTGGCCGACCGAAAGGCGGAAGAAGCGCTGACCGCTCAAGCGCGGGCGGTCGCAGAACAGAAGAGAGCCGAGACCGAGAAGCAGCGAGCCACCGAGAGCCAGCAGCAATCGCGTCGGTTGCTCTACGCGGCGGACATGAACCTCGCCCAACAATCGCTGAAGCTGAACAACCTCGGTCGAGCGCGCCGGCTGCTGGAGTGGCACCGCCCGCAGCCGGGCGAGGAAGACCTCCGTGGCTGGGAGTGGCGCTATCTCTGGCAACTGACCCGCAGCAGCGCCCTCGTCACGCTCACCAACCGGCCGACGACGCGCGGATTCGATGTCAGCTTCTCACCGGATGGCACGCGCCTGGCCGTGGGTTGGTATGACGGACGCGTGGAGTTGTGGGATGTCCCGGGCCGGCGACTGCTGCGCGCGCTCACCGATCGCAAGCAAGCCTCGGCGCATGTTGCCTTCTCTCCCCATCGCAATCTTCTGGCGGCCACCTCCGAACGCAAAGTGGTCAGCTTGTATGACCTCGACTCCGGTCGGGATACCATCCTCTGGCGCGCGCCTGATCAGGGCGAGTGGGACGTCCGTAATCTGGCGTTTTCGGTGGATGGTTCCAAGCTGGTCATCTATGCCGCATCTAGCCCCGAACTCGGCGACGCCGTGTGGGTGGTGGATGTGGCCTCTACTCAAATTGAGAGCCGTCATCCGACACATCGGAGCTTCCAACCTTTCTTTGGTGCCGCCCGGCTCTCGCCCGACAACCGGCGTCTGTATCTGGCGCGTTCCGACGACTCGAACTACCGCGTCAGCATTCAGTGCCTCGATCTGACCACCGGCAAGGAACTCTGGCAGACCGAACCGCACCGCGACGCGGGACTATCCGCCATGGCCCTCTCGCCGGCCGGACGGCTGCTGGCTTCGGGATCGGGATTCGAAGATCCGACCATCCGCATCTGGGAAGCCGCGACCGGCCGGCTCCTCGTGCGGCTCGACGGACACACCGGTTGGGTGGGTAAGTTGGCGTTTTCCCAGGATGGCCGACGGTTGATCTCCGCCGCGAGCGATCAGTCCATCCGCTTCTGGGATACGGGCACCTGGACCGAAACCAAGGTGCTGCGCGGGCATAGCGACGAGATTCATGGCGTCGCGATCTCGGCGGCTGCTCAACTCCTCGCGAGCGCGGGCAAGGACGGCAATCTCATGCTGTGGCCGGCGGAGGGGAAGAGCGCCACGGATGGCTATCGCCGCCTGCCCGAGAACCTCGGTGGAAATCAGGTTCTCCCGCTGGATCAAGCGCGCGTGTTGTTGCTGCCTCCGGGCCGGTCGCCGGAGATAATGGACCTGAAAGGTGACTCCACCCCGGTGCTCCTGTCGGAGATCAGTTCCTCCACCAACGTGCTGGGCAAGTTTGGCACCAACCTCCTGTGCCTCTGGAATGGCACGAACCAGATCCTCGTCAGCGAACTCCGAGGGGCCGAGTTGATCCAACGCGGAGCCGTCACGCTGGATTCCGCCGCACGGCCGAACGGGGCGACTTACAATGCCGCGCGCCAGCTTCTGGCGTGGAGCGAAGGCACCAACTCGGCCTCCGTTTATGTCACGAGCCTCGCGACGCCCGGCCGCCGGATCGAACTGCGGAGCGATGTCCCCGGGGTCGTCCAGTTTCGCTTCAGTGAAGAGGGTTCCTATCTGGCGGCTGCGACCCAGGATCGGCGTTCCCTGCGGGTCTGGAACGTCGAAACCGGGCAGATGGTGGCGTCCCATGAGGGGCGGATTAGCGATTCGGCCTTTGCCGCGGGGGGGCAGGTCATGGTCGTGGTGAGGCCAACGGGCAACGGCCATGAAATCCTCTTCTACGATCTGGTCCACGCTGACCGGGCGCCACGCCGTGTTCCCGTGAAAGCGAGTTTCTCTATGCTCGCCGTTTCTCCCGATGGCGGACTGGTGGCTTCGTCCAACAATGCTGGTCAGGTCCGGTTGTTTGATCCCGCCAAAGGCGAATTGATCGAAACCATCCACGGCCACCTGAATGCGGTGGGCGGCATCGCCTTCTCCCCCGATGGACGACGGTTGATCTCCGCGTTCGGTGGACGCGAAGCCGTCAAGCTCTGGGATGTCGGCACGCGGCAGGAACTGCTGACCTTGGCCGGCACCGGTTCCTATCTGTTTGCGACCAGATGGAGTGCCGATGGCGACGTGATCCTCGTCGGCGCACCGTGGCAGGTCTGGCGCGCGCCGTCGTGGGAGGAGATCAACGCAGCGGAGGCGAAGGAGAATGCGGAGACCAAGCAGCCATGAACTCAAGCCGCGAAGAACTCCTTTTACAGCTTGCATTGGGCAAGCCCGCTGCGAAACGCGCGACGTGGCTCGACGCCGAATGTGACGGCGACCCAGCCCTGAGCCAGCGCCTCGCAGCCCTGCTCCCCGCGCATGAGCAACCTCTGAATTGTGCTTTCCGCCCAAACAAACCATGAACACACACCTACTCCAAGAATCAGCGTCACGACCCATCGAACTCCTTTCTCGCCGACGACTTCTCCGTCGCGCGACCTGCAGCGCCGCGTGGCTGCTCGTGCTCGGGGCGGTTCTTTCGTTACCTCCTCTTCCACTCCTCGCGGCGGAGGCAACTCATTCCGCCGCGCCGCTTGAGGCCGCCGTGGTCAAACAGATCGACGGGGTTTTTGCCGAGTGGGACAACACGCGCTCGCCCGGTTGCGTCGTTGGGGTGAGCCGGGGCGGCCAGGTGGTCTTCGCGCGCGGGTATGGCATGTCCAACCTCGAATACGATGTGCCGAATACGCCGGACTCCATCTTTCACATCGCCTCAATCTCCAAGCAGTTCACAGCGGCGGCGGTCGCGTTGCTGGTCGCGGACGGCAAACTGTCGTGGACGGATGACATTCGCCGCTACGTTCCAGAGTTACCGGACTATGGACACACTATCACGCTGGCGCATCTGGTGCATCATACGAGCGGCCTGCGGGATCAGTGGTCTCTCTTGAGACTGGCAGGGTGGCGTGAGGACGATGTCATTACGGAAGCAGACGTGCTCGCCATCGCAGCGCGTCAACGGGCGCTGAACTTCGCGCCGGGCGAAGAGTTTGTTTACTGCAACACGGGGTTCACCCTGCTGGCCGTGGTGGTGAAACGGGTCTCGGGGCAGTCGTTGCGTGATTTCGCCGCCGCGCGAATCTTCGCCCCGCTCGACATGCGCGCCACGCATTTCCATAACGACCACACCGAGGTCGTGCGCGGGCGCACTTCGGCGTATCGGCCACGATCTGGCGGTCGCTGGGCGATCAGCATTCCAATTTTCGACACGGATGGCGCTACGAGCCTGTTTACGACGGTGGGTGACCTCCTGAAGTGGGAGCAAAACTTTGTCGAACCCCGCGTCGGTGGGCGCGCGTTCGTCGAGGCGATGTTGGTATCCGGTCAGTTGAACAACGGCACCACGACAGGCTACGGCCTCGGCCTCATCACAGCGAAGCCCCGCGGTGTGATCGAAGTTGGGCATAACGGCGCGGATGCTGGCTATCGATCCGACGTCGTGCGCTTCCCAGAGCACGATCTGGCGATCGCGGTGTTCTGCAATCTCAGCACCATGCAGCCGTGGATGCTCACGCGCAAAGTGGCGGAGATCGTGTTGGGACCGGGGGTGTTTGAACCACTGCCACCCGCAGTGGCGATGAGCGAGCAGGAGTTGAAGGCCCTGGAGGGCGCTTACTGGAACGAGTTGACCGACGAAGTGCGCCGGTTCTCGATCAAAGACGGCAAGCTGATGGCGGGGGGCAGCTCCGATGCGTTGGTGCCGATCGGCGGAGGACGTTTTCGCGCCGGTGAAACCAGCGCACAAATCGCGTTCCCCGCCGTCGCGTCCGGTGGTGTGCAGGAGTTGCATGTGCTTTCACCCACGCTCCCCGTGGCGAAGTTCAAGCGCGTCGTAGCGCCGACCCAGACCCGTGAGGAACTGGCGGCGTTTGTTGGAGCCTTTTTCAGCAGTGAACTCGAGGCGACCTTTCGAGTGGTGGTCACGGACGACGGCAAACTCGAGTTGCGCTCGGCCCGCGGCGAACCGGTGACGCTCCGACCGTTGATGCGCGATACGTTTACCCTCTTCAACTTCGCCACGTTCACCTTCACCCGCGGAACCGGCGGAACGGTGACTGGGTTGACGACCAGCGACGGCCGAGTGCGCCGACTCGCGCTGACGAAGACGGGGCCTGGACAATAGCCGAGATTGAACCACCCAACTCTTACTGCCAAGACCGTGAGATATGCCGCAAGTGAAGGCGGCAGGGCGCGCGCGGTAAGCAGTCGAAGTTCGGCCGCGGACCGCCCGATCGAAAGCGCCGTCGCGTCGGACTTCCCGGCGCACTCCAAGACCTGGCGGACTTCCCGGCGGCTGCGGCATTCGCGAAGCGTCTTGGAGTGCGGTGGTCCTCCACCGCTTTTGCACCACGCCTTGAGCGCATCTGCGCCGCCGAATCCCAACGGGATTCCATCCCAAAGCCCAAGGGTTGCCGAGTTCACGAGGCTACCCTGGGACACGCGTCGTCATTCGTCACAACCCCAACGGGGTTGCGTCCATCCTTGCACCACCAATCGCCGCAACCCCGTTGGGGTTGGCGGAGATTCCAATCCGATTTTCCAGGGTAGCTCGTGCCTCGCAACCCTGGGCTGTAAGCCGGAATCCCGTTGGGATTCTGCGGCGGGAATCTCGCAAATCAGGGGTGATGCGATTGATCGCTCAGACCAGCGTGAAACCGAAACAGGCATTGAGGCGTTGCACGAGCGCACGGCGACGCACTGTACCGACGCTGCCCCGACGCCGATACAACCGCTCTTTCTCCACCAGATACATCAGGTCGCACTTCACCAGCGTCTCCCAGTCGAGGCCGTCCGCCCCGTTCAACACCACTTCATTTTCCCGCGCCGGACGGCTTGCCTTCTGGCTGGAGCCGATCAGCACGTTGACCAGCGGTGCGCGGGCGACGCGATCCGGGTGGCTGACGATGACCGCCGGATGCGGCCCGGCTTCGGCAAAGTCGCAGGTCCAGATCTCCCACTGCTTCATTGCGCCTCCACCTTCAGCGTGGAAGCCTTGGCGGTGCGGCGCTCGGTGCGGTTCTCGGTCTTGGTGTAGAGATGGCGCAACGAGCCGGGTGGAAATGAGCCTGCCGCCACCGCTTTCTCCTCCGCATCCAGGATGCGCAAGCCGGCGCGCACCACTTCGCTGGAGTTGTTGTAACGCCCGCTGCCAACCAGGCGCGCGATCAATTCTTCAAAATGCTTGGTCAACGCAATGTTCATCGCTGGCACTTTGGAATAGATGCTATCTATTGTCAAATCCCAGACTGATCCAATTCACGAACACCTTCTCATGAATCCCACTCGCGAAGAACTCCTGTTCAGTTTGGTCCTCACCAAGCCCGCCGTTGAACGGATCGCTTGGCTCGACCGCGAGTGCGGCGAGGTCATGGCCTTGCGCGCACGCCTTGACGCCCTGCTCGCCGCGCACGACCAGCCGGACAACCTTGTGCCCACTCAAGCCGAAGCCGCTCGGCCCACTATCAAGCTCGATCTCGCCGATGCGCCGGACGAAGCCGTGGGCCAGACGCTCGGACGTTACAGACTGCTCGAACGCGTCGGCGAAGGTGGCTGCGGCGTGGTCTATGTCGCGGAGCAGACCGAACCGGTGCGCCGGCGCGTGGCGCTCAAGGTGATCAGGCAGGGATCATTCGCTTTAGGCGCTGTGGGCGTGATTTCAGAAGAACCGCATTCTCCACTGGGTCCTGCTCCGTCATCACAACGCAAACCTGAAACTCACCGCCGCACCTCTGGGAATCGAAGACATTTGCATTCTGAGCCCTCGGCAGGCTGAAGGCCCACCTTCCATCACGGCGTCGCGACTCCGCGACATCAAGGAGAACCGAACCGGCGCGGCGCTGAACGTGAAGTTTCACCCCTGTCAGTCAATCAACCTGCTGGTCAGCTCGCCGTAAGCATCAACCCTGCGATCCCGCAGGAAGGGCCAGTGGGTGCGCGTGGTGTCAACCTTCGCGAGGTCAACGGGCACAACGAGAATCTCCTCCTTGTTCGTGCTTGCCTTGGCCAGCAACTCACCGGAGGTGCCGGCGACAAAGCTTTGTCCCCAAAACTCGATGCCGTCGCCGCCTACGTCGGCAAGCTTCTCGCGACCAATGCGATTGGCCACGGCCACGTAACAGCCGTTGGCCACCGCGTGACTGCGTTGGATCAGTTCCCAGGCGCCATGCTGCTTTTCGCCGTGCTTGAGTTTCTCCGCGGGATGCCAGCCGATGGCAGTGGGATAGAAAAGTATCTGAGCGCCGCGCAATGCCGTCAGCCGCGCGCCTTCGGGATACCACTGGTCCCAGCAAATCAACACGCCAATTCTACCGTAGCGCGTCTCCCAAGCCTGGAAGCCAAGATCGCCGGGCGTGAAATAAAACTTCTCGTAGTAAAGCGGGTCGTCGGGAATGTGCATCTTCCGATACTTGCCCAGCAAAGAACCATCGGCGTCAATGATCGCCGTGGTGTTGTGATAAACGCCGGCGGCGCGTTTCTCGAAGAGCGACGCGATGATCACGACCTTATGTTGGCGCGCCAGTTTCTGAAAGGCCCTGGTGCTCGGTCCGGGAATCGGCTCGGCGAGCTTGAAATTAGCGTAATTTTCGCTCTGGCAGAAGTACTGGGAGCGAAATAATTCCTGCGTGCAGATGATTTGCGCACCCTGCCGCGCCGCGCGTTCGGCCATGATCAGCGTCCGGCGGAGGTTTGCTTGCGGATCAGGGGAGCAGGCCGACTGCAGCAGGCCGAGGTTGACCACCGAACGGGGGGCGGATCGCTTCATGGCCGTTCAAACCTTGGCATGGATGCGGGCGGCTTCTGCGAGGGCTTCGGTGTTCCCCCGGGTGTGCTCGACGGTGGACGGGTTAAACTGGCCGAACAACTCCCGGATAAACTTGCCGAGGGTCTCGTTCGTCGGTCCGTATCCGCTGTGATAAATGTAGTATTCAAGATCGTACATCAATTCATCGGCGGTGGCGTAGCGCTGATTGAGCTCGCGGGTGAGGCAGCGGTGCAGAATCTCGTTGAGGCGGTCGTCCACCCGTGCGTCCAGAGTCCGAAAATCGGGCAGTGGCAGGTTCATGACGCGCTGGCGCGATTCCTCGGCGCTGGCGCCCTTGAAGATGTTTTTACCCAGCAGCAGATGGGCCAGCACGACCCCGGCAGAGAAGAGGTCCGAGCGCTTATCGGTGATCTGGAAATTCGCCTGTTCGGGGCTCATGTAATCGGCCTTGCCGGCGATGATTTCCCCCTCCTGGTCGGTCAGAAAACCGCGGGCCTTGGCGATTCCAAAATCCGTCAACTTCACGTCGCCCTCAAAGGCGATCATAATGTTCTTGAAGCTTACATCGCGGTGGACGATACCGAGCGGACGGCCATCCTTGTCGGTTTTGGCATGGGCGTAGGCCAGGCCGCGCGCCACGCGACTGGTGATAAACACGGCCAGTTCCTTGGGCAGGACCCGGCGTTTGTCAGTGATTTGTTGTCCGAACTGTTCGAGGTTGACGCCGCGGATCAGTTCCATGGCGATGAAGAACACGCCGTTGGCCTCGCCCAAGTGATAGGTTTGGACAATGTTCGTGTGAATCAGGTCCGCGACGAGCTTGGCTTCGCCGATGAAGTTCTCAATGAAGGTCTTCTGGCTGGCGTAGTTGGAACGGACCACCTTGATGGCCACGCGCTTTACGAAATTGCGCGTGCCGAGTTGTTCCGCCTCATACACCACGCCCATGCCGCCTTCAAAAATCTTCCGCACGATGTCATAGCGGAATTCGTTCTGGATGGTGAACAGGGCCACGAGGCGATGTTGGAAGAACGCAAAAGCAAGTCAAGCCCCGGCTGTGTGCAAACGTGCCGGAGGGCCCGCCAACGGGCGGATTTATCGCTATTATTTTTGCAGATTGTGCTTGCACCTTTCCGGTGAAAACCCTTAATTCGAGCCAAGTCGAATGACTTTTTGAATCGAACCGACAACAACTGACAACACACTACACACACCAACATTATGGCTAAAGCACTGTCCAAATCCCAAATCGCAGCGGAGATCGCTGACAAGGCTGGCATCAAGAAGAAGCAGGCGACCGAGATCCTGGAGCACATCGCCGCGCTGGCCTACAAGAACGCCAAGAACACCTTCACGCTGCCGGGTCTCGGCAAGCTGGTGCTCGTGAATCGCAAGGCTCGCATCGGCCGCAATCCCGCCACTGGCGAGCAAATCCAGATTGCCGCCAAACGCGTCGTGAAGTTCCGCGTCGCCAAGGCCTGTAAGGACGCCATCCTCGGCGCCAAGTAATCCCCGGTAGATTTCCAAGGCACTCCGGCGACCCCGGCGTGCCTTTTTTTGTTTTCCACGATGGAGCGAGGCGGCGCAAATCCCCGCGAACCCGAATTCCCAATACGCCTGGTCAGAAGTTTGGGTGTCCGGCTGGCTGGGTATTCGAGCGATGCCGTGTTCTTTCAGGTGCCATGAAAACCGCCATCGTTGGCTGCGGGGCGGTGGGCAGCTATTACGGCGCGCAATTGTGTCGCGATGGACACGAGGTTCATTTTCTCCTGCGCTCGGATTACGACGCGGTGCGGCGCCAAGGGGTGCGCGTTCACAGTCCTGCCGGTGATTTCACCGCGCGCCCGCGGTGTGCCCGTTTCCCGTCGGACATCGGGGTGTGCGAGGTGGTGTTCATTGCCCTGAAGACCACGGCGAACGATCAATTCTCCGCGTTGTTGCCGCCGTTGATCGGTCCCCAAACGGTTGTGATCACGCTGCAAAATGGATTGGGCAACGAGGATCAGCTTGCGCGTCTGATCCCAGCGACTCAGATTCTGGGCGGCCTTTGCTTCGTTTGTTTGAACCGCGTCGCCCCGGGTGAAATTCACCATCTGGATCACGGATTGATCGTGCTTGGCGAGTACCAGCGCCCGCCCGAACCTCGCACCGAGCAGGTTGCTGCAAGCCTGCGTCGTGCTGGCGTGCCGTGCCAGATTACGGACAATCTCGCCCGTGCCCATTGGGAGAAACTCGTCTGGAACATTCCGTTCAATGGATTGGGTGTCGCCAGTGCCGCCGGGTATGAGGCGGTTACTACCGGTAGGCCGGAAACGTCGGTGACCGGGGAGTGTTTGACCACGGACCGACTGCTGGCCGATTCCAAATGGGAAAGTCTGGTGCGCGAGTTGATGGGCGAAGTCATCACCGTCGCCCGCGCCCTCGGTCACGACATCGCACCTGCCCTCGGGGAAAAAATGATTGAACGCACCCGCTCGATGGGGCCTTACAAAGCTTCCACGTTGCTGGATTTTGAAATGGGCCGTCCGCTCGAACTCGAAAGCCTTTTTCTCGAACCGCTCCGGCAAGCGCAACGGGCTGGTGTATGCACGCCGCGACTCGAAAGCATGAACCGCGTTTTGCGCCGGTTAGATTCGGTTCGCGCCCGTTGACGTTCGGCCTCGCCCGCATCCAGCCGATTCAGCGGAGACGACCGACAAACACGCTTTCATTCTCGGCGCGTCCTCCCTACACTTCTTTCAAACGCTTGTATCCAACGGATGGCTCACTGGCGGGGCCGAACACAAATCCGTTGAGCGAGCGGGCGCGGAAGCAGACGCTGGCACACTGAAGTGGATACCGATTCATTAAACAACTGTAACCCGGAGAATTCGTGAAGCCGGAAAGCGAAGCGATGGCCGACAGCCGCGGCGCGTGGGTGCTGGTGTTGGGTTCTGTAGTTGTGGCGGGAGTCTTGTTTGCGCCTTTGCCGGTCAAAGATTCCCCGCCAACGGTGGCGAAGTGGCTTGAATTGGGCCACCTCGGATCCGTCCTGGCACTTGCTTTGGTGGCAGCAGGCTTCTGGGGCTTCCGCCGTCGCTTCTGGCCCCGCGACCCGCGCGAATACCGCAGCCTGCAAAACAGCATGTTCCTGGTGGTTCTGCAGGCCGTATTGCTGCGCGCCGCTGTGGAACTCGGACAACTGGCCGGGTCGGAGACCTGGGCTTGGTGGCCGCGGGAGTCCTGGCTGTTGATGCCGTGGTTTCTGGCCAGCGGCCTTGCGGTGATCCTGCTCGGAGGGCGCTTTGGCATGTTGCTCAGTTTGAGCGGCGTCTTTCTGCTTTATCTGCGCGACGATCCCGGACCTTTGCTGCTGGTGGGCTGTCTGGTTTCGTCACTTGCCGGAATCCTGCTCCTGCGGCGGTCGCCGACCCGACGCCGGGTTCTGCGGGCGGGCACGGGTGCAGGTTTATTGCTTGGGATCATCGCGGCGGGGCAAGCCCTCGCGGCGGGGGCCACGCTCCAAGTCATGGCGGTGGTGGCATTGACTCCCGTACTGATCGGATTGGGCGCGGCGGTGGCAGTGCTCATCCTGCTCCCGGTGATGGAGTGGGTGCTGGGCGAACTCTCCGACGTGACCCTGATCGAGTATGGCAGCGACCATCAATTGTTGGATCAACTCAAAGAGCATGCGCCGGGCACGTGGCATCATACTCTCAATGTCGCAGATCTGGCGGAAAAGGCGGCCGCGACCATCGGCGCCCGGGCGCTGTTTTGTCGCACGGCCGCTTTTTTTCACGACATCGGTAAATTGAAAAATCCCTCCATCTTTGCCGAAAACATTGACGGCCCCTCGCCGCATGATCAACTCGACCCGCGCGCGAGTGCCCAGCAGATCATTGAGCACGTTTCCCACGGATTGGAGTTGGCGCGGAAACACCGGCTGCCGCGGGCGTTTCGGGACATCATTGCCGAACACCACGGCGTCTCGCTGGTGCGTTTCTTTTACGCCCGTGCTTGTGAACAGTTGGCGGAAGGCGAAGACGCGGAAGCGTTGCGGCAGCTATTCAGCTACCCGGGCCCGCCGCCTTCCACCCGCGAATCTGGAATCATCGCTCTGGCCGACACCCTGGAAGCGGCAACGCGCTCGCTGGGCGCAAAACCCGAGGCCGAGTTGCGGGATTTCGTGGGCAAGCTGATCGCCGAGCGGGTGGCGGAAGGCGAACTGGCGCAATGTCCGTTGACACTCGCGGAATTGGCCCGCGTGCAGGAATCGTTCTGCGGTTGGTTGAAAGCGCGCCAGCACCGGCGTCCCACCTATCCCAAAGCCACCGCACAACCCGCCACAGCGACTCCAATGGACGCTCGGACCTGACCTTGAGTCCGGCAGCTCATGGTCTGGTCCTCTGCCGTCCCGCGCAATTTTTTCTCCGTGTCCATTTGGAACGCGCGTGGTTAAATAGCCGCTGATGAAACCTCGTGTACGTTTCGCACCCTCGCCCACCGGCTACCTGCACATCGGCGGGGCGCGCACCGCGCTGTTCAACTGGCTTTACGCCCGGCACACCGGCGGGACGTTTGTGCTTCGCATCGAAGACACCGACGCCGCGCGCAACACCCAGGAAGCCGTGGATGTAATTCTTAACGGCCTGCGTTGGCTTGGTTTGCATTGGGACGAAGGCCCGCTTACCGCCGACGCCACCGGGCCTTGCAAGGGAGATCGCGGACCATACTTTCAATCGCAGCGAAAAACCAATTATCAAGCGCGTGTCGAAGCGCTGCTCTCCCGCGGCCTCGCCTACGAACACGAAGGCGCCATCAAGTTCAAGATGCAGCGCGAACCGATTCTCATTCCCGACCTCGTCGTCGGCGACGTGTTGCGTAAACTCACCGACCGCGAGGAGGCCGATCCCGATTTCGTCATCGTCCGCAGCGACGGCCAACCGGTGTTCCACTTCGTCAACGTCGTAGATGATCTGGAAATGGGCATTACGCACGTGATTCGCGGCGAGGACCACCTCAGCAATACCGCCAAGCACATCGCGCTCTTCCGCGCGTTCGGCGTCGAGCCGCCGCGCTACGCGCACATCCCGCTGATCCTGAACGCCGACGGCAGCAAGATGAGCAAACGCGACCGGGGCGCGTCCCTCACGACCTATCTCGACGAGGGTTTCCTGCCCGAAGCCGTGGACAATTACCTCTGCCTCCTCGGCTGGTCGCCCAAGGACAATACCGAGAAACTGTCACTCACCGAGGTCGTCGAGCGTTTTGATCTGCCGCAAATTCTCCGGCACAACGCCAAGTTCGACTTCGAGAAACTACTTTGGTTACAGGGCGAATATTGTCGCGAACTGCCCGACGACCGCTTCTATGAGATGTGCGTCCACGCGCTGGCGAAGGCGGGCATTGACACGAACAAGCACGACGTGGCCTACGTGAAAGCCGCGCTCGACACCTGCAAAGGCAAAATCAAGACGTTCACCGAACTGCCGGCGTATGGCGGATTCTATTTCCGCGACAGCGTCGAATATGATGCTGAAGCCGCGAAGAAAAGTTTTGTGCCCGAAAACAAACCGCGTCTCGAAAAACTCCGCGCCGCCTTCGCCGCCGCCGACCCGTTCAACACCGCGACCCTCGAAGCCGTGTTGAAGGCGACCGCCAACGAACTCGGTGTGAAAGCCGGCGTGCTCGTCCATCCCGTCCGCCTCGCCGTCACCGGGAATCCCTCCGGCCCGAGCCTGTATCATTTGCTGGAGGTGATGGGGAAGGAGAAGGTGATGGGGAGGATTGGGCGTGCGCTGGAAACTATCAAAATTGTATAAGGAGAAAAAATCATGCTCCAATCCACAAAAGGTGCGGCGTTTGAGTGCGCGTTACTCGCTAATGAAGCGCTGAAACACTATGTATCCATTCATAATCGCATTTTTTCAGAACAAGCAACCGTCACCAGTTTTTTTCGCAATCTATTTGGACGCGGAACAAATTTTGAAGCGTTGCTCAACGAGGCGAGGAGTGCTGATCAGCTTTGGCAAAACGTTGACACACACGTTGCAGGTTGCTTCGGCGCTTTTAGGGATGATTTTACCCAAGCTGAACGCGATTTTTTTGTCGAGCTGCTTGCTTGGGTCAAAGCCGTAAAGAAGACCACGGCACTGCTGTGTGAACGACAAGAGGCATTAATTCGTAAAGCAAACGGCGAATCGCTTTCAATGAGCGATTATCAGCAGATTGAGCGCGATTACGAAAGGGCTGTTGAGAGCTATGTGCGTCTCGGTTCATCTGTTCAGGAGAAAATGGAAAAACTATCAAGCGCATCGTATTGATGCCCACGAAATTTGACGCCGTGAGCCCGTATCATTTGGTCGAAGTGACGGTGAAGAATGTGAGGTGTTGGCGACGTTCGGCGAATGAAAAGCAAATTGAAGAAGAGTGAGCCTAAAAGCTTAATGAGTCTGGCATTCATCGAAAGGCGAAACAACAGCGTCCTTTCCAGTGTGCCTGTCGAAGATTCACAGAATCCCCATATCCTACCACTTTTGGATACTTTCATCTGGCATTACGTCCGTTTCGATTTCTTTCAAGACCTTCTTAAGAACAAAGCTCTTTGGCTCACTAGGCTTGATAAACAAACGGACAAAAATGATGGGAAGTATTCCGACGCGAACGCCTACCAATGGACGCCCGCTCACCCTGGCCCTCTCCCCTTCCGAAGGGGCGAGGGAAGTGCATGCTCGCCCTCACCCTGGCCCTCTCCCCCAGGAGAGGGAAAATCGTCGAAAAACCTGGCGCAGTTGGTTCGTCGCCAACCGGTGGAGTCTGCTGGCGGGCCATGCGTGCGGGTGGGCGTTGGCAAGTGAGTATAGCTCGGGGCTGATCGTGGTGGGGTTGTTTCTATGGCTGGTTTCGGAGCGCCGATCTCCGAATCGGCGCGTTCCCAGCGGCGAATTACAGCAAGCCGATTCGGAGATCGGCGCTCCGACGTGGTGGCAGCGGCTTCTGCCCTCTTGTGTGACCGCGATTCCGCCGCTACTGTTGATTCCGGCTTACAGTTGGGCGTGCTTCGGCAATCCGTTCATTCTGCCCTACAGTCTGCAGGCGTCGTTTCCGGCGATGCAGGAAGGGGTGTACGCCATCAAATGGCCGAACCCGGAAACCGCGTTCAATCTGTTGTTCACGCCGGCGCGCGGATTGTTCTTCTGGACGCCGTTCTTCGTGATGGCGGGTGTCGGTTACTGGCAGTTGATTCAGAAATCGCGCGGTTTGTTCTGGCTGACGTATCTGGTGCCGCTGCTGCACATCATCGTGATTTCGGGTCGGACGTGGGATTGGCCGGCGGGACCGGCCTGGGGACCGCGCCTGCTCTCGCCCATGATTCCGTTGTTGGCGCTGCCGTGCGCCTATGGTCTGAAACGGTTTCCTTGGATGGGATTGCCGCTCGCGGTTTATTCCATTCTCCTGACGACGTTGGCGACATTGACGGATGCGTGTCCGTCTTACCCGACACACCCGAATCCGCTTCTTGATTTGAACATTCCCCTGTTCTTGAAAGGGGAGTTATCACCGAATCTCGGGATGGCGCTGGGATTGCCCCCGTACGCCTCGGTCGCGCTGTTTTACGCGATTCTCATCGGGGGAATCTGGTGGTTGTGGCGGCGGTTGCCGGAAGAAGTGAACCACTGATCCACACTAATCATCACCCATGGGAGACGAAGTGGTCAACGAGACGGCCCAGAGCGGTCAGGAAGCCGGGATGTTCCCGGGCGCGGCCGAGGCCGCCACCATGCTGGTCGTCGTCACTGACACGAAAGGGTGGCGACCGGCGGCACCTGCCACCGCTCGCGCTTAACGCCCGTTGCCCATGGCTCAAGTCAACGTCACCATCCCGGTTTACAATGAGGAAGCCCGGCTTAAATCAAGTCTCCCGCGATTGCATCGTTTCCTATCCGACCAGTGTCGCGGTCCAGTCGAAATTGTGATCGCGGACAACGCCTCGACCGACCGGACGCTCGAAATGGCGCGCTCCTTTTCAAAGACGCTCCCGGGGGTTCGCGTGCTGCACCTGGAGGAGAAAGGTCGCGGGCGGGCGGTCAAACGTGCCTGGAGCGAAAGCACGGCGGACGTTCTCAGCTACATGGACGTGGATTTGTCCACCGACTTGGGCGCGTTTCCGCCCTTGATCGAAGCCCTGTTGGGTGGCGGGTATGATATGGCCGTCGGTTCGCGCCAACTCAAGCCGGCGATGACGACGCGGGGTCTGAAGCGGGAGATCATATCGCGCGGCTACATGCGGTTGGTGAAAGCGCTGTTTCGCGTGAAATTTTCCGACGCGCAATGCGGTTTCAAAGCCATCCGCCGGGATGCGGCCAAGGCATTGCTCCCGCTGGTGGAGGACAACGGCTGGTTCATGG
This sequence comes from Verrucomicrobiia bacterium, assembly GCA_026125285.1. Lineage (GTDB taxonomy): Bacteria > Verrucomicrobiota > Verrucomicrobiia > Limisphaerales > JADLHS01 > WYBW01. The sequence continues at coordinate 49,370 of JAHCLO010000028.1, read as the reverse complement.
ACACGGAACTGCTAATTCTGGGCGAGAAACTGGGCTGCCGGATTCTCGATCTCCCCGTGCGCTGGGTGGACGACCCGGACAGCCGGGTGAAACTCTGGAGCACGGCGATTGGGGACTTGAAAGGTTTGATCCGGCTACGGCGGAACTTCGCGTCCGGGAAATACTCAACTGCCGGTGGCGCCAACTCACGGCATGAGCTTTCGGCCAAAACCGGCACTTCGGCGGCGCCATAGGGCCGCTCTGAATATAAGAGTGATCCGCCATCCGGCGGCTCGACTATTTCAACCCTGCTTGGCGACTTGTTTCAGCGCACCCACGCAGCGCAGGTTCTCGGCAGGTGTGCCGATCGTTATGCGTATCCATTCCGGCAATTGATACCCACCCATGGGTCGCACAATCACACCTTGTCGTTGCAGCGACTCAAACACGCGCTGGCCGTCGCCGACCCGCACGAGGATGAAGTTGCCCGCGGAGGGAATGAACGAGAGTCTCAACTGCTGAAAGGCCGCCACGAAAAACTCCAGACCCTGCGCGTTGTTCTCGCGCGTCCGGCGCATGTGCTCGGTATCGTCCAAGGCGGCGAGCGCCGCGGCTTGCGCCAGGGAGTTAAGGTTGAACGGCTGGCGGATCTTTTCCAGGGCCGCAATGAGATCGGGATGCCCAATCCCATAACCCAGCCGCAGTCCGGCTAGGCCGTAGATTTTCGAGAAGGTCCGCATCAACAGCAGATTCGGTTGGGCGCCGTCGCGGATTGCGGTCCGAAAATCCGCCGGCGACTCCAGGAATTCAATGTAAGCCTCATCCAGGACCAGCAGCACTTCGGGCGGAATCTGCCGGACGAATTCCTCCAACTCCGGGTTCGCCACTACCGTGCCCGTGGGGTTGTTCGGGTTGGCCACGAACACCACGCGCGTCGTGGGCGTGATGGCTTTGAGCATGGCCGGAAGATCGTGGCCATAATCCTTGGCCGGCACCGTCACCAGATTCGCGCCGAACAACTGCGTCACCAACGGATACACGGCAAAGCAATACTGCGACACCACCACTTCAACGCCCGGCGCCATGTAAGCATGGCCGACGAACTCGATGATTTCGTTTGAACCGTTGCCGAGAATCAGATGTGCCACTGGCAACGCGAGTTTTTCGGCCAGTCGCTGCTTTAGATGGAACGCGTTCCCATCCGGATAAAGATGAATGTTGGCCAGCGCGCGTTGCATCGCGGCGAGTGCCGCCGGCGAAGGCCCGAGCGGGTTTTCGTTCGAGGCCAGCTTGATGATGTCCGCGGCAGGCAGGTCCAGCTCGCGGGCGACTTCCTCGATGGGGCGGCCCGGTTGATAGGTCGGCAGATTGCGCAGGGCACTATTGACCGGCAGGGGAATGGGCATGTTAGGTGGCCTCCAGAATTCTCTTTACGTTCACGTTCTTGGCTACAATGTCGCGGATCAGCGAAATCTTCTGGGCATCGTTTGGGCGGGTCTTCACCGTGAGATCGTGGACTTTGGATGCCACCTGGTAACTGTCCTCCCGCGCCAGCAACACCGGGATCGGCATGGTGCGAATCACCTTGAGCACGCCCTCACTGGGACGGAGTCCGCCCGTCAGTACGATGCCCGCCATCTTGTCCGGACTGTCTGCTTCAAGGCCCGTGCCGGCGGCCAAGACAATGTCCTCACGGTCACCGGGCGTGATCAGCAGCACGCCGCGCTTGAAGAAACGCATGGCGTTCTGCGCGCCCATCGCACCCACCACCACCGCATCCACCAGTTCATCCATCGTGGGCGGATGATTGAGCAATTCGGCCTGCAACTCCTCGCAGATCAGCTCCACCGTGGGATTGGACAACACCCGCTGATGCGGAATCACCCCCAGTAATTCCAGGCCTTTGCGCCCCAAGCCGCGCCGCGCGAAATCTGAAATGTAGTCCACCTTGTCACCATGCACCTTGTTGAGGATCACGCCGATGACCTGCACCCCTTCCTTCTCGAACAACGCCTGATTTAGCGCCACTTCATCAATCGGCTTCCCAATGCCGCCCTGCGTGACAATGACCACTTTGCAGCCCAGGATTTTCGCCACTTGGGCGTTCGACAGATCAAAAACCGAACCCACGCCCGCGTGACCGGAACCTTCGCACAGCACGAATTCCTTCTCCCACGCCACACGGTCGAACGCGGTCTGGATGCGCCGCACGAGCGCCTCGTTGTTGGCGGCCAGCAAATACTTGCGCGTGAAGTCGGGCTCCACCGCGATGGGACTCATGTCCACCAAAGGACAGTTGAGCCGGTACACGGCGTCCATCAGCACCGAATCCTCGTCAATCTTCTGCTCCTCGATTTCGACGAACCGTTGTCCGACAGGTTTGATGTAGCCAATGCGCGGGAAGTGTTGCTGGAGGGCCGCGATCAATCCCAGCGAAGTAGTCGTCTTGCCATCGTTCTGGCGCGTGGCGGCAATGAAGACACGGGGAGTCGTGGTGTTCACTTCAAATCAAAAAGCAGCTTCGGCGTGCGGAGGATTCGCCCGGACTTCATTGTGCCACGCGTTCCCGCTCTCATTCCCCGGGCAATTCCTGACCGGCACCGGGATAGAGCAGATTGTAGTTGATGGCTTGCAACCCCACGATGGCGGCCACGCCGAGGATGTCATGGGCATTTGACCCACGCGAAACATCGGCGGCCGGCCGGTTCAACCCCAGCAACACCTGGCCGTAAGCGTTGGCCTTGGCAATGTGCCGCACCAGCTTGCTGGCGATGTTGCCGGAATTCAGGTCTGGGAAAATCAACACGTTCGCCCGGCCGGCCACGCGATTGTCCGGCAGCTTCCGTTCGGCGATCTCCGGCACCAATGCCGCGTCCACCTGGAGTTCGCCGTCAAAGTCCGCCTCCAACAACCGTTGCTCGGCCCGCTGCCGCGCCAACGCAGTGGCCGCCTGCACCTTGCCGATGGAGGGATGCGTGGCCGTGCCCTTGGTGGAAAACGACAGCAGGGCAACCCGCGGGCGGGCGTTCAGCAAATGCCGCGCGAATTGCGCCGTGGACAGCGCGATCTCGGCCAGTTGATCCACCGTTGGTTCGGCGATCACGCCGCAGTCCGCCATGAACAACACGCCGTTCTCTCCAAACCGCGAATCCTCCACCTCCATCACCATGCAACTGGAAGCCACCGTGGCTTGCGGGGCCACCTTGATGATCTGAAACAACGACCGGAGCACACTGCCCGTGCTGTGGCTCGTACCGGCGACCAATCCGTCGGCCTGATGCATCGCCACCATCATCGCGCCGTAGTAATTCGGATGCCGCATCGCTTCCTGCGCTTCCGCCGTCTGTAGCCCCTTCTCGCGGCGCAACGACACAAACCGACGCGTGAAACTCTCGAGGTCCTCGCTCTCGGCGGGATTGATGACCCGGATGCCTTCCAACGAAATGTTCAGGTCGGCGGCGATTTCCTTCACCCTGGTGCGGTCACCCAGTAGAATGGGAGCGCCCAGCCGCAACGCATGAAACTGTCGCGCCGCCTGCAACACCCGCGGTTCGGTGCCTTCCGGGAAGACAATCCGCTTCGGATGACGCTGCAATTTTTCGATGACACTGCCGATGAAACGCATGGCCGTAGAGTAACGACGCCCCGCCAAACTGCAATCTCTGGTTGGGACGGGCGCTCGCCTGTTTGGAACGATGAGGACCGCCTTGACCCGCTGTCGGTCGCTTGGGCGGAAGCATCGCGGCGTGCCGGCTACTTGCTGGTATCCTTGAGCACCTCGAAGTGGGCGGTTTCGCCCCGGACCAGGTTCAACAGCAGTCCCTTTTTGATATCGGCTCGCCTGATCGCGCGTTGAAACTGTCGCACGCTGGTAATGGGACCATGGTTGATGGCGGTGATCACGTCCCCGGGTTGGAGGCCCTTGCGCGCCGCGGCGCTGTTCTCATCCACGGACGTTATGATGACGCCTTCGGTTCGCTTGAGGTTGAATTTCTTCACGAGTTCATCGCTGATGGCTGCCACCGTCATCCCGAGACTGGCGCCGGGATTTGCTTCCGGAGCTTTCTCCGGCGGGGCGGCGGCGACCACCGGTGTTTCCTCGACCCATTCGCCAGGCTCGACCTTCAACTGGAAGGTCTTGCCGGCACGCGACACGTCCAAAGTGATCGGCTGGCCCACCTTCTTGCCGCGAATTTCATTGCGCAGTTCCTGTGGGGTGGCAACGGCACGCCCGTCCACCGCCGTGATGATGTCGGTGGGGCGCAAGTCGGATTTGGCGGCCGGACCATCGGGGAGAATGGCGCGGATCACCACGCCGTCGGTCACGCCGGGGCTCAACTCCCGGAACTCCGCGTCGTCTCGCAGTCCCCGAATGCTCACGCCCAGCCAGGCGCGGGTGAATTTGCCCTCCGCAATGATCTGGTCCGAAATCTCGCGAGCCAGATTGCTGGGGATGGCGAAGCCGATGCCGGTTTGCAGGCCGCGAATCATGCTGTTGATGCCAATGACTTCGCCGTCAATGTTCACCAACGGCCCGCCGCTGTTGCCCGGATTGATGTTGGCGTCCGTCTGGATGAAGTCCTGATCCATGATGGCGCCGCCCACGTAGGCGGGCACCACATCACCGCGGCTCTTGGCGCTCACGTGACCGAAAGTGACGGTGTAATCCAGACTGTAGGGCGCGCCGATGGCGATGGCGAATTCCCCCACGCGGGTTTTGTCTGAATCCGCCCACCGAGCCGCGGGCAATCCCTCCGCTTCAATCTTGAGCACCGCCACGTCGGATTGCGCATCCGAGCCGCGCACCGTGGCGGTGAACTTCCGGCCATCCTTGAGGCGGACCTCGATGTTTTCCGCATCCTCCACCACATGGCGATTGGAAAGAATGTAGCCGTTCTCACGGATGATGGTACCCGAGCCCTGGCCGGTGGTGCGGGGCCGCGGCGTCTCGTTGAAGCGCTCGCGATAGCGTCGCCGCAACTCCGGCGGCAGAAAATCGTCGGGGATGTCTTCCAAGTCTTCGACCATGTAGGTCGGAGTCTTTTGCGTGACGGTAATGACCACGACGGAAGGCGTGACCTTGTCCGCCACTTGCGCAAACGCTTCATTCAACTGGCGGGCAAGTTCCAGACTGGACGCCGCAATGGCCGGTGCGGAAAACGCAAGCCAGCCGGCAAGACCGACGAGATGGCTCAGGCGGTATCGGCGCAAATTGCTCATGGCTGTAAGGTAATGGTTGTCATGTCCGGCGCAACATAGGCTGGTGGGCGGCAACTGGCCAATCAAACTTGGCGCGATGTCACCCAAGGGTATCGTCGCATCGGCCGGCGAATCACCCTTTGGCGGCCAGTTCCACGAAATTCCGCAACAATTGCAGGCCGACCTTCTGGCTTTTCTCCGGGTGAAACTGCGTGGCAAAGACGTTGTCGCGCCAGACCGACGACGCAAACGTCTCGCCGTACTCCGTCCGCGTGGCCACGATGGCATCGTCGGCGGGTCGCGGGAAAAAACTGTGAACGAAATACACATAGCTGCCGTCGGGCACACCCCGATACAGCGGGCAATCCGGCCGGGTGATCGCGAGTTGATTCCAGCCGATCTGCGGAATCTTCAGGCCGTTCGCGTCGGCGAAGCGCACCACTTTGCCGCCGAAAATCCCGAGGCCCGCCGCGCAACTGTTGAATTCCTCGCTCTTCTCAAACAACGCTTGGTAGCCCACGCATATCCCCAGGAACGCGCGTCCGCTCCGGATGAACTCGCGCCCCGCCTCCAGCAACTCCTGTCGTTGCAGCGCGTTCAGACAGTCGTCAAACGCGCCCACGCCTGGCAGCACCACGGCTCGCGCGTCCTGCAGGCCCTCCGGTCGTTGTACCAGTTGCACTGTGGCGCCGACGGCGAGCAGTGCCTTGTGAACACTGCGCAAGTTGCCGGAACCGTAATCAAGCAAGGCAATCACGGCCGCAGAATAAGGGTTGACCAATTCACGCGGTTCAATAAACGGCACGCGCTCCGGCCTGGCCAGCAAAAAGGAGAACCGAAGTTTGGAACCGATGCAGTGATGTCGAGCAACTCTCCGGGAGATCCCTCACCGGAACAGCCTCAACGCAACGTCCGCTACACGCAGGCCGGTGTTACGCGCCGTGCCGAGGCCAAGTTCGTCGGCGCTGATGTCGTCCTTGGTTGCGAGCAGCGTGCCGCCTTGGAAGGCCGGCGGACGTCCGCCGACGGGAATCATGCCGAAGCACAACATCGCGGTTTGGATTTGTTCGATGACCAGTTCCTGGCCGCCATTGCGGAATCCGCCGGTGGCGATCACGCCCACGGGTTTGCCCTCCAGCAACATCTTGGGTTCGCGCAACGGCGCGCAGCGCTCAATAAACGCCTTGGTCAGCGCGCTCAAACTGCGGAAGTAAGACGGCGAGCCAATGATGATCCCGGCCACCGCGGGGTCTTGAAGCTTTGGCAGGATTGCCGCGAAGTCGTCGTTTGGCGGGGTGGGCGACCAGCCGGCGATGCTCAGTCCGCCGAGGTCAATCAGCTCGGCCTGAATTCGCGCGTCGAGTTCTTTGGCCGCATCGAGCGCGGCTTGCACCGCCTTCGCCGTGGTCATGCCTTTGCGCGGGCTGCAAGAAATGCCCAGAATTTTCAGCGTCTTGGGACTCGTTTCCGAAGTTTGAGCTTTGGCGCCGGCCAGCGAGCCCGCGAGGGCCGCCGTGGCGGTCAGACCAACGAATGTTCTGCGATTCAGTTCAGTTTTCATGTTTGTCCGTTTGGTTTGAGTGTTACGGTTTCGATGGAAATTGATTTTACGCATCACGCATCACGGCGCGGTGTAGATCAACCAGACACCGCCGAGCATGACGAGAATGCCGCACACGATCTTTAGCACGGCCAGGCCTTTCGATTGCTCGTTCCAGTTCAAGAGGCGCTGCACGCGCTCGATGGACGTGCCCGCCGCCACGATCACCCCGCAATGGCCCACACCGTAGGCCAGCAGCAGACCGGCGGCATACCACGGCATCTCGCTACCCAGCTTGAAGGTCACCGCCAGCATCGGGGCCATGTAGGCGAACGTGCAGGGACCGAGGGTAACGCCGAACACCAGACCCAGAATGAACGCGGCCAGATACCCCTTGCGTTTCATCCCCGCTGTTCCCGGTTCGGAAAATGACAGCGGAATCACGCCGACCAGATGCAGTCCGACCACGAAAAAGATCACCGCGACGAAATAGTTCCCGTAGCGCCCCACGTCGCCCATCATCCGGCCCGCTGCCGCCGTGATGACGCCTATCGCCGCGATGGTGATGAGAATCCCCACCGAAAACAACGTGGCGGTCCAGAATGCGCGCCGCACCGTGACCTGTCCCTGACCGCCGATGAAGCCGACGATGAGTGGAATGCTCGCCAGGTGACACGGACTGAGCACGATGCTCAACACGCCCCACACCGCCGCCGCGCTTAAGGCGATGAGCGGCGCGCCTTCAACAGCGCGGCTGAGGTTCGTGAAGAGTTGTTCCATGTCACTTGCACTCCCCCAGCTTGCACGCCTTGGCGATTTGTTCCGGCGAGAGTTTCATTTTGTCGGCCAGCGCCTGGGCAATCGTGATCTGGCGGCCCGTCATGGCCGGGCGCGAGTCGAGCCATTTTTGCAGGTTGGTTTGGTCCACGAAGAAACCTTGCTTGAAGCAACCGGCAGAAACCCACTGGCCCTCCGCGTTCTTCTTCTGGGCAAACCAAGCGACGGCCGTGGCAGGCTCCAACGCCGCGATTTGCCCATCCAACGTTTTCACCCGAATGACCTCCCCGGTCAGGCCGTCCTTCGCTTCGACTTCAATGTCCTGCTTGAGCCGCGCCGCAACGCCGAGCGAACAATGTGTGCAGCAGCCGTAGCCGCGCGTCGCGCCGAATTTCACCGCACAGGCGTCCTCGGGATAGACAGCGCGATCACAAAACGCACAGCGCGTCGCGAGTTCCTTCCCGCGCAGCACATCCCACGTCACCACATTGCCAGCGCTGGCTTGCTGTTCCTTCGCCGCCGCAGCTTTGTCGGCAAAGGCCTTGATAGTGGGCCGGCCCTGCGCATCGAGGCCGTAAAGATACGTCGCACCCGCGGCGGGTATCAGGCCGCCCGCCGCCCAATCCGCGACACTGACCTTTGCATCTTCGATCTTCGGCTCGGCGCCGACGATGCTCGAGAAGTAGATGAAGTAGCAGTGCGGTGAACACAGGATGCGTTGCTCCGTATCACCTTTCACTACCGTTCTTTTCTGAGGGTTCACGTCCCCGTCGCAGAGGAAACAGACCTGCTCGCGCGGACGGACATCCGGCGCGACGGGGGCTTCGCGCGCGATCGCTGCCCCGCCGTCCGCGCCCACCGCGACGCCCAGTTCACGCCACTTGCCGAGGATGTCCTCCTTGCCATAGAACCCGATGTGGCGGAATCGCTCCTTGCCATCGGCGTCAAAGAAGATTTGCGTTGGAATAATCTCTACGCCGTGTTGCTTGCCCGCGGCGGGATTCTTCCACACGTCAATGAACTCCGTGATGAACCGGTCGGCGTAGTTCGCTTTCAAGTCGTCCAAGATCGGCTTCATCATTTTGCACGGAACGCATTTGTCCGCGCCCAGATCGAGGAGCTTGGGCAGATTCGCGGCGGCGATTGCGGATACGGCCGCCGGTTCATCGGGCGACTGGCGCGGTTTAAGTACTACCGCCACCGCCACCACCACGGCCAATGCCGCGAGGATGAGGATTCTAACTGGAGTATTCATGGCTCATTCCCTTTCCCGCTTCCCGCATCATTGGCCAACCTTCTCCACTGTCGCTGCTTGACTGAGGAGATTCTTGAGTTCCGTTACGCTCGGCACTTTGCCGGTAACCTTGATTGAGCCGTTGATTGCCAGGGCGGGCGTCACCATCACGCCCAGGGCCATGATTTGTTTGAGGTCCGTGACCTTGTTGATCTCGGCGGTCACCCCGAGTTCATTGACGGCCTGTTCCGTGAACTGCGCCAGGGTCTTGCACTTGGCGCAGCCGGGTCCAATAACGAGTAGTTGCATGAGATGTGTCCTTTCTTTGGTGGTTAAAACAGTGCTCCGAAAATCATTCCGCTGAAGGTGGCCATCACGACCACGAGGGCGCAGAATACCGCGGTCTTCTTCGCACCCATGAAGCCACGTAGCACGAGCATGTTGGGCAGCGACAACGCCGGGCCCGCCAGCAACAGCGCCAGCGCCGGCCCTTTGCCCATGCCGCTGCCAATCAAGCCCTGGAGAATGGGAACTTCCGTCAACGTGGCGAAATACATGAACGCTCCGACGACAGCCGCGAAGAAGTTTGCCCAAAGCGAATTGCCACCCACGAGCTGGGTGACCCAGGCATTCGGAATCAGCCCTTCGTGACCGGGGCGACCCAGTAGCAAGCCCGCCGCCAGCACCCCGATGAGGAGCAGCGGCAGAATTTGTTTCGCGAACGTCCATGTGGACGCGAACCATTCGCCTGCTTCGCCAGCGCTCGTGCTGGTGACCACCGACAAGCCGATCGCGCCCATGACAAAGGCCAGCATCGGTTGCTGCGGAAACGCGAGCGCCAGCACGACCGTGGGCACAGCGATCAATGTCACTTTCCACCAGGCCATCCGAATCCAGCGCACGAGCATGAAACCCAGCGCTACGCCAAACGCCGCTGTGAGCGGCCACTTCCACGTCCAGACCGCATGCCAGATCCCGCCATCGCCTGCTGGCCTGCCCCAGTTGACGAAGACCAGAATCGCGATCATCGCCGCGAAATAGAGCACGGTTTGCCCCAGCGGCCGTTTGACCTCGAGCTCCGGGGATCGCGCGGCAGCCTCCGCTTTGGCCTGTTCCTCTTTGCGGAAGATGAAGTGCATCGCCAGCCCGATAACGACGCTGAAGATGATTGCGCCCACGGCTCGCGCGATACCGAGTTCCAACCCGAGCACACGCGCCGTGAGAATGATGGCGAGCACATTGATCGCCGGGCCGGCATACAGGAACGCCGTGGCGGGTCCGAGTCCCGCGCCCATGCGCCAGATGCCCGCGAACAGCGGCAACACCGTGCAGGAACACACGGCGAGAATCGTCCCCGACACCGACGCGACGCCATACGCCAGCGCCTTGTTTGCTTTTGGTCCGAGATATTTCATCACCGACGACTGGCTCACGAATACGCCAATCGCCCCCGCGATGAAGAACGCCGGAATCAGGCACGGGATGACGTGCTCGCGGGCATACCACTTGACGAGTTCCAGCGACTCGCGCACCGCCTCGTCGAAGCGCGGCGCGCCAACCGGCAAATAGAAACACGCCAGGAACACCGCCGCGATGGCGGCCAGCGGCTTCCATTCGATGCGCCAGTCCGTTGTCATTTAGTCAATTCGCTAAATATCGTTTCAAAAAAAAAAAAGACCGCGCTCAGGCGGCCCGCTGAATCTCGGCGGTGACTTCCCCACTCTTGACCGCCGCCACGCATTGGAAAAAGTTCATCACACAAGGGGTCTTGAGGCGGTAGAAGACCTGTACCCCACGCTTCTCATCCTCCAAGATGCCGGCCTCGCGCAGCAACGCGAGATGGCGCGACACGGTGGGCATCTCGACGCCAATCATCTCGGTGAGTTCGCAGACGCAACGTTCACCGCGGGACAACTCGTCCACGATGAAGAGGCGGGTGGGGTGCGCGAGAGCTTTGAGAATCCCGGCCTGGGTCTTGTAGCGCGCAAGAGATGCAGCAGTCATATTCGCTGCTGGCACACTTAGCCAAATGGCTAAGTCCTGCTCGCCGGAATTTGGCTTTTATTGACCGGGAATTGTCAGGGCGTTGCCGCTTCGGCGACCGCATCCAGACTTGCCCGCACCGTCTTTGCGAGGCTGAGCGGGGCAAAAGGTTTCTTCAGAAAGTTTACGCCTTCGCGCAATTCCAGGCCTCGTCCTGCCACCTCGCCGGGATAACCGCTCGTATAAATGATTTGGAGGGCGGGATTGAGGGCGCGCAGTTGGTCGGCGAGCTGCCGACCGGACATACCTTCCGGCATCACAATGTCCGTGAGCAGGAGGTCCACCTCGCCATGTTGGTCCTGCCAGATGGAAATTGCCTCCAGACCATTGGCGGCCTCAAAGACCTGGTAACCGTAGCGTTTCAGTACGCGGGTGGTGAGGGTTCTCACGGCGGCCTCGTCTTCGACCAGCAGAATCTTCTCGTTGCCGCCGCGCACGTGGGTGGCTTCCTGGTCGGCGGCCTGAAGCTGCCGCGGGTCCGCCAGCCGCGGCAGGTAAACGTGAAAGGTGGTGCCCGTGCCGGGGTGAGTGTCCACTTCCACCCAACCCTGATGTTGTTTGACGATGCCATGCACCGTGGCCAGTCCGAGGCCGGTCCCTTTGCCCACGTCCTTGGTCGTGTAAAACGGATCAAAAATCTTTGGCAGGTGTTCCGGGGCGATCCCGCAGCCGGTGTCGCGAACGCTCAGGCGGATAAATTCGCCGGGCTGGATCAGTGGCTGGAGACTGGCGGAGGGTTCGTAGTGAACGCGGGCGAGTGAGATGGCCAGTTCGCCGCCGTTGAGCATGGCGTCCCGGGCGTTGACACTCAGATTGAGCAGCACCTGTTCAATCATGCCGGGATCGGCATAGACCGGGGCGCCGTCCTTCAGCAATTTGGTCTGGAGCGTAATGTCCTCGCCGATGATGCGGTGGAGCATCTTGACCATGCCGGAGACAATGTCGTTGAGGTCCAGCGGGCGGGCTTGGAGGACTTGACGCCGACTGAAGGTTAGCAACTGGCGGGTGAGATTGCTGGCCCGTTCACCGGCGCGGGAAATTTCCTGAAGCGCGTGCTGCTGGTCTTCGGGGGACAAGCCCATCTGCACCAAAGAGGCATTGCCCATGATCACGGCGAGCATGTTGTTGAAATCGTGCGCGACGCCGCCGGCCAACTGCCCGATGGCTTCCATCTTGTGGGACTGACGAAACTGCTCCTCCAGGGCCTTGCGCTGGGTGACGTCTTGTTTCACCGCGATGAAATGCGTGATGGCTCCGGACGGATCTTTCAAAGGCGTGATGGTGAGTTCCTCCGTGTAGAGGCTGCCGTCCTTGCGCCGGTTGATAATCTCGCCCTGCCAGATTTGGCCCGCGAGAATCGTGTCCCACATGGCATGATAGAAAGTATCGTCGTGTTGGCCGGACTTGAGGAGTTCACCTGGTTGGCGGCCCAACGCCTCTGCCGGGGTGTAGCCGGTGAAGGTGGTGAAGGCGGGGTTGGCCCATTGAATGACGCCGTTGCAGTCAGTAATCACAATGGCGTTGGCAGCGGCTTCGAGCGCGCTGCTTTGCAGGCGCAGTTGCGCCTCCGCCTCCTGGCGGTGCAGGGTTACACCAATGCCGTCGGCAACCACTTGGAGGAGCTTGATGTCATCCGTATCCCAATGCCGGGCCGTCACGCAATCGTCAAAGCCAATGAAGCCCCAAAACCGCGTGCCGCAGAAGATGGGGAGGATGAGAACGGACTGCACACCCTGTGCGGTGAGGAGCGCGCGTTCCGGATCGGAGAGTTCCTGCACCAGCCGGGCAAACGGCTGGCGGGCCTGCAAAACGGGAAGCAACGAGGGCGCCACCTCGGCGTACGGGGCGTGCTGTAATCGGGGATTCGGCAACTGCGGCGCGATTCCTTCGGCGACATCCTCGTAGCTATAAGTCATGCACCAGCCCGCCTCGGGCGATTCCTCGTTGCGGAAAATGTAACTGCGGCTGATGCCCACCGCCGTGCGCAGGAGGGCCAGTACCCGCGGGAAACATTCCGCAGGGTCGGTTGTTTGCACCATCAAGCTCATGCAATCCGCGGCTGCGTGTTCGCAGGCCAGCCGGCGACGCATGGTCGCCTCTGCCAGCTTGCGGGCGGTAATGTCCACACTGATGCCCAGCAGCCCGGTCACTTTGCCGTTCGCGTCCCGCAGCGGCACTTTGGAACTCAACACCCAGGCTGGCTCCCCGTCGGGCCGGGTCAGGAACTCTTCGCGGTCAAGCTCCGGTTGCCCAGACTCCAGTATTCGCCGATCAATCGCGGCCATGGCCTCCGCCTGGTCCGCGGGATAGAAGGCGGCATCGTCAGTTCCGACGGCCTCGGCCTCGGAGGCGACGCCCAGAAACCGGGCTTCCATGGCGTTGACCAGCGTTTTGCGCGCCGCCTTGTCCTTGACATAGACGCACACGGGCAGGTGATCCACCAGCGTGCGCAACAAGTTCCGCTCGGCCCACAGACTGGCCTCGGTGTGCTGGTGGTCCTCCACCACGCGCAACAAGGTATTGCGGGCCGCTTCGACCAGCTTAAGCTGGTGGCGGGTTTCCGCTTCAGCGGCCCGTGCGGCCGCTTCCGCGCGGTGCCGGGCGCGACGCACCTCGGCGTCGCGTAATTCACGTTTCACGGCTCCGCCCAATCGGGCCAGTTGATCTTTCAGCAGATAATCGTGCGCGCCGGCTTTCATGGCGCTGACGGCAGTTTCCTCTCCCACGGTGCCGGAGATGAGAATGAACGGAAGGTCCTGGCTGCTGGCTTTCACGATTTCCAGCGCGTCAAAGCCCGTGAAGCCCGGCATGGAATAGTCGGAAAGCACCACTTCCCAAGGCTCGCCCGCCAAGGCGGCTTGGAGGTCGGCGGCGGTGGCCACGCGTTGCCAGTCCGGGGCGAAGCCCGCGCGCTCCAGTTCGCGCAGCAGCAGGCCGGCGTCGAGGTCCGAATCTTCGACCAGCAACACCCGGAGTGGCTGCGGCGGCGCGGCGGTCTCCCGTAGCGGATTTGGTGTGTAGTTCATGGCGCTGGCGGAGTTGAAGAACTCGAGGACGCGGGCAACTGGTTTAAGAGCATCCAGTAGAAACCCAGTTGGCGGACGGCTTCGACGAATCCGTCAAAGTCCACGGGTTTGACGATGTAGCTGTTCGTGCCGGACTGATAGGCCCGATGCAAATCGCTTTCCTCCCGCGACGAGGTCAGGATCACCACGGGAATGCCTTTGGTGCGGGGATCGGCTTTGATCTGCGCCAATACCTCATGGCCGTCCACCTTGGGCAGCTTGAGGTCCAACAGGATGAGTCGGGGCACGCGGTTCAAGTGAGCGGTCGGGTCGCCGGAAGCGCCGAAGAGGTAGGCCAAGGCTTCCGCGCCGTCGCGGACCCACACCAGTTCATTGACGACCCGATGCTGCCGCAGGGCGCGCTGGGTCAACTCGGCATCGCGCGGATTGTCCTCGACCAACAGGATTTCAACGACCGGCGGGAGTTGTGTGGGAAGGTGGCTCACAAGCTCAGTTCTGGTTGGAGGGTTTCAATCGCCGCACGGCCGTTGGAGGAAACCGGCCCCGCACCCGCCTTCAGGGGCAGGGCAAAGTGAAAGGAGGCGCCGCGGTCCAACCGGCCCTCGGCCCAGACGCGGCCGCCGTGGCGATGAATCAGTCGTTGCACCATGGCCAGCCCCACGCCCGTTCCTTCAAATTCCGCCGTGTTGTGCAACCGCTGGAACACGCCGAAGAGTTTATCGGCATATTTCATGTCGAACCCGGCCCCGTTGTCCTTCACCGAATAAACGGCTTCATCCCCGTGAATGGCGCCCGCAACTTCGATGACGGCGGGGTCCCGCTGTCGGGTGTATTTCAGCGCGTTGTCGAGCAGATTCACCCACACCTGTCGCAGTAAGACGGCGTCCGCCGGGGCGTCCGGCAACGGCGACAAGCGGAAGTCCACGGGGCGCGACGGCGCAGTGGCGCTCAGTCGCTCATAAACCTCACGGGCCAGGCCGGTCATGCCGGTTGGAGCGATGTTCAACGACTGCCGACCAAGCCGGGAGAGTTGCAGCAGGTCGTCAATGAGTTCGCCCATGCGCAACGCTTCATCACGGATCACGCCCAGCACCCGTTGTCCTTCGGCGTCGAGCTTTGGGCCGTGGTCCTCGGCCAGAATGCGGGCATAGCCGTTGATGGCCCGGAGGGGAGCGCGCAGATCGTGCGAGACGGAGTAACTGAATGCCTCCAACTCGTGGTTGGCCGCTTGAAGTTGGGCAGTACGGTCGGACACCCGCTGCTCGAGTTCCGCGTTGATGCGCCGCACTTGGGCCTCCGCCGCCTTGCGATCCTCAATCGCGCGCAACAAAACTTGGTGGGAGGTTTCGAGCCGGGCGAGGGTTTCCTGCAACTTTATCTCGGCCAGCTTCCGTTCGGTGATGTCCTTGTCAACCCCGACGACCCGCGTCGGTTGTCCGTGTTCGTCGCGGATCAATCTGCCGTGAACCATTCCCCAGCGTTCGCGGCCATCGCGCAGGCGAAAACGCAGTTCCGTGTGGAGGAGGCCATCGCCCTCGCGCACCCGGCGATGGGCCGTGGCGTAATCCGCGCGCGAATCTGGATGCAGCAGTTCCTGAAACGCTTCTTCAGTGCCGGGGAAACCGCCCGGCTCGTAACCGTTCAATTGTTCGGCCATGGGTGACCATTGGAGCCGGTTGGTCTTCAAATTGCGTTCCCAAATGCCCACCCGGGCGGCGTCCGTCGCCAGACGCAGTCGCTCTTCACTCTCCTGCAATGCAGCTTCCGCGCGTTTGCGCTCGGTGATATCACGAAGGACCATGCTCGTCCGGGGACCGGAGGAGGTTTGAAATACCGCGGAGGAGATTTCGGCCTCGAAGCGCGACCCGTCGCCGCGATTCAAGGTCAGCTCACCGCAAGCCCGGCCCGTGCGCGCGCGTTGTTCCAGCAACCCGGCGAGCCGTTGGTCTTGCGGATCCACAATCTTGCCGCGGCCCGCTTGAATGATTTCACCCTCGGTTCGGCCCAGCATCCGGCAGGCGGCGGGGTTGGCCGCCAGGGCCTGGCCATCGGGAGTTGTGATCAGGAATCCGTCCAAGCTGCTTTCGAATAACGAGCGAAAGCGTTCTTCGCTCTCCGCCAGCGTCGCAATGGCCTCCTCGCGCCGAAGCCGATTGGCCAACAGGAATCCCAAGGCGGTGGTGGCCAGCGGATAGATCAGCAACACCGGCAGGCCAATGGCAGACAGCACCCGCTTCGCGTTTTCCCAAGGCAGCGTGAGCATTAGGGCCAGCATCACGAGGTGCAGCACCACGCCAAACGCGTAAAGCTCGCCCCACGACATTTCGGTCAGAGGCCGGCGGCGACAGTGGCGCCAGGCGATGCCCAGGCCGCCACTGGCCAGAATCACCGCCACCCCGGTCCATGCTGCTGTGCCCCCCTGCCAGAGCCGGAACGCCGCCGTCATGGCCATCGCAATCAGGGTTGGGATTGTGCCCAAAAACAGGCCAGAAATGCCAAGCAACACGGATCGGGTGTCAAATACGATACCTGGCTCAAGTTGGAAGGAGGCCATGATCACGCCGATGCCCAGTCCTCCCAGGAGAACTCCGGCAAGCATTTGGCGGAAGGGATTACTGCCCAGTTGCTGCCGGCTGGTGACCATGTCAAACACCACCACCATCGCCAGCAACAGGCCGGCGTTATGCATCAATGCAGTAAGGGCGGTATCATTCATTGCAGCTCAACGGGCGAACCGGAAGTGCCCGCCAGTTTAAGCAGGGTGGTTGCCAAACCTTCGAGGTTGGACTCCGCGAGGCACGTTGAATCCATCACGCAACTCAGGTCTCCAAAGCGCCACTCTCCGCCAATAGCTCACCGCCGAGAGTGAAGCTCGTAGCAGCGTAGGATAATACGATTGCAGGTCTTCACTAACCAGATTTTGGCCGTTGCTGACCAGAAACTGCCTGATACCCCAGGCTTCACCACTCAGAGTGACGAGCGATGGCGTCAAGCGGCTTGGGCATCCGACTTCAGCGCGTGAACGCGACTCCGACCGTCAAGGTTACGTCCAGTGGTTCGTCCGGCGCGGTCAGCGCATTGGCCACGCGGAATGGGAGGGCGAAGTTGCGCGTGCCCGCAGTGGGTGTACCGCGGGCGCGGAGTTCCAGGAGCACGGTTCGCTGACCGGGGAGCGTGATCTTCTGTGGAACGGTCAGGTCGGTTTGTTCACTGGATCGCTCCAAAGTGAAAGTTACGTCCGAGTCATTGTGAATCTGGACGAACGCCCGTCCGCGTCCCCGGATGGTCACTTGCGGAGTGAGCACGCGCACGGAGGCATCGAACAGTGGGCGGAGGAAACGTTCATCGCCCAGCAAGCGGCCGCCGGAGTACACGGCCGTGCGGCGGTCAAACAAAGCCTCCTTGACGGCTGCGATGGAACGCTCGCGCGCGAAGACCAGCGTCAGCGGCCGATGATCGCCGAGGAAGATGTGGTAATCGTGGCCGATGGGTTGATGAATGTCCGAGTTGCTGAAGAGCGTCAGCTTCCGCTCAATCGCCCAGCGGTGTGCTTCGGGGTAGTAATCGCGACCGTTAACGACTTCGATCCCGTGCATGAGGTCTTGCTCGACCAATTGCGTGTGTTCGGGATGCCATTTGATCTGGCCGTCGGTCAATTGAGGCGACCAGCCCGGATGGTTCCAAAAAATGAACGCACCCTGGTCGCGCGCCGCCTGGATGGCGTCCTGCCATTTGTCAGTGGCCAGCAGCATCGCGTTGGTGAGGAAGATGGCGTTGAGATGGCCGGGTGGCATGCTGCGGGTGATTTCGGAACCGCGGATCACCAGAACCTCCAGCTCGTCGCCGTGACCGCGTGCGATTTCATAGGAGCGATTGTGGTTGGTGGAAACATCTGCCTTGTGCGGCTGGTACTCGATGTGGTCCGTAATGGCAATGGCATCCAGTCCCTGCCGCCAGGCCTCCTCCGAGCGGACGCTGGGCCACACGAGGCCGTCCGAGAACACGGTATGAATGTGGAAGTCGCACTTGAGCGTGCGATAGCCGGGAAGGTCCGGCAGCCGCACGGGCGTGCGGGCGCGAGTGACGGGCTCGTGGGCTTGAAGCAGGGGAGCCAGAAACACCTGAGCGGAAATGCCGCCCACCAGCAGAAGAGTTTTCCAGTTCATGCAACGAATTATGAGAATCCGGCGATGGTGATCCAGCGAAAAGCGCAACCGCTTTCCATCAGGTGTGACGGATGTCCTGGGCCTCGCAAAGATAGACCACTTCCTCCGCCACATTGGTCGCGTGATCCGCGATACGTTCCAGACTCTTGGAAACGATCATCAGGTTGAGACAGCCGGGAATGGCTTCGGGGTTCGCGGTCATGTGCCGGACCAACTCGCGGGTGATGTCTTTGTTGAGCGCGTCCACCTCGGCGTCGCCGGGGATGATGGCCCGGGCGGCGGCGGAATCGCGATGCACGAACGAATCGAGCGCGCGTTTGAGCATGTTGAGCGTGAGGCTCGCCATTCGGGGCAGGTCCACGTTGACCTTGATGGGCGGCTCCTGGCACAAGTCCCGCGTGCGTTTGGCAACTTTGGCGGCTTCATCCCCGATGCGCTCCAGGTTCTGGGAGATTTTCATGGTCACGGTGACCAGTCGCACGTCGCCAGGAGACAGGAGGCTGGTCAGGAGGTTGATGGCCATCTCGTCAATTTCCACCTCGAATCGGTCGAGAATCTGATCCTTCTGGTTGGTGGCAATGGCGAGGTCATAATCGCGGTTGACGAGCGCCTGCACGGCGTGGTTTACGGCGCGTTCCGCGTGGCTGGCCATCGTGAGTAAACTGGCTGTGAGTTCTCCCAGTTTATCTTCGTGAGTTTGTTCCATAGACGCATCCACCCGGGCGGAACTGTCACTGGTGCAGGCGCGTTGTGCAATCAGTTTTTCGTTGCCCAGCCCGGGAACAGATGACAATCGGGCCGGGGACAGTCGCGGGAACGAATGAGGAAGCGTTACATTGAGCATTGCTGACTGTCGTTTGCTGGGGTCAATTCTCTACCCGTCTGGGTGACCATTTCCACGCGCGATTGGTTTGCGTGCGGCGGTGCTGGCGCAGGAGGATGAGATAGCTGCCGGGGAAAGTCGGGGTATTGCGTTGTAGGCCGGCAAACCGTATTGGAACGGCGAATGATTCAGCAGCAGATGCGCTCACGGGCACGGAGGTTGCCATCGCTTCCGGCGGAGCATTTCGCATGGATGAATTCATACGCCGGGTAGTCTTCCAGCGGATCGTGTCGCGCAAATGGCAGCCAGGTTACATTCCGGTGATTATTGCTCTGGGCGATTGGTGCAATAATGACCTAATCGAGAAACTGGTGAGCCGTGGAAAGCAAAGAACGGTTCGCCCGGGTTTCCAAGGTTTCCAGACTTGCGTTGGCGGCGCGGCTCTCGGCATCTTGCGCGCGAATATATGGCGAAACGCGCATTGATTACCGGCATCACGGGTCAGGATGGGTCTTATCTGGCGGAGTTGCTCCTGGCCAAAGGCTACGAAGTCCACGGCATCATCCGCCGGGCGAGCACGTTCAACACCGGGCGATTGGACCCGATCTATGAGGATCCGCACGCGGGCAGCAAGCGGTTGTTTTTGCATTATGGCGATTTGAGCGACGCCAGTGCGCTGGCGCGTCTGGTGGCGAAAATTCAGCCCGAGGAAGTCTATAATCTCGCCGCGCAAAGCCACGTGCGCGTGAGCTTCGACAGCCCGGAGTACACCGCGGACATCACGGCAACCGGCACGGTGCGGCTGCTGGAAGCCATCCGCGAAACCGGCATCCAGCCGCGGTTCTACCAGGCGTCTTCGAGCGAAATGTATGGCAAGGTGCGGCAGATTCCCCAGACCGAGGAGACGCCGTTTTACCCGCGCAGTCCGTATGGGTGCGCGAAAGTCTATTCGTACTGGGTCACGGTGAATTACCGCGAGTCCTACGGTTTGCATGCCAGCAACGGGATCTTGTTCAATCACGAATCCCCACGGCGCGGCGAAACCTTCGTCACGCGCAAGATCACGCGGGCCGTGGCGCACATCCAGGCCGGATTGCAGGACAAACTGTATCTCGGCAATCTCGACGCCAAGCGCGACTGGGGTTACGCCAAGGAATACGTCGAGGCGATGTGGTTGATGCTCCAACAGGAACAGCCCGATGATTACGTTATCGCCACGAATGAAACGCACTCGGTTCGGGAGTTTCTGGAAGTGGCGTTCGCTCACGCCGGGTTGGATTGGCAGAAACACGTGGAGATTGATCCGCGTTACTACCGGCCGGCGGAAGTGGAACTCTTGATTGGCGATTACAGCAAGGCGAAGCGGCAGTTGGGTTGGGCGCCGAAAACGAAATTCGCGGAGCTTACCAAACTGATGGTGGATGCGGACATTGAGTTGCTGCGCCGCCATCGCCAGGGCGAGATCAAAGTTGCGGGCTGACGGGCCCGAACCATTGGGCAGTGCGGGACCATCCGGCTCCTCGCCAGGAGACTGGATTGGGTAAGAACCGTCGCAGAGCCAGGGCCATGCCAAGTTCGCGCTTGTGCAAAGTGCTCCGCGGGCTAAGATTCAAGCGTCAATGTCACATGGCTTACAACTTTCGCAGCGGCTGACGCAATCGCTGGTGCTGGCCCCGCAACTCCAGCAATCCCTGGCGCTGCTCCAGGCGCCGACCTTGGAACTCAAGGCGCTCGTGGAACAGGAACTCCAGCAGAATCCCGTGCTGGAGGAGGTCGCCGCCGCGGAACCGGAGTTGCAGGAGAGCGGTGAACGGGAACCGGACCTTCAAGCCGACCCCGCCGAACCCCCGGCTGACCTGGCCAATGATCCGGCGGCCAACGGTCCGGTGGATGATTTTCAGGCCGAGTTTGAACGGCTGGTGCAACTCGACCAGGAATGGCGCGATCATTTCGCCCAGACCAACCTGCCCATGCGCCAGTCCGCCGAAGAAGAGGAAAAGCGCCAGTTCATGTTCGATTCGCTCGTGGCAAGCACCTCACTTTCCGAGAAGCTGCTTGAGCAGGTGCGGGATGCGGGGCTGGCAGGGGAAGAGCGGTCCGTTGCCGAACTCATCATTGGCAACATTGATGACTATGGCTACCTCAAGGTGCCGGTTGAGGAAATCGCCGTCACCACCAACGTTCCTGCCGAACAGATTCTGACGGCGCTCAAGACCATCCAGACTTTTGACCCTGCGGGTGTCGGGGCGCGCGATCTGCGCGAGTGCCTGATGCTCCAACTCGAACGAGAGGGCCAACAGGAATCCCTCGAATACCAAGTCGTGCGCGATTTTATGGAAGCGCTGGGCAAACGCCGCATCCCGGAAATTGCGCGCGGCACAGGACGCACCGTGGAGGAGGTCCAGGAATCGCTCGCCCGCATTGCGCGGTTGGAACCCCGCCCCGGACGTGCCTTCCTGCCGGACAACGATCAATACGTGTTACCCGAAGTTTTCGTGCAACGTTCGGGAGATGACTTCGTGGTCACCACCAACAACGAACACGTACCGCATTTGCGCATCAGCAACGTCTATAAAGACCTGATGTCACAGGGGGGGAATTCCGCCGAGGTAAAGAATTACATCCGCGAGAAGATCCGCGCGGGGAAATTCCTGATCAAAAGCCTTCATCAGCGTCAGGCCACGATTGCCAACATTGCCCGGGAGATCGTCAAACGTCAGCGCGAGTTCATGGACAAGGGCGTGGCGCATCTTAAACCGCTCACGATGGTCCAGGTGGCGGAAGTGGTGGGCGTGCATGAAACCACTGTCAGCCGCGCGGTGTCCGGCAAATACATGGAAACGCCGCAGGGCGTTTTCGAGATGAAGTATTTCTTCACCGCGGGACTGCAAACGGATTCCGGCGCCGGCGTCTCCAACACCAGCGTCAAGGACATGATCGCCGACATCTTCAAGGCCGAGGATGCCAGCAAACCCTTGTCCGATCAGGAAGTCGTGAAGATGCTCAAGGAAAAGGGCATCGTCATCGCGCGGCGCACAGTGGCGAAGTATCGGACCGAACTCAACATCCTGCCCTCGAACCTGCGCAAGGTTTACTGAGTTCGATTCGGGTTGCGGGGGCTTTGTTCGTTGCTGCGGGACACAGGATTGACGGCTGCTGACGTACTGGTTGGCAGGATGATTTGGATTCCCACTGTCCCGCTTCAAATCCGCAAGAACAACTTCCGCCGATACATCCACCAGAGAATCAACCACAGCCCGAACAGTACCGCCGCGCCATACGCCAGCGGTTCATACGCCTCGCCGAACAGCTTGAATACATTTTGTCCCAAATGCGTGCGCCACGCCTTCCCGATGAAGTCGTCAAACAAATGCGCGATGCAGTAGGCCGCGATGGAATTCATCCCGATGACCACGAGCGGAAACGCCCACCGCTTGCGTCCCCACCAGTCCATCACCGCGAAGAATCCGGCCAGGAGCAGGAAACACCAGCCGCCGCTGTAGAGTGTCCAGCTCGGGGTCCAGATGCGTTTGACGACCGGGCAAACACCGAGCCAGCCCATCGCCGCGCCGGCCAGCAGTGAAAGGCCTCCCGCCAGCGCGAGCCATTTCACCTTGGCCAAGGGCGGACGTTCGCTCCGCAGCACGTGCCCCGCGATCAAGCCCAGAATCATGGTCCCGAGAGTGGGGATGAAACTCAACGTTGCGTAACCACCGCCGTTGAAAGCGAACGGTTTCTCGCGCGGGAACAGGTTCATGAACCAGGTGTCAAACGCCCAGGCAAGATTGCTGTTCTTGTTCCAGTGCGCCGCGAAGCCGGTCATCAAATGCGGCCAGTCCGCGGCAACTCCCACGGTGGGGTAGTCAAACTCCGGTCCGGGCAGAGGATACAGCGCGAAGGCAGCCCAATAGCCTGAGAGAATGGCGCCCAGCGCAATCCACTGATCGCGCACCGGTCGGAAGCCGAGCAGGAACAGGAAGAAATAACCCATCCCAATTTGCGAAAGCGTGTCCTCAAACGTCCAGTTCGTTTGCGGCTTGCCCACCGAGCGCAGGAACACGCCCAACAACACCAGCGCCAGCGCCCGCCACGCCGCGTGCCACGTCATCCGGGATTTTGATTGTCCTCGTGCGATGCGGCTGGCGATTGAGAATGGGACGGCCACGCCCACCATGAAGGAAAACGAAGGTTGAATCAGGTCGTGCAACGAGCAACCAATCCACGCCACGTGACTCTGGTGATAACAGAGAATCTTCCAGAACGCGCTCTCCGGCACGGCCGCCGCCACGCGGCAGAGCCGCAGCATTTCCGCCATCATCAGGAACATCACGAAGCCCCGGTACGCATCGAGCGAGGTCAGGCGGAGGGGCAGGGGAGCATTGGCTGTTGCGGGTGGAGAGGAGACGACCGGCGTATTGGGTTGGCTCATGCGCCGCTCTTGTCCCTCCAAATCCCGCGTTTGGAAAGCAAAATCTCGCCGCCGCGCCGCTCGCGTTTACAGGGCAGATGGCTTGACGTTGCCACGCTGCTGTCCTGATGCTGGCGCAACGTGCATAAAGTCTTTCCCCGATCCGCCTCGATCAGTCTGGCTATCGCGCTGTCCGGAGGACTGACGATCTTCGCGCGGAAGGTCGAGTTGGGCGGAGTGAGTCTCGGTTACGTGTTCATGCCGCTGACCACGCTGCTGATCCTGCTCCTGGCCGCGACGGCGCCGCAATCATCCGGCCCGCGCTACCAATGGAGCGTGGTGGCGGGTTTGTTGTTTTCGTTGGCGGGCGATGTTTGTCTGATGCTGCCGAAGGACCTCTTCCTCGCTGGGTTGCTGGCTTTCCTGGTTGCTCACGTGTGTTACCTCGTTGCGTTTACGGCGGACTGCCGCTTCGGCTCACGGTTCGTTCCGTTCGCAGTTTGGGGAAGCATCGGCCTGGTGGTGCTCGTTGTTTTGTGGGCGCGAATTCCGTCCGCGCTTCGCCTGCCGGTCATGGCGTATGCCGGCGTGCTGCTGACCATGGCCGCCCAGGCTGCCAGCCGCGCCATGGAACTGCGCGCGGTTCCCGCCGCGGCGGCGGCGATGGGTGCGAGTCTGTTTGTGGTTTCGGATACGCTGCTGGCGATCAACCGCTTTGGCTGGGATTTGCCAGCTTCACGGTTGCTCGTATTGGGAACGTACTTCACCGCGCAATGGCTGATCGCAAGGTCCGTTTACCAGCGGAGGTCTGGGGTTGGCATCCGTTGATTTGCTCGCCGGTCTCTTGCAGATCAAGCGCGGTCTTTCCAGTGCTTTGCTCGGCATTCTGTTTGCGATTGTCATTTCGATCCGAAGACTATTCTGATCGCCTCTGTCGCGACGTATGGGTTCAGATTGGTCGCTCTCCAAACTGCCTGATCAGCCTCACGTGGCCACATCAACGACGGCGTCAACGTTTTGCTCGAGCCATTCAAAGGATAAGCCGATTCGTTGACGACCAACCAAATCAAATTCCTACGCACGCCACCAAACTCCGTTCGGGGATCATAAACGAAGACACCCTCGCCCTTCGGATTTGGCTTTGTGCGAAACTCGCGCCCACCAACACCAAGCTTGTTGGGCATCGTGAGCGATTGGATCACGATGCCTCGGGCGTAGTGATCGTCGCCCGTTGGGACAGGGCGTGCAGGCGAGGTTGCAGGCTTTGGCTCGGAATGAGAAGTTGCTGCATCCGGGGGTGGCGATGGCGAGTTTCGGGTTGGCTGAACCTGTATGCATCCAGCGATAAGAGCGCCGGAGATCAAGCTCAAAACGATTTGCATTGTTTTCGTCATTTGCCAGTTTAATGTCTGCGTAACGCGTGATTCCGCCGAACGACACGGCTCAGGCAGGGCGGACCGATGGTGTCCGATTGTCAACCGAGACGCGATCCCGGCCTCTCCTGGAGCCGGAGGATTGGACGCTCTCATTTCGATTTCAAATACGCGTCTATTACCGCCAGTGTGTACGATGCGTGTACCGACAGGTTTGCGTAATCTCCGGGATGCAACGAGTTTGTGCGGCTGAACTCATCACAAACTCTCACAAGAGATTCTCTGTCGCGAGATCGCGGCTTCTCGCTCGACGGCGTAAACTCCAGTGTATCGTCGAACACACGAACAACAAACGGTCGCTTCTGCGCGAGAGTGCTCAGGTGCAATTCACCCTGGCTGCGAACAAACTCAACAATCTCTTTTGGAATGATGTGTGTCATGCTGTGCGCCGCGAAATCGCCCAACAGTATTAACGGAACAAAGTGGGCCGCAAAAGCCAAAGTTCGCCCTGACCTGTCATTGTGGTTGACGCTACCCTCGCGCAATGGCAGGCCAAGCCTGATGAGGAGGCGGTCGCATTCTGTGCGCATATCAGTTTCCTGCAATGGGGAGCGTACGCGCCCTCGCGTGCGGCGGTTGACGCCCTCGTCAACCGCGCGGGCGCGCCTCCGCGCTCGTTTCGACGCGCGATGGCGCGCGTCCTTCCGGCTGCGAGGCGCGTGCGCTCCCCAAGAATGTGAGGTTGCAGCAAACCAAGATGCGAGCGTGGGGTGAGACTTCGCCCTACTGAAGTTCGCGCTTTGAACCTCCTGAACCTTAGCCGCCGGCGTGAGGCGGATTCCCCTGAGCTGTAACGTCGTCCGCCTCCTCACGTCGGCGGCTACGAGCGAAGGGATCGGGGGGGAAGGTCGGGATGCGGGCGTGGCAACAAACTCAACGTACCGCGCCGCGAGCAATTGGAATTACCTCAGCCGACAGAGAAGTTTTTGGGGTCAACACTGGCATGGGATTTTGCGCGGGAATTCGGAGGAGATAGGGATTTTTGTCAGAGGAATGATTGACAGGGGAATGGGGAAACAGAGTCCTTCCGGCTGTGTCTTCATTCCTCTGACGGTCATTCCCCTGACGAACTTTGGGCTGAAATTGGTGTAACGCTCGCCCTCACCCTGACCCTCTCCTCCGGGGAGAGAATTCCTCGAACCCAGATTCGCGCTTGCCCCCCGAACTGTAGCTGCCGACGTGAGGAGGCGGATTCCCCTGAGCTGCAACGTCGTCCGCCTCCTCACGTCGTCGGCTACGAGCATAGGGTTCGTGAGGAGGCGCCCCGTCGCGGTGGGTGAGAAATCTCCGGGTCAGGTCGGTCATTTCCCGGCTGAATGTTGCAAGGCGGCTTTGGTGGCTTGCTGCAACGTTTCAAAGTCAGGACGGAGTTCTTCTTTGGTCTTCTTGTCCATGCGGTCAATGAACAGAATTCCGTTCAAGTGATCCACCTCGTGTTGCACGGCGCGCGAGAGCAATCCGCCGGCACGAAACGCAATGGGTTTGCCTTTCTCGTCCAGGGCTTTGACTTCCACCAGATCGGGGCGGGTGATGTCCGCGAAGATTTCCGGGAAACTTAAGCAGCCCTCCGGCCCGGTCATGCGCTCGCCCACCAGTTGAATCTCCGGATTGATGAGCACCAGCGGCATGAAGTCCTGCACGTCCGCCGGCTTGCCGTCCAGTTCGAGCGTGGAGGGACGGTCGGTGATGCCCCGCACGTCAATGACCGTTAGTTGAAGCGCGCGGCCAACTTGTTGGGCCGCCAGGCCCACGCCTTTGTGGGCGTACATCGTTTCGAACATGTCCGCGACCAGCCGCCGGACTTCCGGGGTAATGGCTTCAATCCGCGCCCCTTTCTGGCGCAGTGCCGGGTGGCCGTATTTGACGACGGTTAAAATCATTTCGCCGGCCAGTTCCGCAGGGTTTCCATCAGATCGCTCACGGACGGACTCTTCGCTGTGCGCACGTAAAAGCCGCTCGTGGTGACGCCGGTGAGCAGGCTCATGGCATTGTCGAGGCCCAAGAGTTTGCCCAGGCAGAAGCCGGCGTTGAAATGATCGCCGGCGCCGGTGGTGATCAGCGGCTTCGGGGTGAACGGTCCTTCCACGATGGCCTCGTCTCCCTGGCTGACGGCCACGGCATAGGCGGTCGGGTGAATCACCACGGTGTTGACGGGGACGCGGTCGCGGATCGAGCGGCCCAGCGCGGCGAGACCTTCTGGGGAATGATTGCTGGTGTCCAATCCCAAATGCTGGCCGATTTCCCCGGATTCCTTTTCGTTCAGTCCGAAGATGACATTGAAGTGCTGCTCAAATGCGGTGATCAATTCGAGCGCCCGCAGAATGTCCTCGTGCGTGCGTTTCTCGGGGTCCGCCAGGTCAATGAACAATTTGCGGCGCGGCCCCGTGAGATTGGGGCAGGTCTCCCGGAGGATGGCCGACCAGATGTCGTTCATGTAGGTGAGCATCGTCCAGTTCACGAAGCCGACGAAGTCCGCCTCCTGGATTTTGGCGTTGAACTTCTCGCGGCCGAAACGCGCCTGGAGGTTTTCCCAGTTCATCTGCTTCAGCGATTGGTGTTTGCCGAGCATGATCTTGCCGTCCTCGAACTCCAACGCATCGGTGTAGCCTGGTTCGGCGATGGAGTGAACTTCTGCCCGCTGGGCGAAATCCGCGAACACCGGGTGCAGATTGGGATAACCGAGAATGCCCAGATAGGAAACGCGCACGCTGAAGCTGGCCATGGCGTTGGCCATGATGGGGCCGTTGCCGCCCAGCTTGGTGAGCTGGCTTACCAGTTCGATGTTGGTGCTCCGGCCGGCTGCGGCGGACAGCCGATCCGCCAGCTTGGCGATGGTCGGCAGGCGCAGGTATTTCTCGGCGTTCTCGCGCTTGTCCACCACGTGCAGGATTTCATCCACGAAACCGTCCAGGCCGATGAAGGCTTGGAGTTCAGGGACGCGGTGGGCGGCGGATTGCAGTTGGCTGGCGCAGTTCGCGCGCAATTCAGGTGTGTTCATGTTGGTTCTCAATCCCGGAAACTAAAATGTTGGCCCGGAGCCATCACTCCGGAGTCACGCCAAGAATTTGCAGGAGGCGCTCCAGTTCGGCATCGCTGAAAAACGAAATCTCCAGAGCGCCCTTGCCCAGGGCGTAACGCAACTGGACCTTGGTGCCGAGGCGCTCGCGCAACCGGTTTTCCAAATCGGCCACTTGCGCGTCGCGGGGCAGCGGAGTGACCACTCCGGGTTTAACGGAACGATGCGCTTCGCGGGCCTGCAACCGGGCCACCAACCCCTCGGTTTGCCGTACGTTCAACGCTTCCTTGATGATCCGTTCGGCGGCGAGCTTCTGCTGACGCTCCTCGTTCAATCCCAAAATGACCTTGGCGTGCCCCACGGAAAGCCGACCTTCGCGAATGAATCCCTGAATGGTGGGCGACAATTTAAGCAGCCGCAACGCATTGGCCACAACCGCGCGGCTCTTGCCCACCTTGCCGGCCACGTCCTCCTGCGTCAGTTGAAACTGACTCACCAGTTGCGCGTAACCTTGGGCTTCCTCGATGGGATTGAGATTCTCGCGTTGCAGGTTCTCGATCAGCGCCATCTCCAGCACGGCCCGGTCGTCCGCCTGCCGCACGATGACCGGCACTTCGGTCAGCCCGACGAGCTGCGCCGCCCGCCAGCGTCGTTCGCCGGCGATTAGTTCGAGATGTGGTCCTTGCTCGCGCACAATGAGCGGCTGCACGATGCCTTGCTCCTTGATCGAATCGGCGAGTTCGCGGAGCGCCTCAGCGGAAAAATCCTTGCGCGGCTGTAGTGGACAGGGGCGGACTCGTTCCAGCGGCACGCGCAGCACCCGGTCGGCGGTTTGAAGTGTTTCCGGGGAAGAAACCGCCGGTGACGTTGGGGGATTGGTTGACACAACATGGACGGTGGGCGCTGGTTTGGAGATGACTGGAGTGCCACCCATCAGCGCGCCTAGACCACGGCCCAAAGCTGGTTTTGCCATGCGGCCAGACTGTCGCAGGGCAGGGGAGTTGTCAATTTCCGTCCAAGCGTCGGCGGCGGCTGATTCATTAAATCCAGGTCCGAGCCGCGGCGAAATCTCCGGCGAATACATTCAGGACCGCTCGCACACGGGTTGGAATGATTCTGGAGCGGAGCTTGGTGTTTGGTGTTTAGTGTTTGAGCGTCCGAAGTCGCGACCTTAGATTCCCCCAGTGAGCAAAAAGAGCGGTCAAATCGCACAGCGCATTGAATCTTTCCGTGGCCAGGACTTGGATGCGCACTACCTGGGATTCTTCGACTGTTTTAACCGCCAGCTTTTCTACGAGGCGCACGATGTGTTGGAGGAATTGTGGCTGGCTGACCGGCGTGGGCTTAACGGGGATTTCTACAAAGGCCTGATTCAACTTGCCGGGGCTTTCGTGCATTTGCAGAAGGACCGTCTGCGCCCGGCGGGTGCGCTGTTTCAACTCGCACGCTGCAATCTCGCAAAGTACGGACCCGTTCACGAGCGGCTCGCTGTCCCGGTCGTGATCGAATTGATTGACCGGTGGCAGAGATGGCTCGAAGCATCGCAGTTCTCGACCAACCCTCTGAACCGGCGTCCCGGTCCCGGGCTGAGGCTGTTGCCGGATCGGGATTGACGGTTCTGCCCTCGACGTCTTTAACCGACGCGCGATCACCGCCAAACAGGTTGAACTGAGCCCGGACAAACCGGATCCGCATTCAGTCTGCGGCAAGACCGTCCTTCAAAAGCGGAGATAAAGCGGGCGCCAAAAAAAGCGTGCGCCGCGCTGCAAGCCGGACTAATTTTGGGCGATGTTTCCGACGGTCGTCACAAACAATCCCAGTGCGGTTGCCGCGGAAGTGCAAGCGGCCTTCCTTGCTTGCGAACCGGAGGCTGATCCGTTGTTTGTGCCGCGCGCCTTTAGCTGGGCCAACGATTGTTTCACCGGACGGCACAAGGATTACCAGGCGATTGACGCGCGCTACCACGACTTTGAACATACGCTCCAGGCCACGCTGTGTCTGGCCCGCTTGCTGCGTGGAAGGCGCCTTGCAGGCGCAGCGCCGTTGCTGAATCAGCACTTCGTTCAACTGGCCATCCTGGCCATCCTGCTGCACGACACGGGCTACTTGAAACTGCGGACGGACACCGAAGGGACGGGGGCGAAGTACACTGCCATCCATGTCGCCCGGAGCGCGGAATTCGCCGCGGATTTGCTGGCCAGGCAAGGCTACGCGAACGAGGACATTCAGGCGGTGCAGAACATGATCCGCTGCACCGGCATTGACGCCGCCGTGACGGGTCTTCCTTTCCGTAGCGAGGAGGAGCGCATCGCCGGCTGTGCGGTCGGCACGGCGGATTTACTGGGGCAACTAGCGGCGGCAGATTACGTGGACCGGCTGCCCGCGCTTTACGCGGAGTTCGCCGAAGCGACCCGTGGTTTGGCGCCGGGCGATCATTCGGTTCCCCGGTTCGACAACGTGGAAGCTCTGATGCGAAACACTCCGATATTTTGGAAGGATTACGTGCTGATGAAGCTGAACGGCGATTTCGGCGGGCTTTATCGCTTCCTCAATCAACCCTATCCCGACGGGCCGAATGAGTACGTGGAGCGCATCGAAGCGAATTTGGCGCGCATCAAACGAGAACTCGCGCATCTCTGATTCCCTGTCGTGATCCAAGGTCGGGTGTTTGGTGTTTGGATTTTGCTTTTTGCCGCTTTAGCCTCCGCCCATGTCGCGTGATTATGTCCTCAAGCCGTTCCAGTCTGCCGTTCATCTGCAAATTGATTACGCGCGCGAATTGAACGAGCAACAACTGCAGGCCGTCACCGCCCCGCCCGGCCCGGCGTTGGTGATTGCGGGCGCGGGTTCGGGCAAGACGCGGACGCTCACTTATCGCGTGGCATACCTGTTGGAACAAGGCATACCGCCCGAACGCATTTTATTACTCACCTTCACCAACAAAGCTGCCGGGGAAATGATGCGCCGCGTGGCCGACCTCCTCGGGCACGAACTGGCCTCGCTTTGGGGCGGCACGTTCCACTCCATCGGCAATCGCGTCCTGCGACAGCACGCCCCGTTGTTGGGCTTTCATCGGGACTTCACCATCCTGGACCGTGACGATGCGAAGCACTTGATCGCCACTTGTGTGGCGGAGTCGGAGATAGACGTGAAGGCCACGCGCTTTCCCAAGGCCGAGGTCTTGGGCGACATCTTTTCCCTGGCGGTCAACACGCACAGAAGCCTCCCGGAAATCCTCGGAATGGAGTACGAGCATTTCGCTGCGCTCGCGAGGCAGATTGAGGACGTTCAGCAGCGCTACATCACTCGCAAACGCGCTGCCAACGTCATGGACTTTGACGATTTGCTCGTGCTTTGGCTCAAGCTGCTGCAAGAACAGGCCGAAGTCCGCGAACACTACCAACGTCGCTTTCAGTTCATTCTCGTGGACGAGTATCAGGACACCAACAAGCTGCAAAGCGACCTCATTGATTTGCTCGCCGGCCGGCATCACAACGTCATGGTGGTGGGTGACGATGCCCAAAGCATCTACGCGTGGCGTGGGGCCAATTTCCTGAATATCCTCAAGTTCCCGGAACGATACCCGCAAGCGAAGGTTTACCGGATTGAAACCAACTACCGCAGCACGCCGGAGATTCTGCAAGTGGCCAATGCCGCCATTGCCGCCAACGTGAATCAGTTCGCGAAGGAACTCGCTCCGGTCCGGCAAACCGGCGCCAAGCCGGTCTTGGTGGCGTGTAACGATGCCTCCGAGCAGGCGGCGTTCATTGCGCAGCAGATGCTCCAGTTGCGCGAGGAAGGCATGGAACTCAATCGGATGGCGGTGCTTTACCGGTCCCATTTCCACGCGCTCGAACTGCAACTCGAACTGACGCGGCGCAACATCCCCTTCAGCATCACCAGCGGCATCCGCTTTTTCGAGCAGGCGCACATCAAGGATGCCACCGCGTATCTCAAGCTGGTGGTGAATCCGCGCGATGAACTGGCGTTCAAACGCCTCGCGCAAATGCTGCCTGGTGTGGGCGGCAAGGGCGCGGAGAAGTTATGGCGAGGCTTTCAAGAGAACTGGCCGCGGACGGCTGCACAAGCCAATCCCCTGGCCACGGCGCTCCAGGCTTGTGCCGGTCAGGTCGGCAGGAAGACCGCCGCCGCTTGGGCGCAACTGGTAGCCACGATGGGGCAGCTTGAGGCCAAGGCGGTTCGGCGCAGCGCCGCCAAGATGCTGCAACTGGTGATCGAAGCCGGCTACGACGACTATCTCAAAGTAAACTTCGCCAATTACCGTTCGCGGCTTGATGAACTCAAACAGTTGGCCGTGTTCTCGCAGCAGTTCGCCTCCGTGGAGGATTTCCTGGCGCAACTCGCCTTGCTGACCAATGTCGAAGCCGAACGCGACGACCCCAAGGGAGACGACCCGGAGAAGGTGCGTCTCTCCACCATTCATCAGGCCAAAGGGCTGGAGTTCGACGTGGTGTTTGTGATCATGCTCTGTGATGGATTGTTTCCCTCGGCGCGCTCACTGGAGAGCGATGATGGTGGCGAGGAGGAACGCCGCCTGTTCTACGTGGCCGTTACGCGCGCCCGCAACGAGCTCTATTTGAGCTATCCTTTGCTGCGCGCCGGCTACGGCAGCAGTGGCGTTGCGCTCCAGCAACCGTCGCGTTTCCTGGCGGAGATTCCCAAGGAGTTGATCGAAGAGTGGAATCTGCGGGCCTACGCGGGCTGACGTGCGCGGCGGACAGAAGATGGAGCCGGCAACGACATGGTCATGCTACTGTCCTGGTCGGCCAAGGGTTCAAGGTTGCATCGCTGTGACCATGCCGGAAATCGTTAGGCAACCGCCAATCTCGCGGTGCTATCTCCCGCCATCGCGCAATTCCGAGAAGATTTTTAACGCAGAGGACGCGGAGGCTGGCGCGGAGGAGCGCAGAGGTGAATCGCTTTGCGACCTTTGCGCGAGCCTCTGCGCCGTCTGCGTTAAATCGGGCGGCGTGGGATTGGTTGTGGCGGGGCCGCGCGGCGGTTTTCTGTGGCCTGTCAATCGGGTCAGCATTGTTGCTGGACGTTGCACCCAACTGCGCTCGCTCCACCAGATCACCACATAGCGGGCACGTTTATTTTCGTACGAATGTCCTGCGAAACTTTGCTCCGAATCTTGCTTGACGCCAACAGGCATCGGGAGTTCTGTAGCTATGCAGCCATGTCAGGCTGGACCTATGAAAACGTTTTCCCGTTTTGGTTGGAAACCGGGTTTCCTCGGCAGCTTGGTCCTCGCCGTTTTCGCCACGCTGGTCCGGGCCGATTTACCGGTTATTGAATCAATCCACGTCGAGCACACGAACCTGGTTGTCACCGCGCGCGTTCCAGCGGGGCATGTGCGCGTTACGCTGGAATCACGCGAAGCCCTGGGCAGCGGGGCGTGGGTGCCGGTCGCAGTGCGTCGTTTGAGCGGGCAGGGTGGCGTAATCACCTTTAACGTGCCACGCACGGGCGCTTTTGCAGTGTTGCGGGTTCGCGCGGATGCCAGTGAGGAGTTGCCGGCAGCCTTTTACTCCGGCACCGACCAGTTTCTGCCCCAGCCATCCTCGGCCACGCGGGACATGCTGACGTTTTTTGGCCCCGACAGCCCCACCGACTCAACTTCCGAAGCGCGTGAAGTCGTGGAATCCGACATCTGGCGGCTGGATGGCGATACGCTCTATTTCTTCAACCAGCATCGCGGTCTGCAGATCATTGACGTGAGCGAGCCGGACCATGCCGCGTTGCGCGGCACGCTGAATCTACCCGCGGCCGGTGAACAGATGTATCTGCTCCGATCAAACCACGTCGTGTTGCTGACGCGGAACAATTGTGCCACCACCAGCGGCTACAGTGACAGCGAGGTTCTGATTGTGGCGGTGAACGACGGCGCACCGTTCGTCGCGGCGCGACTAGCCGTGACCGGTACGATCTCAGAATCGCGGTTGGTGGGTGAGGCGCTGTATGTCGCCGCGCAATCATTGCGCTCCCAGCCTGGCAGCGACGGCAGCGTCTGGGAATGGGGCACGGAGATTTCGTCGTTCGACCTCGCGGTGCCGGAGTCGCCGGTCGCGCGCTCCACATTGTGGTACGCGGGTTACAACAATGTGGTTTATGCCACGGACACGTACTTTTTCGCCGTCACTCAGGACCCGACGAATTATCAGCAATCGCGCGTAAACGTCATAGACATCACCGCGCCCGAGGGAACGATGCGCGCCTATGACACGATCATCCCTGCCGGGCGGGTTGACGATAAATTCAAACTGAACTGGACCGACGGAATCTTCACTGCGATCTCCGAAGTTTCGAGCAATCCGCGCCTGACCAAACTGGAGACCTTCCGTCTGCCCGATTCTCACACGGTGCCGCCTTACACTTACCTCAAACTGGGGGAAGTGGAGGTGGGCCACGGCGAACGCCTGTTCGCCACACGTTTCGATTACCCGCGCGCCTACATTGTCACCTTTCTGCAAATTGACCCGCTCTGGGTGGTGGACCTCAGCGATCCCGCGAATCCAAAGGTTTCCGGCGAACTCGAAGTGCCCGGCTGGTCCACCTACATCCACCCGCGCGGCGATCAACTGGTGGCCGTGGGCATCGAGACCAATCTCACCACGGTGTCATTGTTCGACGTTGCTGATCCGAGCCGGCCATCTCTGTTGAGCCGGGTGCCGATTGGAAGCCACTACTCTTCCAGTGAAGCCAACCGTGACGAGAAAGCCTTCAGTGTCATTGAAGAGGCCGGTTTGATTCTGCTGCCCATTCAGGGTTACACCAGCAACGGCTGGCAGGCCTGGGTGCAATTGATTGACTTGGGCGTGGATTCACTCACCGCGCGCGGCGTCATCGCGCACGACTTTGCACCGCGTCGGGCCACGTTACATCGGGACCGCGTGGTGTCCCTCTCGGGTGTCGAATTACTCAGCGTGGATGCCACCGACCGCGATCAGCCACAACTCACCGGCCGGCTGGAACTCGCCTGGCCCATCAATCGCGTCTTCATCGCGGGCGATTACTTGATCGAGTTAACGACCGGAAGCTTTGGCAACGGTTACCTCTTGAATACTTGGCAAACCGCGCTGCTCACCGAACCCGTTGTGCGCGTCGCGCCGGCGGAACAACCCGATACCGTCCTGACCATACTCAAGCTTACCAACGCGCCGATTGCCGGCGCCACGGTGCGCGACAACCGGCTGTATCTGGCACAGGCGATTGCGGGCGGATTGATTGTCGCTGATGGCACAACGAATTCACCCCCGCCGCCGACGCTCTGGCTCACGGTGGTGGATTTGTCGAACTTACCGACGTTGACCATCCTTGGCGAAACGGCCATCGCCACCACCCAGCTTGGCTGGAACAATGCCCTCGAACCCGTCTGGCCAAAGCCCGACCTGCTGGTTTGGGTTGGGGGCGGCAATGATTTCCGGTGGTGGGGACCGTGGGATTGGTTTGGCGGCCCCGGCCTCGTTCGGGACTGGTTCTGGCCCTACTCGCAGTCGAGTGGTGGAGGACGGTTGTTTACCTTTGACGTGAGCAACGATGTTGCCCCCGTCTTTCTCTCGGAAGTGGACCTCACTACCAATGGTTGGTGGAGCTTCAGCAAACCCTTTGCCGCCGATGGTCGCATTTACCTGAGTCATCAGACGTTTGTGGAGATCACCGCCACCAACGGCAATCCTTACGGCGATTTCGTTGAATGGCCCACGGCTTATCAGCGGACTTTTCTGGATGTCGTGGACTATGCCGACGCGCACCATCCGACCGTGCGCAAGCCGGTGAGTCTGCCCGGCACGTTACAGGGCATCTCACACCAAGGCGCGTTGCTCTACACCGTCGGGTCTCATCACACTTCCTCGGATTATTACTCCGGTCATGAAGCCCTCGCCGCCAGCGCCTATGACGGCGTGGCGGCGCATCTGGTGGATTCACTTTCCCTCTCCAACGTTTACCCCCACCCGGTCCTGGTGAGTGGAACCAATATCTTCCTCGGACGCGCGCAAGGTTATTACCCAGCGACCGACCTGCCGTCGCCCGCGCTCGAAACCTGGACTCTATCCAGCGCGGGCAGGTTCACGAACCTAGGCAGCGTGAAATTACCCGGCGCGGCCTCGGACCTCGTATCGTTCCCAGGTTTGCTGGCGGCACAATTGGATTGGTCCCGCGTGGTGGTGTTTGACCGATCCGATCCCGCGGCCCTGCGCCAAGTCGGTGAAGGCCCCACTTCCGGTTGCCTGTATCTCGATCTTCAACACGCCGATGCGCAACCGGCGCGAGCACTCTGGCTGCCGCTCGATAGCTACGGGGTGACGAGCATTCAACTCTCGCCGTAACTGTCGTTTCAAGTCAGCCCAAATCAGCGGCAGATCAGCGGCTATATGGGTGCGCGTTATTCCTTCGACATGCGCCTTGTGGCATCCGCGCTAAGGCGTGGTCTGCGACGGGATCAGGTCAAGGAGTCACAACTCGATAGAACCCCGCCATCGGATTGGGATCGGCGAATTCCACGAGTTCCATTGTTGGAAGTGTATTTGTGAAATGAAGCGTATCCGTCCAATTCGAGAGATTGGGTGAGGATTGAAGGCGATAGGCTCGTCCAACTTCACCTGAGCTGTAGATCTTGAGGGTGCTGGTGCCTGCAATTCTCTGAATCAGCAGACTGGGTGTGGACACAGGCAATGATTGATAAATCCCATGAGAGCCAACGGCGACAAACGTGCCATTTCCGTAACTGACGCTGGCAAGGCTTTTCCCAGCCAACGCGTTGCGGACCTGCCAGTGAATCAGATTGGTCGAGGTTAGCGGGCCATTGATGTTTGAAGTGTGATTGTAACCCACCGTGACGAACGTTCCATTGCCGAACGTTGCATCATAGCCCAAGTAGCAATAGCACGAGGTGCAAATATTCGTACAGGGCATGAATGTCCAGGTGGCGCCGCCGTCGTTCGAGAAAGGGAAGCCGAGCCACTCGTTGTCCAAGAACGCAATCAGGCCGTTGCCTTGGACAAAGTTTCCCGAGTACCCGTTGGCATACATGACATATTCCCAATCAATGCCATTCGTACTTCGCCAGATATGCTCATCAAAGCCCCCTCCACCGGCGGCGTAGAAGACTCCATTAAAACAAGCAACGCGCTTCATGCCACCAGATGACGGGGGCTGGGTTCCGGCAGGTAGATCCACCGGTGTCCAGGTTTTCGTGCCGGCGGCGTAATAGACGCGAGGTGCTGTTGATAAAAAGTCGTCCCTCGCGGTCGCGACAAACAACTGTGCGTCTGAATTCCACGCGATATCCGTAAGAGCTGCGGTCAACGGGTGACCTATGAAGTTGGTTATGGGTAGAATCGGATTCGCATTTATCCAATTCGTGGCGTCCACCGACCTCCAAACCCCACCCGCGGCGCCACCGTCTCCCACTGCGACAATCAAGAACGTTCCAGTAGTATTGGTTTGGAAGGCGATTCCACTCAAGTTGGGCAACCCAGGCAGTACCTGGATCAGCCAATTTGTGCCGTCAGCCGACGTGGCAACGGTTCCTTGGTTGCCAACTCCAACAAATCTGCCAGCCCCGTAACGGACGGTATTCAGCGCGGTGGTGCTTCGTTGTTGCCACACGTCCAAGGCGTCTTTGGCCTGGCATACTGCGGCAGAGTGAAGGACCAGAACAGTCAGAAGCAGGCGGTGATGAATCCCTTTCATTTGTTGGCAGTTTGCTGCTCACAAACTAAGTCCAATGTGTGTTTCCGTCAATCGCTTGCTGCTTTCCGCAAACCTGAAACCCTCGTGGCGTCCTTTGGACGGCAAGCCACCAGCGATTGCTGCGAGCACCTACGGATTGGCTGGTGTGGACAAAGCCGTTCACTGGCGATTTGCCTTTCTGGACGCTGGCGCTCCGTCGGTGGTGGGCCCGGCCATCGGCGGGGTTTCAAAGAAACGGCCATCATCCACCAGGCGCGGGTCGTCGGTGCGTTTCAACTCTGCCATCAGGCGTTGTTCCAGTTCCGCGCGCACCTTTTTGAACTTTGCATCGGCGGCAACATTCCTGACCTGATGCGGATCATTCTTGAGATCGTAAAGCTCTTCACGGGGACGCTTGCCATAGGCACGATCGAAATACGCTTTCCACTGCGGATGATTTCTTTGGCTGACCAGCCATGCTTTCGTGGGGCCGGCATCTTCATCCGGCAGCGTCACGCGCGTTTCCTCGGCCAATTCCTCGACGCTTGGCGGATTCGGACCATCGAGCAGGTAAGGATCACCGATCGGATAACGGTCCGGTTTGAAGTTGATGATGTAGAGAAAATCCTGCGTTCGGATGGCGCGTTGCGGATAGGGCAGGAAATCAGCGCGGGCATTTTCCACATGGCGTTCGCGCCCAATGAAAGCGGCAGTGCGTGCGGGGTCCACCTGGCCGCTTTGGGATGACTGCAACAGGTTCACCAGACTGCGCCCGGTCATGACTTCCGGTGGTATGACGCCGCCCAGTTCGAGGAAAGTCGGAGCCAGATCGGGAAGGGAAATCAAATCATCAACCACCCGGCCGCCCTTGGTGCCCGCGCCGCGAATGGCCAGCGGCACACTCGATCCGAAATCGTACAGATTGCATTTGCCGTGCGGGAAACCCGGTGCGCCGTGATCGCCGCTCACCACGATGAGCGTGTTGTCCAACTCACCGATGGCCTCGAGCTTGGCGATCAACCGGCCCAGCGCGGCATCGAACGATTGCGCTTCGCCGAAATAGTCCGCAAGGTCTTCCCGCACTTCTGGCACGTCCGGCAGGAACGGCGGCAGCTTCCCTTTCAACGCGTCGGGGTCAATTCCCCAAAGCGCCTTGCCCGAACCCTTGACCCACTTGCGGTGCGTTTGTGTCGGGCCGAACCAATAGCAGAACGGCTGGCCGGGTTTGCGGTCGGCCAGAAACGCAGCAAAGTTCGCGGTCACTTCGTCGTAAACCTCTTCCTTGGCGGCTTCGAGTGATTTGCCCTGTTTCACCATTGTGGTGACGTTCTGGGAGAACTGATTGATGCGACCGCCGGCCTTCTGATACGCGTGGGTTTGTCCGCCGTAAGGCGCGTCCACAGGCGTGCCCGGACTCCAGACTTTGTAGGACTTGCCGATGTGGTAGCCGGCTTCCTTGAGCAACAGCGGATACGAGGGATTCGATCCATCCCAGACGGCACCGCGCAGAATCGCGCCGCGTCCGGTGCGCCAGAAATGTTGGCCCGACAAGATCGCGCTGCGACACGGAGTGCAGGAGGGCGCGCTGACAAACGCGCGGCGGAATAGCACTCCTTCGCGCGCCACGCGATCAAAGTTCGGCGTGCGGATGACGTCGTTGACGCCGCCCGGGCCGTCGAGTTGTGCATACGCGCTGGCGTGCCGGCCCCAGTCATCGGCAAAGGCGAACAGAATGTTCGGACGTGGCGCTTCAGCGGCGTTCACCGAGACACCCAAAAGGCCAACCAAGGCGAGCAGCCGCAGGCGAGTGATCAAGCGGGCAGGGGATTGGAAGGGAATCTTCCCGGCAAAACCGACACGGCGCAACAGGTGGACGAACGCATCAGCCATGCCTGCGGTTGTAGGTTACGGCGGCATAATTGTCCATGCAGAATCCATTCGGTGATCCATTCGATGACTGATCCCCCAGTGAGGTTGGGTTCAGATTCTGAATTCGCGTCGAAGTGATAGTGCTTCGGTTTGGATGGCACTCTTACCGGCACATGCGGCCAGCGGCGTAGGGCAGACATTCCTGTCTGTGGGTTCCGGCGACTTTCCAGTCGCCAGTTGTGAGTACGGAGACACGGGACTGGAAAGTCCCGTGAACCCGCAGACTGGAAAGCCTGCGCTACGTGAAAATCAGAGCCGGTCAGCGGGCCGGTTGAAGTTTGATGGCTCGGAGATTCACAGGATTCCATCCCTCGCGAACGGGACGAACGCCAAGGATGATGCTGTCGCCCATCGGAAGATCGAGCGTGCCAATCTTGACGGGCTGGAACGCGCTGTAGCTGCCGGTGGCCGGGACCTGCGCGCGCACAGTCTGTTCGCCCACGCGCACGGTCAAGCTGGCGGATTGCAGCGCCGCAAACTCGGCCGAGACTTCAAATTTACCCGGCTGCGTGACCTTGAGTTCCCACTCCGCCCAATCGCCGGGATTCGTCCAGTAGCCAAGGTTGTCATGGCCTGCGCCGGATTCGTAACGGATGCCTTCGCCGTGCAGTTGCGCCTCACTTGCGGGCAGGAGGATCGAGCCGTCGGGATGCTGGGCGAGGCCGGCGTGGACTACTTCCGGCGCGCCTTTGATCTGGAGCAGCACGGTGGACGAGAGCGCGTCCGGCGCCGCGGTGGGAACGAGAATGATGGGACCAGCTTCGCTCGGCGCGACGGAGAGAGCTTTTCGTTTCTTATCTGAAAGCAGCCATGCCTTGCTGATTTGATTCTGAAGCCCCGGCACCAGCAGTTGACCATCCTTGGGCCAGTCGAATACGTGCAAATACAGAGTCGTGGTTCTGCGACCCGGTTTCTGGGTGCAACGACCCCAGGGCAGTTTTTTGAACGGACTGGCCTGGGTACCGTAGATGGAGTCGCCGTTGACTTTCATCCATTGACCAATCCCGGCGAGCCGTTCGATGCTGGGCGCGGGAAACAAACCCTCTGCGGTCGGCCCGATGTTGAGGAGGTAATTGCCGCCCTTGCTCGCGCAATCAATCAGATTGCGGACGAGCATCTGCGTGGATTTCCAGTTCTGGTCGTGCCGGTTGTAGCCCCAGTGGCGGTTCATGGTCATGCAGGATTCCCAGTAAACTCCCGGCCCGAAGCCCGTGGCGGGAATCTCCTGCTCCGGCGTGCCGTAATCGCCGACGCCCTGGCCTTTGTCCATGCCCTGCATGCCGGCACGTCCCTTGCCCACGCGATTATTGATGATGATGTCCGGCTGCAGGCTGCGCACGTAGTTGTAGAGGTCCACGCCGCGCTCGTGGGTCCAGGGACTTTCCCATTCGCCATCGAACCAGAGGATGCCCAAGGGCCCGTACCGCGTGATGAGTTCCTTGAGCTGACCTTTCAAGTATTCCACGAAGCGGTCCATGTCCGGTTCGCCGGTGGCCGTGTCGTGCCAGGCGCGGCGCGTGCCCCAATCCGGATGATGCCAGTCCATGATGGAATGATAGAAACAGAGCCGGATGCCTTCCTGCTTGCACGCCTCGGCCAGTTCCTTGAGTGGATCTCGCCCGAACGGTGTGCGGCCGATGTCCCAATCCGTGAGCGCCGAGTCCCACAGGCCGAAGCCGTCGTGATGTTTGCTGGTGATGACGAGATACTTCATGCCGGCGTCTTTTGCCATGCGCGCCCACGCGCGGGCATCGAACTGCACCGGGTTGAACTGGGTGGCGAACTTCTCGTATTGCGAAACTGGCATCTTGGTTTCCTCCATGAACCATTCGCCGTAATGGGTCTTGCCGTTCCACTCGCCCGCGGGCACGGCATAGACGCCCCAATGGATGAACATGCCGAAGCGGGCTTCGTTGAACCACGCCATGCGCTTCTCGCGTTGCGCGGCGGTTTCTTGCGTGAAGTCGCGTGGCGGCTTGGCGGCGGATGCCGCGAGCGACAGCATCAGGGTAAACGTGAGTGTGCTGGGGAGAAGGCGGTTATTCAGATTCATAAGATTGCTCCGGGTGGGTCTATTTGGTGAACAGTTGAAATTCGTTGATCGTGGGCCCTTCGGTCGCTTCGAGAACGTGCAGGCGAACATGCCGGGCGGTGACCGGGGTGATCATGCGCTCCCAGTGTGGGCCAATGGTGGTCCCGGCAAAACAACTTTGCCATTCGCCGTCCGTGCGGGTCAGCAGCTCGAAAAATTGCACGCGCTTGCCACCGCCCGCCCACTCGTCAATGCGCACGCGGGAAAAAGTCTTTGGTTCGCCAAGGTCCACCTCGAGCCACGCCTGTTTGGTGCCGGCATCGGTGGCCCAGCGAGAGTCATCGTCTCCGTCCATCGCGGCACCGGCGGCGTAATGGGGATCGCGGGCGAACACATTCGATGCCGTGGCTCTCGCTCCTTCGGTGAGTGAATCGCCTTTCAGGCTCACCGCCGGGAGAGTCATCACGGAATCCTCGAACGTCAGGGCCACGACAGTGTTGATGGGTTGCCGGCCTTCTGGCGCAACGTTCACGATAATTCCCGCATCGGTTTGCCGCGCCGTGAGTTGGCCGCCTTTAAGTAATCTGCTTGAAACCAATTTTGCCTTCAGCGACGGCAGCACAAGTTCATTGCTGGTCGCCTCAAAGACATGGAGGTAAATGGTGCTATCCTTGCGAGTGCTGGCCCCCCATTTGCCCGGCTTGAACGGGCCACCGCGCGTGCCATAGATGGATTCACCATGCTCGCCCAGCCAGTCGCCCATTTCACGCAGCCGCTCAACTTGCCGCGGTTCAATCCGGCCATCGGGCATGGGACCAACGTTGAACAGCAGGTTCCCATCGCCGCCCGCGCACCGCACGAGGGTTTGAAGACATTCCTTGAGCGACTTCATTTCATCCTCGGGCTTCCAAGCCCATTGACGGCAGATGGTGATGCAGGATTCCCAGGGTCGGTGATCC
The DNA here is from genome assembly GCA_026125285.1 of Verrucomicrobiia bacterium. GTDB lineage: Bacteria > Verrucomicrobiota > Verrucomicrobiia > Limisphaerales > JADLHS01 > WYBW01. The sequence goes on along the minus strand of JAHCLO010000028.1, from coordinate 7,110 downwards.
TGATACTTGCCCACGCGCTGCTCGGGGGTGTCGTGATCCTCCGGCAAACCAGTGCGGTCGTTGATGATGATGTGCGGTTGAAGACGACGGATGATCTGCACCAACGCTTTGCCGTCGTAGTCTTTGGCCGGTTTGCCTAGGCCATCAAACCACAAAATGTCCAACCGGCCATAGTTCGAGCACAGCTCGGTGACTTGTTGCTTCAAGTAGGCGAGGTATTGACCATGCCGGTCGGGCGTGAACGCATCGGGATGCCGCCAATCAGGTTGAGAGTAATAAAGCCCGAACGGCAGCCCGGCTTCTTGGCAGGCGGCGGCCAGTTCCTTCACCACGTCACGCCGGAACGGGCTGCGCGGATTGGTGATCTTGTAGTCGTCCGCCCGGGTGTCGAACATGCTGAAGCCATCGTGATGACGGCTGGTGAAGACGAGATACCTCATGTCGGCGGCTTGGGCGATGGCGACCCATTCGCGAGCGTTGAAGTTCGTGGGATTGAATTGCGTGTAGAGCTGGTCGTAAACCTCGGCGGGTACCTGAGTGCCCGTTGAGCCGTAGCCGCGTCGTTCGCCCGCCCGCGACCAGCCGATCTCCGTGCCTTTCAAACTGACCGGTCCCCAGTGAATGAAGAGTCCGAAGCGCGCCTCGCGCCACCATTGCAGACGGGCTTCACGTTGCGCAGCCGTCTCGCGGTCGCCGGTTTGTGCCATCGAACCTGAGAGCGCCGACAGCACGGTCAGCAATATCGCGAGGCTGAATCTGACATTCATACAGGTGACCTTGGTGTAGCCGCCGACGTGAGAAGGCGGATCTTCGCGTGCCATCCCGATCCGCCTTCTCACGTCGTCGGCTACAAGCAGATTCATGGATGATCAAAGCGAACAGGTGACGGAAACCTCCTCTGCATCACTTCTGCGGGGCGAAGTTCAACTCGTCCCTGCCGGGCAGCGGTGGGAACTTCTGGTGCGGTTCCTTTTGATACCAGAATGCCACCGATGCAATGTCATCTTCGAGTTGTAGATAACGTCCGCCGGTCTGCCAGCCCAACGCCTGGATGGTTACCTTGAGGTCCTTTTCAAAACGGATCGGGTCCATGATGTGCCAGCGATACAATCCAAAGCGCTGGCCCACTTCGTAAATCTTGTCCGGCGGCAGCACTTGATGCAGTCCGGCGTAAGGCGTATTGAAAATGGTGTAACGATTCTTTCCGTCCGGCCCTTTGGTGTCGAAGTTGTAGGAGCCGCAGAAGTAGTCTTCTGTGCCCGTGCCGCAAATCGTCGGGAATTCCTGGTCGCCGTCCATGAAGAACTTGATTTCGCCCTCACCCCACCAACCCGGACTGTGGACCTCCCACGCCATGTAGGTGCCGACATAGTGGCCCTGACCTTTAATGCCATCCACGATCGTGTAGATGCCCTTGGACTTGAGCGGTGATTCGCGCCGGAATTGCGCGTGCAGATAGGCGGCGTCGCGCGGTACCGGCGCGAGGATGTAATTGATCTGGTAGTAAAGCGTCATTTCGCGGTCGCCGATATTCTCCAACGTGATGCGCGCTTTCTTGCGGAAAGGCATCGGCCAGTAGCAATTGAACGCGCTGCCCGGATTTACGCACACCGCGAGCGAACTCAACTGCGCATACTTGCCCCAGCCGCTCGCAAAGAAATCGCCCACGGGCACCTCGATGGACGGCTCCTTTTCGTCATCCCAGTAGAAGCGGAGGATTTCATTGCGCCAGTTGCCCGTGGGTGTCATCCAGATTTGCTGGATACAACCTGGCCCTTTGATTTCGGCCAGCGTGAAGGTGGTGTTGGGTTTGATGCGGACGTAAGGCGAGACTTTCCAACCCTGGCCCAGTTCGCCGGCCGCCTTGAGGGCTGGACCGTCCACGGACATGCCGCCCTTGCCTTTCTCGCCCGTGAAATTCTCCGGGCTGATGGAGCGCGACTTGGCCTTGGAGACGCGGTAGAGATTGCCCAGTCCGTGTTCCAGCGCGCCGACGTCCGCCGCGAGGATGGTGGTGCCCAGGAACGCCAGGCCGAGGATCGTGACGAGATAGAGCGGGAGATTTGGTTTCATGGTGGCAATTGGTTGATCATGGCATTGGAACGACGATCTATGGCGCCGATTATGTCGCCGCTTCCATCAACTCACTCGGGGCGGTGAAGGGCTTTTCGGTTTTTGGCAAAGAAAAGCCCTTTCTTGGCTTTCGGGCCGGTGACACTTGAACCCACGCGCATCTTGCCTCACGATGCGCAAGTCCGGTGGAATTCTTTACCGGGTTGGATTTGGAGAAACTGGAGAAACTGGAGAAACTTATGAGCGAGAAACACGACCGTACGGCTTGGATTCAGGGTGGCCCTGCCCAATGCAAAACCCCGGCTGTCCAGCGCGACAGCCCGCAGCGGTTTGTCCTGCTTGGCGCACCCGGCGTCGGCAAAGGCACCCAGGCGGAGTTGCTTTGCGAACGCTTGGGCACCTGCCATCTCTCCACAGGCGACATCTTCCGTGCCTCCCGCTGTCTCACGCCGGAGGAACGCAGTCCCGCGCTGGACGCGGCGCTGGATTACATGCATCGCGGCGACTTGGTCCCGGATTCAACTGTGCTCGACATTGTCCGCGAGCGTACCCGTTGCCTGCGCTGTGGCGGTGGTTTCTTGCTTGATGGCTTTCCCCGCACCGTTGCCCAAGCGGAGGCTTTGAGTGAATTGTTGGAGGAGCAACAAATCCAACTCACCGCGGTGCTCAATTACGACCTCGCGCTCGACAAGGTCGTGGCGCGCCTGAGCGGCAGGCGCACTTGTCCCGGATGCAAAGCGGTGTTCCATGTCACCGCCCGCCCGCCGAAGGTGCCCGGGGTGTGCGACCATTGCAGCGGCTCGCTTTACCAGCGCGATGACGACCGACCCGAGGCCATTCGCACCCGGATGGAAGTGTACGAAAAGAGCACCAAACCCTTGATTGACTACTACCAGTCGCGCGGGGTTTTGGTCACCATTGAGGCCGAAGGCAGCCCGGAGCAGATTTACGAACGCACGCTGACGGCTTTGAACGGTCGCGCGGCTTGAATGGAGCGTTGCGTTGATGCGGGAATTTCGCCCACCGCCCCGCACCTGCTGGCAGACCGTGTTTTCGGGGAGCGCACGCGCCCTCGCGTGCAGCGCGGGCCGCCCTCGGCCAGCGCACCCGAGCGCGCCCTCGCGCGAGTTTCCAACCCGTGATGGCGTGTGTTGTTACGGTTGCGAGGCGCGGCCGGGCACGCGCGAAGGCGCATGCCTTCCCCATGCAAAGAACTGAGATGCCCTGCGAGGTCCGATTCCATCCAACTCCGCCTTGACGGGCGGGGACAGCGGGTGAATTCTCTTGCCACTGACTTATGAAAATGAAACGCCGCGAATTCCTCACCAAGTCTGCCCTCGGCGTCGGTGTCGCTCTGCTCGGCACGCCGCTGTTGGCTCAAGTACCGCCTCGGGTCAGACATTTCGATCCCTTCGAGCCGGTCACCCTTGGCCAGACGAAGTTGAAAACTTCCCGCTTCTGCCTCGGCACCGGCATGAGGGGCGGCAATCGCGAGTCCAATCACACGCGCATGGGCAAGGCGAAGTTCGAATCGCTGATTCGGGAGTCGCACGACCGCGGCACGCAGATGTTCGATTTGGCGGACTTGTACGGAACGCATCCTTACGTCGTGCCCGCGCTCAAAGGCATTCGCCGCGATCAATACCAGGTCTGCACCAAGATCTGGTTCCGCGACGGCGGCATCCCGGAAAAGGAACGGCCTGATGCCGACGTATGTGTCGAGCGTTTCCTGCGCGAGATCGGCACCGATTACCTGGACCTCGTCCTCCTGCACTGTGCCACGTCGGCCACGTGGAACGAGGAATTGCGCAAACAGATGGACCTGCTGTCCAAGGCGAAGCAGCAGGGCAAAATCCGCGCGCACGGAGTGTCGGTTCATTCCCTCGAAGCCCTGGAGGTTTGCATCAACGAACCGTGGGTGGATTCCGTTCACGCCCGCATCAATCCCTACGGCATGAGCATGGACGGCCCGGCGGACAAGGTGGCGCCCGTGTTGAAGCAGATTCACGACTCCGGCAAAGGCGTGGTCGGCATGAAACTCGTGGGTGAAGGCCGGCTGCGTAACGATCCAGAGAAGCGCGATGAATCCATCCGCTACGTGATGGGACTGGGTTGTGTGGACGTCCTGAACGTCGGCTGCGAGAGCATTGCCGAAGTGGACGATTTCACCCAGCGCGTGCGCAAGGTGGAAACCGTCAAGAGTTGATAGGCTGGGCCACTAGCTTCGAAGCCCCCTCGACGAAGCAACGTCACCGGCGAAATCTTTCTGCCACGGCGGCGTTCGTGGTGACTGCGAGACAGAAGTTATGTCCTGCCGCAATAGCGACGACGTTACTTAATCCGTCGGGCGCAGTCACGGGTTTCCCGTTCATCACCCCCCAAGCCACGACAGTCCCATCTCGCTTGAGCGCGAGGCTGTATCGGCAGAATGTTCCGAACCATCCATGTTCATTGCCAGCGGCGATCGCCACCACATCGCTCAACACCTCACCGGAAAGAGTCACCAGCCCATTCGCGTATCGTGGCTTGGTCTTTGTGGGAGTGCCGGTCGCTTCTCCAAAATCATTGTCGCCCCACCCGTACACCGTCCCATCACTCATTAAAGCCAAACTGTGGAACTCACTCGTTGCAATGGCAGTGACGTTGCTCAGGCCACGTGGCGCCGGCCTGCTCCAACCAATCACCGTGCCGTCGCTCGTAAGCGCAAGGTTGCTTTCGTAATTCAAGCTTCCCCCTGCTGCGATGCTGACAATATTGGTCGGGTGTTTTGGCGGCTCAAGACGGCTCGCACCCCAATTCACAACGGTTCCGTTCTGCTTGAGGGCAATTGCATGACTTGTTCCGGCGGCGATAGCGATGACATTACTCAAATTGGCGGGCACAGCCGCTTGTCCTGATTTATTGTCTCCCCAAGCGACCACTGTGCCATTGCTTCTCAGGGCCAAACTGAATCTCGCTCCAGCGGCGATTTCCATAACATTCCTCAGGGGCTCGCTACCAATTTTCACCAACTCGCCAGAAATGCCCGAGGTCGAATCTGAAGCAGCGGGTGCTTGACCGGAGCGATTTAGTCCCCACCTGAATACTGTACCATCAGGTTTTGGGTCTTCTCCAAAACAAGTGGGTAGATTTTGAAGTGCGATCGCGATTTGAGTCAGTATTAACGGGCATTTTATGAGTTTTGGAAGTGCAGAAAACTTGTTTCAATTCCGCGCATGGCCAAACCCAAGCGCCAGTTGCGCGATGCGTATCGATTTCCGGGCTTCGTTCCGTTGGTGGAAGTGTACGGAGTTTTCGGTGATCCCATGCAGCGAGTGGTGCCGCTACGTCGGCGCGCAAAAAAACAGTCTGTCGTCAATGCGGTCGAGCGTGGCGAAGCTTCTACGATCGTCGTCCGTGGGTGGTGCGGGATCTGTCGTGCGGCCCGCTGCGCATTTTCCTGGAGTTCGAGATTCGGCGCGTGGGGTGCCGGCAGTGTGGTGTGAAACGCGAGAAGCTGAACTGGCTGGCGGACTGTCCGTTTTACACCAAGCGCTTCGCCTACTAGGTCGGCCGCCGGTGCCGCGATTCGACGATCAAGGCCGTGGCCGACGAGCTGCATCTGGATTGGAAGTCGGTCAAGGAACTGGACAAGCAGTATATGCGCGAACAGTTGCGCCGGGCGGGTCGCGCCAAGCCGGAAGTAATCGGGATCGACGAGATTTCCATTCGCAAAGGACACACGTATCGGATCGTCGTGAGCGACTTGCTGCGGTTTCGACCGATCTGGTTTGGCGGCAAGGACCGTTCCGAAGCGAGCATGGAAATGTTTTACCAGTGGTTGGAACCCAAACGATCGGAAGCGATTCGCCTGGCGGTGATGGACAGGTGGAAGCCGTTCCGCACGGCGACCAAACGCCAGGCCGAGAACGCGGCCGTTCTGTTCGACAAGTTCCACATTATGCGCCACCTGGGGGAGGCGTTGGACGAGGTGCGCAAGAGCGAATATGCCCGATTGACGGGCCCCAAACGACGATTCATCAAGGGGCAGAAGTATACGCTGTTGTCCAATCGAGAGAGCCTGGATCTGGATGGACGGCGGGCGCTGCGGAAATTGCTGGCCGCCAATCGTCGGCTCCACGTGGCGTATCTGCTCAAGGAATCCTTTGGGCAACTGTGGAGTTAGCAAAGCGAGGGATGGGCCTTGCGATTCTTCGAGAACTGGAAAGCCGGATTGAAGTGGCAGCGGCTCAAACCGTATCAAAAGTTCGCCCGCATGATCGAAGACCACTGGGATGGAATTGCCGCCTTCTGCAAACCGGAGAACAAAGTGTCGTTGGGATTCGTCGAGGGTCTCAACAACAAGATCCGCGTCATTCAACGTCGGGCTTACGGCCTGCGCGACGAGGAATACCTGCGCTTGAAAATCCTCACCTGCATGCTGCCGCCATTCTGAGAACGCTGACCGCCTCCGGGGCAGGCCGCTTTGAGCCACCGGGCTTGGCTGGTGCCTTCCAGAGAATGGCGACTGCGTCGAAAGGAAACGATGAGTTTTGGAAGGCATGCTCAGGCTCTGAAATAAAGGTCTCCGATCTGAATGGCGGTTAGATAAGGCCCAAAACTTTCTTGCCGAGGCGTTTGCGGCGTGGCGGGTGTGGCAATGTTTCAAAGATGACCTGCCTGGAAAGCGCCTGCATGCGGCGCAAGATTTCCTGTATCTCGCGCCAGTTTTCAATCGCCTGTTTGAGGGCCTCGTATTGTTCTTTGGACAGGGCCACCGACACCGTCTTGCCTTTGACCTTGCGCGTCCACTGGTAGCATGGGCCGCCCGCACCGGGGCCGCGATCTTGAGCGTAGCCCTGGCTGATCCAACCCGCCTTGGCCAGGCGGGTGCGGAGTTGCGTGTATTCCGTTTTGATGGCCGAAAGATCCGATGACATGCAGATAAGAGTAGCAGCATTGTCAATAGGGCGGTATATCTACCGCCCTATGCACACTCCTTTCCTCCCCGCCTTCCGCTCCCGCCTGGCCGCCCTGGGCTGGCGCGCTGCCCTCCCC
>JAHCLO010000027.1 GCA_026125285.1 Verrucomicrobiia bacterium | reverse complement strand
CGGTCGTTGGCCACCGCCCCGGCAATCGTCAGTTCCTTGGGCGTAATGGCTGCACTAACGCTCACCGAGGTGGTCGAAAGTTCATAATTGTCAGCATCCTCGCCGGTGAGACTCAATTCGCTGACCTCAATGGTGTAACTGTCCACGGCCGCGCTGCTGAACGGGGCCACCGTTCCACTGGCGCCCAGGCTGACATCATCTTCGCCGACCACGCCGCCGAGCAAGTCACGACTGGCAATGGTGGTCGCGGTGGTGGTGCCGTCGTACTCCCGGTTGTTCAATACCACGGAAGGCGTCAACGTTTTCGGGGCAACCGCAACTGACACGGTGTCGGTCACGAGGTTGTAGTTGGCCGCGTCGCTCGGTGTGAACGTTACTGAAGCGGGATAGTTGCCCGCATTGGGGAGGATGGCATCGTCGGTGAAGGCGAACGTGCCGGGCACCGACGCTTCACCCCCGGTCAAGCTCGAGGCCGCGAGCGCGTCACCGTAAGTAATTCCGCTGGCACTCGGCCAGGAGGTTACGTCCGGGGTGGCTTGGTTCACCAACACCTCGACGGTATTCGCCACCGTCTCGTAATTCGTGATGTCCTCCGGGGTGAAGACCACGGAAGCGCCATAAGTGCCCGCAGGCGGCACCGTGGCAGGCGCAGCAAAAGCAAACGTCCCACTGACCGAGGCGTCCCCGCCCGACAACGTCGAAGCCGAGAGCGCCTGTCCGTAAGTGATGGCGCTGGCCGTTGGCCAGGTGGTTACGTTGGGGATGGCTTGGTTCACCAGCACGTCCACGCTGCCAACAATGGGATCATAGGTTTCCGTATCGTTCGGGGTGAACGTCACCGAAGCCGAATAAATACCCACGCCGTCGGGCACAATGGTGTCGTCGGTGAACGCGAACGTGCCGGGGACAGAGGCAGTCCCGCCAATCAGGCTCGACGCTGACAGCGGCTGGCCATAAGTGATGGCACTGGCGGTCGGCCACTCACTGACGGAGGCTTCATCCGGGATCACGGTCACATCCACACTACCGACCACCGCATTGTAGGTGGCGGTATCTGTGGGGGTGAAGGTAACGGAGGCACTGTAGATGCCGACCGAATCGGGCACCATGGAATCATCCGTGAAAGCAAAGGTGCCGGGCACCGAGGCTTCGCCGTCGTCGTTGAGCGTGGAGGCGGAGAGCGACTGGCCCAGCGTGATCGAACTGGCCGTTGGCCAGATGACATTCGGAGAGTACTTGGCGGCGGTGAGACTCAAGGCGGTCATGGACCCAAGTGAACTGTTGTTCATGCTGGTCTGGTGTGTGGCCGTTGTATCCGAAGTCGGGATTGTGCGCGTCGTCACAAAGTTGCGCACGGCTTCGGAGGTAGTCCATGTTTGTTCCGCGGAAAGCGACCAATTCGCCTGCAAAGAACTGATCGTACGAATCGTGGTGCTGCTATTCCGGTGCGAGGTGGTAATGGCGATGGCTTGATTCCTCACGTTCACCGTTAGCGCCGTCCCGAAAGTAAAGGTGGTCACCTCCGAAATCCCACTGCTGTAATTCTTTGAATCCGTGACTGGGCTGCTTTGATCCACATTGTCGAAGACCGCGGCGAACACGTCCGTTACGCGGGTCGTCCCATTGCCAACCGTGACACTCAAGGTCGAGCTGGTGGCAGCATCCAGGCCGGATTCATCCAGATAATACAAGGCAGTATGCTGTTTCGTGCTGTTCCCCATGTCCCCATTCACCAACGTAAGAGCCTGGCCACCGTAGGTCACGGTTACCGTCCGCGTGCCAGTGCCGGTTCTGCCGGACGCAATCGCTACCACCAACACCCGCTGTGCGTCACTGCCGGTCGGGACAGGGTAATTGATATTTTGTTGAGACGTCGAAGTGCCGTGATACAAATTGGACCAATCATTAAGGACCGCGATATCGCCACCGTCGGTCGTGACTCCTGTAATCGTCTGGGTGCTGTCACCGGAAACGCCGTCCGGGTCGTTGTAGGTGACGCGGACGTCATAGCTGGTAGCGGTGCCCAACCCCGTAATCGTGGTGGTGTAAGGTGAGATCGTGTAGGCGGCATCCTCGATCCAAGTAACCCAAGTGCTGCCCGAGGTGAATTTGTACTGGACCGTGTAGGAGTTGTCCTGGTTGGCATCACCGAAGAAAGGCATCGTAACACCAATGCTTGTCGTGCCCGCTGCCACTGCGGTCGCCGTGCCGGCGATCGTATCGTCGGACACCGCAAAAGAGATGCGCACCAGACCGTCGGCGCCGGTACCGCCCAGAACCGTGTTGTTGTTTCTCCGGGCACCACCGCCGCCCCCGCCGGGGGCCAACCCTGGAAGCCCAGGATTGTCATCAACAGTAGCACCGTTACCGCCGTTGCCGCCGCCAGTCGGCGCCACCCCACCATTCGAAGTGGTGCCATTGACGCCCTCGCCGCCTGGTCCTGCCGAAGATCCGCCACCGCCGCCGTAATTATTGTTGCTTCCGTTGGCACCATTGCCACCGGAAAACTTCGTGGTACCGAAACCGGAGGCGGCGGCACCGCCGGTGGCTCCCGTCGTGGAGTTATTCGCCGCTGAATTGCCGCCCTTGGCTCCGACATTGCCGGAACTCATGGCTATGAAATAGGAATCCCCACCAGCACCAGTTCCTGATGACCCGGCACCGACAACAACCGTATAGTCTGTCCCGGGGACAACCGCCACCGTGCCAGCGGAATATGCCCCACCGCCACCACCGCCATATTCTCCGTCACTGGTGCCCGTGCTGCCACGGCCACCACCACCCCATGTCTCGACAGTAACTTGTGTGATGCCCGCCGGTGCTGTCCAAAGTGTGCTGCCTGGGGTGCTGAAGTTCGCAATCTCCACCGTTGGGTCGTAGTAGATAATGCGAACTTGCCCGGACGCACCAGCACCACCGCCCTTGGCACCGCCACTGGCATGGCCGCCACCCGCTCCGCCTCCGCCAGGAACAAAACCCTCGCCGCCAACCAAATTGAAACCACCACTGCCGCCCGCGCCCCCGCCTTCCACCGCCGCTGCCCCAGTCCCGCCCGTAGCAGTAGCAGAGTTTCCATTGCTTGTCGGCCCGGCGGAGCCGCCACCACCGCCACCTGTGTCGTTAACCAGCGTACTTCCACCCATACCAGCACCGCCACCGAACGTCACATCTCCGGTGGAAGCACCAGCCGAACCGCCCACGCCGCCCGCGCCGCTGTTACCACCACTACCTTGGCTGCCGCCGAGAGCGTTCAATGTGGAGGTATCCACGAAGAAGGAGTTACCGCCAGGACTGCCACTGCCACTGCCCGTACCGCCGCCACCTCCCGCCCCAACTGTGAAACCGTAAGGATTGCCTGGAATAACGGTGTAGAAGTTCAACCTCGCATACGCGCCGCCGCCGCCACCGCCCGCACCGTCTCCACCAGTGTCGTTATCCCCACCACCGCCGCCACCAGCACCCCAAGCCTCGACAATGATGGTGGTCACCCCCACCGGTGCGATCCATTCGCCAGCACCCGGCGTAGTAAATGTGTTGGTTACCCAAATGCCCGCGCGGGCGGTGGAAACGCCGAGGAGTAGGGCCGCAGCGGCCAGGGAAGGCAGGATCACTCTCGTGGCCAAGTGGGCCAGCAATGGACGGCGCAAGTTTTGCCGGCGACACATTGAGCTTTGCGACGAAGTTTTCATACGGTTGGTTTTCAAGATCTGATAAAACTGATCGGCGGTGTTCCGAGTCATCATAGGTCAAGCGACAATTATTGCCCGGATCGCGAGCAGGCCGGATTCACTCGAAATGAATGTCTCCAGTCCGGGTAGGACACAGGCATCGTGCTGGTCAGGAAAGTAATCCTTGTCCCTGGTCCGCGTTCTCGCTTCCTTCGTGGCGTTGGCCACTGCAACTGACATGCCACGCACCGCCTCTCGCCGGGGAGTGGTCCTCCCCGCCGATCTGGCACGAGATTGAATGTTGTAAAGAGTCCTCACGCTCAATATCCGATTGAGAAATATAGGCGTTCCACGAAACCCTGCATCTCCGCTGTTTACGGATGGATTTTCCGGGTTACTACGGAAGGGCGAGCGAGCTTGGCCGCACGCGGCAGATGGGGTAGGTGAGGCCTACCGAGAGGAGTTCTGGGAAAGAATTTACCGAGCCAAAGCTCGCGCGTTGAACCCTTGAACCGCAGGGCAAGGGCGTAACGCCGGTTTTCCAACCGGCGCCCGCGCCGACTGGGAAGTCGGCGTTACAAACCGGCGGTTCATGGGGAGGGTGCGTTACGGAGCGTACCAAGAGGGGGTGGCCGTAGGTGGGCACTATGAGTTACACGGCATCGTCCAAAGTGTGGACAGAACTGAAGGACAACCTTGGACCGATTGAGGTGAGAAACCGAACATTTGCCCCCAGCGCGGGCATTTCACCCTGGCTGGGAAATGGGAGCCAGTGTGTAACCAACTTGTCGCGGTCGGAGTGTCTAAAGCCGTTCACAGAACGGCGCTCCGGAGGGTGGACCAATCGCTAGGAGTGTGAAAACTCCCCGTGATCGCCGTTCAGGGCGTCACATCCAACAGGCGATAGAAACCCTGGACATTCGCGCCAATCCCGCCAGCATCATGGACGACGCTTACCATGCCGGACTCCGAAGCGGGAGCATCCGGACTCAGGTCATCCCACTCCGCGTCGGCCAGACCATGCTTGAATTGCAGGCGGTAGGTCCGGCCCGGATGCCCCAACCATTGCAGGGTGAACATACCCGGTGACGACTCGGTAATGTCCACCAAGACCGGCTGCCCAACGATGGTGAGCACACCCGGGGTGATACTCACATCGTAATTGGGCAGCTTGCTGTCCGGATCCTGGAGCGCGGGGTTGATGGCATAGGTGCCCACCGGACTGGCGGGCGTAGCCGGGCTGCTGTAAATGGCCGTAATGTCGTCTCCGGGTTGCACACCGGTAAGCTGCCCGGTGAACAAGGGGTTCGCCTGGCCAAATGCGCGAATCGCATTGTCGGCGACCACACTGAGGGTTGCCGGGGCCACCACGAGCGAGCCGTTCTCGAACCCAAGGCTATAATTGGCGGCACTCAGGCCCGAGGGAATGATGCTGTAAATACCCGTGCCGATGGCGCCTTGGGCACTGCCGCCGTAACTCAATGTGCCGGCGAGCACCTCCGCGCCCTCCCCGTTTACAAAGCCGTCGTAGGTCACGCCATTACCGCCAGTGTAAGGCAGTCCGTCATAAATCTTGTTGTCATGGTTGGCCGTGACCGTAAGCGGCGCCGGCGTGATGTCCGCGCTCAACGACGGCGGGGTGAGGCTGTAGTTATCCGCGTCCGCACCGCCCAGTACGTAACCCGTGGTCATGATGGCGATGTCCGCACCCACAGACACCTGCGCAAACGTATGAACCGGTGTGCCGTTTAGTGTCACCACATCCGGACTAATCACACCGTTTAAGGAAGCAGTTCCGCTGGCGGTGGCAGCGGTGTTGCCATCGTAGGGTTTGTTGACACCGGTCAAGCCGGTCACAGTCAGTTCTTGCTGCGTGACATTTACCGCTCCGTTCATGCCAGTCAGCGTGTAGTTGCCCGCCGCGGAACCACCCAGGACAAGCGGTGTGCCGGACGGCAGCGCGGCCTTGAAGGTGGCGATGGTGCCGGATCTGATTGAGGCGATGTCCAGCGTGCCGCCGGATGAAGCGGCCTCAGTCGCACTCACGATACGTTCCAGGGCAAAGACTTTTGAGTTTTGGCTCGCCGTGCCACTGGTTGATTGAGCGCTCGCCACCTGGGTGAAGGAATTCTGAATACTTGAAAGAGTTCGAGCGCTGTTGGTGACACCGATACCGCCGATCCACAATTCATTCGACTGTGTTGTGGGTGGCGTCGTGCCGGTGAGGGCGGTTGTTCCCGTGTTGTTCGTCGAACCTGCCGTTTGATCCAACGGGGCGGCAATCAGAATTCCACTGTATTCCATGACGACTGCGGCTGCGCGAAGTGAGGTAGCCAGATTGATGGTGACCGTGGTGCCCGCGGAGGACACATTCGGGGCATACCAGATTTCCGTGGTGCTGCCACTCGTATTGTTGGTTTGAGACGCACGCGTCCAAGTTGCCCCCGTCTGCGTGATGCTGGACACGCGGTTGGCGCTGGTGCCACGCGTGGCAATCACCGCAATGAGCGTGTTGCCGTTGGCGGCGGCTGGCACGGTGACGCCAAAGGAATTCACCGTGCTGGAGCCGGAGTTCCCGGTGGCGCTATTCACCCGAACCGGAACCTCCGCAGCCGTAACCGCCCGCTCGCCGACGTCTTTAGCCGAAAGCACACCCGCGCCGCTCAATGTCAAATTCTCCGCGTCGAGATTGTTGTCAATGGTTAGAACATTCGCCGCCGCACTCGTCGTCCCGTCATAAACCCGCGTGCCAGACAACTGGACTGGCAGGGTATTCACGGTTTGGTTGAGCACCGATGAAGTGCTCGAAGCATGACTGCCACTGCCGGCGTAGGTGGCCGTAATGGAACGGGTCCCCGCAGCGAGTTGCGTGGCGGTCGTGGTGTAAGCGGCGGTCTTGGTTGTGGTGCCCGTCAGTGGCGCCGAGCCCAGCAGGTTCACGCCATCAAAGAAATCCACCGTCCCGGCGGCGGTGTTGGGCGTGACCGTCGCCGTAAAGATGACGCTGCTGCCGTAGGTCGAGGGCGAGCCAGAGGTGGCAACCGACGTGGTTGTATCGGTCATCGTCGTCGCCACGGTCAACAGTGTGCTCCCGCTGATGCCACCCAGCGAGGCGGAAATCGTCGCGGTTCCGTCCGAGACACCCGTCGCCAAGCCATTACCGTTGACGGTGGCCACCACCAGATTGGAGGAAGTCCACGTCGCCAAGCTGGTAACGTCCTGCTGGCCCCCGCCGGAGAGCGTGCCCATGGCGGTGAATTGCAGAGAGTCACCATTAGGAATGGTTGGATTGGCCGGGGTCACGGCGATTGATGTCAGATTCGGCGTCACATAACCCGAGGCGTAGATGCAGTAGCGCAGGTTGCCAGTCCCACCAGTATTAATCGGATCAGGCCAGGGACCGAAGGTTGCGTCGGCCCAACGGATCGTGCCGCTGGTGCCGGACGTAAAAGTTTGGGCGTTCGCGCTGTCCGACCAGACCGCCAGCCAATAAAACTGGCCATTCGTGAGCGCGACGGAAGCAGGCAGCGGGAAGTTGTGCCAACCGGTAACCGGATTCGTCACTTCGATTGTGGAACCGAGGAGCCGGGCTGGAACGCCATTGCTATCGCTGTAGATGGCGCATTTGTAGCGGCCGGTGACGGCGGCGATCTTCGCATTCACCGACGTCGCCGTCAGGTTGGAGGCGCAAAGGAATCGGTCAGTGTTGATCCAAGTTCCGATGGGGTCGGGAATCGTTCCATCATTGGTGTTGCCAACGGTTCCAGAGATGAAAGCGGCGGTAGCAAAGCTGGAACTAAGGCTGGTTGCCAAAGGATTTCCCGCCAGATCGGTCACACCGCCCGCTCCTCCCAAAGCCCGGATGGAATACAAGGTGGACAGGGCCAAGGCAGCGTCGGGACGCAACGTGGCAACGAAGGTGGCCGGATTGTACGACACCGAAGCAGGCACCAACTGGGCGGTAGCCGTATTACTAAGAGTGATGGTGCTGGGGCCAATGCTCGCGACCGCCATCGGCTCGTCAAACACGAGCGTTACGGCCGTGGTGATATCCACCTCCGTGGCGTTGGCAGCGGGATGCACGGTCGTAATCGTTGGAGGTTTGTTGTCCGGCCCCAGGTCAGCGGCGAATACGACATCCACCCAATAGTGGGTGGCGAGGTAGCCGTTGGTCGGGAATCCGCTAGGGCCATAACCGAAAACTCCATTGGGACCATCCTCACCATTCTTCAGCGCACGGAGCGGATAATTGGTGACTCCGGATGTTGCAAAGTAACCCTCGGTTTTGGAATACCGGCCACTGGGGGCATGATAAGAGACGACATACGTCGTGTTGGAGTTGATGGCGACCGGCGTCGAGAAGGCCTGGGCCTGCCAACCGGCGGCCGTTTCGTTGGTGAAGGTCACGCTCGCGAGCAAAGTGCCGGAATCAGTCCAAAGATTGCCGGTATGAATCCCCAGGTTTTCTGGTCCCTTGTAAAAGCGAACGCCCAGCACCTGCCCGGCAACTGAACTCCGGAACTTGAGACCCAGTTCGACAGGATTGGTGTCCTCGTCGGAAATGACCACAGGAGCAGCCGCATCGGTCCAGATTCGGTCGGGCGGCTGTACCACCGTCGTGAAAGAAGCGGTGAAGTCGTTTGCCAGCAAATTGCCCGAGCTGTCACTCACCCCACCAACGCCGCCTTTGACAGTGAGCGTGTACGTTTCCCCGAGATTGAAGATGTTACTAGGAGACAACACCACAGCGAAAGTGCTGGGCACATACGCCAAGGACGCCGGGACCAAAGCGTTGGCAGCGTCGCGCAATTGTATGGTGTCGTGGTTGATACTCGCCAGCGCGAGTGATTCACTGAAGACCACCGTCACACCTGCATTCAAACCAACTTCCAACTGGTTTTCGGCTGGAGTCACAGAGGTGACCGCTGGAGGGGTAACGTCCGGGGCGTAATTCATTTCGTAGTACCCGCTCACACCGGGAAACACCGCGTAACGAATGCCCTTGATTTGGGCCAGCGAGTAGGTCACGGGGTTGCCGTTATGCTGCAAAGCGGTCACATCGAAGCCATCGGGCAGCGGCGCCATGACCTGAAGCCCCCGCGCATTCGGGTTTGCGGCGACGGAGAACAACTGCGTCCCGTTCGACGAACTGATCACGCTAATGGAAGAGGCGTTGCGCGCGTCCAACCAGGTCAAGAGTTGATGGGCGGTGATGACCGGCACGCCGCGGGCGATGGCCGATAAGACGATTTCCGTCGCCCAAACCAAAGAGTCCCGACCAGGGACGGCGGTGTCCGGGTCCGTGTGCATGTTGGCCACAAAAGCGCCGTAGTAACCCTCCGGCCCCAAGGCCCGGTCCATGAGCACTTCGGCCGTATGCGGATAACTTAGGCCGGATTCATCCGTCATTTGTGTGGCCGCCTGGTACACATCAATCAAATTGCCGTTGGTCGTGGCAAACCGCATGGCCATGCCGGACCCGGTGAATAACCCTATCCGGTTGGCCACCCAACTGGCGGGCCAATAGTAATAGGTGGTGTCCAAGCGGATGCCGTGTAGCAGTCCGACTTCGGGCAGGATGGTGTACCCGCTCCATGCGATGCAGTGCATCCGATGAGTCGTGGGCGGGGGCAGACTGGGATAATTGGCCGCAAATTGCTGTAGTTGGGTTTCAAAGAATCCGTCAATATCTTCCGTCGTGTAGTTCCCACAGCCGCTGTTGCAGTGGAGGCCTATCTCGAAGCCCGCCGCATGATAGGCTGACGCCGCCGCATCCGATAAGGGGGTGTTCGGGAAAAGGTACGAGGAACTTCGCACCGTCCTCCAGTCCGCCACCGAGGTATTCGTGCCGCTAAGATCCAGGAACCGCTCAAAATGGGCCGCGGTACCGTTGTACCCATGATCGTCACCCGTCATGACGATGGCCGCCTTGTGACCATCGGGGAAATACCAGAATCGAGGCAACAGTTGCCGGCCGGCGTTCATCTTGATGATCAGGTTGGCGAGCAACCGCTGCTGTTCGTCGGCTTGGGGAATGGCGATCTTGTCAGGGTCAACCCAGTCCGGTTGGGGATCCCCAGCAGCATTTCCGAAAAACAGATCACTCGAACGGAGTGGTGGAATGCCATCGCGTTCCTGGCCTTCCCACGCCGGGTTCCCCTGACGGGTGTAAACCACGGAACGGGCAAGATCATAGGTAAACGCAGCCGCCTGACCACCATTGGGGCCGACACTGCGCAACGTTACGGCGGGGTTCGCGGTCGGGGTGGAGGCGTTGGAATACAAGGTCGCCACACTTGAAGCCCCAGCCAACGTGTAACGATCTGCTGTACCATGAAACTGCATCGTCTCGCCGACAATCCCGACTCCGGGGCCAGCGCCGGTGTCCACCAACATATAACCCTCGGCCAGTGTGGTGGCCGCATCGGTCAGACCGAGCAACCCGGCGAGGCTCTTATCCGGGCGCATCGCGATCAGGTTTCCGCCCTGATTCACCCAATTGCTCAGGGCGGTCACCTGGGGTTGCGTCAAAGCCATTTCCCCTAAAACAACCACGTCGTATTTCCCCAGTACCGCTTCGGAGACTGTGGAAATGTCCCCCGACGCGAAGAAATTCAAGCCCTCCGCCAACAGGATTTCCGAATAATAGGTCGTGAAAGGGTTGGTTGCGTTGGTGAGGACCAGGATCGTAGGCGGCAGGCTGATAACGATACTGAATTGATTCGTCGCAAACTGGGCCGGATCACTGTCATCGCTCACTTGGGCCGTGAAACTAAAAACTCCCACTTCGCTCGGGGTCCCGCCGAGTACGCCGGCAGAATTGAGCGTCAGGCCCGGGGGCAGGGAACCGTCAATAACGGACCACGCATACGGCTCGGCCCCGCCCCTGGCCTCCAGCGCCGCAGTGTAAGTCTCCTGGACAACGCCACTGGTGAGGTTCGTGGTCGCAACCGTCAATTGACTCGAGAACCTCAGCCGGATGTCACTCCCTGACTGCTCGAGAGTAAAGTATCCGGCGCCCGGGTCGTTCTGGAAGGCGGATGCGTCAATGATGAACTTGTTCTGGTCAAAACCGCTCACGCTTCCGCCACGGGCAACAACCCAGGTGTACGAGCCATTCGGATCAAAATCGGCGGCCTGTCCCGGGGAAGAACCATTCAGGGTCACAAGCCTCAAGGTAAATCGGTTTTCGGAGGTGGCGTTGACGGTGATCTGACCGTTGCCCGCGTCAAGCTGATCGTAGCCAATCCCGGCTCCACCGGTGGCCTGATTGATTTCCCACACGTAGCTGCCACCGCCATTCCAGGTCTGTGAACCGGTGGCCAGCGTACCCACGCTGCCGCCAGGAGCCACGCTGCCTTGAATCGTAACGACACCATTGATTGTGCCCGTACCCAGCAACAATGCCCCCGCGTTCACCGTACACACCCCGTTGATCGTGTGCGTCCCGTTCAGGGTCAAACCCGCGGCGTTGGCAATGATCAGATCGTCTAGCGTTGCGGGCAGACCATCTCCAGTCACTTGGGCGGACGAGCCGTTGTAGATGAAACTGCCCGTGTTATAGGTGCGCGTTCCGGTTACGCGCACATTGCCGGAGTCGCCGGAGGTCGTGATGCCTTGCGGATGACCGATCCCCAACGTACCACCCGAACCGAGTGTGAAAGTGCCGCCGCTTCCATTGCCCAACAGGTTGCTTCCGAGCATCAATACTGAATCAGAACTCACCGCGAAATGGATCGTGCCGGTGTATGCGCCCCCGGAAGTGTAGGTCTGCGGGTTGGTGCCGGTAAAATTGATGAGTCCGGCTCCGGTGCTGGTCTCGGTGATGTTGCCGCCCGTGTGGGAGAAATCGCCGGTTACACTCAGGTTGCCGGTGGCGCTGCCGCTCGACATGACCAGCGTGCCGGCCGAGATGCTAACGTCGCCGTTTATGAGGAGGGAGCGGGGCGTGCCGGAAGCAATTCGTAGCGCGCCACCCGAAAGCGAAAGTCCGCCGGCCGTTGTCGTGCCATTGCTCAACTGAAACTGGCCGGTGCCACTGGCTTGAATGGAAAGCGTTCCCTGAATACTGCTCAAGCTGACGCTCACGTTGTTCGCGCCCTGCGAGGGACAGTTCCACACAAAGTTGCCAAAATTCTGGTCCGCGCCAGTCGGAGCGGTGGAGGTGATCCCGGTAATCAAGCAGGTCGAAGCCACATTCCAAGTCGCGGTGGGAATGACACCGCCATTTTGGCTATGCTGATACACGGCTCCGGCTTGAAAAGCCGCAGTGGCACCGCTGGTGAAGCTCAAGGTTCCCGCATTCTGAACGGTGCCGGCGACAGCCAGGTCGGTACCCGGGCCGTCTTCGATCGTGAACGTCTGGCCGCTATTGACCGTGATCTGTGCCCCGGATTCAACGGTCACTTGATCCACCGCGAGCGACGCGGTGATCGTGATGGTGTGGCCGTTGCGAATGGTGATTTCATCTACCGCAGCGGTGCTAGGTGAACTAGAAGCGGCCACCCACGCCGAACCGTTGTTCGTCTGCCAGGCCGAAGCATCCGTCCAGTTGCCGCTGATGGCAGTGCGATAAGCGCCCACGGAGCCTTCCGGGGGAGTGATGGTCAATTCCGTTTCGCCGGTAATTTCGCCCAGCGTGGCCCCGATCACGGTCGAGCCACTCAAGACACCTGTAACCAACCCGCCAGAACTGACAGTTGCCACCGCCTCATTGGACGATTCCCAAATCGTCTGGCTGGTAAGATTAGAAGTGGAACCGTCGGAGAAATACCCGGTAGCCGTCATCTGCTGGGTGTCGCCAGCCTCGAGAATTGCATCCACCGGTGATACGACGATGTTGGTCAACGCGGCTCCTGGAGGCGCGGCTGGATTCAGCGCAAACATGTATGCCTTGCCGGCGTTATCTCCCCAGTCGCCGATGAGCACCCAATTGGTTCCCACCGCCGCCACTGCAAAACCGAAGAGGCCACTGTTCGCCGGCGCCGGGCTCGCGAACGTCGCCAATAGAGTCCCATTAGTGTGGAACATAAAGACTCTACCGGGGTCAGGGCTGGAATCGCCGTAAGCTTGGTGGGATCCGATAAGCACACGATCGCCGCCGACGGTCGTCACCGGACGGCCGAAAAGAGATTTCGATTCTGGAACAGGGTTTGTGAAGGTTGTTACCAGTGTGCCGTTGGTGGTGAACATGTGAACCATCGCGGCGTTCGCGGGCCCGCTGTCATTCCGCATGCCGGCAACCAAGATCCTCTCGGTACCGAGTGCGCAAACGGAAACTCCAAACCGGTCGTGCGGCACCGGGGTCGGATTCAGAATAGTCTGCAACAACGTGCCGTTGGTGTGGTAGATGTACGCTGTCCCGGTATTCAGACCAGCGGCATTATCCCCATACGCGCCAATCAAGATGCGGTCTTTCCCCAGCGCCGCCACTGAGGTTCCGAAGTAATCCGAGATTGCCGGCGTGGGGTTGAAGATTGAGCCAATGAAAGTCCCGTTGGTGGTGAACAGATACACGGCGCCCGAATCTATCCCCCCGGTGTTGTCTCCATTTGCACCCAGAATGACCAAGCTGTCGTCGCCGCCGACGGCAATGGTCTCGCCGGCCCAGACATTCGTTCCGCCACTGGGATTGGTCAAGGTGGCTAGGAGGTTTCCGTTGGTATCAAACATCGCCGCCGCTCCGGCGTCCAGTCCAAATCCATCTTCGTACGGAATACCAACGAGGATGCGATCCGTCCCCAAGGTCGTAACTGACCAGCCAAAGTAGTCCTCCGTGGAAGGACCCGGATTGGAGATGGTGGTGAGCAGCGTCCCGTTGGTGTGGTACAGGTACATGCTGCCCGCATCTGTCGCCCCGGTGTCATCAAACATTGCACCGATGAGCACCCGATCCGTTCCTAGAGCCGCGACGGAAACGCCGAAACCATCCCCAAACGCCGGGGTGGGATTTGTGAAAGTCACGCTGGGCGAGGAGATGTTCTGGCCACCGCCGCCCGCCTCCAGTGCGATCTGCTGAAAGATATTGCGAGCCTCCTGATAACGCACCTGCGCCATCTCCCGATTGGTGATGAAATACGAAGCCCAAATCCCGCCCGGCGCCGTGCGCACCAGCAATTCATCAATCCATTGAACGTACGAGTTGGCGTCGCTGGCGCTGGCCCGGATGGGTGCGCCGTCCACCAGCACATAGACTGCCGCCGTGTGAGATTGATGAGTGCCGCCGCCCATGCGCCTCGCCGCAAGCCATCCGCTCTTGGCAAAATCCACCGTCGTGCTCAATGTCTGGGGCGAACCCGGCCCCACACTCGCCGCCTGACTCGCCACCACCACACCGTTGTGGATTAATTCGATAGTCCCGGACAAGTTAGTCGTCGCCAGCCACTCCACCGTTATGGAAACCGAACCGCTGCCGTTGAGTTGAATTTCATCGCCGGGCATATTCGTCCCGTTGACCTTCAAGTCCAGAAACTCGCGGCGTCCATTGCGTGAAACCACGGTCCGCCCCGCCGCGATGCCCTCGATCCATTTGCGATACGTCAACTCACCGGAAACACGCACATACGTCAATGTCGCCCCCAATTCAAAACAGCATGGATAATCCGAACCGCCGGCGTAACCCTGCCGGAAGCCGCAGTTCAGCAGTTTGTAGTAGGCGTTGGCTGGAGCGTTGCCACCACCACAATCCTCGGAGATGAAATCACTTGCGCCCAGCGCCGCCGCCACTGGATACTCCACCGGCGTGCAACAGTTCAACACACCCGGCAGGCTGGTGCCGATGTGCTGCATGTGCGCGAATCCAGAAATTCCACCCTGCTGCCGCGCCCATTGGAAGATCGGATACGTGTCCTCCTCCCAGATCTGAACCGCATTGGTCAAGCCGAGCGCGACGATATGGCCTCCCAGCGCGTTGTGCGGAGCGGCATAACCAGGGTCCCAGTGCCACTCGGCATCCCAATGAAGGATGCGGTTCGCTGTCGAATTCGGCGAGTCCAAGCCCGTCACTTTTGGCAGATCGGTGTTGGGGTCTTGGACCTCGCCATTGCCCATGTCCGCGAGCAACGAAACAACTGCCAGATTGTGGATCGCCATCTCATCGCGGATTTGAGTTTCAGAAATCAGCGGACTGCCGGTGCCGCAATTGCGATGCACATGCATGTCGCCAGCGTACCAGCCAGCCGGCTCGGGACTTTGGGCGTTCGCCACGAGGCAAAGCACGCTGGCCAAGCTCAACAATGACGCAATCCTAAACCAGGGCTGTCTCAGGCGTCGGCAGGCAGACTCTGATGTTTGCCATTGGAACACCAAAACATTACGCCAGGAGCACGCCATGAATTTCCAAGTAATCATCTGATTAAAAACGCTCCGCCAGTTGCAGGACTCTAGGGCAGGCCTTCAGCGAACCGATCCCGGAAGGCCAAGCCAGTCGAACGTCCGGGTTTAAGCCAGACTGGCTCGTGCCTAGCAGTGGTATCGCGCACGCCATTGTACCGAAAAATGTCGTCATCCAGTTAATGCAGTAGTATCCGGCAAATAACCGTCATGGGCTATCTGGAACGATTACGGAAGCCGTGTCCGCAAAAACCACGACGACAAAACCTGCCAGCCACTGCATTAGCCATTTCCAGGTTCGTCACCGGTTCAGATGCCATTTACTGGACGCCGGCAAGTTAGAAGCTTCCGGTGTCACAACCAACATGCGGAGCAATCGGCTTGCCATCGTGATAATACGATGAAACGTCAGCCATCGCCGAATTGAAGTCTTGACTATTCCTAGCAACATCATGGGAACGAGGCTTCGGCCTTCCACCGAAGGCCCGGAGCTGACCGGACAAGTTCACGAAACCAATTTCAATTCGGGACACCACTTGCTCAAGGCCGCAGAATCAGACGTCCCACGGCACAGGACAAACCCCGACACGTGAATATACAGGCGTTCCAGAAGATCGCTCAACCGCACAAACCGGACTTTGAAGGACCTTGCTACGCTACGCGGAGAGAACCACCAGTGCTGGGATTCCCCCTTTAACACGAAGCGTTTTGGTCTGTGGTTGTTTCAAGGCGGGGTGACATCCACCAAGCGGTAAAAGCGATGCTCCTCCACGCCCGGCTCGTCCTCCAGTTCCACGCTCATCTCATTGACTGCAGTCGTGAACTGCGTCTTGACAAGCCAATCCGCCGCCCCCAACTGGTCCTTGAATTGAAACTCATAGCTCCGCTGCGGAGACACCGCCCAGAGCAGCTTGAAGTTGCCTTCCGGCGCCTCCGCCATGCTCAAGAGCCGCGGCACGCCAAGGATCGTCAACCAACCGTTGTGGAGCGTGACCTCGTAATTGCCCAGTTTCTGGCCGGGGTCCACCAAGACGGGCACAATGGCGTAGCTCCCCACCGGGCTGGCGGCGGTGGCCGTCGTACTATAGCTGGCGGTAAGCTCATCGCCGTCTTGCACCCCCGTGATGCTCCCACTGAACACCGGGTCCGGTGCGCCAAACCACCGCACTGCGTCGTGCGCGCTGGCCGTCAAGGCCGCCGGACTCACGGTGAGCGTGTTGGTCGCCGCCCCGGCGTGATTCGCGTCATTGATCGTGCCCACCGCTTGATAACTGCCGGCATTGGTCGGGGCATTGAATTCGCCGTCGTAAGTAATCGTCACTCCCAGTGCTTCCGGTTCGGTCCCCGCCGTCACCACCCGCGCCGTCCCGTCATACGTCTGCGCCAGACCGTTCAACCACACCGTCGCCGGCGCTTTGGCAAGGCTCAACGTGAACGCGTTGGTCACGCTCAACGCAGGAAGCCCGTCGTCCGCCGCCGCCACTGCCACCGCAAATTCCCCCGCTTGCTCAGGAACGCCGGAGATGCGGCGCGCGTTGCCGTCAAACCCCAGACCCGTCGGCAAGCCCGACACCGTGTAGGCCAGAGCGTCCCCGTCCACGTCCACAAACGTATTCGCGTCAAACTGAAAGTCGAACGCCGCTCCGTACATGCCGAACTGATCCGGGATCGGATTGGCCACCACCGGCGCATCGTTCACCGCGGTGATCGTGATGGTCAAGGTCGCCGCCCCAGAACCGTTGGTGCCCCCATGGGCGCTCCCGCCGTCATCCTGCGCCTGGATCGTCACCTCCGCCACCCCGTGGCGGTCGGCCGCCGGGGTGAAACTTAACGTGCCGTCAGGGGAAACCGACGGCCCCACCGCAAACAGCGTAGCGTCGCTCAAACTCAACGTCGCAACGTTGGTGATTGTTTGCGCCGATTCGTTCGCCGGGCCGGGAGCCATCGAGGCAAATCCCGGCACCGTCACCAGCCCGGAGTCCTCCAGCACCACAACGTGGTTGCTGGCCAACGTCAACGTCGGCGCGTCGTTGACGGCGCTGATCGTCAGACTGACGATGCCCGTGGCCATCAGGCCGCCTTCCTGGACCGTGAACCGGAAGCTGTCCACCCCATAGTAATCGGCGGCGGGCGTGTAGGTGACCACCCCACTGCTGGCGTTAAACCCGCTCAACACCCCGTTGGTCGGTTCCGTCAGAATCCCATAGCTCAAACCCCCACCGCCTCCAATCCCACTCAATACCAGATTCGTCGAACTGTCCTCCAAGGTCGTAACAAACTGGTCAACGGCTTGGACTGCATCTCCATCCAGCAAACCATCCAAATCGCGATCAATGCCCATGCGCTCGCCAGAGCCGGGCGGCACACCCATGATGGTGAGCGTGTCGCCCTCCAAGACCTTGGCGGTGAGTTGCACCCGGGTCATGGCCGGGAGGCTCGTACTGTCGGGCAGGTAATCTGTCGAGGCCGGCCGATACAGGAATCCGCGAAGTAAACCGTCAATGGTGCCTTTGACGATGAGGTCAATGTTTGTGCCGCCGATTGCCTGACTCTCGAGCGTGTTCCAGTCGGTGGAGATGCTGGCGGTTGTGACGTTGGTGGCGACAAGCGTCCGTGTGTAGCCCACTACGGGGGCCATACCTGTATCAAAGCTCAAAACGAAAGCCTGCAAATTGAGGCGATGACTGAGGTTGGAGCCGATCGGTCCGAAGTTGGGGTCGTCCAGAAAATTGGTGATGTTGCCCGCAAGTCCGTCGTGAAGAATTCCAAATCCGCCGATGGACTGCTGGCCAAGGAAAGGACTGAAGGTTGTCTTCTGGTAAATGTTGCGAAGATGCGCGGCTTTGAAGTCCTGGAATTCGCCAATGGACTGGCGCGCGATGATATTTGTGCTCGAACCCGGGCCGGGCGGTGGCCTGTGACAGGAGGAGCATGTCAGATTCCTGACAGAGTCGTAAATCAGCGTGTTGAAGATGTTGCTGCCGGTAACAGCGTTGCCACCCGCAAAGCTGGTCGGGTAAGTGCGGTTAAGGTTCTGATTCGGGTTCGGCTGGAAGACGACTGTTTCGATGAAATCGGC
The DNA here is from genome assembly GCA_026125285.1 of Verrucomicrobiia bacterium. Lineage (GTDB taxonomy): Bacteria > Verrucomicrobiota > Verrucomicrobiia > Limisphaerales > JADLHS01 > WYBW01. The sequence goes on along the minus strand of JAHCLO010000027.1, from coordinate 77,968 downwards.
AAACGCTTGCATGTCGGCGTCGGGAAGTTCCGTTCTTCCCAGCAGCGTGTCGAACGCCCCGCTGAAATGCTGGAAGTTCGTGCGGTCGCCGCGCCAGTGCAACGGTTCAAGTCCCTTTAATCCGCGCAGCGTCTGCGTGGTCATGGGGCCTTTCATGGGATGCATCGCCTGGTTGGTTCCGGGCGTTGTCGCGGTGAGGAACGTCAGATTGGTGATCATGTGTCCCTGAGGATCGCCCAAGTCCCAAGCGAGCAGGTCCATCTCGGCATCAATGTGACAGGACGCGCAGGAAACAGTGCCATTGCCAGAAAGTTTTGCATCGTAAAGGAAGCCGCGTCCCCGGCGGATGACTTCAGGAGAGGGATCGAAGGTGCCGACGGGAATTTCGTTCACCACCGAATGGTTGGTCAGATTGATGATAGAAATCGTGTTAGCGATGCGGTTCATCACATACAGCGCCACACTGGGTTTCAGCGCCAGACCGCGCGGGCCGCGCATGTTGGTAGAGTCAACGTCCGAGCCGATTGCGGTGGGACAGAGCTCAATGCGGGCGGTCACGGTACCATCCGTAGCACTAACCCTCGCAATCCGGTCGCTTCCAAACGCCGCTACATAGCAACTCGTCCCATCCGGCTCGAAAACGATGGCCGTGGGTTGAGCCAAGGCGTTGGTCCGGTTGGCGAGCGTGAAATTGGTGAGACTGTAGCCGGGATTGAGATCGAAATTCGTGACCGCGCCCGATCCGATGGCGATCTTTGCCAACCGGTTCGTCACAAAATTACCGCGCAGATTAGGTTCAAATCGGACGAGATTACGTGCGTCCGTGTTTGCGACAAACAGGTCACCGGTGACGGGATGCACCGCAAGACCGAGATTGACCGTACCAACGCGTTTGATGTAACGGACGATGGAGCGATTGTTGACGTTGATTTCCACAATGTCGTTGTCGGCCATCGTGAACTGAATGATGCTTGACCATGCGGGGTCTATGGCGTCAATTATCCGCCCGGCCTGCGGTGCGGGCGGCAATCCGGCGCGCAGCGGGGGATCTATTACGGGCGTCTGGTTAGTGGGCGCGAAGTCACGCGAAAGGATGGTGGTGCGGTTTCCCGATAGGGCGAATGCAGCATAGACGCGTGTGCCGTTGGCATTCACCGCCAGCGACCGTGGATTCTCACCGAATACGGCAATATTCGAAATCAACGCCAGGTTTGTAACGTTGAACACAGCTATCTGATTGTTGCGCGCTTTGCTCACGAACGCGCTTCCCGAGGCAAATACTACATCGGCCGGCTCGTCCTTCACCGCCAGCGTCGCCATCACCATCCGGTTCGACACGGATACCACGCTTACGCTGTCCGACACTTCATTCACCACCCAGATTTCGTCGCTATTTCGGGCATTGACGGAAACCGGCTCAATACCCACCGGTATTTCGGAGATCAGCAGCGGACTAAAAGGATCTGACACGTCGAAAACCGAAACCCTGGCATCTGGAGTATTCACGGCAAAAAGCCTCGTGCCATCCGGCGACAGACAAATGGGCCGCGTCTGTTTACCCTCGAAATTGACGTAGGTCTGAGAAAGCCCCGAGCCTGAACAGAGGATTAGACTAGCCACCCACCACAGTTGGACTAGAAGCCCAACTGCACGCAGAGGTGAAATGTTGCCGGGATTAGGAACGCTGCGACTTTAGCGCGTACCCTTTTGCCTTCAAGGAAAAGTTATTCACAACTATTCACAGTCGCATCCCATCTACCCCGAGGCTGTGGGGTCTGTGGTTGTTTCAAGGCGGGGTGACATCCACCAAGCGGTAAAAGCGATGCTCCTCCACGCCCGGCTCGTCCTCCAGTTCCACGCTCATCTCATTGACTGCAGTCGTGAACTGCGTCTTGACAAGCCAATCCGCCGCCCCCAACTGGTCCTTGAATTGAAACTCATAGCTCCGCTGCGGAGACACCGCCCAGAGCAGCTTGAAGTTGCCTTCCGGCGCCTCCGCCATGCTCAAGAGCCGCGGCACGCCAAGGATCGTCAACCAACCGTTGTGGAGCGTGACCTCGTAATTGCCCAGTTTCTGGCCGGGGTCCACCAAGACGGGCACAATGGCGTAGCTCCCCACCGGGCTGGCGGCGGTGGCCGTCGTACTATAGCTGGCGGTAAGCTCATCGCCGTCTTGCACCCCCGTGATGCTCCCACTGAACACCGGGTCCGGTGCGCCAAACCACCGCACTGCGTCGTGCGCGCTGGCCGTCAAGGCCGCCGGACTGACGGTGAGCGTGTTGGTCGCCGCCCCGGCGTGATTCGCATCATTGATCGTGCCCACCGCTTGATAACTGCCGGCGTTGGTCGGGGCATTGAAATCGCCGTCGTAAGTAATCGTCACCCCCAGGGCTTCCGGTTCGGTCCCCGCCGTCACCACCCGCGCCGTCCCGTCATACGTCTGCGCCAGACCGTTCAACCACACCGTCGCCGGCGCTTTGGCAAGGCTCAACGTGAACGCGTTGGTCACGCTCAACGCAGGAAGCCCGTCGTCCGCCGCCGCCACTTCCACCGTAAATTCCCCTGCTTGCTCAGGAACACCGGAAATGCGGCGCGCGTTGCCGTCAAACCCCAGGCCCGCCGGCAAGCCCGACACCGTGTAGCCCAGAGCGTCCCCGTCCACGTCCGCAAACGTATTCGCGTCAAACTCAAACTCGAACGCCGCTCCGTACATGCCGAACTGATCCGGGATCGGATTGGCCACCACCGGCGCATCATTCACCGCGGTGATCGTGATGGTCAAGGTCGCCGCCCCAGAACCGTTGGTGCCCCCATGGGCGCTCCCACCGTCATCCTGTGCCTGGATCGTCACCTCCGCCACCCCGTAGCGGTCGGCCGCCGGGGTGAAACTCAACGTGCCCTCAGGGGAAACCGTCGGCACCACCGCAAACAGCGTAGCGTCGCTCAAACTCAGCGTCGCAACGTTGGTGATTGTTTGCGCCGATTCGTTCGCCGGACCCGGGCTGAACGTGGCAAAACCACCCACTGTCACCGGTCCGCTATCCTCCAGCACCACCACCTCGTTGCTGGCCAACGTCAACGTCGGCGCGTCGTTGACGGCGCCGATCGTCAGACTGACGACGCCCGTGGCTACCAAGCTGCCCTCGCTAACCGTGAACCGGAAGCTGTCCACCCCATAGTAATCGGCGGCGGGCGTGTAGGTGACCGCCCCACTGCTGGCGTTAAATCCGCTCAACACCCCGTTGGTCGGTTCCGTCAGAATCCCATAGCTCAAACCCCCACCGCCTCCAATCCCACTCAATACCAGATTCGTCGAACTGTCCTCGATCGTTAGCACAGACTGGTCAGTGGCAATCAAGGAGGGGCTGTTTGTGGCGGGGACGAAGACAATGTCCACCCAAAAATTTGCACCTTGATCCGAATTGGTTGGAAAGCCGAAGGATCCATACAAAAAGACCCCATTGCCTCCGGCCGAGTTGGGAAGCGCGCGCAACGGGCCGTTTGTGTAGCCACCGACCAAGAAGTAATCGTCGGTGATAGAGGGATGCCCATTCGGAATGCGGCACGAAACGACATAAGTGGTGTTCGAATCAATGGAAAGCGGTGCGGACAGGTCTTGCTGTTGCCAACCGGATGCAGTTTCGTTGCTGAAGGTGACCGACGATAGAAGTGAACCGGCAGCCGACCAGAGCCGACCCGAATGAGTGCCACTGTTTCCCGGTCCCTTGTGGAATCGGAGGCCGACAATCTGGCCCGCTATGGCGCTCTGAAACTTCAAACCTACTTCCCCCCCCGTACCATCAACAGCGGTATAATCGGGCACAGTAGTATCGGACCACAACGAAAGGCCTGTCGGCAGCGCGTAGCGCAACTCAAGGTCTTGCACTGCGGTTCCGACACGGACTCTTACTCCGACGGCTGTGGCTCGATAGCTGGAAACCAGCGCAGGCGAGCCATTGAAAAACACCTGCACGCCCGGGAGTTTGTTCGTTGTCCAATTCGGTATGCCGACTTCGATGGCAGTGTCAGGGTCCGCCGTGCCAGCGATCACCGTGTGAACAATCCCGGTGCCGCCAACGACGGTAAAGGTGGACGTCGCGGTTACGTTGGAACGTAGCAGCGACCAGCTGTAAAGATCAACCGACGTAGTGGACCAAATCCGCGGCTTTGCCGCGGTGTAGGTGACGAATTCCCCCTGCAACGTGCCCGCCAGCGACGGAAAGTGACCGTACAGATTGATGAGCGTTCCGAGCCGGTAATAGAAGTCCACCGCCGCTCGCATGGAGGAGGAGGTGTGATCGTCCACAGCCTGAATCACCTCCCCGCTCGCATCAAACCATTCACTCGTCGGCACCGTCAAGTGCGCGTAGTGCTTGCCCGGCGTTTGCTTCGACATGGTCCAATGCGGAAACGGGCTGACCTTTTGCTCGCCCACGGTGATCACGCCCAACTGTTGCAGTAGATCAAATGAATCCTCGCGCGTACTATTGAACGCCGGCGAGGCCCAAATGCGCGGACCATAATTGAGCCCTGCAAACCAAGTTTCGTAGTCCTGGAACGACATCAGCACGGACTGCTTCGCGTATGCCTTGCCGCTGGGGTAGCCTGGCGGCGTTACATCCAGCGCCTCGTCCGGCCCCCAGTGCCAATAGGCATTGGGCACACCTGAGGAATCATCGAACCCGGTGGGCGACAGGCTCGTGTTGACGGGATGTCCCAGCCCGCCGTTGTGCGATCCGAATAACGCGCCGCTGTCGGTCAACGCCCGGCGCAGACTCGCAATGGTGGCTGTCTTGTTCGGCATCACGTCGCGCAAATAGCCGGTGCAGAAATAATACTCGCCCCGCGCGCCCGCCGTCTTCTCGAACGCGGCCGAAGCCTCGATCTGGCTGATCATGTCTTTGAACGTCTCAAAGTCATGACGCACAATAAACGCTGCGTCATGCTGGTAACGCCAGGGGCTGACCCTGGCCAGAGGAATGTTGGCGGCTTCGAACGCCCACTCCACAGCCTCCCGGTAGATGGCGTAGGCAAACATTCCCACCTCGAATCCCCCGTGCGCCACCAATGGTTGCATGGCGGAATGGTAAATGAAACGGCCCTGGCCATAGCTCTTGGTCGCCAGCACCGGACCGAGGCTGCCGTTGGCCAGCGCCTGAGCACCACCATTGGTGTTGACGCGCCAGACCCAATGCAGCCCTACTGGAGCGTTGTTCGGAGAAATTCCCAAAGACAATTGCTCGGCATGGAACGGCATGCGCCATTTCACAGTGCCAGAGGGAACGTGTGAGACCAGCCGGTGGTTTCCGATCTTGGTGAAGTTGAGGTTCGTGCCCCAGTTGGTGAGGCCGGTGATCACCTTGTTGAGGCCCATTTCCGAAGCCAGCGCAAAATTGCTCCGTGCCGTGCCGTTCGTGTTGCGCGTGAACGAGGAGGACCCGACAAACAGGAAGCCGCCCGCATTCACGTAATTCCGCAACGGATCAATCTCGTTGTCCGCCACCGCCTCGTTCGCAAGGCTGAACACGATTGGATAGCGCGGCGAACCGTCCGCGTGCAGCAGATGGTTGGTGGCAATCTGGGCGTCAGTCACCACCACGAACGGAGTGCCGTCGGCCTTGAACGCGGTCTTCAAGGATTCCGATGCCACGAAGAACTTCCATGCGGTCATGAACCACTGTTTGCCGGTCGTGCCCGAGCCCATCGGCGTCGGGGCGACCGCGTTCATGTTCTCCAACGCGGCAGTATGTTCGGAAACATGGATCGCCACCACAGGCTCAGGCAGCGCGGCGGCCGATGCGCGAACTGCTGAAAATGCCAGCAAGAGCGCGAGCAACACGCGCCTCAAGGCATTCCCAGATCGGTCCACACGCCTCGAACTCGTGAAAGTTGAGTTGTCCATGTCCTAATGTTGTGCGGGGTTGTAGCCGTGTGGATGCGGCCGGACTGAAAGCGATTCCTCTACCAGCGTGGCGGTGGCGATGACGGCGGGTTCTTCCATCATGTCCAGGTGGTTGCCGGCCATCTCATGCACCACCATGCCGCCCCGCGCCAGCCCCTCCCACAAAACCGCAGGATCCGGGCCGTCCTTGGCCTTCAACAACGCTATGCCACCGGGCGAGACGGATGGAATGTGCTTCAACTGCAAGCGCACGGACGCCTTCATGAAATCCTCCATGAACCGAAGTTGCATGGTTTCAACGGTTTCAGGTTTATCCGCACCGGTCTGTGGAGCAGCAGTTGTAGCAACCTTGGGCTGCGGCTTGGCGACGAGGCGCTTCAGGACCGAGACCCCCTTGCGGAATCCTTTTGCCGTGAAGTACGACGCCGCGCGGAAAATCCCTTCGCGTAACACGCGATTACGGACGTTGTTGGCTCGGCGCTTCCAGACTTCCACCGGCGTCTCGGCGGGGATTAGACCCATCATCCGTTTGAAATTGCGATCCACCTTCGTGGGGATGCAGGGATTGTTCATGAGAAACGAATCGAACAGCAACACCGGCCCGGCCAGTTCATCGCCCTGCAACCTGAGTTGCCGCGCCATCTCAAACGCGATAACCCCGCCCACACACGCGCCACCGATGCTGTAAGGCCCGTGCGGTCGAACCGATTTGATCTCAGCAATGTAACGGGCTGCCACTTCCTCCATGCTCTTGCTGTGGTGAAACGGACGGCCCATGCCGTCGGATTCCGTTTCCGCGCGGATTCCATACACCGGACGATCCGCGTCCAATCGCGACGCCAGAGCACGGTAGAAGAACACATAACCGCCACCGGCATGGATGAGGAACAACGGCGGCTTCGTGCCGTGCGGCTGGAACGGAACGATGAGCGACGCTTCGGGCTTGATGCTGCCGTCAATGATGCGGCCCAACGCCTCGATGGTCGGTTCAGCCTTGAAGGTGTTGACCGGAATTCCCTCGGCAAAGACGCCGAACGCACCCTTGACCTCCGCCAGCATACGCCCCATCAAATCCACCTGACCTTGCAGCGTCATGAAGCTGTCCTTGACTCCAATCGGCCGCACTTCAAGCAGCCGCTCCCAGATTTCGAGCAGCCTGCGTTCGGTGTCCGTGCGGGGCAGTTCGATGCTTTCTGGATCGCGTCTGGCCTTTTCCTCGGCGATAGGTTCGCCGCCGAGTTCCTCCGCCACACGCGCGACCGTCGGGGCCTCAAACAACTTTTGCAGAGGCAATTCGATGTTGAACTCCTTCTGGATGCGCGAAATCAACTGGATCGCCAGCAACGAATAGCCGCCCAGTTCGAAGAAATTGTCATGAACACCGACGCGTTCGACCGACAGCACTTCAGTCCAGATTTTCGCGACCTTCTGCTCCGTGGGAGTGCGAGGCGCGACAAACGTGCTCTCCAGTTGCGGGCGCTCGTGGTCGGGCGCAGGCAACGCACGGCGGTCCACCTTGCCGTTGGGAGTCAGCGGCAATGATTCCATCAGCATGAACGCGGACGGCACCATGTAATCCGGGAGCTTCGCTTGAAGAAAACGGCGCAGTTCACCGACGGTCGGCGATTGGCCGGGTTCAGGAACAACGTAACCGACCAGAATCTTGTCCGAACCACCGCGACCGGCGTCGCGAGCCACGACCACGTTCTTCTGAACAGCGGGATGCTGGTCGAGAATGGATTCAATCTCGCCGAGTTCAATGCGGAAACCGCGCAATTTCACCTGATGATCCAACCGGCCAAGATGAACGACGCGGCCATCGGCCATAAACCGCGCCAGATCACCGGTGCGATACAATTTTTCGCCGTTCTTGAACGGATGCGAAATGAATTTCTCAGCCGTCAGTTCCGGACGGTTGCGATAACCGCGCGCCAGTCCGTCACCGCCAATGAACAATTCGCCGGCAACCCCCGCTGGAAGCGGACGCAGATTCTGGTCGAGCACATACATGTCCGTGTTGGCGATCGGATGGCCGATGGTGATCTCCGATTCATCGAGGTTCACCAGTTCCACCGAGGACCAGATGGTCGTTTCGGTCGGGCCATACATGTTCCAAAGCGCACCGACACGGCGCACGAGTTGCACTGCCAGTTCGCGCGGCAGACCTTCGCCACCGCACAAAGCCTTCATCGTCGGAGCGCCGGCCCAGCCGGATTCGATCAACATCCGCCACGTGGCAGGCGTCGCCTGCATGATGGTCGGGCGGCATTGCTCGACGCGCTCCGCCAGAAGACGTCCGTCCGCAGCAACACGGCGGCTGGCGACCTCAACCCGTCCGCCAACGATCAACGGCAGGTAAAGTTCCAGCCCGGCGATGTCGAAGGACAACGTCGTCAAGGCCAGCAACACGTCGCGTTCCGTGCAGCCGGGTTTTTCTCGCATCGTCCAGAGGAAGTTCGTCAACGCCAGGTGCGGAATCTCCACGCCCTTGGGTTTGCCCGTCGAACCGGACGTGTAAAGGATGTAGGCCAGGTCCTGCGGGCCGGACATCGGCTTCAGGTTTTCCGACGGCAGTTTTGCGATCTTGTCGCGGTCGCTCAGGAGGCAGACCGGAGTGCATTGTGTCTCCGGCATCACGTCCTTCAACGAACCGCGGGTGACGATGAGATTCAATTTCGCGTCCTCGGCCATGAACATCAACCGGTCGCGGGGGAACGCCGGGTCCAGAGGAACGTAAGCGCCGCCCGCCTTGAGAATGCCCAGCAAAGCGACCAGCATCTCGTGCGAACGCTCCATGCAAACGCCGACGAGCGTGCCCGTCTGAACGCCGAGCGACCGAAGATGATTCGCCAGTTGATTGGCGCGACGGTTGAGTTCAGCGTAGGTGAAAGTCTGGCTCTCGAAACCAACAGCGATGCCATCCGGCGTCCGCACAGCCTGCTCCTCGAACAACTGGTGGACGCACTTGTCTTTCGGATAAGCGGTCTGTGTCGCGTTCCACTCGACGAGCACCTGATGGCGCTCGGTTTCGGGCAACAGCGGGAGGTCCGAGATGCGGGCGTCGGGATTGGCCGCAGCGCCTTCGAGCAACGTGCGATAATGCCCCGCCATGCGGTCAATCGTCGCCGCATCAAAAAGATCGGAGTTGTATTCCAGCGCGCCTTCGATGCCCTCCGCCGTCTCAGTGAGATACAGGCTCAGGTCGAATTTCGAAGTGAGCCATTCCACCGGTTCGACGGACAGTTCGATGTCCGCGAATTTGAGATCCATCGGCGGCAGGTTCTGCAGTGCGAACATCACCTGGAAAAACGGACTGCGGCTGGTGTCGCGCTGAGGCTTCAATTCCTCGACGAGTTTCTCGAACGGGACATCCTGATGCGCAAACGCGCCCAGCGAAACCTCGCGCTCGCGGCGCAACAGTTCGCGAACGGTGGGATTGCCGGAAAGATTTCCACGCAGGACCTGCGTATTGACGAAAAAGCCGATGAGGTCCCTGGTCTCGTCGCGATTGCGACCAGCGATGGGGATGCCGACAGGGATGTCCTCCTGTCCGCTGTAACGGTGCAGCAACGTGTGAAAGCCGGCGGCCAGCACCATGAACGGCGTGGCGTTCTCACGAAGGCCGAGAGCGGCGAGTTTTGAGACGAGTTCGCGCGGCAGTTTGAAGTTCCTCTGCGCGCCGTCGAAGGTCTGAATCTTGGGACGCGGCCTGTCGGTGGGCAGTTCTAGTGTCCCAAGAGTGGCGAGCTGGCCTTTCCAGTAATTCAACTGTTTTTCCAGTTCGCCCTCCTTGAGCCAGTCGCGCTGCCAGACGGCGAAGTCGGCGTATTGAATCGGCAGTTCTTCCAACGGTGAAGGCAGACCGCGGCTGAAGGCATCGTAGAGAGCCTTCAACTCGCGGAAGAACACGCTCATGGACCATCCGTCGGAAATGATGTGGTGCATGGTCAACGCCAGCACATGTTCCGAATCGTTGAGACGGATGAGTTGCGCGCGGACGAGCGGACCGGTTTCAAGATTGAACGGCTGCAAGACCTCGCGCTTGAGCATGGCGCGCAATTCAGCATCGCGGTCAGCGCGGGCGGACAGGTCGGTGAACGGCAGATTCAAAGTCCATTCGACGGCGATTCGCTGGACAGCCTGGCCGTTCTCATCCGCAAACGTGGTGCGGAGCGCTTCGTGGCGGCAGACGATTTCGTTGAGACATTTATCGAGCACGTCGCGACGCAGCGGACCGCGAATGCGCCAGGCCATTGGGATGTTATAGACGGCGAGTCCCGGTTCCCAGCGGTCCAGAAACCACAGCCGCTGTTGACTGAAAGACGTCGGGAAAACGAACACCTCGGCCGGCTGGGTTGCTTCACCGCCGGTTTTCATTTCTTCGGACATTGTCATTTCTTCGTTCATTAGCATAACGAGTCTATAATCCAGACAACATCAACATTCCCACAGCAAATTCGACTTACAGTACCATCGAGTGGACAGATTTTCGGGCCTGCCTGGCAATGCGCTGGATGGCCGACGGGCGTGCGCGATTTCCTTCAGGGTGCGTCTTCTCGAGCGCGGCAGCGAACTGCGCAACGGTTGGCGCCTCGAACAGCATGTTCAGTGAAACTTCCACGCCGAAAGCCTTTTGCTTCTCGGCAATGACCTGCATGGCGAGAAGCGAATGGCCGCCAAGGTCGAAAAAGCCGTCGTGGATGCCGACACGCTCGACACCCAGCGCTTTGGCCCAGATGTTTGCGACCTGCTGCTCCACACGAGTGCGTGGCGCGACGTAGTCACCGGACAATTGAGAGCGATCTTGATCGAGCTGGGGAAGCGCCCCACGATCCACTTTCCCATTCGGAGACAAAGGCAGCGACTCCATCTGAACGAACACAGCTGGAACCATGTAGTCCGGCAGTTCCCGACCCATCCAATCACGCAGTTCCGTGGTCGTCATCTGGCGCTCTGACGGCACGAGATACGCCACGAGCCGTTTGTTTCCCCTTTCAGCGGCCTGAATGTCAACGACACAAGCGCGGACGGATGGATGCTTTGCTAGCCGCGCCTCCACCTCGCCGAGTTCAATGCGGTGTCCGCGGATTTTCACCTGGCCATCGGCGCGACCGAGATAATCAAGTTTACCGTCGAGTCGCCACCGAACGAGGTCGCCTGTGCGGTAAAGCCGTTCGTCCGGGGTCTTGTTAAAGGGACTGCGAATGAATCGCTCGCGGGTGAGTTCGGGTCGTTTCAGGTAGCCGCGAGCCACGCCACCGCCACCGATGAACAATTCGCCGATAACACCCAGCGGCACCGGTTGAAGGTGGCGATTCAGAACGTAAATTCGCGTGTTGGCGAGTGGCGTTCCGATCGAAATCTGGCCATCCTCAGTTGCCACCTGCCAGGCTGTCGCAGCCACGGTGGCTTCCGTTGGCCCGTACATATTCACCATGCGACGCGCTACCGTGTCACCCAGCGACTGGAGCAACTCGCGGGACAACGGTTCGCCACCCACAACGAGGTGTCGCAACGAGGAAAGGGCTTCAAGTCCGCCGGGTATGTCGAGAATCATCCGGTAGAGCGAGGGCACGCCGAGCATTATCGTGACATGATGCTCGCGAATCAGCGACGGAATCGTGGCTTCGCCAATGCTTTGGACACCCGGCCAGATGACGAGGTTATAACCGCGCGTCAGCGACCAGAGAATCTCATGGACGGAAGGATCGAATGATACACTGGTCACCCCGAGGACAACTCCCGGTTCAACGCCGAACACACGGTCCAACCCCGCGAAGAAGTTCATGACGTTCCGGTGTTCAACCATGACCCCTTTTGGCTTCCCGGTCGAACCGGAGGTGTAAATCAAATAAGCCAGATTCCGACTGGAGGCGGGCTGCCAATCCGCAGGGGCGGAGAGTTCCATGGGATCTTCCACATCCCCATCCACCAGCATAATTCGCGCGCCGGTGCCGGCCAGTATTTCCGCGGTGGATTCCGTGGCCAGCACGAGCAGCGGTTCGGAATCCTGGATCATGGTGGCCAGGCGCTCGTTCGGATAAGTGGGATCCAACGGCAGGTAGGCGGCACCAGACTTCAGGATGCCCAGCAAGGACGCCACGAGTTCCCGGCTGCGCCCGATACAAACACCGACCACCAACTCAGGTTTCGCGCCCGCCGCCCGCAATCGTTTCGCGATGCCCTCCGCCGCTTCGTCCAACTCTCGAAAAGACCAGCACTGACCGTTGAATGTCAACGCAGGGGCGTTTGGCGTCCGGGCGGCCTGCCTCGCGAAGCAGGAGTCTATGGTGCCGTCCACCTCAAACGGGGCTTCCGTTCGGTTCCAATCTTCCAACAGCATTTGACGCTCGGCCGGCGGCAGCAAAGGAATTGCCGTGACCAACGCCTGGGGATACTCGGCCAGCGACAGCATGGCTTGCACGAGGTGGGCCAGCATCCGGGCAGCCGTGGCGTCGTCCACATGCTGGCGTTCGTTGGCAATGCCGAGCAACAAGGAAGGCTCGCCGTAACCGTAAACCAACAGCGCGAAACCCGGGCATCCTCGGATTTCAAAACGGCGCGTGGCCCATTCCCCGTTGCTGGTCCGTAATGCGGAATCCAACAATTGGTTTTCGTACACCACCAGGCTGTCAAAGAGCCGCCGGTCAGAGCGAACGCCACTGCATGCCTGGATCTGCACCAGCGGTGTCAACTCAAAAGGCCGCACTGCGAGATGCTGCTCGCGCAACTGACGGAGCCACTCGACCACCCGCAGTTCGGGACCAATTCTGACACGGACCGGCACGGTATTGATCAATGCACCGACGACGCCATCGCCCGAACCATCGCCGTCAAAAGCCGAGCGCCGACAGGCCCGCGTGTTGCCAAATACCACGTCGTCCTGACCGCTGAACGCTCCCAGCACCAGCGCCCACGCGGCTTGGATGAGTGTGTTCATGGTAACGCCATGTTCACCGACGAAGGCCCGCAATCGGGTGGTGTCTGCCTCCGACAGGCGGACTTCGTGTTTGTTGAAACGGTCCGCTGAAGGGTCAGTTACCGCAGGCCGGGTTCCGCCCACGGCAGTGGGCTCACTAAAGTCTTCCAGCAGCGCTTTCCAGTAAGGTAATGCTGCTGTGGACTCGCGGCCGGCCAGCCATTGGGTGTACTCAGTGTAAGGGCGGGGGAGGGGTAAATCGCAGTCGTCACCATGCAGTTCCGCTTCGTAAAACAAGAACAATTCCCGCAGCAGAATCAGGCGGGCCCTCCCGTCAAGAATGCCGTGCCACCATGTCCAAACAAAGGAGTACCGCGATTCTCCGAAACGAAACACCGCGACGCGGCTGGGCAGGTCCGCTCGCGGGTCGAAGCCGCGTTGACGATCCGCTTTGAGGTAACCCTGGAGTCGCAGTTCTTGCTCATCGGGTTGCAGGTCTGAGCAGTCAGTATGGTCAACAGCCAACACCACCCCATCGCGCGGGAATTGACGCGCGCTCCCCCGTTCGTCAAACAGGAACCGCATGCGGAGTGCTTCATGTCGGTCCACAAGGCGCTGCCAGGCCCGATTGAATGCTGGCAGATCCAGTGGTTCCCTGATAGTGCCAATGACCTGCTCGACGTCCACCCCGGAGTGGGGCGCGGCCAGACAGTGAAACAACATTCCCTCCTGCATCGGAGTAAGAGGAAAAGTGATGTTTGGCTCGGGTGCTTTACTTCCCATCCTTATTGCTCCTTCGCATACATAGTGAGAGTCATTTGAACCTCGCTCAATAATGATCAAAACCATCCGCCAACCAGCCCCTTCACGCCAACTCCGATGATTACGGACAGTTTGTCCGGGATTGTCTTACATCGCACCAATTCCAATCTCCGCAGCGGGGCTTGCAGGTATCACGAGCTGGGACACTCTCAACCCGCAGGCACGAGATCGGGGGCGGGAAACCAGTTGGGAGTGTAATGCCTGCAGCAGAGCCTGACGTTTCTTGCCCGTATGGCCAGCGCGGCCGCGAACCCAGGAGCGAGCGCGAGGTCATGCATGCTCCAGCACCGGGCCTCCTCCGAATTCCCCATGATGCTTCTTAGCCGGGGAGGCTTCATCGGCCGGAAGGAAAACTCAACCTGAGGGAGCAACCGCGTGATGCCCGCGCCGGTCGCCTTCAGAAAAGCTTCCTTATGGGTCCAAAGGCTGAAAAAGGCCCAAGGCTTCTGCTCCGGAGAAAGATGCCGAAACCACTCAACCTCGCGCGCCGAAAAGCACTTGAGAATCACGTCGTCCACATCTGGAAACAGGCGAATGTGCTCAAGGTCAATCCCCACCGGCCCGATGGTGGTGATCGCTAGGAGTGCCAAGTCTTCGGAGTGGGCAAGGTTGAAGTGTATTCCTGAGTTGTCGAAAGGAGGTCCGAGCCGAGGTTTGCCTCGATCATCATACTGGAACTCCACTTCGCCGGGCTTGACGCAAAGATAATTGCTCAATGCGGCACGCAGGAAGCCACGGCCCCCGACAAACCGGTGCCGATCCCGGTGGAAGGTAAACTTCTCCGCACGCTCGCGCTCCAACTCTGAAAGGGTTTCCTCAAGTGCGGCAAGCGAATCCGGTGCTACGTCAACGCCGAATCTCCAAACATGAATCCCATTCGCTTCCAAGGGGACTGGGGTCCCATGAGCGCGCCACCGACGGGGTTCTTCAGGATTCATAATCCCGGATCTGGGAGACGCTGCGACACTTCTTCATCCGGCCAAAAGAACCGAAATTGAAACATGAGCAAACCTAGCTCTCGAACCGCCACAATCCGTGCGGCAAGCAGTCAGTTGCCGGGCACACGGCATGGACGATAGCTTCAATCATCTGGTCCCTGTCAAAGTCAAAGCCGGTTTCACAAGCGTCCACCACACTTCTAAATCAGGCGCCACACCCAGCCGCGAGCACAGCGCACAGCCGGGACGCCACGAATCGCTGCTCCTCGCCCGTTAGTTGATGAAAAAGCGGGAGGAGGATGCACTGTTCCTGAGCGCGCTCACTTTGCGTAAGCGGACCGGCAGATCGCCAAACCTCCTTCAGATAGGCCGGCTCGCGATGCGCGCACATGATACCACGGCGGCTGGCGATGCCCTGGTCCAGCAGAGCCTGCATAACCGGCACCTGCTGGGAGGCATCCGCCAAGCGAATACAGTAACTCTGCCAGTTGCTCCGCGCCCATTCCGGCTCCACAGGGAGAGACACATTCGCACACTCCGCGAGCAACGAGCAGTACCGCGCCGCCATTTCCCGACGACGGCTTACCAATTCAGGGAGCCGCTTCAGTTGTTCCCGGCCAATGGCGGCTTGGACATCGGTGATGCGGTAATTGAAACCAATCTCGGGGTAGCTTTCGAAAATCACCTTGTTCGAGCCGTGCCGCACGGTGTCGGGCACCGACATGCTGTGCTGCCGCCACAAGCGAAACTTCGCATCCCAATCCTTGTGCTTCGTAGTAATCATCCCGCCATCGCCGGTGGACAAGACTTTCCGGGGATGAAAAGAGAAACACGCCACATCCCCGTGCGGCTTGCCAATTCGTTCCCACTGGCCCTGCCAGAGGATTTCGCTACCGATGGCACACGCAGCATCTTCGATCAAGGGCAGGGCATGACTTTCAGCGAATTGAACGAGCCGCGCCAGATCGCAGGGCATTCCGATCTGATGCACACACAGGATCGCCTTGGTCTTGGGGCTGATGGCCGCGGCAACCAGATCGGGATTGATATTGTAAGTGTCAGCACAAATGTCCACAAAGACAGGCACTCCTCCGCAGTAGCGGACACTGTTGGCCGTGGCAATATACGAGTGACTCACGGTGATAACTTCATCGCCCGGGCGAACTCCGGCAGCGAGTAAAGCGAGATGCAGCGCCGTAGTGCAATTGGAGACGGCGCAAGCATACGGAGCGCCCACACTCCCCGCAAACTCGCGCTCGAACGCGGCGACTTCCGGTCCCTGGGTGATCCAGCCGGAGAGGATGACCCGACGGACGGCCTCCGCTTCGCGTTCATCCAAACAAGGTTTGGCAATTGGAATCATAGAAGACTACCTGGTATGTTGATCCCATGGCGCCGTCGAGCAACGCAGACCCGGCACGGGAGTATTTGTCTCACGCGACCACCATTGCACCAACCGGCGTAGTCCTTCCTCCAAAGATACTCGCGTCTTGAACCCGATCTTATGCTCCGCCTTGCTAACGTCTGCCAGCCTTCTCCACACCGGCGTGGCCTTGCGTGCCGGCCCGTACTCCGGAGCGAGTTCCACCCCCATGACCCGACCCAACGTCCTGGCCAATTCGTTCAGGCTGGTCTCCGTGCCACTGGCAATGTTCAGAACCTCGTCGGTAAGGGAGGAATTGGCCGCCATGAGGTTTGCCCGGGCCACGTCCTCCACAAAAACAAAGTCCATGGTCTGCCCCCCATCGCCCAAGATTAAACAAGGCTGGCCCTTGGCCAGGCGCTCCATCCAACGGATCATCACCTCGGTGTAAACGCCAAACGCATCCATCCGCGGGCCATATACGTTGAAGTATCGGAGCGCGACGTAGTTAAGTCCTTGCATCTCGTAGAAACTGCGCAACAACCCTTCGCTGTACATTTTCGTTGCGCCATAGATCGTCCGATTGCCATAGCCGTGGTGGTTTTCGCGCGTGGGAAATTCCTCGGCCTGTCCGTAAATGGACGCAGAGGACGCCGTGACGAACCGTTTCACTTTGGCACTCGTGGCCGCCTCGATGAGATTGAACGTGCCGGTTGCCAGAACGTCGTGCGCCAGGCGTGGATTCTCGGCGCAATGCGTGATCCGGATCGCCGCCTCGTGGAACACGATGTCAATGCCCTCCATCGCCTGGGCGACCAGCTTTGTGTCCCGGATGTCGCCTTCCACAATCCTCACCTTGCCGGAAGCCATCGCAGCTTCCAGATTCTGTCGGCGGCCGCGGGTCAAGTTGTCAAAGACGACGATCTCCTCAATTCCTTCCACGAGTAGCTGGTCGGCTATGTGCGACCCAATCAATCCCGCCCCGCCCGTAATCAATGCTCGTTTGTGCTTCATGCTATTTGGTTTCCTGTTTCTTGCCCTTCTGGTTGCCTGGTTTTTGTCCGTCCCGCCAGCGCAGAAATTTTGCCGGAACTCCGGCAACAATGGCAAACGGAGGCACATCCTTTGTCACCACCGCGCCCGCCCCGACGATGCTGCCTTTCCCGATGGTGACTCCCGGTAACACTACTGCGCCGGTACCGATATCCGCCCATGCCCCAACGCGCACCGGTTTGATCTCCAGATCGGTTTCAATGATCGGCCGGTCAACGGGCAGTCCGGTGTGGGCGGAACCCAGCACCTTGGCGCCGGGTCCCCAGCCCACATAATCCTCCAGCACAAGATTGCGCGCATCGAAGTATGCCTGCGGGCCAATCCAGACATGGTTGCCAATCTTCGTTGTCCCGTCGAACCGACCTTGAATGTAAGCTTGGGCGCCGATGAACACCCCGTCACCAATCTCAAAAGTCTCCAGATGTTTGAATCCAACACCGCTGCCGATGCGGACGCCGTTGCCAAGCTTGCGGGCGATCGCGCGCCAGATGGCGCGGCGCATCAGCAGGTCCAATTCGCCGTCCCCGTGTGCGAAACGTGGGTAGTGCTCCACCAACGCAGCGGGCGAATAGAAGTCACGCAGCCGCCGCGATAGCTCGATCTCAAAGGCGGGATCGGGCGCGATTCTTTTCCTGCCGTGAACGGCGGAAGCAATGCGATTTTTACTTCTTGGGGTAGGCATGTTTTGGATGGGAACATTGTCCGACGATTGGAAGTTTTACCAGTCGCCACAAACGGAAGGGAAGTCCATCCGTCATCTCTCGGATGACAGCAGACCTCCGTGTGTCAACCTCGGCTCTCGCGTCATCATGGTTCACACTATGAATGATAATCAGGCCCTGTTTCAACAGAATTCCCGAAGCTTTCGGTCTGGCTGGACCATGAACAGGAACGGAAGTCAAATGATATGCCCCCCGAGCATCACTATGCCCCACGCCGAACCTGCCGAGTCATACGGCGCACGGCATGGGCGATCCGTGAGGGCAAGAACTGAAGTAATTCTGGCCGAAATCCTCGGCAACGAAGGCGGTTCAAAACCACTATCCTGGAAAGGTAGGGAACATGAGATAGAGCCTCCCCTATCTCGGCCGGAAAGCCCTTTCGCTCCCACGCTGCATAAAGTCGTGCGAGCGCCAAATCCATGCCTCCCGTCTGAAAGCAGTCGCTTTCAGCGACAAGGGCTTTTCCAGGACAAATTCCATCAAGCCGGCGGTAGATATCGTCGAGAGCGGCCAACCACTGTTTGTCACAATGCAGACTCAAGATGCTTGCCCGCACCCGCTCACCACACTCGTGTCGAAATTCCACGTCAGTAATTAAACGTGCAAGCAGGCGATCATAAGCATCCGGCCCGTCGGCCATTTGCATGGAATTGTCCAACCCTGGTGCCCCGGGACCGAGCAATCGCAGATCGGGGTCTGGCGCGCGGCAAGACAACAGCGGCACCCCCTGGCTGCCGGCTTCCAACAGTGAAGTTATGGACGAGAACGGATAAGAGTCGAGATAGACATCGGCTGCCCGGTAAAGCAGGTCATTGTCCCATTTTGTCCCGATCGGCCGAACCCTCCCATTTGTGTCAATGCTGGCCGAGTGCCACGCCCCGCTCATCTCCGGCCCCACGGCAATGAGGTGGGCTTGTGGCAGACGCCGCATCACCGGCATCACCAGATCGAGAAACGCCGGTCCCCCAAGGGACTCGTACTTAAACGGGGATGCAATCGTGAGTAAAATCACCTGATTCGGTTCAAATCCAAGCTCCCGTCTCGCGGTGGCACGCTCTGGCTCGGCACCAGGGAATTCCAAGGGGATGGGCAGGACGGGTGTTTCCAACGGATTCAAACCGCGTCTTCCTGAGAGAAAGGACGGCGACTGGGTCCGGAGATGCACAATCAGGTTTGAGACGCTGGCACCCATCCAGAAGGTATGGTCTGAAAGATGCGAGAACGCCACTTTCACGGAGTCACATCCAGACGCCAGCGCTAGAAGTGGAACGATGTCGTTCGGATAGGTGTGGAGGACGACCATGTCCATTCCCCGACACAACGCTCTTAGTTCTCCAGCTCTTTCCAACGGCTGTAATGAACGAGCGGAAAGTGCGCACACAAATCCCCCTGATCTGGCCACGGTTTCCTTTAGTGGTTCCGGAATACTGTGGACACGTTCGACTTCGTTCTGGGATGTGATGACAACGGAATGTTGGCTGTTCTCGTCAAGCTTTACCCATCTCCAAACAAATCGCGTATCTCCACCGACCTGTCTGGCGTAAGTCAAGATATGCAGAACTTTTCGGGCGCGCCCGGCGTTGTCCTCGCAACGGGGCGCCAGATTTCTGACGCCGCGCCTGCCGAGTTCGAGCACCAATCGTTCAAGGCGGGGAGAGGCAAAAATACCGATGTGCGTCGGGAAAGCCCGTCGGGCCGCCATTTGTGCCAACCCGGCGGCAGCCGCAAAATTCCGGTCGGCCAGACACTTTTCAATGACCGCCAACAATTCATTGAATTCCCGATACTCCTCAGCAAGCATCGCTTCCACCGTCGTGTCCTTTTTACTCATGGAAACCGTCACGTGACTTCGCGCGCTTGAGACGGAGAAATATGGCCGTCGGCTAACAGGAAACCTACGGCCCCGCGGGGTTGAAATATCCCAAGGCCAAATGCCTGCGGACCGTTACCGCTTTGGGTATAAATAATATGGAAACGTTCGCTTGAGTCGAGATGCCACTGGTCCGCAGCAAGCAGCACAGAATAAAAGCCATCGCCGCAAATCCGCTGGATTTCGGCGCAAAAGTTTCAACGCCTGCTTCCGCGTTGTGCGGAAATTCCGTGCGCAAAACGAAAACCGAGCCCATTCCCAAATCAATTCCTCCTCCGAAGGTGCTCTCATCTCGCCGAAGGGGGGAGGCATCGGTGGCGGTAGCTTCCTGCGATCCCAAGCATCCTGCAATGCCCGCCTGACCATTAGGCGCTGTTGCTCCGCGCGGGCCCAAGTCAGACTTTCAACATGGAGCCGATACCGTAGCAAGACTTGGGGCAGATTGGCCAGCCGTCCAATCTCACCCAACCGCAAGAACAAATCGTAGTCTTCTGCCGCATTGTAGAAACCATCGCGATAACCTCCGGCTTGGAGAATTGCGCGTTTCCGGATCATGGCTGTTGGGTTGATGATCATTCCTGACTCGCCGTTGATGTGGGCGGCGTCAATCTGTTCATGGCTCTCTGGCACCCGCCATTCGTTGATGGGCAGACCGTCTTCATCAACACGCAAGGCCTGAGTTCCAAGCGCAACGCACTCAGGGCACCCTTCCATGAAGCGCACCTGAGACGCCAAGCGATCAGATAGAGAGATGTCATCCGAATCCATCAAGGCAATCAAATCGGCTTTGGCCATCTTGACACCTAGATTGCGCTGATAAACCACCCCCCGACGCGGACCCTCCACAAGCACGGCCCGGCTGTCCACTTTCGCAGCTTGCGCGGCTATTTCTCCCGAGCGATCGTCCGAGCCGTCATTCAACAGCAGTAATTCAAAGTCGGCGAATGATTGCGACAACACACTTTGAATCGCCTCTGGCAAATACCGCTCACGGTTGAACACGGGAAGGATCACAGAAACGCGAGGCATAAGACGCAATTCGATTGTAGGAGGGCAGCGGGGGAAGCGACGAATGTCGGCTTGAGCGACAGCCTCAGTGACGGAATCTCCCCGTGACAGCAGAGCGATCCGCCCTGGATAGAAGTGCGCCGACAACTTTCAAGCCAGCACCATGTCCGCAGCCGTCGCAACGGCCCAGCGATTGTTAAGCAGGAACACCCCGTGCATCGGGGCCACACCTGTCCCATAATAGTCCGACCACGACACGGCAACCCGGGCGGCATCTTCCACCAAGTCAGCCTCCGTCTGTCCGATGTACAATCCGACATTCAGTTTATAGTCGCCGGCGACGAGCGGGAGGCTTGGAATCTCGCACCGAAACACGACCGAACCCGATAGCCGTGACTCGTCGCGACACTTCTCATAAGCCGAACTCGCCGTGCAGACACGATCTCCGTCCAGCGTCAAAAAGGAGATCTCCGCGTTCACGTTCGCGGCGGGTTGCTCCAACTCCACGTGAATGGTGGCTTTCATACCAGCCCCCGCCGACAGATTGCCGCCAAGCGGACGCCCGGTTTCGTCATAGAGTCTTAGCGTTCTCAACTGCGGCGGGTAACGATCGGGCCGCGATCCAAAAGCGCAAAGGTCAATGACGTCCCCATACGATGGCGGACGCGTGCCCCGCAAACTGTCCAGGTAATGTTGGATTGCGGGCTTGGTGGGACCGTCAAACACCACTCGCCCCTTGCTCAATACGATGCCGCGCGTGCAGAACGCCTCCACCGCCGAAAGATTGTGCGACACGAACAGCACGGTGCGCGACCGGGCCTGCGCCTCTTGCATCTTCCCCAGACACTTCTTCTGGAACGTCACGTCGCCCACCGCGAGCACCTCGTCCACGATCAGAATGTCCGGATCCAGATGCGCCGCCACCGCAAAGGCCAGCCGCACGTACATACCGCTGGAGTAGCGCTTCACCGGAGTATCGAGAAATTTTTCGATTTCCGAAAACGCCACGATCTCGTCGAATTTCCGTTTGATCTCCTCCTTGCTCATGCCGAGGATCGCGCCGTTGAGGAAAATGTTCTCCCGCCCGGTCAACTCCGGATGAAACCCCGTGCCCACTTCCAGCAAACTTGCCGACCGGCCCTCCAACTGGATGCGACCCTTCGTGGGTTCGGTGATGCGGCTGAGGATTTTCAATATCGTACTCTTACCCGCCCCGTTTCCGCCAATCAATCCCACCACCTCGCCGCGTTTGACGTCGAACGATACGTCGTTCAACGCCCAGAACTCCTCCCTCTGTGCTTTCTTTTCCTGGTTCCGTGAGCGCAACCAGCGGAACGGGGAACGCACCGCCGCCTCAATGACGTGACGCACGCCATCCGTCGGCGCACGCTGATGGCCGATGATGTAGCGCTTGCTCAGATTTTCAACCGTGATGACTGAATGGTCCATGCAGAATTGTCGGGTCAAATAACGTCCGCGAATGTTCTTTCCACCCGGCGAAAATACCAAATACCGGTCGTAATCAACAAAACAGTCCATCCCACCGTAATGGCCTGTGCCGGCCAGTAAAGCACGTGTTGTCCTCCCAGCACGCACCAGCGAAAGCCGTCAATGACGCCCACCATAGGATTCAGAGCGTATAACAGCAGAAACTTTTCCGGCACCACTTCCCGATAAAGATAGGCCACCGGCGTGATGTAAAACCCGATCTGTACCATGAATGGCACTATGAGCCTAAAATCCCGATATCTGACCATGAACGCCGCAATCCATAATCCAACTCCGAACGCAGCAGCAAAGGCCAACCCCACGAATAGGGGCAGAAAGAAAATATGCGCCGACGGCAGGTATTGATACCAAAGCAACACCAAGGCGAGAATCGAGGCCGATACCATGAAATCCACCAGACTCACGATCACACTGCTCGCGGGAACAATCAGTCTTGGAAAGTAGATTTTCGAAACCAGACTGGAATTGTGTACCAAACTATTCCCACATTCAGCAAGGGCCGTTGAGAAAAACTGCCACGGCAACATGCCACAAAGGACGAGTATCGGATATGGCACTCCGGCCGCGGGCAACTTGGCGAATTTGCCAAACACGACCGTTAATACCATCATCGTCAAAGCCGGACGCAAGAAGGCCCACGCGATGCCCACGAGGGTCTGCTTGTATCGGACCAACAAATCACGCCAGGCAAGGAAATAGAACAACTCCCGATACTTCCAGAGATCCTTCCAATAATGATGCTCCGCTCTTCCAGGCTCTATGGTCAACTGATGCATAAGATCCAAGCTTTTATATCGCAGGTACCCGCGATTCCTCGCGCTTCTCCGCAAGCCACAAGAGCTTGTCCGCAAAGTCGCGAGCGGGGTCCGCCGGCATGATCTGGCGGATGCGTTGGGAGGCTGCTTTGCCCATGACTTTCCAATTGTGTCGCTGTGCCCAAGCCTGCTCCATCGCCAGATTCAAGTGCGGCAAGGTGGCGGCTTGAGCGATAAAACCGGTGATCCCTTGCTCCACAATTTCAGTGTTTCCACCCACGTCGGTAACGATCACCGGCCGACCGCATAACATCGCCTCGACGGCAACGAGAGGGAGTCCTTCAAACCGCGATGGCAGCACCAGAGCGTGATGGTTCGCCCATATCTCTGCCACTTCGCTTGTATGCCCGCAGAATTTAACCTTGGCAGTCAGTCCAAGGCGCTGAACCAACCGACGCAACCCTTCCTCGCTCCGGCCTTTCCCATAGAAGGATACCGCAATGGGCCGTGAACGCCACGGCTCGGCTGCGAGCAAATGTAACAGCAAATCTTGCCCCTTTGCTTGTGGGTCAAGTCTTGCCACACAGGCTAATTGGACTGGTTCCGATGTCGCTGGCCAAGGCGAAGTGGCACTGCGTTGAACGTTGAAGGGATTCCTGACTACTTCGGCATTGGCGAATTCAATTCCCAACTGAGTTTCCAGCAAGGCTCGATTCCGTTCGGAGACAAAGAACACGCGCCTTGCCTTCTGAAAGAACTTAATCAGCTTGGCCGCTTCTCCGTCAGTAGGCCACATTTGCTCGCCAGCAGCCTGCACGACCACCACGTAGTCTGCCCTCGCGGCAAGCCACAGTTCCATAAACCCATGGTCTTCGCCAATCCAACCCTTGGAAATACAGACCAAATCCGGTTTCCGCCCGGACAACCAGCGCTTGAAAACCCGGGGATAGGCCCGGCAGAGCAGCGGGTCAAAGATCAAGCGAACCAGCTTGCGAAGCGACCATGAACGCAGTTTGCTTGTGGCCATCCAACGTTCACTCACACTAACGCCAGCCCTTCTGAGTGAAATCAACTGTGCTACCGGTTGGGGCCACCGGCAAACACTTGCCGCCACCTTGTGACCCTGCTCAGTCAACCGTTGAGCTGTCACGCGCCACAGTTCCTCAGATCCACCCCAGGGCGCACCATTCAGGGTGCTGACAAAAACGATGCTTCTGGTAGCTACATTCATGCTCAAGACGATGGTTGACGATCAGCAGTCTGGTTAGGGTCGGATTCAGCCAGTACAAGAAGTCGCTGCGCAAAAACCTCGGCGGGGTCCGTCGGCATGATCGCACGGATCGCCACGGCCGCCGCCTTTCCAATTTCTTCCCATTGGGAGCGAAAATTCCACGCGCGCTCCATGGCCAGATTCAGATGATGGACCGTGGCCGCTTCCGCGACGAAACCTGTGACGCTGTCCTGCACTATCTCGGCATTGCCCGCCACATCGGTCACGATCACCGGCCTGCCACAGAGCATCGCTTCCACGATCACCAGTGGCAATCCCTCAAATCGAGAGGGAAGGACCAGCACATGGTGCTTCGCCCAGAGTCCTTCGATGTCTTCAACGTGGCCGTAGAATTTCACACGCTCCTCCAACTGAAACCATCGGACCAGCCGCTGCAATCCTTCCTCCATATCCCCCACGCCAAAAAATGAAACTTCGATCGGGCGGCTTCGCCAGGCTTCGGAAGCCAACACCCGCAGCAGGAGGTCCTGCCCCTTCGCATCTGGTTGCAGCCGACCGATGCAGGCGAGCCGAAGCACTTGGGATTGAGAGGGCCACGGTGGCGCAGCCTCCCGGCGGACGTTAGATGGATTCCGGACTATTTCAGTATTCGGGAGCGCCATCCCAAGTTGAATTTCCAGCAGCTTCCGGTTCCCGTGAGAGACGAAAAAGCAGCGGCGCGCCCTGCCACAAAATTCCATGAAACTCCGAGCTCTTTGATCGTTTGGCCAAAGCTTTTCTCCAACCGCGTGGATAATGAGCACGTACGGCGTCCCCGTCCGAACGATAGGATTGATCAAGGACAGATCCTCGGCAATGCTGCCCGAAGAAATACAAACAAGGTCTGGATTCTGTCGCGCGAGCCAACGGCCAAACCGCCAATGCCCCGTGCGCTGGATCAATGGCCTCAGCACCGCCTGTCCGCGGCGGAGTGGATTTACCCAGCGCTCATTCAAGTCCACTCCTGCCTGCCGCAGATCAACCAATTGCTTTGGGCGCGTTGGCCATTCGCAGACGCTGGCGGCGACCTTGTGCCCAGCCTTCAGGAGCCGCAACGCGGTTTCACTCCACAACAGTTCCGACCCACCCCACGGAACACAGGTGAGTGTACTCACGAACGCGAGCTTTCGCCGAGTATTGCTCATTAAATGATTAATCGCGCGTGCGAACGAAAGAATGACGGCTACGAATCACGAAATCGGTCCGACACGATACGGACAGATGCGCCGGATTTGAAGCGCCAGCGGTCCCAAGCAGGCAGCAATAAAGAACACCCACCGCTTAAGTTTCAGGGGCCGTTGCCTCAGCAGCCTGAACGCCTGCTTCCTGGCCGTACCGAAATTCCCGGCGGCAAACGCGGTTCTAGCCCAATCCCAGGTCAGTTGCTCTGTTGACGCCGGTGCCGGAATGTTCCGGGCGGCGGGCGGCAGACCGGCTTTGCCACGCCGCGTCCAAGCATCCTGAAGCGCCAACCGGGCCAATCGGCCTTGCGTCTCGGCACGGGCAAACGTCAGGCTCTTGGCGTGCAGCCGATAGTGAAGCAACACCGCTGGTAGGTTTGACAAACGACCAACCTCGGCCAATCGCAAGAATAGGTCGTAATCCTCGGCGGAGTCGAAGCCGGCCCGATATCCTCCGATTCGAAGCACGACTTCCCTGCGCATCATGATGGACGGATTGATGATCGCCCCGGATTCCCCGCGCATGTGCCGTCCATCAATTTCGGCGTGAGTCTCAGGCACATTCCAGCAACTAACCGGAGAGCCATCCGAATCAACCCGAATCGCCCGACTCCCCACAAGACAGTATTCCGAATTCGCATCCAGGAAATGCACCTGGCGCGCGAAGCGATCCGGCAAGGCTATGTCGTCCGCATCCATCATGGCAATCAGGTCGCCCTTCGCCATATCCAGGCCGGCGTTGCGGCAAGAAACGACACCACGATGGGGTCCCTTCACAAGGGTGATCCGGGTGTCCCTCTCTGCCGCCTGCCGGGCAATTTCCACTGAGCGATCTACCGAACCATCATCCAGCACCAGCAACTCAAAGTCCGTGAAGGATTGTTGCACCATGCTCCCGATGGCCTCGGAAAGATACCGCTCACAATTGTAAACCGGCATTATGACTGAAACTCTTGGCATGGTTACAGATTCAAATCGAGACGTCCTCTGCTCATCATCGCGCGACCTCAAGGCAACGCTTCATGCTCGCCAACAGCTTCGGACACTGGCTCTCAGCCGTGTGATGCTCTCGCACGCGACGAGCAGCCTCCGCTCCGAGCCGCTGGCACAAGGAAGGTTCTCCAAACAGGGTCGCCAATTCCGAGGCGAATGCTGCTAAATCGAGATAGGGAACGACGCGGCCTGTTCCATTGCGTGCGAATTCCGGACCTCCCCCGGAGTTGGCAAAACAAACGAGCGGCAGCTCGTGCGCGCCAGCTTCGAGCATCACCAACGGGAACGGATCTTCGCGTGAGGTCAGAGCAAACACATTCATCGCGCTATAGTAACGCCCCACCTCGGCCGTGGACTGGACTCGAACGCATTGATCCCGAAGTCCCAGCAACTCGAGATCGTGGTTGAACCTCAGGCTTTCCATCTCACCTTCATCGCCCCCGCCAACCCAAAGAAAGCGCGCGCGATCAAGTCCGTAAGTGCTGCGAAGGAGTTGGGCAACTCGAAGGAAAACATCCGTCCCTTTCCGCCATCCCAGTGCGCCACAGCCACCCACAACGAAGGCCTCTGCGGGCCAGCCAAAATCCCGCAGAACTATTTCACGATTGCGAGCGCGGTCCTGACCCGACTGATGCGATACTGCAACGAACTCGTGTACTAAATCAATCTTCCTGCCTTCCACTCTGTAATCCTCGCGGAGCGTATCGGCCACCGATTCGGAAGCGGCGATGTAGCGGGTAATCTTGGGCAGCAGCAGGGCGCTAACCTGCGGAGACAGGGTTGCGCGCAGGGCGTAGCGAAGCTCATGTATGTGCCAAAGAACGGCTTGAGTCCGGCGGTGAAGCGCCATTAGAGCAGGCGCAGTTGCCGCCGTGTTTGCATAAATCAGATCATACTTGCGCCCCTTTAAGAAGGCGCGCAGGAACATTTGTTCAAGTCGTGGCCGGAACCATCGAGACCATCTTTGGGGCAGCGCTTGAGTCAGGATCCTTGGCCCCTGCCAAAGATGCATCTTGGCGACCGCGCGGAAGTCATCCACTAACGGCCCTCCCGAAGTTGTGAGCACCTCCAAAGTAAACTTAGTATTTTGCCCCAGCCAGCGCAGAAATGCGAGCAACAGAATCGAAGCGCCATTCCGTGTGGCGGCATGGTTGAGAAACAACAATTTGGGGGTGGAGTCAACCATACGCTTGACTAATTACTTGGACAGACAAATCCCAGGCGAAAGGAACTACGGCAGAACAGAAAGAAATCGCACTTCAAACGCAACCTACCTGATTCCAGAAGTTCCCCGCCCAGCAGCAGCCACCGGCAGCATGACTAAACCAGGTCTGGCGCCACGATCTCGCCGCTCGCAGTGAGCCGCCGGTACAACTCTGCAGGGTCGCTTACTCTAACACCAACTCCGGTCCTCTCCACCGCCGTCTGCAACCAACCGAACACTCTCTTTCGAATTACTTGGCCATAACCCGGAGCAATCGTTATACAAGTTGTCTTGATCGGAAGCACAGGTCTCCACTTTCGCTTCATGTAGCCGTACGCCTTCCAAAAGGCACCCGGCAGACAGCGCAATCCGTTGCTATTATGTATGCAAAAGTTGGATGTTACGAAGGTTGACAATCCAAGCCGATTCGCCTCGAGGCAGATATCCGTTCCATAAAGGTGATACCCCGGCAAGCTGGAATCAAAGCGCAACCCGGTGCCGGTACGGACGACAATCACCATTTCGTCTATTGACACAACTTGGGTTGGGAATTGGCTCGGTTTTCCGAAAGTCCTCCCAAGTCCAGTCGAGTAGATGTAACCGCAATGGTTGCCGGCGAGGTCAATGCCAAACATACCTAAAACCCCCCAATCTCGGTCAATTGACTCAACGATAGAAATTGATTGGTGCAGGCGACTCAGCCACCCGGGCGGTAGGTAAACATCCTGGTGAGCGAGTATCGCAACATCGCCTTGGCATTCATCCAAGGCTGAATTGTAGGCTGTTGATGCCGAAGAAAATCCCGTTCTCAGAATAACTTGTTTCATCTCTCTTACATCTGGCGAATTCAGGAGGGTGTTCTTCAGAACCATTCCATCATTCACCGCAGCAATCAGCGCCCAGTTCATACGCTAGAAGGTTCAAGTGCGACGTCGTCGGAGGATTCCGAATTATCTCCCATTGCGTCTCCCCTTGTAGCCCTCATGCTGCCAATAACAGCGAACGTGATGTAAACGAAAATAAAGGACTGGTCGAAGTAGGTGATCGAAATACACGTGGCAACGTGAGCAAACAACGCAGCCCCCAGACACCAAACGAAGAAGCTCTCGGAGGCGGAAATCTCCGGCTCTGCATGCAATGTTTCTCCGATGAATCGAAACGCCGTCCAAAGCAGAAAGATGAACAGCAACATCAAAGGCAGCCCTCCCAGCACACCCATCTTTATGTAATGGTTCGTCAAATCTGTATGATTCGCGCTCCAACTTACGCCAGTTGGCATCCAATGCCGAGTGTAGTCAGTACCTCCAAGCCACCACTCATTCAAATGGCGTATCGCAGAGTCAATGAGTTCGGCACGGTGCCAACCCGTGCTTCCTCCGCTAATGTCAATTCGCGCCAATAAATAATATGGTTCGGCCTTCATGACGATATCCAAAAGAACGTAGCAAGCCACGGCTCCTATCCGCGCGAGTCGAGTCAGGTGGCGAAACCGCCACATGATCAATGCAAATGCGCCTGCGAAAGCGCTCATGATCGGGCCGCTTGAGGAAGAGGCGAACACTATGAGAGTACAGGCGGAAAGCCCAATCACCGCTACCGCGCGGTGCGTGCGCAGAATTCCGCAGATCAGTGGAAAACAAACGGCCCCAACAGTCCCAGCAAGGATCGGGTGACCAAAGGGACCCATCGCACGAAGGCTGCCATCTCGAATAGGTGGGGTCGGGGGAACTCCGCCCAGCACCGAAAAGAAGTTGCGGGCTGTGATCTTCTCTGCCGCCATCTCCAATGCCAAAGGCGCCAACAAAAATGCGAGAACTCTAATCACGCACACCACATCATCTTTTGAGCGGCACCAGACCCGAGTTAGAAAATATATTCCGCATGTGTTATACGCGAGTCCTAATCGATAAACCCACGGATTACCGTCTTCCCCGGCTTGATGAAACGCACTGCTGATTATCGCCCATAATCCGAATGCGACTATCCCCCAATCAAGCCGATTCATCCGCCCGATAATGCGCTCTTGGCGAAAGAGAATCCGGACGGCACCAACCAGAATCAACACTCGAATAACGGTAAAATTGAAAGGTCCTAGATTGAACCCCTGACCAAGCGTCATATAGCATGCGCCTGCCAAGAGCGGCGCGAGGGCCCAGCGCCGCGGCACAATCAAGACACCGATCGAGCAAACCACGAGGAAAACTGTGGCGACCGCGTTCAAATTCAATCAATCCTGAAAACGGAGTCCAAGTCCCCTCCGTTATCCATGCCAACTCGGGTCGCATCCAGATTCCGTCGGCGATAATATCGCCGGGAAATAATCCGCCTGATGGTTCCCGCAGTTGAACGAAGCTTGTCCTTAAACGATAGCCGCCACCAATTCTGCATCAGGGAGAATCCTTTGAGTTTTGGCACTGGCAGTCCGAATGCCCGAATGGTTGCCACACGCCCCCCAATCGCTCCCCGCTTTTCAAATAGATTGTTCTGCGAACGCAGTAGTTTCCAGGTCTCGGCGGGTTCAGCCTGCACATATCCGGCCTCCATCGCGCCCCGCAGAATCCGGCGGCCGGTTTCCGTGCGCACGACGACAAGTGAACTCCCACCCTCGCCGTCCTTGACCTCCCGGTACCACGGATCGCCGCAAGAAATGTCGGCGTCTTCTCCCGTCCCATCCGGGCAAAGATGCACGGAGAATGGACGGTACGCTTGCATGAACCGCCAAGATTCCGTGTAAGTCCGAAAGTGGGAAGGTTGCGATTGTCCTTTGAGCGTGACTGCAAACATCCCTGGCCAGCCATTTCCCCGGTAGCGGACGTCACTGACTTCGTCGGGCTTCACTCCCATGGATTTCAACAGTTCAAGCGTCCCTCTGCGAGCTGGGGATCCGGCACAAAAGAACGAAAGGGCCAGTCCAATCTTTGCCGACAGAGCCGGTCGCAAACGTTCTGCCTTTCTCAGGGCAGTCACTTCGCTTGGCTGGCCGATGAACACGCAAGGTCCTGCTGCGGCCTCGATCAAGTGCAGGCTGTCGCAGGCGGCGGCTGGCGCGTAGCGCGAACCGGTCTTCGCCATTAGGTCCGCCCGATTCTTGCTCATTCTGGTCTTGTTTCTTAATGGGTCATTAGGGTCGCTGCCAATGTGAAGCACGCCGGGCATGGCCTGCCGCTCCAGGCAATACAAAGCAAGAGCCGTGAGCAAACCGCCGGAGGAACCCCGGTGCCGGATTTCCGAATCAGCAGCGTATCCCTCCCAAATCTCCAGGACCGGACCACAATACGGTTTGAGCTCCTCTATCAAGCCGGGAACGGAATTGATCTCGGTGTGGTCATTCTCAAAGGCTGGGCATACCTCGAGACAAACCCGGCAAGAGCCACAGTCGTTGGATTCTACAACCGGGCGGATGCCTTCCTCCACAAAGTCCAACAGGCTCACTCTCCGTTCGGGACAAATATAGGCGCAGACGCCGCAGCCCAAACACAAGCGCCAGTCAACGATGTCAGATATCGTACGAATGCGGTGCATCATCCAGGGTAGGGCAGGTAATCGAAGTTAGGTTCCAACTTAGCGCTCACCTGGGACAGTATACGAACTGAATTTTACACTCAACCACGCTCAAATGGTTGCATCGGTCGAGGGGCAGCGAAACCAGATCATTGAACTGTCAATCGCCAACTGCTTTTGGAAGCCAGTTCACAAAGAACCACTAACTGACTTCCGCCGGTATCCACTGTTTAGAGGGAACTCGAGACCGATGCACCGGTTGAACCTGCAAAGGACTTTGGCATGGTGATGACTGGTCAGAAGTTCGCCACACCAACTTCGCTGAGGTTTCTCTAACCGCTCTCCGCAAGCGAGCTTCCTCACCGTCTGAAGCCCCAGATTGATGCCGTCGATTCCAGTCAGTTCAGCACCACTCTGGGAATGCTAGGTGGGCTGGGGGGCGGTGGAGCAGAGTCTAGGAAGAAAGTCGTACCATCACCCTCAATTGACCAGCCGTCTGGAGAACTGGCATAGTCAACCTGCCACCAGATGAACCCATCCGCGCTCACGGGACCCGAAACGATCGTGCCAACCGCTTGATACGGCTGAGTCCCAAGGATGGTACCGGCCACTTCCGGGGTGGATCGAACTCGCAGCGATGGTTCGGACGTCACCACGACTTGGTCACCAATGTTGAATTGCCCTGTCGGTGGAGATTGGTCCACAGTTATGGAAATCACGCTGGATGTCGTCGCGGCACCCAGATTGTCAGTGGCGGTTGCCGTCAAATTGTAGGAACCCACAGCCACTCCACTCCAAATGAATGCGTAGGGGCTGCTGCTATCCTCACCCAACTTCGTTCCAGCATTGAAAAACTCGACCTTTGCGATCGTGCCATCGGCATCCGCAGCACTCACCTCGAATGTAATCGTAGCAGGTGACGTGAAGTTAGCGCCACTCGAAGGGCTCGTGATTTGTACTGTCGGTGAAGCGTTTGGTTGGGTGCTAACCGTCAGTGTCGCAACGGCGCTGGTCACACTGCCCCCGGAATTGCTGACTACTGCGCGGAAGGTCGCCCCGTTGTCCGAAGCTGTCGTAGCCGGCGTCGTATACGTGGAGGCCATCGCGCCCGAGATATTGTCACCGTTGCGCTGCCACTGGTAAGACATGGGCGAGGAACCGGTCGCCGTGACCGAGAAGGTGGCGGTTTGCCCGGCGGCAACGGTCGTGCTCAAGGGTTGGCTTGTGACGATCGGTGCTGACGCGCCTCCTCCCGACGTGTATTCATACGCGCCCCGATCCCAAGTGCCGTCCGCGCCGCGCGTGTTGCCATAAGCATCTGTGCTGTTGTAACCACTGCCCAGCGAACCGCCAGCACTGGCGCCACTCAATCGAAAATCGCCGCTGCCGGCGTTCACAAAGATGCTGCCGCTGCTGGCCGTGAGATTGTTCGCCGCGGTGGCGCCGGCCACATTGAATGGACGGCTGTTGTAACTGATGTTGTTGTAAACCGTGTTGCCACTGCCGAAGTTGATATACACCCCCGCCTCGCTGCCGATGTCCACGTTGGCAATGGTGTTGTTGTAAATCTTCATGTTGTTGGCCGTGTTGCCGGTGCGCGTGCGCAAGACGCCACTGACACCCTCCGACCGGGTTTTCCAAAAGACGTTGCCGTAAATCTCCCAGCGATTCACCGTCTTGTCCGCGCCCAGCCAGGCGATGAACGCCGTGCCCTCGATGGTTTCAAAGAAATTGTAGCGCACCACCATGTCATCGCTTTCCTGATCCGACCAGCCTTCCGAGTGTTGCGCGGCGCTGGAGGAGTTGCGGGCAAAGTAGCAATACTCCGCCAGCCAATGGTCCGCGTTGCGCGTGAGGATGCAGGTGCGCCCGAAATCGTGGAACGAACAATAAGCCAGTGTGATGTAAGACGAGCCGTTGAGATCATACAAGCCGTCTTCGCCCGATTCCGTGTCCGTGCCCAGCACGCTGTAAACTTCCGTGTGCCGAATCTGAATCTGGTCAGGTCCGTTGGACAGGATGATCCCCTTGCCGCCGCCGCCGGTGATGGTGACGAGGAAACCGTGCCCACTGGTCCAACTGCCCGGCCCGCCGCCGGTCACACCGTCGAAAATCCAATAGCTGGTGCTGAACGTGATGCCGCCTCCGAAGATCGCCTGCCCGTCCACCAACGAACTGGCCCAGCCCGCCACGGCGCTGTCCTGCGTGGCGTTGCCCTTGCGAATGGTGATGACCGAAGTGCCGCTGGCGGCGGTGGAAAAGGTCTTGCTACCGTAGTTGCCCTCAATGATGACGTAGGTGTTGCCGCGCACAAAGCCGGTGGTATTGGGCAGGGCCATGCGATTGTTGAAATCGCTGCCGCTGCCATTGCCGCTGGACGATGGCCCGCAGTAGAGCGTGGCGGCGGAAAGCAGGCCGGGAGAGAGGAGTAGAAGGGCTAGAAAAGACCTTGCCATGGAAAAGCGCCCCCTGTGGTGGATTGGTGGCAACGTGACACGATTGCTGCCACACTCCATCTCCGGGTTGTTAGGCTCAATCGAGTCGGCAGAGAACGTGTGGAGTTGTTCAGGCTTATAGCAAAACGCCGAGACGGAGTCGTGAACTGTTGAAATCATCGAGGAGGACTGCGGAATCAAATCAGGCAACTTCAAATTCATGCCAAAGATGGAGCAATCGCTGTGCCGCGGCATTATGGGGTTAATTTGCCTGCCTCTCATCTCCATTTCAAAAACACTACATCTTAACGAAAAAGCTCCATCTCCACCAATCCGGCGGTAATGTGAGACGTTGACGCGAAGACCCTAAAGATAGCGATCTGAGGGTAGGTATTGTCTCTTGATTGGATTGGTTCTGACCCAAGACACAACAATCTTCGGATCGGCGGTGAGACTCGATACGAAGCTCACCTGCCCGATTCGATGGTCACGACTCAGGGGTAGCTGGCTCCTGCATGATAGGACATCCCGTTCTGGGTTGCTTCAGAGAATAGACTCAGTACGGAACTCTTGACTCCAGGTATGTTTTGTTCGAGTTGCGTACGTACAAGGTGTTTTCGGCTGTAAATATCTTGGACCTGTTTCCGGACTTCCTGGATGTCATTGTCACTTAGATCAATAACGAGGTCTGCTACCCCGATAGACCCGAGGACCCCTCTGAATTTGCGGCTGTACGCGAGGCCGACAGCGGGTACACACTGAGAAAGCGCCGCAATACAGGCATGCATGCGCGAGCCGACGAAGAAGTCACATTTCCCAATCACATGCTTGATTTGCTGGTGATCATAGTCCCCATTCAGCAAGTGCAATCGCCCGCTGCATTCATGAGTGAGTTGACGGTGAAGCATGAGTGAAGCCACTACATCGCTTTCCGAATTGGGTGCAGTTCCGAGAACATGCGGGACGAGGACTACATGAGCGCCCTGGTGAACGAAGTCCCGGATGATGTGGCGAATCAAGTCACAGTATTCATGTTTGAGGCCGAACATGTTGCGGCCATTGTATCCTCCCTTGCAGAGCAGTCCGCTCACATTCAATCCTACGAGCGGTCGGCAGTGTTCCAGTTCGTTCAAAGCAGCAAACAACGAAGCGGACGGTGCAACGGGCTCCAAAGCGAAAGCCATGTCATAGGCGGGACGACAATTCGAGGTTTCTTGACCCAATAACGGTTTGATATCGTCCAGGCTGTCACAATCCCGCGCATAGACGATCGCTGCGCGCCGCAAGATGTAACGGGCAATGGCTCTTGCGGGGGTGCTAGTGAAAGGCCCGAGAGTCTGCGGAAGCAAGACGAGCGGCCTCGCGAGGAGTAACACCAGCACCTGGGGAAGGGCTACATAGAGGAGTCGTCCTAATCCATAAATATCACTAAAGCTGTCACCGCCGGCAATTGACCCCACAAGGTCGGCCTGCGCTACCGCTTTCAACCAAGGATTTGCTTCGATGATACGGGTTCGCACCCTTTGGAACGGCATCAACCTCAGGAATGCGGCGGTCAGGAGAAGGCGGACAATGCTGTTAGGCAGCCAAATCTTCTTGGAGAAACGAATATTCACCAGTTCCACTGTGGCAATGCCCCCTGGGTGCTTCACAGAATGGGATGCCGGCTGCCGCTCATAATCAAGCAATTGGATTTGCGCCTTGGGATACCTATTCAGCACTGCGGCGATTGCACTCGAAGCAAGGGCCCAGACACCCAGGTTGCGCGTGGAGAAGCCCGCGCCCAAAAGCAAAACTCGCTTCGACTCGTCGTTTGCGCGAGAACCCGGATGGCTTTGGCTACAACTAGGTGACTTCACACCCGTAGAGGAGCAGAGTATAGATGGAGCGCTTTGTGTAGTCACTTCAGTAGTCCTTAACCCAGTCCTCCAAGCCAAGTGCCCATCTGAATCGCCCCCCCCACTTGGCAACGGTAGCATTCCAAGAGGTCTCTTTGTTCCTCAAGCTCTCCACCGCTCGGATCAATAAGGCCAACACAACTCTGACCAAGCTGATCACAAACATGCCAGCCCGATAGAGCCAGCAATACCACGCAGGTCGCGTCTTTAAGAAAAAGCGCCAGCGCGACTCCAACATCATCACGCTGGAAAACAAGTTGACTCCGCTTTCGGCAGTACTCCTCCCGCCATGATGGATCACTCTGGCAGTGGGCACATAATAGTTGACATAAGACGCCTGCCGCACTTTGAAGCACAAGTCCACATCCTCCGAATACATGAAATACTCGGTACTGAAGCCTCCCACTTCCGCAAAGACTTTGCGGCGCATCATCAAGCAGGCACCAGAAACAACATCGACCTCCGACGGCGACACCGAGTCAGAGAATAATGGCGCCATGCCCCAGAGCGGGGATCGGGGGAACCAGCGCCTGATTAGCTCCGCATTTAACAATTGGTTCACGAGGGTCGGGAACGACTGAATGCAACTGGCCTGGAGCGTCCCATCTGAATTCAGAAGCCGGCAACCAATCGCACCAGATTGCGGCAAACTCAGCAGTTGCTCGTACATCAGGTTTATGGCCCTACCACACAATTCTGTGTCTGGATTCAGGAATAGCAGAGCGTCCCCTTGGGACGCTCGAAACGCCGAATTGTTGGATTTGGCAAATCCGCCATTTGCCTGTCCCTGTATGAATCGCACCTGCGGATACGCTTCGGAAAGCATTTCCCCACACCCATCGTAAGAGGCAGCATCAATGACGATAACCTCATAATCAAGATCGTGCGTTA
The DNA here is from genome assembly GCA_026125285.1 of Verrucomicrobiia bacterium. Lineage (GTDB taxonomy): Bacteria > Verrucomicrobiota > Verrucomicrobiia > Limisphaerales > JADLHS01 > WYBW01. The sequence goes on along the minus strand of JAHCLO010000027.1, from coordinate 41,734 downwards.
GGGCCAAGATGGATGCGATGCACTTCTGCAGGTATTCCTTGGACTTCCAGTTGACAATAATGATCGATAGTTGCACGTGGAAAGCGTTGGGAAGCTCAAAGCCTCCGAGTACTAGAACCACCCTGGTGCTCGACTCAACTCAGCGACGAATCTTACTCTGCATATTGCGGTGTGTTACGGGTAATAAGTCTGTCCGAGCTTACCTGTATCACGCTCATTAACGAAGGTCGCAAATTCGGAACCAGGTGATATATCAGTTTCGCGAGCCGATGCCTTAATCTCGAGTCAGAACGATTTGAGACAAAGTCCAAATGCGTAGTCATAATCGCGCTGGGAGTCACCCCAAGGTAGGCAAAGTATTCGCGAATTTCCCTTGCGCTATATTCCTTCCAATGATGGCCATAAGTCACGTTTTCCATGATCTCACGAACGGAAATCCCATGCCCCCTTAATAACAGGAGTCGCCAGAGCGCTCGCGCCAGACTCTTAAGTGCGAGCGAATTTGGCGTTGTGATGATGATATGCCCATTGGGTTTGACCATGCTGAAGATCGCCTTCCACATCTCCAGCGGATTAAACGCAAGGTGCTCAATCACCTCCGTCATCACAACACAGTCAAAGAATCCATTGGGAAATGCCGGCGAAAACTCGCCTCTTTCCAAGCACTTTATCTCGGCCAGTTGGATGCCATACTGGCGAGCCCTCGTAATTGTTGTCCGTTTCTCAAGAAACGGCAGAACATCAAAACCAATTACCTTGAAACCTGCCTTTGCCAACATTACGCCTTGGTCCAGCCGGTGACACCCTATGTCCGCAACCACACTACCCGAAGCAAGAATCCCGGCGAGGTGTTTCACGGTATATTCAAACCGTTGCTGATGCTCGGTTTGATATATACACGATGCAGTCGAATTGTTCATTTGCAGCACATTACCCATTGATACTCCTCAACCACTCCTCCATCACCACAAGGCTAAAAATCACCTTGTGGTGATCATGTCGTCCACGACGGTGCTCTTCCACTAATTGCTTGACGGCGACCGGATCTAAGTAGCGGTAGATAAGTGCTTGGTTGTCCGCCAGCGTTACTCCGATCTTGGTTGTTAGGGCATCTCGATACCAGTCATCAACAACACTGTAACCGAAACCTCGCTTTCTTCTGTGGAATACGCTGCTGGGCAGGAACTCCCTGCAAATCCGGGTGTGTATCAACTTTCGGCACCTTAAGCCCACCTTGTAAGATGCCGGCAGACGCTCCGCGTATTCGATGATTTCATGATCGAGGTAGGGCACCCGCACTTCCAACGAATGATGCATTGACATCTTATCCGCATACGTCAATAACTCGTCCGGTAGCGATGAGCGCACCTCTAGGAACTGGAAGCCTCCAAGTTCATCTGTGTCACCGATCATGTCCACCAATCCATTCCAACAATCTGCCATTTGGTTGTGGCTGCCAACTGCGCGAAAGTCATCTCGAAACAGTCGGTTTATCAATTGGGTAGAAATGATCGAGAAGATCTGCTGATAGCGTTCGATCCTGTCTTGGATTCCCAAAGAATCCACTCCCCGCTTTGATGCCTCATTGCGCGGTAGCATTCGTATCATCGCTCCCGCCAACTCCCGAATGGGGCCGGGCAACATCCGCCAATACGCTCCGTAGCGTAAGCCTATGTGGCGTTTATAGCCACCTAACAATTCGTCCGGCCCCTGACCAATCAGTGCGACCTTGACATCCTGACGCGCTCGTTGGCAGACATAATACATCAACACTGCTGAAGGCGAAGCCACAGGGTCCTCCATGATCGAGATGGTTCTGGCAAGCGTATCGTCGAATGCCTTGCGGTCGATCAGAACACTTTGATTCGGTGCGGTCAGTGCGACGGCAGTGGATCTCCCATCCGCTATCTCATCATCCCTGTAACGGTCCCCAAAGCCGACCGTGTAAGTCCTCCAGTCGCTGCCATACAAGTTCATCAAAGCTAACAGCAGACCGGAGTCAAGACCTCCGCTTAATAACAAGCCAACGGGTACGTCGCTAATCAACTGCCGCTGTACTGCCTTCTTATAGTGTTCAAGCAGTTCCTCCTGTGCCTGGGCAAGCGAGGGAGGATTATCAAATGGTCTGGGCCGAAACCGCCACCAGCGCTGTTCCAATACTTGCCCGTTTTCGACTACAAGTTTCATTCCTGCCCCAAGCTTTCGGACCCCCTTATAAATAGTCAACGGCGACGGGGTATAGCGGTACCGCAGAAACAGGTTCATCGACCTCGGGTCAGGTTGAAGTCGTTCATCCAGACTCGCCGCAATGGGACGGATCTCCGACCCAAACACCAACCGGCCATGATCTATTCTGTAAAAGAGGCTCTTAATCCCAGCTCGATCACGTGCAAGCATTAACTTCCTCTTGGTTTCATCCCATAATGCCAAACCGAACATGCCGTTGAGCTTGTGTAACACGTCCTCTCCCCACTGAATGTAACCGTAAACAATCACCTCAGTGTCGGATTTAGTCCTGAAAATATGGCCACATTTCATCAACTCTTGCCGCAGCTCTCGGAAATTATAAATCTCGCCATTGAACACCACCCAGACGTTTCTCTGGTCGTTTGACATGGGTTGATGACCGCCGGCCAAGTCAATGATAGACAGTCTCCGGAACCCTAACCCAAGGTTGCCTGAGATGTACGTTCCTTCATCATCTGGACCTCTATGCATGATCGTGTCGGTCATCTTGCGGAGGTCTTCAGTCAATACCGCCTTCTTCGTACCGAAATTAAACTGCCCACAGATGCCGCACATAGTATCAACTCGATTTTCTGGATTCCCGCCCGGTTAGTTGGCATGTCTACCAATGCCTCCGCCCGCCACCGCACTACGCAATCTGGCCAATTGTTCGCCCTGCAGAAACTGAACCATCTCTGGCGGCACGGGTCTGGCCTTTCGGCGAATTGCCGCCCACCCATAACCTGCTACCATCATTATTGTTCCCAGAACGTAAGGACGGGTCGCCACGCGGCACAGGCTGACGAGGAAATGGAACAAAGGATGGTAACCGATCAAATAGTTATTTAGCCCTTTATTGAACCGCGTTCGAAATATGGAATGATTACCCGTTGTGATTCTACCATGGTGTTTGACCTGCAACTCGGAAAACGTGCGAACCCTCCATCCATGCATCCGCACCATGATCTCGGCAACCGAATCGATTCCTCCGTACCTCATCGGCAGATAGCCTCCAATCCGCTCGTAACATTCCCGACGGAAGAGCTGTACCGCCCCAGCCACGCTGTTTTCGCTGATTCGCTGTGCCACAAAGTGATTGTTGATGTCTTCCAAAATGATTCCCCCACCGAGCCCCAGCTTCGCTTCAGCCTCGAAACGGCTTAGTAACAATTGAAAGTAATCCGGGGCAAATGAAACATCAGCATCCAGGTTGCCGATGAACGAGTACTGCGTTTTGCCTAGGAGATTATAGCCAGTCTGGAACGCCTTAGCCTTGGAACCAAAGCCAAGCTCCGGACCTCGCTCGGCACGCACTAATGCGATAAACTCGTGTTGTTGCGCGTAACGTTGTACAATTTCAAAGGTGTTATCCGTAGAGCCGTCGTCGACAATAATCCAGCGCTCTGGCCTACAGGTTTGCGCCACTACCGATTGCAGGGTGAATTGAATCCGCCCCGCTTCATTTCTGGCCGGAGAAATAAGTGCGTACGTAGATCGCATATTTACCTGGTCGCGTGCCGTCTTCTGATTCTGCGCAGTATCCACCGCAATTGAATTCAACTGGCCGCTTCGAGTGTTCCTTTGCCTCTGCCCAGAACAGCGCCTTCTAAGTCGCAAAACGCCTTCTGATAGGCATCCCAACATCTCCACGATACAAGCGCACTCTGAACATGCTCTACTTGCGACATGTGCGGCAGAGCCCATCCACCAAACTCAAATATTCGCCTTTGCGAATATCCCAGCTGTTGCGGGCAGCATACTCGAAGCCCCGGGTAACTAATGCATGGCGCAACTCGTCGTTAGTTAACACTTCAAGCATCGCGTCAGCCAGCGAGTCATCGTTTCCAGATACGAAAAAGCGGACAACGGAGTCATCGAAATAAAAGCGGTCAATCTTCGTGCCGGATGCCACAACCGGAACGCCCACGGACATAAACTCCATGATCTTAGTGCTGTATGCCTCGTTCCCAAAGGAATCGGCCCGCTTCGGCACGACCCCAAGGTCAGCGTTCGCCATAACGGCGGCGATGTCCCGAATTCCCAGCGGATCGAAAAAACGTACCGAGGCGGCTACCCCCAACTCTTCAGCCAACATCTTCAATCGCGGCTTCATATCCCCGTCGCCGTAAATATGAAACTCAGCATCCGGTAGTCTGCGATGCAGTTTCTTAAAAGCACGAATGGCGATATCCAAGCCCTGGTGCCATTGAAGTCCGCCGGGAAACAAAATGACGTGCTTGTCGTTCGGAGTCCTGCGACTTCGCGCCTGAAACACGCGCGTATCAACATTATTAATGAACACCGAGCACTTCTGAGTTCGAGCAGAACGGGTGGTGTATCTGTCAAACCAAAGATGGTTAGCAAGGATGACATGGTCAGCGAAGCGGGCTGAGAACCTCTCGACGAGTCTTAAACCCCAAAGAAACACGGAAGGTTCCCCGACCCGAAATTTGCTGCCAAAAAACTCAGGGAGAATGTCGTGTATGTCGAGTATCACCTTCGTCCCCGCGAGTTTGGGATACCACGCAGCAAAAACGAGGAAATCTGGCACATTGTGGACATGAATTAGGTCGTAAGGTTGCTGCCGGTGTCTCTGGGTTAGCCATTGAGACGAACTAAACAGGAAGCGCAACACTGGCCACAAAAACGACAGCTTCGACGTCCCACTTTTTGCGAAGCGATCCTGGAGTCTGAAGAGCTTTACACCATTGATTATTTCCCGTTCCGGCAGACTGGGCTTACTTCGTAGCGCTACTACTTCGACAATGTCCCCGCAAGCCGCAAGGGCCTCGGCATAGCGCATCACCCGATTGTCACTCTCGTAGAACGAATGCGTAACCATGCATACTCGCCTTGTAGCGCATTCCTGTGTGGAAGCTAGGTCCTTATCCTCAAACCGCGAGTCACTGCTCTCCCGCAGGCAGACTTCGTCCCCGTCAGTTCGCACACCGTGCGAGTGACCGCCGAGAACTGGCGCGTTATAGCGCATGATTAGAATTTAAACTCGGCAACAAACCTCTGAAGTCGTTTGTTGCTGGCACTTGAATACGTGTTTAGCAACTAGCGCGCCAACAAGTGATTACATTTCCTGCGAAATCAATGAAGGTACGTGCTGGCGGTACTTATTCAGCACAACAGCCGTTTTGACGCGCGCTTCGGTTAACAATGCGCCTGCATGGACGGCGGCCTGCTGGACGGTCTTCCCCGATTCCAGAACCAGCAAGACCATGTCCATGTTGCCACCAAGCCGCGGAGTCGCACTGGTCGGGGTGACCGGTGGCATATCGAAAACCACATAGTCATAATCGCTGGCCTTCAATAAAGGTATGAATTTACTGATTCGGGACGGGAGCATTCTGTTGTCATTTTCGTCTGCTGCTGTGCCGGACAACCCTGAAGGGCGAAGCGAGACGAGGTAGAGGTTTTCCTGAACTTGGGCTTCGGCGCGAGCCTCCGGTTCCAGTGCTTCAGCCAGTCCGCAACCGGGCTCCCCCTTATAGAATGAATGGGTGGCTCCCTGCCCGCCATTCAAATCCACCAGCAACACGTTGCCATCGCCGGTCTTCGACAACGCTGCCGCCACGCCGCTGGCCAGCGTCGTGACGCCTGCCCGCTCACCACAACTGGTCACCCCCACAAGCTTGGGTTTGTGGGTGATCCCGTTGACTTCAAAGTGCGTAAGCAGGCGCTCACGCAGTCCCTCAGAATAAGAACGGAGGTGGTGGTTGGAGTCCCACGGCGGAATCACGTTCGCCACAGCGCCGTTGACGTCGGCTGGTTTTCCAGACTTCGCGGCGCAAGAATTGCCGGGGGTCAGTTTCAAAGCGCGATGCCTGCGCTTCCAACATGTATCGGGTATAGCGAGGATAAAGGGCAATCGCAAATGCCGGCGCACGTCAGCCGGACGTTTGATAGTGCGGTCAAGGACGAATTCCATCAAAGCTGCGGCTCCCAGCCCCATCGCGACAAACGCGCCAAATACGGCCGCCATCAGTTTAAGAGTTTTCGTGTTATCCGTGGTCGGAGGCGTCGGGCTGTCCACAACGGTAATGCCTGTGACCCGGTTGCCGCCGGCTTCGTCCGCACGAGCCCTGTCGAGGCTCATGGAAATATAGGCTAGATTCTTCGCCTCCTGCTCCCGCTGGCGCTCGAGTTCTGCAAGCTTTGGTTCCAAGGTTATCAGGCTGAACGCCTCATCCTGAAGCGTGTTAAGCAACTCCTCGTAACCAGCAACCTTGGCGGCGAGGGCTCGAACTCGGGCGCGTTCAACCGCCCGGTCAAATCCTGGGACAGTTGGCTCATTCAGAACCAGCCCGGAGTGCTCCATTTCGAGTTCTTCCTTTTTCGCCTTCAGTTGAGCAATGCTCTCCCGGGTGGCGACGACTTGAGGGTGGCTCTCTCTATATCCCTGGATGAGCAACTCACGTTCGCGTTTGACAAGTGCATCCAAACTCGCCAGGAGCGTCGCATAATGCTCCAAGGTGTCAGCCGGAATGAGAGTTTTCAGTTCTTCACCAGGGTTTTCGTCACTCTGCGAGTCTTCACCCAGTGTAGCCCTGAGGCTGTGCAATTCCACTCTTGCCACATGGAGTTCGCTCCTGAATTTCTCAATCTGGGCGTTGCTGACCCGCTTGGCTTCCGAGAGCGATACTACTCTGGCCTCAGAAAGAATCCGTTTTATCTCCTCTTCAGTTTGGGCGAGCTTTTGTTTTACTTCCACGAAGCGCTCCGAGTAATAGTCTTCGCCGAACAGCGCCCCCTGGCGCACCTCAACATGCCTGCGCAGGTAAGCCTTGATGAGTTCATCCAACACGGGCTGGACCAACTCGCGGTCCGGGTGCTGAAACTTCACGATCATCATATCGGTGGTGGCAGGAGCGACCGCAATACCGGACCGGATTACACCCGCTGCCTGCAGGAGATTGTTGCCGCCCCCAATATTGGTCAGGATTCTCCCTGGAGTTACTGCTTCTGCCACTTTCTTGGCTATGTCCCAACTGGCCAGGATTTCTTTTTCGGAGATTAGGATGGTGCCACCCGAACCGGCGGAGATGATGCGGGCATCCTGGTTCTCTGGATCAATCTCCGCCCGATCAAGTACGTAGCGGACAAACAGCTTTGCCTGAGAGGTATATACGGGTTTCTGAACGGCATGAACTACCGCGGCACCGACAATCCCAAGACAAACGCAGGCGAGCAGCAGCCGTTTGTGGCGGAATATCGCGAAGTAAACGTCATCCAAAGCGATCGTTGGACCCGACGATCGCCGATTCGAGTTGGCGGACTGCGGTTGCGAATTGGGACTCATGGAGTCACTGACCGGATAATTGTCGTGTTATAAGACATCGCCGCGTGCTTACGGTTCGAACATTATGCGCTCCGAAATACCATCGCCAACCGCACCACACTTGGCCAGTCAATAATCTCGCACGATTCTCCGAACTACTGGCAGGCGTCAACGACCGATCCCATCTCGACGAGCCCACAATCGGCATCATCCTGGGAATCCAATGTTCGACTGGCCCACTTGCCGGTACAAATCTCCTCGCTCTAGCATAGAGCGGAGCCGGCTCGTCATGTTGAAGTATTAGTCTGTGCAAAAACATTATGGAAGCGCACGCACGAGTTGGGCGCCTACGCAGCTACGTGACGCAGAAACCGCGCTGGGTTGCCAGCGACGATCGCCCGACAATGAACGTCTTTAGTCACGACACTCCCCGCACCCACGATCGCACCTTCCCCGATGGTGACCCCACAAAGTATCGTCGCGCCCGAACCGATTGATGCGCCCCGCTTTACCATGGTTGGCACGCACTCCCAGTCTGCCTCGGTTTGAAGCCTCCCAGCAGCACTGGTGGAGCGAGGGAAGCGATCATTGATGAAGGTGACGCTGTGGCCAATGAAAACTTCATCCTCCAATACGACACCTTCACAGATGAAGGTATGACTCGAGATTTTGCACCGATTTCCGATCCGCGCTCCTTTCTGAATTTCCACGAAAGTCCCGATCTTCACGTCATCTCCAATCTCACAGCCGTAAAGATTCGTAAACGCAAAAATCTTCACCCGTTGGCCCAGCTTCACGTCCGGGGCAATGCGCTGGTAAAGTTGGGCTTGGTTATTCACGATTCAAGCGGCCAGAAGACTCCGCCGGGCTGCGTCCACAAGCGTCTCGCCATGGCCTCTGTCACCATTACCATTCCCATTTCCATTGACTCCGTTGCTCCCGTTCGTCCAGGTAGCCATCGAATTCAGCGCGATGTCGCCGCCCTGTTTTCTGAGCGAAACGCTTGACGCCTCCAAAATCCGGACCACTTCAAGCCCCTGACGGCCACCCGTTATTGGCGTCGTCCCCTCGCGGATACATTCCAGGAAGTGCTGACATTCCAACTTCAGCGGCTCGTCCTGTTTGATGTAGGGAACGTAGGCGTCGCCATAGTGGTAGGAGTACGTGAAGTCAGCAAATGTATCATAATGAGGCGGAACTTCGACACGGGAGTCATACACTTTCAGTTTCTCCAATGGCTCAATGTCGTCATACACGATCATTCGACGGGAACCGACAATGGTCATCTGCCGCACCTTCTTGGGGTCGAGCCAACTGTTCTGGATGAAGGCGCAGCGGTTCTTGCGGAAGTTCAGATACATCATGGTGACGTCCTCAATGCCGCGGGTCACATGGCTGTTGCCCTGACAACTGACACTCACTGGCTGTTCATCAAGCAGGTGGAGGATAATGGATATATCATGCGGTGCGAGGTCCCAAGCCACGTTAATGTCCTTCTGGAACAAGCCCAGATTCAGCCGGCGGGCCGAGATATACTGCAACTCGCCAATGTCGCCGGAATCAATGATTTCTTTCATGCGGCGTACCGCTGGAGAGAACAGGAACGTATGGCCGACCATAAGCACCAGGCCCTGCGACTCCGCCAGCGCAACCAACTCCTCCCCTTCAGCCACCGTCCGGGCCATGGGCTTCTCAATGAACACATGCTTGCCGGCATTGAGACAGGCCTTGGCCATGTCGAAGTGAAATCGCACCGGAGTAGCAATGACCACCGCATCCAACTCCGGATCCTTCAACAGTTTTTCAAAGCTACTGGTGGTCGCCACATCCGGATGCAGTCGCTGCATGTGCCGGAGACGTTGTTCACTCGCGTCGCAAATGATCTTCAGTTGGCAGTCGGGTGACTGCCGCAAATTCCTGATCAAATTGGGTCCCCAGTAGCCACACCCCACAACCCCCGCCCTGATGATTCTCTTGTTTGTCTTCATAGTTGATATGTTTGGACCGGCTTTTCCATGCCCGCCGCCGAGGATGCGGCCTCCTTGCGCTTCAGCACTCGCGTTTCCAAGCACTGCCTCAGTAGGGCGGGTAAAGTCTTTAGAATGATGACCATGTCGAGCCAGAGGCTCTTACGTTCCGAATACTCAATGTCCAACCGGATCATCTGGTTGAAAGTCGTACGATTCTTGCCGCTGACCTGCCACAGCCCCGTCAAACCGGGAACGGCCTCAAACCGCCGACGTTGCCAAGGTTCATAAAGCGCGTATTCGTAGGGGATACAGGGACGCGGCCCGACCAAGCTCATCTCTCCGCGCAGAACGTTGAGCAATTGCGGCAACTCATCCAGCCCGGTGGCTCGCAAGCATGCGCCAAACGGAATTACTCGCGGGTCGCGACAGGTGTCTAGCTTTGTCATCGGAGTCTCAGATTTGATCAACTGCGTTGCATGGGCCCGATGCGAATCCGTCTCGGCGTCAACATGCATCGTGCGAAACTTGAAACAGGTGTACTCGCGCCCTCGGTAGCCGATGCGCAGCTGCCGAAACAAAATCGGACCACGTGAACCGCACAACACCACCAGCGCCACGATCCCCGCAAGCAAAAGCAGCCCAGGTGCCAGTGCGAGGATAAGAACGAAATCAAGCAGGCGCTTCCACGTCGGAAGACCCGTTTCCTGCAATTCTGTCGCGTTGTCCACAGTAATGTCCTGAGTAATCATAGTTCTGTATATTCCCCGCATGACCGCCCAGCCGTCATCCACCTCCTTGCGAAGATACCCGCACCCTCTTCCCGTCGTCCTCGACTCCACCGCTTCGCTACTAAAAACACCCGGCTGTCGTATCACTCAAGTCCTGCATACGGTGCGTTTACACTCATCGGTTGATCCAATGAATCTTAGCGCGAGAACATCTTCGGCCCAGTGCATAGGAGTAGCAAGTGACAACAGCGCAAAGACTTCGCCACTGATTACGGAAGGAATGTAGGTTGAATTACGGAAACATCCTGCCCCTTGAGTGCTACAAAGGTCTTCTTCTGGCTGTGCATATCCTTGGAGACGCCCTATTCCGCGACCTCGACTGCCAAGCGGCCAATTGCTCCGGTGTTCTGGGGGAAAAACGACAGTTGCACTTTCCTCCCGGGTGCTCAGACTTTCACAGGCTTGGAATCTGACTCCACCAGCTCCGATCATACCAGCCCCTCTAATCGGAGCCTCAATCGGATCCTCAATCGGATCGCTCTATTAGGCATGGCTCCACGCCGGGTTGTCAGGCGAGTTCACCCTGCCACCGGTTTGCCGAGAACTGTCTTCACCCACAGCTGATTGTCCAGGTACCACTGAACCGTTTCCCGGATGCCGTTCTCAAAAGTGTGAGCGGGCACCCAGCCAAGTTCACGCTGAAGCTTGGAGGCATCAATCGCATAACGTCGGTCGTGACCTGGACGGTCTTTTACGAAAGTGATCAGTTGCCGCGTATGGCCGCCGAGCTGCGGTGACAATTCATCCACCAGATCGCAAATCAACTCAACGATCCGGAGGTTGGCCCATTCGTTGTGGCCACCGATGTTGTAGGTTTCGCCGTCCTTGCCGCGGGTGAGCACCTGCCACAACGCCTCGGCGTGGTCGCGCACATAGAGCCAGTCCCGCACGTTCAGGCCGTCGCCGTAAACGGGGATCTGTTTCCGGGCCAGGCAACTTTGAATCACCACCGGGATGAGCTTCTCCGGGAACTGAAATGGACCGTAGTTGTTCGAGCAATTCGTTATCACCACTGGCACGCCATAAGTGTGATGGTACGCCCGCACCAGAAAATCGCTGGAAGCCTTGCTCGCGGAATACGGCGAGTTCGGCGCGTAGGGCGTCGTCTCGGTGAAATATCCCGTCGCCCCCAGCGAGCCGTAAACTTCATCTGTCGAAACGTGGTGAAAACGCCGGTTCGTGAAGTTGCCATTCCAGGCACCGCGGCAGGCCTCGAGTAGATTAAACGTGCCAATGATGTTGGTACTGATGAAATCGCCCGGTCCGCTGATGGAACGATCCACGTGCGACTCCGCGGCCAGATGCATGATGTGCGTGATGCCGTATTGCTCAATCACGCGAAGCACGGCGGGTTTGTCACGCAGGTCCACTTTCTCGAAGACATATTTCGGATGACGAATCACGCTCTCCAGATTCGCCAGATGACCCGCGTAAGTCAGGCAATCAAGGTTGACCAACCGTTCCACTTCCGGACGGTCAATAATGTGGTGAATCAAATTCGAGCCGATAAAGCCGGCCCCGCCAGTGATGAGCAATTTCATTGTTTATCAAGAACCAGTCGCAAACATTCCTCCCATACTGGAAGTCGGATGCCAAATACTCTTTCCAGCTTGCCGCAATCGAGCACGGAATACGCCGGGCGTTTCGCCGGAGTAGGGTAATCCGCCGTGGTAATCGCTGTCACTTCACGACAGCGCCGTTCAGATTCGGGCATCCACTCTATGATGCGCGACGCGAACCCGTGCCAGCTTGTCGAGTCGCCGGCGGCCAAATGATACGTACCGTTGAACACACCCGCGTCCGGCGCCGCCAAAACCTGCCGCAGCGCCTGCGTCGTGGCTTCGGCAATCAAACGCGACCAAGTTGGGCAACCCAACTGATCCCCGACCACCCGCAATGTTTCTCGCTCGCGCGCCAGCCGCTGCATCGTTAACAAAAAATTCTGGCCGCGCAGGCCGTAAACCCAACACAGCCGGAAAATCAGATGGTTGCCGCCAGCCGCACACACGCCCTCATCGCCGGCCAGCTTGGATTGGCCATAAACGCCGAGCGGTTTGGGCAAGTCCGTTTCCAGGTAAGGCGTGGTTTTCGCGCCGTCGAACACATAGTCCGTCGAGTAATGCACCATCAACGCACCCACCTGCTTCGCCGCTTCGGCCAGCACCCCCGGCGCAAGGCCGTTGATCTGGTGCGCTATCTTCGTTTCCGTTTCCGCCTTGTCCACTGCGGTGTAGGCCGCGGCATTGATAACCACAGACGGTTTGTTTTCCAGCACCAGGCGGTGCGCCGCTGCCGCATCGGTCAAATCAATCTCTGGGAAATCCACCGCCAGCACCTGGCCGACGGTGGCCAAGGTGCGCCGCAGTTCCCAGCCGACCTGGCCGTTCTTGCCAATGAGCAGGATTTTGGGTTGATCCATAACAGCGAAACGCCTCACGCAAACAGCCGATCCGACGGCAACTCGCATAAGCGCAAACCATTCTTGTCCTTTTCCGAGAGCACCGGCTCGCTGACCGGCCATTGCACGCCCACGTCGGGATCATCCCAAAGCAACGTAACTTCATCTTTTGGCGAGTAAAGTTCCGTGCATTTGTAGGCGAACAGAGCCGACTCACTCAGCACTGCGAAGCCGTGCGCAAAACCGGGCGGCACGTAGAACTGCAACCGGTTTTGCCCCGAAAGGTTCACGCCGTGCCAGCGGCCAAAGGTCAGTGAATTGCGGCGCAAATCTACAGCCACGTCAAACACCTCGCCCTCGATTACCGACACAAGCTTGCCTTGTGAATTCGGATTCTGAAAATGCAGCCCGCGCAACGTGCCGCGCCGCGAAAATGAAAGATTGTCCTGAACGAAGCGCGCGTCCAATCCGGCTTCGCGGTAACGCTGCTCGTTCCAGGTTTCGAGGAAATAGCCCCGTGCATCGCCGAACACTTTCGGTTCGATGACCAGCAAACCCGCGATGTCGCAAGCCGTAACCTTCATGCGAGCCGCCGCGCTTCGGCGATGACGTCATTTTCCAGGTACTCGCGATATTCGCATCGAGGCATTTTGGCCGCAAGTTCCTCCAGTTGTGTCAGCTTGAGGAACCCGTTGCGAAAAGCCGCTTCCTCCGGGCAGCCGATCTTGATTCCGGCGCGCTTTTCAATCGTTTGCACATAAGCGCTCGCCTCGTGCAAGCTGCTGCTCGTCCCCGCATCCAGCCAGGCAAAGCCACGACTCAGTCGAACCACCCGCAGGTCACCGCGCCGCAGATAAGCCACATTCAAGTCAGAGATTTCCAGTTCGCCGCGCGCCGAAGGCTTGAGCGCCTTCGTCGTGGAAATCACCGAGTTGTCGTAGATGTAGAGCCCGGGCACCGCAAAGCTGCTCCTGGGTTGCTTCGGCTTCTCCTCAATGGAGATTGCCTGCCCATTGGCATCGAACTCCACCACACCGTAACGCTCCGGGTCGTTCACGTGATAGCCAAAAATCGTCGCGCCGTCGTGAAAGTCCGCAAATGCCCGGGAAAACACGTCGCCGCCATAGAAAATGTTGTCGCCCAGAATCAACGTTACGTTGTCCTTGCCGATGAACGATTCGGCAATCAGGAAAGCCTGCGCGATGCCCTCCGGCATCGCCTGCTCGCGATAGTCAATCGTCAAGCCGAACCGGCTGCCATCGCCCAGCAATTGCTGGAAACGCGGCAAATCGTGCGGGGTCGAGATCAGGCACAACTCACGGATGCCGCCTTCGATGAGCGTTGTCAGTGGATAATACACCATCGGCTTGTCGTACACCGGCTGGAGTTGCTTGCTTGCTACCAGCGTCAGCGGATAAAGCCGCGAACCGGCCCCGCCGGCCAGAATGATGCCTTTCATGTTATTCATGTCTTCACGGTTGCGAAAACGCGCACATAAACCCTACACGGCGCAAGTACGCAAGCCAATACCGCGTCTCTTCCGCCAGACGGTTCTGGCCAGAAGTAAACTCCCTCTGCGCTTTGGTCATTTCAGCGGAGGCACTGCAAACAGGCAAACTACTGCCATCTCTTCTGCCCGAAAAACGATTAAGGATCGACAGATCGGTGTTCCGACCATTCAATCCGATGTATCTTCTTCGTGCGAAGATTCTTGACCCAACTCGCAAGAGGAGCAAGCAACAACGGTGCCCCTGCCCCGCCATCCATTACGGAAGTAATGTCGGTTGAATCCCTGAAGCCTGCTGCACTCCGAGCACTTCAAGCATTAACTCTCCGCAGAATAGTTCACCAGAAACGTCCAGTCTGTCAGGTCAACTCGTGCCCACGCCCCTGCTCATTGCGTTTCATTTCAGTGCGCTTGTTTTCACCCCAATATTGCCGATTGACTCGCCGCGCTGGGACGGAGATTTTCATCCCTGCTATGGCAAACATTCAGCGGGCATTGCTTTCGGTCTCGGACAAAAGCGGATTGGTTTCACTGGCGCAGACCCTGGCCGCCGCCGGCGTGGAATTGATATCCACCGGGGGCACGGCCAGGGCGTTGCGCGAGGCAGGACTGACCGTCAAGGATATCAGCGAGCATACAGGTTTCCCGGAGATGTTGGATGGCCGCGTCAAGACGCTGCATCCGAAGGTCCATGGGGGCTTGCTGTTCGTTCGCGGGAACGCCGACCACGAAGCGGCCGCGCAAGCACACCACATCCCCCCGATTGATTTGGTGGTGGTGAACCTCTATCCGTTCGAGCAAACCGTGGCCCGGCCCGACGTCAGCCTGCACGAGGCCATTGAGAACATTGACATCGGCGGCCCATCCATGCTGCGCAGCGCGGCCAAGAATCACGACAGCGTCACGGTGGTGGTGGACCCGGGTGACTATGCTGAAGTGGCCGCTCAAATTAAGAGCAACGGAAACACCACTCTGGCATTGCGTCGCCGACTCGCTGCGAAAGTTTTTGCCCGCACGGCAGCCTATGACGCCGCCATTGCCGCGCACTTGCAGCAAGCTTTCGATCCCCAACCGGCCAGCTTCAGCCCGCCGCCCGCACTGGTGCTTTCCGCGCCCCTGGTGCAGCCATTGCGGTACGGGGAAAATCCACACCAAGGCGCGGCGCTTTACGGACATTTCCGGAAGCACTTCCAACAACTGCATGGCAAGGAACTTTCCTATAACAACATTCTCGATCTGACGGCGGCAGCCAGTTTGATCGGGGAGTTCGCGGCGGATCTTCCCACTCTGGCCATTCTGAAACACACGAATCCATGCGGCGTGGGTCAGGGCGCAACCCTGCACGAGGCCTGGGAAAAAGCCTTTGCCACGGACCGGCAGGCGCCCTTCGGTGGCATCATCGCCGTGAACCGCGTGCTGGATGGAGCGTGTGCCGAGGCCATCGCGGAGATTTTCAGTGAGGTGATCGTGGCGCCGGAGTTCTCGGCAGACGCGCTTGCCGTCCTGCAAAAAAAGAAGAATCTGCGCCTGCTCCGGATGTTCAGGCGGCCGGGCGGCACGCCACCGATCGACGTGCGCAGCGTAGGCGCGGAGTCGTTCCTGTTTCAACAACGGGACGTCAAGACCACCACACGCGCGGACTTGAAGATCGTGACGCGCCGGCAACCAGGCGAAAGCGAGTTGCGAGCCATGCTCTTCGGCTGGCGCGCGGTCAAGCACGTGAAATCCAATGCCATCCTGTATGCGGCCGAGGATCGCACCCTAGGGGTGGGCGCCGGCCAGATGAGCCGCGTGGATGCGAGCCGCATTGCCGTGTGGAAAGCGGGCGAGGCCGGTCTCTCGCTCAAAGGCAGCGCCGTTTGCAGCGACGCCTTTTTCCCGTTCCCAGACGGTTTGATCGCGGCTGCTGAGGCGGGAGCCACGGCCGCCATTCAGCCGGGCGGTTCAGTGCGGGATGCCGAAGTAATCGCCGCGGCAGATGCCCGGGGCGTAGCGATGGCGTTTACGGGCATACGCCATTTTCGGCACTGAGACGCATCTGACAATGCCCGAACTGAGGTCGTCCGGTTCTATTGCAGCAGCCAATAGATGAGGGCAATTTCGCCCAGGGACATCACGGTCACCAGCCCCCACACGAACGCTTCGCGCAGCCGCAGACCGTGCTGGCGGGTTTCGCCGAGCCAGAAGCGCAGTCGCACCGAGCCGATTTCAATCAAGTCGCCATTGCGCAATCGGGTGACCGGAACCCGCTCGTGGTTCAACGTGAGCAGCGCATCAGAAAGGGCGGTCAGGGAGAATCCTTCGGTGCGATCGAAATCCAACTCCAGGTGTTCGTCCCATACACCGTCTTCCACCAATCGCAGATCGTTGCTGGCCGCGCGACCAATCCGTACAGGAAAACGGCGGGCCGTCCATCGAGTGCCCGCCATTTTGCCGGAGAGAATCTGAAGTTGGATCATTCAAGGCCAACGGCGCCGGACATTGATGCTATCCCCCGGAATGATCAACGGATCCAAACTTGGGTTTTGCTGAATCTTGTTCCAATCGTAAGTCGCCGTTGTCCCCCCGCGGGTCAGTTGAATGCGCTTCTTGTTGGCGAAATCCGTGAAACCGCCCGCAGTCTGGATGGCTTTGGTGAGCGTAGTCCCGCCAATGTAGGCTGCGGGGCCCTCGCGCCTGACTTCGCCGCCTACGTAAAAAACCAGATCCTTGGGCACGACGGTCACAGTCAGGCGACGGTAGTACCTCGGCACGTAAAGGTCGTGGACAACTTTCTGAAGTTCAGCCGCAGTCTTCCCAGCAGCCACGACCGGACCGATCAAGGGCAAAGTGATCCGACCATCTTCCGGAATGCGTTCCTCGTGCGTTGGAATGGAGTCAATATTGCCGGAAAAATTGACGGTGACAATGTCCCCCACGGTAAAGACGCCAACGTTGGTGTTCACTGAAGGCGAGCCTAGGGCGCCGGCCCCGGTGATCACTGGCTCTTCTGGTGATTGCGCGGAAAAAGGATCGTCGGCAGGAGTTTGGCAACCCGTCAGAAGAATGCAAACCACCACAGGCAGCCCCATGGCCAACCAGCCGCGCCCTGAAAAAAGCCGTGAGCGTTTCATCGTTTGAAGCCTCGGAACCCCGGAACGTATCATCAGTACTTTTGTTTAATCTCCACCTTGGCCTTGTCGCCGCCGTCCTTGCCATCCTTGCCATCCTTGCCAGCGGTGGAGGCATCGGCCATTTCCTCGTTCTTCGAGTAATAATCGTGATAATAGCCGCTGTAGTAATAGTAGCTCTCGTCCTGCGACATGTTGATGTTGTTGAGGACGATGCCCACGAGATTCCCACCCACTTTCTCGATCAACTGCTTGGCGCGGATATTCATGGGCTGCGGGTAGCGGCGGTACTGGATGACCTGCATGGTCATGTCCACCTCACTGGCTAAAATGGAGGCGTCGCTAACGCCCATGATGGGTGGTGAATCAAACAGTACAAAATCATAGCGCCGCTTGAGTTCGGTAATCAGGCTCCGCATCTGGACGGAATTGAGGATGCCAAGCGAACTGCTGGGCAGCCGACCGCTGGCCATGAAATCCAACGTCGGCTGGCCGGTGGTCTGAATTACTTCCTCCAACGTGTTTTGCTTGAGCAAATAATTGGTCAACCCCAGGTTATTGGTCACACGCAACATCTTGTGCAGCGTGGGCCGGCGCAAGTCAGAGTCCACCACCAAAACTCGCTGGCCGCTCTGGGCGAAGACGGTCGCCAGATTGAGGACCGTGGTAGATTTGCCCTCGCCGGCGCCGGCGCTGACCACCGCCACCGAGTTGGCCTTCTCATTCTTGCTGGAGAAAAGCAGGTTGGTGCGAAGGACCCGGTAGGCCTCGGCGTGCGGACTTTCCATCCCCTCATCCAGCAGATATCCAACATTTTGTGGGATGACCCCCAGCACGGGAGATTGGAGGGTGCGCTCCACGTCATCAATGGTCTTGACGCTGGTGTCCAGATACTCAATGAAAAACGCGAGCCCAATTCCAACTACCAGCCCGATAACCACACCCAAGGCTATGTTGACGGGTTTGTTGGGGCGTACTGGTCGCAGCCCCGGTTGCGCGGTGTCCACGATTTCAACCACCGTATCCTTAGGGAGGGTCTTATCTATATTCTCGGAAACGATCTTCATGCTGAGGATTTGGCGAAATCGCTGCGCCTCCTCCAGTTCCCGTTTCTTATCAAAATAGGGACGACTCTTGGCCGCTTTATCCCGGTCAGCCTGTTTGGCGGTTTCAACCACGCTGGTCCACTTGTCAGCTTCCTCCTTGGCGGTGGCAACCTGGTTCTCCAGAGCGGTCATGATGCCACGGATGCTGGCCTTGATCTTCGTATCTAGCGTTTCAACTTGAGCTTGGGCACGCAAGACTTCAGGATGTTCCGCAGCCAGGTCTTTCTCCAATTTGACCAATGTCAAATCAGCCAGATTCTTCTGTGCAATCAGTTCCACCAAGGTTGAATCCGTAATCACCCTGGGAAGCACTTCCCGCAACTCTTCATCGCTCAGGAGTTTGAGTCCGGCAAGTTGCTTTTCCCGAATCAAATGGCGACTTTGACTATCAATCCGCAGCGCCTCGTACCGGCGCAAGGCTTCGCTTTCAAGCAGCGGAGCGGGTGCATTGCCAATAGCATCCGCTTCGCTGATTTCGAGCTCCTGGCGGAGCATATCCGCCTCATCCTGAATTACGCGAACGCGGTCTTCTTGCTCTTTGAAGCGGCTTTCAAGGGCCTTCACGCCCTTCTCAATCATTTGAATCCCCTTTTGCAGGCGGTGGTCTTTGTACACCTCGGCGATCGCGTTTGCAATCCGGGCCGCCTCCTCCTTGTCTTCGCTGTACACGGTAATCTCAATGAGGCTGGTACTTCGCACCGGCTTTAAATCTATGCGTCCCTTGAGCAGCGTGATCGTTTCGGTGGTCTTGAGTTGAGTGCCACCGCCATATTTCTGCCCCCATACCTTGTTGAGATCCAATCGTTCCACCACTTTGCCCAAAACAACCTCCGATTGAATCACCTCGAATTCCGTTTGGATGAAATACGGATCGAACACGTTCATGGACCGGATTTCAGTGAGGCCGCTGATGTCCGAACCGTCGCGCTCCACCTTGATCCGGGCCATGCTCGCATAGGACTCGGGCAACACAAAGGTCACCAAGGTGGCGGTGATGACGACGAGAAAGAACACCGCCAGAATGACCGTCTTGCGGATACGAATGATGCGCCAGTAATCCAGAAAGTGAAGTCTGGCTTCCGGGGGAGGTTGCGCCTTGATCGGGTCCATAGGTCAAAAAAATAGGGGCCGGTTCGCACGACCCAGCCCCTGTGAAACTAGCATTGGTTAATAGGAGGCGGTCACGCCGGCGTAAACCCGGTTGCGCGAGAAACCACGATTCTTAATGTCTGAATCCAAATAATCATAGTTATAGCCGGTATGGGCCGAGAAATGCTGACTGAACCGATAAGCCAAGTCGAGGCCCACTAGATAAATCTTTTCACTCTCGTCGTCATACTCCCCGCCATTGAACGTCGAGTATTGGAACGTGCCGACCAGCGTGGCAAACAATTTGGGCAGGATGCGGTGCGTCACTGCCCCGTAAGCCGTGGTGGCGGAGATATCCCGCACGAAGCTGCTGGCGGTTGGCCCAACCAGATCGGTCGCCACCTGGCTGTGCGTGACCCCCACTTCCACGGAACTCTCCACCGCATACGCGTATCTCAGACTGCCCTGAACGTAGGGTGACCAGTCCGACTTGTCCGCCGCATCTTTGTAGAAGTCTTTGTACTGCGCCCCCACCCGCAACGAGCCGGACAACTCCGGGCTAAAGGCGTGCTCAAGTCCGCCGTAAAAATAATGCGACCGGCTGTTGCGGTCATCAGCGTATAGGTCAATGGGAGACGGCGCAGGACCGAAACCCTGAATCCGTTCGTTAGAGGTGTAATCGGTCCAGCCGTACTTGTAACCGAGGACTCCTACGGTCTGAGGAGCAACGTGCCACCGGCTGTCAACATGCACACCGTGTTCAAGCCGATCCAACCGCGCCGAATGGCTGGGATCCACAAAGCCACCACTGTATCTCTCACCGCGATCATCGTAATCGTACCACGCATTGTCATAACCAACTTCAATGCTCAACAAGCGCGTCACGTCAAACTCCACATTGGCTGCGCCAAAATTACGGAAGTTGTCACCGGAAATGCGCTGGAAGGTTGAGAACGCCGAATTGTCCAACCGCAACACATCCGGCTCCTGGCCGATCACAAATGAGTCTCTAAGCGAGGCGCGAATGCGCGGGGTGATCACCTGATGCAACCCCACACCAAAGATGTGCGTGTGATCCCAATGATCAGAGCGTCCTCCCAACTTCTCCTCGAAGTATTTTCCAGAGTAGGTGTAACTGGCATTGAAACTGGTGGCCTCTCCCGCCAACCCAAAGCCGACGGTCGGGGTGATCTGAAAACCGAACGAGTCTTCCTTGTTGCGCTTCGTGGTGTTGATGTTGTCGTCGTAGAAACCCCGCAGCGATGCCGAAACGCTCCAAGGCTTCGTGGCTTGCATGGAAGACAATCCCGATGTGTTCACCGCTTGCAGGGCTGAAGTGCCCAAGGCGACCAAACCGACGGAGGTAACGATTCTTTTCATATTAAAAAACCTGTTTGGTTGTTACAAAGCTAGAGACGTTTCGCACCACACGTTTACTTGAAATGCACAAAGTCTGTCAAACAAATGTTGCTTTTTTTTTGGAGCTAAGAAAGAACGGAATCAACCAGTTACCGACAAACCCAATGAATCCCGACGAATTGGCGCATCGGTAACTTGTCGCCGCCGACAGACCATCACATTGCGCCTGGATAGAAATGCAGATGGAAGCCCCTTCGGGAACAAGGTGATGATCATGGATGCCCATTTAATCAACCGACAACCCGCATCGCGCCAACGTTCAATCAAGTTTCACTTTTTTCGGAGCCGACTCAAGCCTGCCCTTGGGAAGTCCGTCGTCACTTGGCGGGAACATTCAATCGCTGGCCCACTTGCATCCGCTTGGGATTCAACCCTGGATTGGCTGCCATGAGCGAATCCAGTTGAACCCCGTACTTTCGGGCAATTGAATAAGGCGTCTCCCCGCTCTGCACTTGATGCGTCCGGACAGGCTGCTTCTGGACAGCGGGCGGTGTCGCAGTCGTCTCGCCCCGCAGCGGCTCCGCCGGAGTGATCCTGTGTTGCTCTCCCGAAGCGGACGGCGCGGGCACATTCGTGGTCCCTTGCCGCGCGTAATACGCACGCCACTTTTCATTCTCCTCGCGCAGTTGCCGGTTCTGCTCGGCCAACTGTTCTAACTCGCGCTGCAAGCCGGGTGAGGATGGCAGGGGCAGCACCGCCTTGGCCAGTTCCTGCTTTTGCCGATAAATGTGCTGGCGAATGGTTTCCGCATTCTCGGCATTCTTGCGCAGCTTCAAGTATCGTTCGTAATGGTAAATCGCCGCTGCGGGGTCAGCGGTCTTCTCCGCATAAAGCCAGCCCAGTTCCAAGTGTGCCGATGCTGAATGTGGATTCACCTCCAGCGCCTTTCCAAAAGACTCAATGGCGCCTTGGTAGTCCATGGAATTGACGCGCGCTCGTCCCCGCAGAAAATGTGGCTCTTTCTCCTCTTCCTGCCGGCTCGCATCCGGCGGGAAACACCCGCACAGCACCGCGCCGCAAAATGCGGCCAGCAAAAGGAGCGTGACTCGGGTCGGCGATACCATGACGCGAACCTATACGAACCCATGCCCCCACGCAATCGTCCTCCAACATTCAACTTCAAACACCCACTCCTCCTCCGCGCTTCTTTGCGTCGCGTGGGTCGGCGGATGACCAGCAACCGTCGGCACTATTCCCTTGGCGGCGACGCAAACGGATTCGCGCGCGGCGCTGCTGCCGCCGGATGGCGCGGCAGGAACAGTGGCCCGAGGCCCAAATAAATCCAACCAACCATCAGATGCACCGCCAGAATGAACGTCATGTGAACCAAATCCAACGCGCCCAGATCGTAAACCAAAACGGCGGTAGCCATCACCAACGCGCCCGGTAGCAGCGCCGCACCGGCCAGTTTCCAGCTTGCGATCAAATTCAAGTTGCGGTTCGCGTAAAAGGCGATCAACCAGACGGGGCCTGCGTAAAGCAATGCCAGCACAAACCACGACACCATCAGGTAAACCACCACCGCCGCCGCCGTGATGGCCAGCAACGCGGGCTGCCATGCACCCCAACGCGGCTGGAGTTCGATGCGATTGAACGCAATGATCCACCCGTCGGGGTAATGGCCCTCCATATAACCAAACAATGAACGCACGCGAAATCCGTGCCTTCCGAACTCCACCTGAACATGTGCCGGCGAACGCAAAGCGCCCGAATGATCCAGGTCCACACTGAACGCCAGGAAGCGGCCTTCGGCCAGCATCTGCGGCGAATCGCCGCGCCAGTTCAAAGTGGCCGACCGGATTTCCCCTTCCGCGGGCAATTGCAGTATGGCGGAGCGAATCGTTGGGAAACAACCGTCGTGCAGAAACCAGACGACCGAGGCTGACACTACCAGCGCCACCAGAAACTGGACCAGCCACAATCGACCGGCGCTGGCGTGGGCAAACGCGGCCACGCCATGCGGCGTCACTGGTTCCCATGCAGTCTGCGACAATTGATCCATCGCCTCCATGGAACGGAGGCGCGCGAATGAATTCAATCTCAAATCCCGACGCCGCGCGGTCAGGCAGGGGGCGCGGCTTCCGGCGGTTTGGGATGCTGCCCCGCTGGCGGCGGCGGTGGTGGGGTGTGAATGACCGGAATTGGATAGCGTAGTTTCATCACATCATCCACCTGCACTTCGATGTAATACGTTCCGGCAGTTTTGAACTCCACCTGCTGGAGCACGGTCACGTTGGTCGCGCTCAAGGTCGCGTCCTGCAGGGCAAACTTGACCTCGCCCTTGCGCAGCACCGTGGTCTGGTCCGGCGCAATGAGCTTAACACCCTCCGTAAACTGTCCCAGCCCCGCAGCCCAGCGATTGAACACGCAAAGGCGGAACGCCACCACCGGCAGCTTGGGCACGCGGATGAAATTGATGACGCCGATCAGGAAGAAGTTGCCGTTCACTTCCTGGCGAATTTCCTCGCACAGTAGCGAACACTGTAAATCAGGTAAAATGCGGGTGGGATTCATGGTTTAGCTAAGTCGCGATGAGATTCTATCGAAACCGAACAATTGATCTCTCGCCGCCTTGGATTCAGTTGTGCGGCATCAAACTTCAAGCCGTTACCCTTTCGGCTGCGCGCACGGTGTTTTGCATAAGCATGGCAATGGTCATCGGGCCAACGCCGCCCGGATTGGGTGTGATCTGGCCTGCAACCGGCTGAACTTCAGCAAACGCCACGTCGCCCACCAACCGGGAGCCAGTCTTGGCGCCCGGATCGCTGATCCGGTTCACGCCCACGTCAACCACCACCGCGCCCGGTTTCACCATTTCGGCCTTCACAAATTCCGGAACGCCCATCGCGGCGATCAAGATGTCCGCCCGACGGCAGTGGGCTTTGATGTCGCGCGTGGCGGAATGGCAGATGGTAACCGTCGCGTTCGCGTGCCGGGCCTTCTGACACAACATCGCGGCCATCGGTTTACCCACGATGTTTCCGCGGCCTAGAATGACAACTTCCACGCCATCCGTCTTGACGTTGGCGCGGGCCAGCAATTCCTGAATGCCCGCCGGCGTGCATGGCTTGAAGCCCGTGGCGTCGCCCAGCATCAACTTGCCAACGTTCACCGGATGAAAGCCGTCCACGTCCTTCTGCGGCAACACCGTGGCATAGACCACTTCCTGGCGGATGTGGCTGGGCAACGGTGCTTGCACGAGGATTCCATGCAGCCGCGCTTCCGTGTTCAACTGCGCCAACAAACCCAGCAAGTCAGCCTCACTGGTGCTTTCGGACAACACGCGGGTTTCCGAGTAAATCCCCAGTTCCGCGCAGGTCTTTTCCTTGCGACCCACATAGACTTTGGACGCCGGGTCCTCACCCACGCGCACAAACGCCAGACCGGGCTGCACGCCGCGCGATTTAAGAGCCGCGATGCGTTGTAACAACTCGGCCTGCAGTTGCGCGGCAATGGCCCGCCCGTCAATGAGATTCCCCGGCGGCGTCACTCGATTACCTGGATGCGTTGGATGGTAATGACCGGCGTATTGCGCCAGCGTTCGTCCAAGCCTTCCTCGCCGGTCACAATGATGTGCAGCCCTTTGTAGCGGTTCAGGTCCAGATTGGTCGAGGTCGTAAAGAGATAATTGATCGTCCGGCCCGTGTCGGGCGACACGAGCGCAAACTTGGTTGGCGCCTGGATGCTCCATGTGCCGCGCACGATGCCTTGGTGCGAAACGATCCGTGGAGGCAGTGGCTCTTCGGCCGGGGGCGGCGGCGCATCAGCCGGCTCCGGTTCCGGGGTGATGCCAGCCGGCTCCTCCGACGGTGGCGTGGTGGCGGCAACCACTGTTCCGACGGCGGGAGGTTCCGTCACTGGCGGAGCGACCACAGGTGGTTCCACCACCGGCGTGCTTGTGACGGGCGGCTCGGCCACAGGTGCCGCAATCGAAACCACGGGCGGAATCGTCACCGCCGGCCCTTCCTGCTTCAGAAACTGCGCGGCGACGAATGCATAAGCATCGTCCGGCGGTTCAATCTCCAGCCAGTTCCCCTTCACCGATACTTCCTTCACCGTTGTTCCGCGTTCAATCATGCCGACGACGCTGTAGTTTTCCCCCGGCCCGGCGCGAAGGTTCAGTCGCAGCGGCAACACGGCCTTGCTGGTTGCGTCAATGTACGAATTGTGAACCCACACCTTGGCGCCGGCGGGATAACCAATCTTGGCCCATTGCGAAGGTTCCCCGGCGGCAGCCTTGTCGCGGATGACCTGTTCGATGACCTGGACCGAGTCGCCTTTGTGCAAGCGGGTGATGATCTCTCCAACAAAGGAAGCCTTGCCGCGCACGTTAACGTTGTCACCCGTAATCGTGGCCGCACCCGGCACCAGGACCACGGGTGTCTCGGCGGCGACGGGACTGGCGGAATTGGCCGGCGCCGACTTCGGCGCGGCGGCCGGCGGCGGGTCTGCCACCGGTTGCGCGCTTAGGCTCAGGGAGAGCAACATGCCCAGCACCATCCAGGAATTCGTTTTCATAGCTCAGGAAAGTAGAGTTTTAATCTCCGTCGGTGTCAATGTCCGCCATCGCCCCGGCTTCAATTCGCCCAATTTTATCTTGCCCACTTGCACCCGCACCAACCGCTTGACGGACAGGCCCTGCGATTCAAACAACCGCCGCACTTCGCGGTTCTTGCCCTCGGCCAGTTCCAGTTCCACCACGCTCTGCGAACCGCCGGAGGTCATCAGCCACGCCCGCTCGGCCTTTAGTTTCTCGCCCCCGTCATACACGCCGGAAGTGAACAGTTCAAGCATCGCCGCGTCCACGCGCCCGTCCACGGTGACGACGTACCGCTTGCGAACGCCATAACGGGGATGAGTCAGCCGCAGGGCGAATTCTCCATCATTGGTCAGGAAAAGCAACCCCTCCGTCGCGTAGTCCAGTCGGCCCACCGAGTAAACACTCCTCCACTCCTTGGGCAGGAGTTCGTACACGGTCGGACGCCCGTGCTCATCTTTCCGCGAACACACCCGTCCACGCGGCTTGTGTAACGCGAGGTAGAATTTGCGTTGAGGCCGAACGGGCCTGCCGTCCAGTGTGACTTCATCGCGCTCGGGGTCAACCTTGGCGCCAAGCTGTCGGACCAGGTCGCCGTTCACCCGCACCCGACCCTCGAGAATGATTTGCTCCCCGCCGCGGCGCGAAGCCACCCCGGCCTCAGCGAGAAATTTCTGGAGACGAACCATGCAGGATACGCAGTGAAAAGGGAGCAGATCGAAGCCGGGAGGCTGCGCTCCAACCCCGCACTTCTCACTTCGGCCTTCGCCCGGCGTCAGGCTTCGGGCTTGGTCTTGCGCAGGCCGGTAATGCGGTCACCAGACTTCCACTGGCCACGTTTCTTCAACAACTCAACACGCTCAAAGCGCTTGAGCACATTGCGCTTGCCACCCAAGGTGGCCGCCGCGCGCAGACTGCGATGCTGTGACATAAATTTGCTCTCGGTTAAAAAACTTCATCCGCCCGGAAAAGCGGACGGGGGTTGTAGCAGACCGGCGGGCGTCTGCCAATGGCTATTTTGACACCCTTTCATATCGGGCCAGCGCCAACTCCCGCTCCAGCAACGTCGGGTGCGAGTAATAGAACCCACTGTAAATCGGATGAGGCGTGAGGTTGCTCAGGTTCTTTCCAGATAACTTGCGCAACGCGCCGATGAGGGACGCGGTTTCCTTCATCACTTCCGCCGCATAGGCATCCGCCTGATACTCGAACCGGCGCGACCACGCGTGGAGCCATGGCGAGAACCAGAATGTCACCGTCCCCGCCAGCAGCGCGAACAACAACAGCGCGGGCGCGAGGTGGCCCGACTCAAAACCGAACGCACGATAGAACCACTCCTCCCGCGCCAGCCACGCCGCGCCCAAGAAGCCAGCCAGCGAACTCAACGCCGACCACGCCAGCAATTTCGGGATATGCTTCTTCTTGTAATGCCCGATCTCATGCGCGAGCACCGCTTCCAATTCCGGCTCGTTCAGTTGAGCGACCAGCGTGTCAAACAGCACGATCTTGCGGAAGCGCCCGAAGCCCGTGAAGAACGCGTTCGAGTGACGCGAACGCTTGCTGCCGTCCATCACCTGGATACTCTGCGCGCGAAACTGGGTTCGCTCCGCCAGTTGTACCAAGCGATCGCGCAGGCTGCCCTCTGGCAACGGTGTGAATTTGTTGAACAGCGGCAGAATCAGCACCGGCGCCAGCACCATCATCAGGCATTGAAATGCGAGCAACGCGGCCCAAGCCCACAGCCACCACCAATCGCCCGTCCACTCGACGAACTTCAACAACAACACCAGCAGCGGATAGCCCAGCGCGAGCGCGAGCAGGAATCCCTTGAGGCGATCCAGCCACCAGGTCTTCTGCGTGCTCGTGTTGAAACCGAATTGTTGCTCCAATCGAAACTGCTCAATCCAATCCACCGGCAGCCCCGGCAACGCCACGGCAACACCCACGACAAACAGAAACGCCGCCATGGCCCAGGCCGAATTCCCGGCGTGTTGAGTAAACGAGCCAAACGCCCACGGCAGCACGCCACTGAACAGCACCAGCAGCAACACGACGGTTTGGCAGGTTTCATTGAAACTTCCCAACCGCGCCCGCGCCAGCGTGTAGTTCGCCGACTTGGCGTAGGTGGCTTCGTCCACCACGTCGCGGAACGCGTCCGGCACCCGCTCCGCATGTGCGAGGACATGGCGGCGATTGAGCGCGGTAAGCCACAACTCCGCCGCCCACCGCGCCAAGACCAGCGCCGCCACCGTCCAGGGAATGATCTGCGAATAATCCACGTCCCCACTATGCCCGCGCGCATCGAACGCGGCAATCCCGGCGGGAGCCGACTTCTCGCCTTATTCGCTTTGTCAGCCAGTGGCAGCCCCTTCACCGTTCGACCGTAAAAGTGATGTCGTACGGCTCGCCTTCCTTCCTCTCGGCTGACTGCTCCTTGCCACCGTCGTCAGTGAAATCCGGGCCAATGCTGTAAACCACGTAACCGCGAGGGAGTTTCCGGTAACGCAAGGGTTGGTCGTCGTATGGATCAGCCGGAACGGCAGGCAGGTAATCTGGTACCAACTCGAATAGTGACGCCGGCAATTGTCCGGCGTGCGCCAGGCGCCAGCGCTCAAGGGCAATGGCAACAATTGCTGCCCGAGTCCGGGAAAAGCCTTTGAGCGCTCCCAGGAACTCGCTGACATTGGGTTCATGCAACCTCATCAAGGAAACCCGCCGGCTTCTGAAGGCATCAAAAAGAGATACGCGCAGACGTTTCGGCTCGTTTCGTTCGTGCTCCATCGCTTTGAGCAAAGGGATCGCGTTTGAGGCGGGCGTATTGAGCGCCGCCATGACCTGATCACTCCATTTCAAGAAATCCAGCAGGTCTTCATCGTGATACCACAGGCGGGCCTGATAGGCTTTGAGCAGCCGGGTGGCCGGGGATCGAGTTCCACTTGTCCTCTGAAGTGTTTGGGCTTGCAAGGACTGCGCCGTGAAGAATCCGAAACAGCGTTCATTGATCATGAATTCTCGCACGGCTGCCAAATCCTCACTCGGCAGGCTCAACTGAAGCTCTTTGAGACTGGTCTCCGGGAGACTCGTGCGGTTGATGATACGTTCCAACGCCTGGCAAACGTAGTATCGCGTCGCAGTGCGAACGAAGCAGTGAAGTGGAACACTGTTCTTCAATGGGTCTCCAACTTCCAGCGCTTGCTTCACCAAGTACACGGCATTGGAGTGGCTGCCCGCTTCGGTTTCCAGAACTGCGCCCACGCACAGCACGCCCGCCAACTCCGAGATGCCACTGGGGATAGTATTGATGTCGTCTGAGCCTTCACGGAAACCTGTGCCAATCCACGAGCCCTGTAACTCGTCCCACGGGATTGCGGCAAGGGTTGCCTGCCGGAGTTCCAGCCATACCCGCATCGCTCCAAGCAGGTTATCGGGGAGTGGCTCCGTGCGTGCCCGAAAGCGTTTGTCACTCAGGAAGAAATTGGCGTTTGTCTCAGGGTCACTGGCCCGCATTGCCTCCAGTGTCGCTTTCAAGAGGCGGCCGGCGTCTTTCTCAGGCGGCGGGTCAGGGTAGCGCTTGGCGAGTTCTCCCAGAGTGACTGGCTCACCTTTACCGCGCAGAACTTCAAGCCGCTTTTCAATCTCAGCGCGTACCTGCTCGCCATGGCTGCGCGCCTTGCGGTGGAAAATGACCACCAGCGCCAACCCCATTACCGCAATTAACACACACGCACGCAAAGCAAAGCACAGCGCTCGTTTACTGCGCAGTTGTCCGGTTGAATGCAATTCTTCCCGCATAGCCAGCCAACCGCAGTGTTCCGGGCACGCTCGCTTGCTGTCAATTGGCGAATGGCATCCGAACGAAGACCGTATTGTGTCCAACAACCGATGTTGGCTTGCGACCGACACGTCTTCACTTCCTGCAGGCGTCGCGGCTCGCTCGCGCCTGGCGATGTCCGTCAGCGAAGTTTGATTCGCTTGGGAATCTGTGGGCAAATCCCTGAGGCACGGAGCGGTTTCTGGCTCTTGGCGCTGATCTGGCTCTTGGCGCTGAAGAAGCTCATCGCACCGGCGGCCGAGCAGGTCCAGACTTCCTTCGCCCCGGCATCGAAATACAGCGCCATCTTCTCGCGAATCTCCGCGTCGGTGTTACTGGGGGAAATCACCTCAACGCAGATTTCCGGCGCGCGGGGAAAGCAGACACGGTTGCCCAATTGTGCCATCACTTCTGACGAAGCCCACGCCACATCCGCTGCCTTCACGCCGTCGGCGGTGGAAATCGGACATTCAGTCAACACGCGGCCGGTGTTTAGCGAACGGCGCAACAGATATGCGATTTCCGATTGGTAACTTCCGTGGGAGGGAGCGGGCGGCGGGCTCATAAGGATGTGTCCATATCGGTCGGTTTCCACCCGGCCTTCGAACCGGGCCAGTTCACGGTCGGCCAGCAATTCCTCCCAACGGCGCAGATTGAAAGTCGTTTGGGCTTTCTGCGGTGGAAGTTCCAGCGTAAGCGTTGCCATGGCATTAAAGTAAGTCCGCGACCGCCGCCCCGTCAACATTTGGTCGAATGGTGGAGACTATCAGCATCTCGGACAGAGGAATGGCGCGGAATGTTTTTGAATCATTTCCTTGCCGATCATTCCTCCGCCCTTTGCTTCACCACTTCAGTTCCTGCAACCGGCACGCTACTTCTACAGCGTTGGTGCGGCTGTTGAAGGCGCTGATGCGAAAGTAGCCTTCGCCCTTCGAGCCAAAACCGGAGCCGGGGGTGATGACTACGTTCGCTTCGCCGAGAATCTTGTCGAACGCCTGCCAGCTCGTGACACCTTTCGGCGTGCGCACCCAGATATACGGCGCATTCACGCCGCCGAATACTTTCAGTCCGGCCTTCTTCGCGCCTTTGCGGAGGATTTCGGCGTTGCCGAGATAGTGCTCGATGAGCGCCTTCACCTGCACCTTGCCTTCGTCGGAGTACAGCGCTTCGGAGGCGCGCTGCACGATGTAGCTCACGCCGTTGAACTTGGTGGTCATGCGGCGCGACCAGAGCGGGTGCAGCGGCTTCGCTTCACCGGTCCTGGTGTAGGCGTTCAGTGATTTCGGAACAACGGTGAACGCGCAACGCGTGCCGGTGAAACCGCCGTTCTTCGAGAAGCTGCGGAACTCGATGGCACACTCGCGCGCGCCGGGAATTTCGTAGATGCTGTGCGGAATCGTCGGGTCGGTGATGTACGCCTCGTAGGCCGCGTCGAACAGAATCACGGCTTTGTGTTCGAGCGCGTATTTGACCCACGCTTCGAGTTGCTCGCGCGTGGCGGCGGCGCCGGTGGGATTGTTGGGCGAACACAGATAAATCACATCCACGTGTTTCTTTGGCGGCTCGGGGATGAAGCCGTTGCTCGGTTTGCACGGGAGATAAACCAGCTTGGCGTAGGCGCCGGCTTCGTTGGCCGGGCCGGTGTGACCCACCATCACGTTCGTATCCACATAGACCGGATAGACGGGATCGCTGATGGCGATTTTGTTCTTGTCGCCGAGGATGTCGAGGATGCTGCCGCAATCGCACTTTGAACCGTCGCTGACGAAAATTTCGTCGTCGGCCACGTCGAGACCGCGATCGCGGAAATCATTCTTCGCAATGGCGCTGCGCAACCATTCATAACCTTGCTCCGGGCCGTAACCTTTGAACGTGTCGCGCGATGCCATTTCGTCCACGGCCTTATGCATCGCGGCGATCACGGCGGACGGGAGCGGTTCGGTGACGTCGCCAATGCCGCAACGGATGAGGCGTTGGGCGGCTTCGGGATTGGCGTCGCAAAAGGCTTTCACGCGGCGACCGATTTCGGGGAAGAGATAGCCGGCTTTGAGTTTAAGGTAATGTTCGTTGAGTAGGGCCATAGCAAAATCTTGGTGACAAGTCGTCGCAGCACAGGCGCGACGGATTCAGCGTGCGGACGTTAACCAAGAACGGATGTGGAGGCAATCACGAGAAATGCTCAGCCGCCCTGAAACGAGGATGGCAATCCCGGTGCTGGCTCAGGGAGAGAATTGCCCGGAACTGAAAAGTCGCGCTTTGAACCCCTGAACCGTAGCCGACTACGTGAGGAGGCGGAAGGTATTGCGAGGCTCAAGGAAGGGGCGCTGCCTGCCGCACGCGGGTGGCCCCAATTTCGTCCGGGTCGCTCGGCCTGCGGTTCAACTGGCTTCTTTCGCTTCAGCTTTCCGCCGTCACCGTGTCGTAAAACTCCAAGACATCGCCTTTGGCCCCCTTGAGCTCCGCCTCCTTGAACCGGATGGCGGTGCGCGGATGTTGATTGAGCATGCCGGTGAGCAAATAGGGCAGGTCGTATCCCCAGAGCAATTTCGCGCGCAGCGGCTCAATGTGATTCTGCACGCAGTCGAGCACGGGCCGGAGTTCGTACTTCGGGTTGTGCAGAAAGGCGAGCAGCAATTCCATGGGACAATTGCCGGCACCACGGCCCAGACCGGCCATTGTGGCATCGAGAAAGTTCGAGCCTTTGACAATGCCTTCGATGGTGTTGGCGTAAGCGAGCTGCATGTTGTTATGCATGTGGACACCCACTTCCTTGCCGGTTGGCCGGCAATAACCCAGATACTTCTCCACGAGAAAATGCACCTGCTCGCTGTAAAGCGCGCCGAAGCTGTCCACCACGTAAATGGCCTTCGCCTCCGAGGTCGCCAGCATCTCCAGGCCCTCGTCCAACTCGCGATCCGGCACCGTGGAAACGGCCATCAGGTTGACGGTGGTTTCGTAGCCCTTGTCATGCGCGTCCTTGACCATGTCCAGCGCGGTGGGGATTTGATTGATGTAGGTGGCCACGCGGATCATGTCCACCACCGATTCTTTCTTCGGCGGGATGTCCTCGTGATAATCGCACCGTTCGGCATCGGCCATGACGGTGAGCTTCAGGTCAGTCGGGTTGTCACCGACAATCCGGCGCAGGTCGTCCTCCAAACAGTATTTCCAGCAACCGTGCTCACCTTGTTTTATGCCTTTGCGCGAGGCTTTGTAACCCAGTTCCATGTAGTCAATCCCCGCTGCAACGCAGGTGTCATACACGGTCTTGACGATCGCATCCTCAAAGTGGTGGCTGTTCATCAAACCGCCGTCGCGGATGGTGCAATCGAGCACTTTGATTTCCGGGCGATAGGAGAGCCAGCGGCTGGTGGCGGTGTCTTTGGTCTTGGGGGCTTTCATGGAGCTTGATCTGGATTCAATTCAAATTGACGGGCGGCATTGTTCCGCAAGCCGCGCATCAGGGACAGCAGAAAATTAAAGCACCCGCAGATGTGGCCGATGGCTCGCCATCCGCATCCCGCTGCGATCAGTGATAGAGCGTTGGTTTCTCGCGCCAGTCTTTCTCGCGGTCATGGCCATAAGCAGAGACCCGTGGACGGCGCTCGCGGAGACGCACGGACTCCAAGCCGCAATAGTAACCTTCGGAGCGTGGATTCTTGCCGACACATTCCAGCCGGAGCGTGTAAGAGCCGGGGGCCGGCCAGAAATCGAGCAGGTGGAACTCGTGGTCCACGACCTTCTCGCTGAAGAAGTCCAGGGGGCCGCCCAGTTTCACACCGTTAAGCGTGGCCTGGTATTTGCCGAAGTCGTAAGAACGTGTCGCCCTGAGCAACAACCGCAGCGGTTCCTTCTGCTTCACCTCGAACGGGATCTCCACCCAGGCGTTGTCTGCGGATGGGGCACGGTAGAGCAATTGTGGTCCGGGGTAGAGATCCAGTTGCTGGCTAGCGGCCGTGCCCGCGCCGTGATGCCGTGCATCCGTGAACTCCCGGGCGTAAATCGTCAATCGTTCGAGGTCGGGCAGTTGGCGCTCGCGAGCATGCGGAGCGCGGGCGGTGAACGTCGGTGCGCCCGTCTGATACCAGAACGCCACACTGGCGAAATCGTCCTCGCGCTCGTTCCAGCTCATGGACCGGTAATCAGGGTTTTCATCGGGCGAAATCCAACCGAAATGCTCGAAGGTCACCTTGATGCCTTGGTTGAACACAATCGGATCGGCGATATGCCAGCGATAGGCGCTGGTGTGGCCGCCAAGAATGCCCCATTGATCGAAATAGGGAACGCCGAAGAACGGCGTGCTGGTGGTTTTCAAACCCCAGGCGGAAAGAAAATAATCTTCGGTGCCCGTGCCCCAGATGGACGGTTTGGCTTCGCCATCAATGTAGATCTTTTCGTCGCCTTCGCCGAACCACGACGGACTGCGGGTGCGCACAGCCAGCACCGTGCCGACATAATGCCCCTTGCCGTTGGTTTCCAGCACCACGTAATCCTCGCCCTTCCGCACCGGGTATTCCTGGCGGTATTGCGCGTAGAAATAAGGCGTTTTCCGTGGCAGGCTGCGCTTCTTGATCCAGTCAATGTTGTAATAGAGCAGGCTGATGGGTTTGTCGCTCTGGTTTTCGATTTCGATGCGCGCCGACTTCCGAAACGGCATCGGCCAGAAGCAATTGTAGGAATCCGCGTCCTCCACCGCCACCGGCAGGCTGATGATTTCGCTGCGTTTACCAAAGCAGTTGGCAAAGAAGTCGCCGACGGGGGACTCCACGGCGGGACGTTCGCTACCATCCCAGTAGATGCGCAGCAACATCTCCTGATGATTGGCCGAGCCTTGTTTGGCCCACGCCTGCGGTTCGGGTCCAAGAAACGTGAACCAGATGTGCGTGATGACGCCCGGGCCTTTCTCATCCATCAGAACGTGCGTTGTCCCTGGTGCAACGCGGTAGTTGTCCCAATTGCTCTCTTCGCTTAAATCACCGCGCGGATCAGCTTTGGGATCAAGCTTCTGTTCAGTCCCACCGCGGCGCACCTCGCCCACGCGCATGGTGGACGTGGCGCGCATGGAGCGTCCTTCCTGCGGGCGAGCGAGTTCCCCCAGCAAGCCGCCCGCGCCCGCCAAGCTGACCGGCAAAATACCCAGCGCAATGCAACCAAGTATCACTGGTGAAACGATCCCAATCAGAAAAGCCCCGGTAGTTTTCATACTCGCCGGGACTATCTCACTCCGATGCGGTTGGGATTGCAAGCTCGACTTTTGGACTCTTGGCCTAAGACTTCCGAAGGCGCTTTTCGGTTTCCTGAAACTCGCATTCCCGGGGAGCGCACGCGCCTCGCGTGCGTCCGGCTGCGCCTCGCAGCCGGAAGGACGCGCGCCATCGCGCGTCGAGACGAACGCGGAGGCGCGCCGCGCGCGGTTGACGAGGGCGGCAACCGCCGCGCGCCGGAGCGCGTGCGCTCCTCGTTACCATGTGAGTTGCGCTCGACTTCGGCCCCACGGGAGGTCGGGCTACGGCTATTGCCCGAAGAAAGCTTTGATCACGGCGACGACGCGTTGAATTTGGGCGTCGGTCAACTCCGGGAAGATCGGCAGGCTCAGGCACTCGCGCGCGGCCTTTTCCGAAACGGGGAACGAGCCTGACTGGTAGCCCAGAGACGCATAACACTTCTGCAGGTGCAGCGGCAGAGGATAATGCAGGGCGCAGCCCACGCCGTTCGCTTCGAGGTGTTTCTTCAGTTCGTCGCGCCGCGGATGACGCACGACGTAGAGATGATAGACACTTTCCGCCCAGGTCGCTTCGCGCGGCAATTGCAGCGGCGTGCCCGCCAGCAGTTCGTGATACCGATGCGCCACGCGGCGGCGGGCGGCGGTCCAATCATTCAGCTTCTTGAGTTTCACGCCCAGTACGGCGCCCTGGATTCCCTCCATGCGATAATTAAACCCAACCTCGTCGTGATAATAACGCACGGAGGAGCCGTGTTCCCGCAAAGAACGCGCCCGCGCGGCATACGCGGCGTTGTTGGTCACGAGCGCACCGCCCTCGCCACAGGCGCCGAGGTTTTTGCCGGGATAGAAGCTGAAACAGGAAATCTCACCGAATGTGCCGATGGTTCGACCTTTATACTTCGCGCCGTGTGCCTGCGCGGAGTCCTCCACCACGGGAAGATGGTGCTTCTTCGCCACGGCCAGAATCGGGTCCACGTCAAACGGATGCCCGTAAAGATGCACCGGCATGATCGCCTTGGTGCGCGGCGTGATGGCCCGTTCAATCAGCGCGGGATTGAGATTGAACGTGGCGTCGTCAATGTCCACATACACGGGCCTGGCGCCGACGTAGGAAATCGCCCAGCTCGTGGCGACAAAGGTGTGCGGGGTGGTGATGACTTCATCGTCGCGCCCGACGTTGAGCAGCATGAGCGCGATGTGCAGGGCGGAGGTGCCGCTGTTGAAGCCGATGGCGTGTTCGGCGCCGCAGTAGTTGGCGAAGTCTTTCTCAAACTGCGCGGTGTCCGGCCCCAGGCAGAAGGAACAATTGTCCAGCGTGCGGGCGATGACGGCGTCCAATTCAGAGCGCAAGGAACGAATTTGCGCGGGCAGATCCAGGTAGGGAACTTTATCAGGCATAGGAGTTGGTTTGTTGTTGGTCAGATTGCGGGTCCAAGTTGCGGGTCAATCATAATCAGGGCAAACGGAAGGCGACAACATTTTCGTGGCCGAGTTTGAATCCAGGGTTGATACAATTGAGAAGCGCCCATGCCGCCGGAGTCTTCATCGGGGACTCCTGGCGCTTCGCTCCGTTGGCGCCGGGGACTCCGGCGCGTCAGCAGCAAGGTTCTCGGTTTCTTGTTCCACCCAGGCGGCGATCACCTTCTCCCAGGTGCTCCAATCCTCCTCGAAGTCTTCCCCCAGCACCACGGCGAGAATGTCCCGGGCATCACCGCGATAGGGATGTTCGCCGGTGCGCGCCACGGTGAGGAGGGCGGGCAGTTTCAAAGAATCGGGCCGGTGCAGCAGGTCGCGCATCAGGGCGTCCAGTTCATCTGCCGGCGTCTCCGGGTCACTCAGCATTTTGTTAAGGGGTGCATAGCCATCGTCGGGAAGCATTTCGGCTGCGCGGCGAAGGGCCTGCAACCGGCCGGCGGGCGGCAACTGCGGCAGCATTTCCAACAGTTGTCGGCCCCTCTCCGAAGGTTGCACGTCCGAACGGAGCAGTTCCGCCAGACGCAGCTCCCATTCCGCGCTGACTTCCACACCATTGACCAAGGCGTGGGTGGCGGTGGCGGAAGTGGCGTCACCGGACGCAGCCAGCGGGCGGGACGAACTGCGTTTCGTGAAGAAGTTCGACTTGCCAGCTTTGGCCGGGGCGGATTCGGTGTCCACTTCCGGGGCGGCAGTGTGCGCTGGCGTGGGCATTGAGGCATCAGGTAAACCGAGCCGGATTCCCGCCACGATCACAACGCCGCCTGTCGCAAGGCTTGCCAGAATCGCTTTTCGAGGTCGCATTTCCAAGTTTCCGCCGGCGAATCAGCAGGATGTTAGCCAGCACTTGAAGCTGGTGAACAATTTCCATCACCAACCGGCCCGTTCACAACCCGGGCGCGGGATGGAAGAAACGCCGAGTTGCTCACGCCCGGCCTCGCTTGGAGCCGATGAAGGCATATCGGGCGTGGGTAAGACCGTTGACCGCTTCATCGAAGTAGTACTTCAACCCGGAAGCAAGATTCACCCGCCGGGCGACCACCGCCAGGCCGGCCCGCCGGAAAAACTCCCGGTACTCCGCCGCGGTGTGCTGTGGAGTCTGGTCATGCACGGAAATCAACCCCGTGCGCTTTCGGCGGGCGGACGCTGACGGCCGGACGAGCGGACACACCGGTTCACGAATGGAAACAAACTGTCCGCCTGGTTTCAGGACCCGCCGGGCTTCCCGCAGCAACTGCGGCAAGTTGACGGCGCGATGCAGGCCCGCCGAGCACACCACGAAGTCAAAGTAATTGTCTGGAAAGTCCAACCGATGCAGATCGGCCGGCATGCGGGTGATTTTTGCCTCGTGCGCGCGCAACAACTTGAAGACCTGTGGTGCCTGATGCTTGAGCGTTTCCGCCAGGTAATCCGTGGCAATGACTTCCACCACGCGTGGCAGCTTGGAGAGTTCCGCGCTAAACCACGCAACCCCGGCGCTGACTTCCAGGATGCGCCCGCGGAATTCCACGCCGCATTTGCGGGTGAGAAACGGAATGAACTTCGGCAGATCCTGCGACAACAAACGCAACCATTCGGCGTTCCCGCCAAACTCGGCTGGCGGCGTCAATCCCGGTTCGGCGGCGGACGGGGCGCGTTGCGCCTGTGGCCGTCCGGTGGGACGACGTTTCTCAATGTATCTGGATTCCGCAGCGCTCAATGAGGGCAACATTATGGCGGCCTGTCCACGGAGGCAATCGGCTTCTGCTTGAATTGAGCCTCGGACATTGCGCAACCTCTGGTCATGCTTCGCAAGTTGCTGTTTCTATTGCCGGGTCTTCCCTTCGTTGGAGCGTTGCGTGCGGCCGAGTTGCCCCCGCCCTTTCCGCCCGATCCACAACAAATGTTGGAGCGCACCTGTTTCCAGACCGGTGGCGCGTGGAGCGAGGCGGGCAATCTGCGTTCGGATGTCGCCATCGTTTACGGCATTGATCCCGGCCTGCCGCAACGCATCCAGACCTGGCGCGATCGCGGTTATCGCATTCACGTCATGACCGGCGTCTCGTGGGGGAATTACCAGGATTATCTCTATGGTCGCTTTGACGGCGTCAACCACGAGGACGAAGCGCAAACGGACCGCAACGGCAATAAGATCAGTCACGGCGGCGATGTCTATTACATGTCGCCCGGAACGAACTTCGGAAAATTCCTTTGCGTGGGTGTGCAACGCGCGCTGGACGCGGGCGCAGAAGCCATCCATCTCGAAGAGCCGGAGTTCTGGGTGCGCGGCGGTTATTCGGAAGGCTTCAAACGCGAATGGCGCGCGCACTTCGGCGAAGACTGGCATCCGCCGCACAGTTCGGTGGACGCGCAGTGGCGGTCCTCGAAGCTCAAGTATTTCCTCTACCGGCGAGCGTTGCAGCAGGTCTTCGATTACGTCCAGGACTACAACCAGCGCACCGGGCGCAAGGTCCGTTGTTACGTGCCCACCCACAGTCTGCTCAACTACGCGC
Source organism: Verrucomicrobiia bacterium (assembly GCA_026125285.1). Taxonomy (GTDB): domain Bacteria; phylum Verrucomicrobiota; class Verrucomicrobiia; order Limisphaerales; family JADLHS01; genus WYBW01. The sequence continues at coordinate 3,297 of JAHCLO010000027.1, read as the reverse complement.
ACTGGCGCATCGTCAGTCCGGAATCCTCACTCACGCGGCTCAACGGCTGCGACGGTTACATCGCCCAAGTCTGGACCGGCACTTCGCGCACACCAAATCTATTTCGCGGACAATTGCGCGAGCGCACCTTCGAGACGGCGTTCCTCGAATATGGCGCGATGCAAAATCTCGTCCGCGCGACGGGCCGCACGGTTTGGTATTTGAACGATCCGATCGAGGACAATCCGAACTACGATTGGGACGATTACCAGCGCAACTGGGAATCCACGCTCGTGGCGTCGCTCCTGCAGCCGGAGGTTTGGCAATACGAAGTCGCGCCGTGGCCGGAGCGCGTTTTCACCGGCCGCTATCCGTCGTCCGCAAAACCCGAGGACCGCCAGCCCATCCCGCAGCCGTACGCGACCGAGCTGCAAATCGTTATGAACGCGCTCAATGACATGAAGCAGAAGCGCGTCGAGTGGGATTGCGGCACGACCGGCATTGGCGTGATCATCAGCGACTCCCTCATGTTTCAACGTGGCGATCCCCGTCCCGGCGACCCACACCTGAGCGAGTTTTATGGACTCGCGTTGCCGCTGTTGAAGCGCGGCATCCCGGTGGCGCCCGTGCAGTTGGAGAACCTCACGGTGCCGCGTTATCTCGCGGACTTCCGCGTGCTGCTCCTTTCGTATCACGGGATGAAGCCGCTTGCGCCCGAGGTTCACGTTTCCCTCGCGGATTGGGTCAAACGCGGCGGCCGGCTGTTGGTGTGTGATGATGACTCCGACCCTTACCATGCCGTGCGCGAATGGTGGAACACCGGTGGCTTAAGCTACGCCACGCCGCGGAAACACCTGTTTGAGCAACTTTCGTTTGGTGGGGACAGCGCCGGTCAGGCTGCGGCTACCCGGGTCAACTGGAAGCATGGCAAAGGCGAGGTGGTCTGGTGGAAGGAAAGCCCAGTTCAACTTGCCCGGGACGCGCAGGGCGATGAACGGCTGATTCAACTTGTGAAACACGCCGCGCTGTCCGCCAAGCTGAAATGGCGCGAAACGAATTACCTCTTGCTGCGTCGGGGACCATACCTGATCGCCGCCGGATTGGATGAATCCGTTGCCGGCGCGCCCAAGCAACTTCACGGTCGCTTCGTGAATTTGTTCGACCCCGAGTTGCGCGTGCAGAACAACATCGAACTGACGCCCGGCGCGCGGTACTTCCTGCGCGACCTCGACACCGCACGCAGTCGGACGCCTCAACTTCTCGCCTCCGCCTGCAAGGCATTGCCAAAGCAACAGGATGCCAAATCCGTTTCCTACACCGTCGAGGGTGTCGGCAAAACCTCGGCGATTGTGTTGTTGAGTGCCACGAAGCCGCCGCGTTCCATCACGCTGGCTGGCAAACCGGTGGCGGACTTTCAACATTCAGTATCGGATGGGCTGTTGTGGCTTCGGTTCGGCAACGAAACTCACCCGCGCGAACTGGCCATCCAGTTTTGAACCGCAGACCGCCGTCTGACCGGTGAAGTCGTAACCATGACGTGCAAATATTGACCTCGAAACAAACTCCGCCCTGACGCACATTGGGGTCATGCAACCGGTCTTCTTCCGACGCGTCGCGAGCACGCTGCTGCTTGCGTTCACCTTGGCGACTGCCCACGCCGCTGAATCCTGCGATTCCATCCGCACTTTCGCCGATGGCAAGTCGCCGTTGCGCGAGATTTTCATTTCACCCACCGGCCACAACTCCACGGGCAACGGCTCGCAGGCGAATCCTTATCAGACCATCAGCCGCGCGTTGCAGGGCGTGCAACCGGGCGATGCGATTCGCCTTTTGCCGGGCATTTACCCGGCGGGCACGTCCATCGGCAATCTCGCTGGCACATCCGATGCCCCGATCTGGCTGGGCGGGGTGCCGGGGCAGGCACGGCCGGTCATCAGTGGCGGGGCCACCGCCATGCAGCTCTCACGCGTGCGCTATGTGATTCTGGAAAACCTCGAAGTCGCCGGCGCCACCGCCAACGGGATCAACTGCGACGACGGCGGCGAATACGCGAACAGCAATGCCACGCGGCATGTCATCTTTCGCAATCTCTTCATCCACGACATCGGCACGGGCGGCAACAACGACGGCCTCAAGCTCTCCGGCGTGAACGATTACTTCGTGCTCGATTGCGAGTTTGCGCGGATGAGCACGGGCGGCAGCGGCATTGATCATGTCGGCTGCCACGGTGGCGTCATCGCGCGCAACAAGTTCACCGACGCGGGCAGCAATGCCATCCAGTGCAAGGGCGGCAGCGAGGACATTGACATTCGCTGGAACTCCTTCACCAATGCCGGCGCCCGTGCGATCAACCTCGGCGGTTCGACGGGTTTCCAGTTCTTCCGCCCGCCGCTGGTCCCGAACGCGCCGAATTCCGAGGCGAAGAACATTCGCGTGATTGCAAATCTATTCCACGGCTCGGACACGCCGGTGGCGTTTGTCGGCGCGGTGAATTCACTCGTGGCCAACAACACGATCATTCAGCCAACCCGCTGGCTGATGCGCATCCTGCAGGAAACGGTTTCCAGCGGCGGTTACACGTTCCTACCGTGCGGCCAAAGCCAGTTCATCAACAACCTGGTTTACTTCGATCGCTCGCAGATCAGCACGTATGTGAACATCGGCGCGAACACGGACGCCGCTTCCTTCGAGTTCGCGAACAATCTGTGGTACGCGTTCAATCAGCCAAGCCACTCACAACCGACGTTGCCCGCGCCGGAAACCAATGGCGTTTATGCGCTGAATCCATTGTTCCACAACCCGACAGCGGGCGATTACTCGGTGGCAACCAACAGTCCGGCGACGGGTAAGGGCCGCAAGCTGCCCAACGTGCGTGCGGATTTGCGTGAGCGTTGTTACGCGGCGCCGCCCAGCATCGGCGCGTACGAGTCCAAACCGCCAGCCATCGAACAGGCCGATTACGATGGCGACTTGATGCCGGATATCTGGGAGGAAGCCCACGGCCTGGACCGACTCGATCCAGCGGATGCCGTGCTGGATGCGGACAAAGACGGCCTCAGCAACCTGGGCGAATATCTGGCCGGCACGGATCCCAACGATCCGCAGTCCGTGTTCAAGCTCCATTCCCTGTCGGCTGGAACCGCAGGTTTCTCCTTTCGCTATTCGACCGTCACGGGCCGGCTTTATCGCGTGCAAGCCCGTCAACTGAACCTGCTCACGCCCTGGTCGGAAATCTCGTTCACCAACGGCACAGGCGGCGAGATTGAGTTCATGGAACTGGCTTCAGACTCTGAGCCGAGGGTGTTTCGAGTCAGGTTG
>JAHCLO010000026.1 GCA_026125285.1 Verrucomicrobiia bacterium | reverse complement strand
ATAGGGTTCGGGGGGAGGGAGAATCGTCATCACACGACTTCATCGTCCTGCCACCCGTCTTCCTGTCAGGCACTCTCAGACTATTCCTTCCCCGAAGCCAGTTCCAGCCCGCGGGCCGCGGCGTGCTGGACGTGCTTGGGATGGGCAGTAGAGTCAAGCAGCCGGTAAAGCGTCTGCGCGTCCGCTGGCTTGCCAGCGACCAGCAATCGCTCGGCGCAGGTCAGAATGGCATCCGCCACTCTCAGGCGAAGCCCCTCGGGTACCTGCGGTTGGAACTCACGCAGTGCCTTCGCGGCATTGGTGGTAGCAATGTCTCCCAAAGCCGCCGCGGCGGCACCAGCCACTCCAACGTCGTCATGCTTGAGCAGCGGAGTCAACGCGCGCACACCATCGGCATCGCGTCGCGCGCCCAGCGAATTGATCACGCCAATCTTCTGCGGACCTTCCGTTCCTGGCAGACTGTCGCGGAGGGCCTTCGTCGCCTGGGCACCGGGAATGGCCTCGAGGGCGTTGCGTGCCGCCGTGGCAAACTCGGGCGCCGTGAGCTGCGCCGCCAGTGCCGGCACACATGCTTCGGAGACGATCATCGTCAGCTTGGAGCAGATGTACTCGCGCGCGACGGCTGAACCGCCCTTCTTAAGCGCCGTAATCAGCCGCTGTTCCAGTTCCTTTTGGGCGGACTGACTTTCGAGCGATGCCATCACGGCTTCGTCAATCGGCATGAGCGCGCCGCGGCTTGAACCTTGGTCGTAGGTCTTCAACGCCTCGAACGCGGCGTCCAGTGCGACAGCATCTGGCTTCGTTTGGGTGGGGCTGGATTGCGGCATGGGTGTCTCCGGGTCAGGGCGCAAGTTTCAAAGTTGTCGCGTTAAAGAACTCAATGCACTGCGCCACTTTGGGCATGGACTCAAACCAATCGTAGGAATACTCCATGCCGATCATCGTTGGTTTGATACCCAGGCGATGCAGTTCGCGGAAGAATTCTTCCGACCTGCCCACGCCCGTTCCCCAGGGCACATCGTGGCCGTCGCTGCTCGCAGCGTGCAGGTCGTGCATCTGCACCGTGAGCAAGCGGTCCTTGAGCGTCCGCACGGCTTGGAGGGGATCAATGCCCGAGCGCATCCAGTAGCCGAGGTCGCCGCAAGCGCCGATGCGTTTGCTGCGGCCCTCGCACGCCTGAAGGATTTTGTCGGGATGCCAGTAATCCGGCGAACCTTTCTGGTCGTGATTGTGCAGAGAAACATTGATGCCGTATTCGTTGCAGAACCGGTCTATCAATGGCAACGCCTCCAGCTTGGGTTCGGACATGAACGTCTCGACGCCCATTTTGCGGCCGAACTCAAAAATCTTCCGGGCCGCGGCTTCATCGTTGGGAATGTCCTGAATGTAAAACGTGAGCAAGCGCAGCCCGGCGCTTTCGAGCTTGAGACGAATCTGTCGCAACTCGTCATCGCTGAGTGAGGGATCGAAGTTCTTCGGAATATCCTGGCTGACCTTCTGAAAACTCAATCCGCCGATGTAGGGCAGACCGAGTTGTGCGGTCTTCTCAATCGTCTCGAAGAACGTGAACTTGTGAAATGTGTAAGCTTCGATGCCAAGCCGCCAGCCGAGCTTTTCGTGTGCGCGCATGGCGGGAGTCAGCTTCGCACTGGGTGTGGTCGGCGCAGGCAAATCACCGAGCGCGAATTGCGCCGCGCCCAGATAGAACTGCAACATCTTTGCGTCCCAGAAAACGTGTGGGTTATGCGCAATGGTCGAGTAGAACACTCGGCCTTGACCATAATTCCGCACCCAGGCCAGCGCGTAGTCGTTGTCGGCCCGGATGACATCGCCGCGCGGCTGGCCGGCATGCATGTCGGTCTTCGTGGTATCAATGCTCAACAGCACACGCACGCGCTGGCGTGAATAAGGTTCGCCGAAGCGGAAGAACTCGTCGCGATAATCGAAATCCTGCCCGCCAAATACCCTGTTTAACGGATGCTCGCGATCATCGAGTTTGATCCAGACGTGTTCGTTGCTTTCCTTGTGCGCCGCGCCGCGCGCGCCGATCATCAGCCCAAACTCCGGCCAGTCCTCAATCGCGCCCGGCCAGCGGGTGAAGGCCACCGAAGTTCCATGCACACCCATCAACCCGCCGCCACCGGTAACAAACTCCACGAGATTCTGACGCAGCTCTGCGTTGGTGAAGCAATTGCCCACCGTATTGTTGAAGAACACCGCGTCGAACTGCTTTAGGGATTCACGCCGGAAAACCGCGGGATCGTTGCTGACTACCGTTTCGAACGCGCCGGTTTTCTTGCCCATGAGTGTAAATGCTTCGTTGGCGTGGGCGATGGAAGGATGTCCACCGTAACCGACGTTGAGCGTGAAGATCAACAGGCGACGTGGTTTGACCGGTTGAACCAAGGCTTTGGTGGGAACGGCTTGTTCAATTCGCGCGCGCTCCTCGGGGTTCTTGACGAAGGATTCCGCGCCGAAGACAGGTAGCGTCGTCCACAGCACCGTGGCCGTTAGAATTCGTATCTTCATCAGAGTTTCCATAGTTTCACCCTCACCCTAACCCTCTCCCTGAGGGAGAGGGAACACCGACCGTGTGGTCGAGTTAGCTCCTGCGTCTTTCGTGTTATCTCCAACTCACAACTTCTCCAAAACCGGCGGACAATTCTCCCTCTCCCAGCGGGAGAGGGTCGGGGTGAGGGAGACAATCCTGCTTCAGTCGGTATGCTGCTGATTTGCATATCAGTGCTTCTCACATCCTCCATGGCGACCGCATCGCCCGCGAGCGTAATCGGTTCGCGGCATCGCAGTTCCCGAACTCCTCTTTCACCGGATCCCAATTCAAGGATCGCCCCGTCCAGCAGGCGATGTTGGCCAGATGACCGAGGCTGGCTCCGCGATGGCCGATCTCCTCATCCGCGCTGGGCGAATTTCGGGTGCGGATGCACTCGATCCAATTCGAGTGATGATTGTTCGCGCCGATGTTCACTTCGCGCGTGCGCTTAAGTTCCATCTCCTCGAAGAAGGATTCCGGTTCGCCCTCGATCTGTCCGCCGGTGGACATGGTCGTCACCCAGCCGCGTTCGCCGACGAACAACCCGCCGAAGTTGCCCGCAATCCGCGCCGTTGCCGGCACAGCGTGGTAAAGGTCTTTCACCTGTCCCCAATGATCCACGAGATGCAGCAACGTGCCGTTGGCGTATCGGCACGTCATCGTGGGAAACTGGCCGGTGCTGGGATGAATGATTTCCACCGGACCACTGTTCTCGTAGCCGAGCGCCCATTGGATCACGTCCGCCGAGTGCGACAGGAACCACGTGGAGGAAGTGACGCCGAACGCATCGGCAAACGCCCACGGCACGACGCCCGGGGTGGGATTCGTGTGGTAGAGATGATTGTAAGGCCGCCACGGCGCGGGGCCGACCCACAAGTCCCAATCCAAACCTTCGGGCACCGGTTCAGCCGGCAGGGCGAAATCCATGGGCGGATAACTTTTGCCGCAGCGGTCCGGGCTTACCACGTCGGCGAAGGGCGCGAACCGTCCGCCGGCAATGTTGCCGTGGATGTTGTGATAGAGCGTGAACACAGACTTCACCTTGCCGAGCCGGCCATCGCGGATGAACTGGCACACGCGGCGAATGTCGGGAATGGAGCGATACTGCGTGCCGGTCTGAAAAACGCGCCCGTAACGGCGAACCACCTCGACCAGCTTCCGGCTTTCCTGAATGGTCACGGAAACCGGCTTCTCACAATAAATGTCCTTGCCTGCCTTGGCCGCATCAATCGCCTGCAACGAATGCCAATGATCAGGCGTGGCGATGAGGACCGCATCAATGTCCGGTCGCGCCAGCAATTCGCGATAATCATTGTAGGCCGCGCAGCCCTTGTAACCGCCGCTCGGTTCGTTGGCCGCGTAAGTTGCATCGGCGATTTCGCGACCCTGCTCGCGGCGCGACTTGTCCACGTCGCACACCGCCAGAAGCTGCGTATCGGAGCGATGGGCGATCACCCGCAGATGCCCGCTGCCCATCAGCCCCTTGCCAATCAAACCGACGGTGATGCGTTCGCTGGGCGGTGTGGTGCCGTTCCCGCCCCGTGCTGAAGCCGGAATGATCGTCGGCATGGCCAGGACGCTGGCTGCGGCCAAACCGTGCTGGAGGAATTTGCGACGAGTCATGCCGTTCGAAGCCGAAGCGGATTTGCTGCGCCCAAGATGCTGAAGTGTAGTGTTCATTCAGACCAACTTCCTACGAAAGGCATACGGGGTTCACGAAACTGGGTCAAGGGATAGTTGCGAAGTTGCGAAATCTCCTCGTCAGAATCCGTCTGCAAAACCGCTTGTCAAAGTGCGAAGGTTGGTCTTAGATAATGGTGACTCATCTGTTGTTGGTGTCGCGGTTGACTACCGTACGGGCTGTGGAATGGCGCGGAGTCAAACCGGGCCGGTTGCGAATGGCGACCAACGGTGGCACCAGATGCGTCGAAGCGAGAACCGAATGTATTAATGAAGTTTCAGCGCCAGAAAACTGCCCATGAAGTCGCGTGCTTAACCGTCGAATCGAACCCCCATTAACCCTGAGCACAACAATGAAAAAGAACCTGCTCACCCTTGTTGGTTGTTCCGTGATGCTGGCGGCGCTGCCTCTCCGAGTGGCCGCACAGGACGAACTCCCCTCGCTCATCGTGGCACCGTTCAGCGGCGACATCACTCACATTCAATACTGGCAGCCGGCCCTCGGCGCGGGGCTGGCCGAAATGCTCATCACCGAGTTGGGCAAGATCAACAAGTTCACCGTGTTGGAGACGACCCAAATGGAAACGCTCAAGGACGAGATCAAGATGGGCCAGGACGGTTGGGTGGACGCGGCTGAGATGGTGGAAAAGGGCGGATTCGCGGCGGCGGATTTCATGTTCACCGCCAAAGTGACCCGCTTCGGCCACAAGGAACAAAAATTGGGACTTGGCGGATTCGTGCCACGTAGTTTCGGCAATCTCGGCATCAAGCAGACCACCTCGGACGTGCGGATTGACTGGCGCCTCGTGGATGCAGCCAACCGTAAGATCATCAAGACCGGCTCCGCAACGGCAGAAGAAAAGGGCACAGGCTTCGACGTGGGAGTCAACGTCACCGGCCACGGTGGCCGCGTCGGATTCGACAACAAAGAATTCATGGACAGCGCGCTGGGCAAGGCCACGGTGAAAGCCCTCACGCTGATCACCGACGAAGTCAAACCTGTGACGTTGCCGGAGTCTGGTCGCCGCAAACAAAAGGCCCGGACCGCCGATCAGCAGGCGAATGCTGCCGATGCCGCCGCGCAGGCACTGCGCAGCACGCCTGGCAAGGTGCTGGCGGCGCCGAGCAAGAGCGCCATCATCGTGTCCTTGGGCACGCAGCATGGGTTCAAGGATGGCGACAAACTAAATCTTTACGAGACACTGGACGTGAAGGACGACCAGGGCAACGTAGTGTTCACCGACGAGAAATTGGTGGGCGAGATTACGATTCAAGCGGCGCAAGCCGACCGCAGTCGCGCCTCCTACGAGGGCGACGTGACCATCAAGGCCGGCTGGGTGGTCAAAGCAAAGTAAGCGTTGTCGCAACTCACGCCGTGCAACTTCGCGGCGCCCGTGGATCTTTCTACAGTCAGCACCGTTCAGGTCGGTGCGCGGGATGGCAAGCAGGTAGCAATGCATCGTTGCCGGTCTTCTGGCTGGACGTAGCCCTGAGCTAAACGGTCCGTGGCGGGAGGTCAGAACTTTCACCGTCGCGCGGCGGGTTCTCCGCGCGTCAATGATTTGGGAGGGTGACGCATGGCGTGGCGTCGAGGTTTATGAATTCAGGCTGGTAGTTGAGTGGTTCTTCAATTCGTCGAGGAGCTGTTTGATCCGGTCGTACAAGCAAAACCTACAGATCAAAGGCAAAACAATGATTACGAAACGAAACATCTCAAATTCGTCGCGGGCCTCAGAGACGCAAACTCCATTCTGCTCAACCTCCTTGGTGACGCTCTCATCACTACTGATCTTGAGTATCTCCGACGCCAGCGGCCAGAATCCGCTCGCCAACGGCGCCAACCACCCCGGAACGCTGGCGCTCAACACCACCAACACCTACAGCTTTGCCGCCACGTCGGGAGACCGGATCGTGCTGCGCGCGGGAGCGGGAACGTACACCCCGCGTATCGTGGTGTTCGACCCGGACGGTGTGCCGCTGGCGGGCAGCACCAGCGCCAGTTCGGTCAACCGGGATGCGGAGGCAACGACTCAAGCGATCGTTTCCGGCACGTACACAGTGGAAATCAGCAGTCATTACGGGGTTGGCTCGGGCGATTACAATCTGCGGTTCGCACGCATCCCGGGTGAGTTCACCGTGTCGGCGGGGGATGAAGGTGGACCTATGAGCAATGGCTGGCAGCACAGCGGTACGATTGACGTGGGCGATTTGGACGTGTGGACGTTCATGGCTGAGGCCGGTGACAGCATCCTTGTGAGGATGGGCGGCACAGGCTTCACGCCTTTGGTTCGTCTGTACGGACCGGACGGCGCGCTGCTCTCGGCCAGCACCAGCAACACTAGTGTCAATCGGGATGGCGAAGCCAGCTTCCGCGCCACCAATAGCGGCCCGTTCACGGTGGTCGCCAGCACATACTATGTCAATGGCACTGGCCCTTATATCCTGAGTCTGGCCAAGACGCCGGGAGGCGTCGTAGTTGCGCCCGGCGACACCGGCGGCCCACTGACCAACGGTTGGCAGCACACCGGCACGATTGACGTGGGTGACCTGGACGTGTGGACGTTTACAGCCAATGCCGGCGACAATCTGGTCGTGCGGATGGGCGGCACGGGGTTCACGCCCTGGGTTCGGCTTTATGGTCCGGACGGTGCGCTACTCTCGGCCAGCACCAGTGCCACTACGGCCAATCGGGATGGCGAAGCCAGCTTCCGCGCCACCAACAGCGGCCCGTTCACGGTGGTCGCCAGCGCATACTATATCAATGGCGCTGGCCCTTACATCCTGAGTCTGGCCAAGACGCCGGGAGGCGTTGCTATTGCGCCCGGCGACACCGGCGGGCCACTGACCAACGGCTGGCAGCACACCGGCACGATTGACGTGGGCGATCTGGACGTGTGGACGTTTACAGCCAACGCCGGCGACAATTTGGTCGTGCGGATGGGCGGCACGGGGTTCACGCCTTCGGTTCGGCTGTACGGACCGGACGGCACGCTGCTCTCGGCCAGCACCAGCGCCACTACGGTCAATCGGGATGGCGAAGCCAGCTTCCGCGCCACCAACAGCGGTACCTTCACGGTGATCGCCAGTGCCTACTACATCAACGTGGGAGGTCCTTACCTTCTGAGCCTGGCCATAGCTCCTGGCGACATCACCCTTGCGCCTGATGACACCGGCGGACCACTGACCAACGGGTGGCAACACAGCGGCACGATTGACGTGGGCGATCTGGACGTGTGGGACTTTATGGCCAATGCCGGCGACAACATCGTCGTGCGGATGGGGGGCACGGGGTTCACGCCTTCGGTTCGTCTGTACGGACCGGACGGCGCGCTGCTCTCAGCCAGCACCAGCGCCACTACGGTCAATCGAGAGGGCGAAGCCAGCTTCCGTGCCACCAACAGCGGCACCTTCACGGTGATCGCCAGTGCCTATTACATCAACGTGGGAGGTCCTTACATTCTGAGCCTGGCCAAGGCACCGGGTGAGGTCACCGCCGCTCCGGGGGATGAGGGAGGCGTGTTGACGAACGGATGGACCATCGTGGGTACAAACTCCGTGGGCGATCTCGACGTCTGGACGTTCTTCGGCACGCTCGGGGATAGCAACGTGTTCCGCATGGTCGCCACCGACTTTACTCCGTGGCTGCGGCTCTACGACCCGTCGGGCGCGCTGGTCCGCGATGTCTTCGCGGCCAGCTCCGTCAACCGCTCCAACGGTTTCTCCATCGTGATTACCAATGAAGGCAACTACACGCTGGTGACCGCCGCGCGTTACCTCAACCAAACTGGTCCTTATAGCCTCAAACAGTCCCGCGTGCCGCCCGACTTGATCGTGCCAGCCACGCAATTCCTCAACGAGGGCGCGACGCTCAATGTGGCCATCTCGGCGCAGAATCCGGACGAACCCGAAAAGCTGCTCACCTTCGACTTGATTTCCGGGCCACCGGGAGCCGCGCTGAATCCGCTGGGAAACACCAACGCGGCCATCACCTGGGTCACCACCGAAGCGGACGGTCCCAGCACCAACGTCTTCGTTGCCCGGGTGACGGATGTCGTCAATGGCACGCCCTTCATCCGCACCAACAGCTTCACGGTCATCGTCAACGAAATCAACGAACCGCCGCAACTCACCGTGCCAGGCCAGCAAACCATCAATGAACTGACGACACTCAATGTTTCGGCTTTGGCCACCGACCCCGACATTCCGGTCAACGCGCTCACGTTCAGCCTGGTCAATCCGCCCGCCGGCATGACCATCAATCCCAACACCGGCGCGATCGCGTGGACCCCCACGGAAGCCCAAGGACCTTCCACCAACACCGTCACGGTGGTCGTCACGGACTTCAACCCGGACGCGGTGAACGAACAGCAGTTGAGCGATACCAACACCTTCACCGTGATCGTCCGGGAAGTGAATACGCCGCCACAACTCACCGTGCCGGGCAACCAGATCGTTGACGAATTGACGCCGTTGAGCGTATCCGCTTCCGCCACTGACGCCGATTTGCCTCCAAATCCATTGATCTTTGGCCTCGTCAATCCGCCCGCCGGCATGACGATCAATCCCAACACCGGCGCCATTGCCTGGACGCCAACCGAAGCCCAAGGGCCGTCTGTGAACACGATCATCGTCGTCGTTACGGATAGCAGTCCGCTGGCCGTCAATGCCACGCAGTTGAGCACCACGAACAGCTTCACCGTGACGGTGAGGGAAGTGAACACGCCGCCGCAGTTGACCGTGCCGGCCAACCAGACGCTGGATGAGTTGACCCCGCTCAACGTGTCGGCGTCGGCCACGGACAGTGATGTGCCGGTCAATCCCCTCACCTTCTCGCTCGTTTCGCCGCCCGCCGGCATGACGATCAATCCCAACACCGGCGCCATCGCGTGGACGCCGACGGAGGCGCAAGGCCCATCCACCAATGTCATCACTGTGGTGGTCACAGACACCAACGCCGCCGCCTTGGCCAACCAACAACTGAGCGTGACGAATACCTTTACCGTGACCGTACGCGAGGTGAATACCGCGCCCCAACTCACCGTGCCCGGCAATCAGACGATCAACGAGCTGACGGCCCTGAATGTCTCCGCCTCCGCCACGGACAGTGACCTCCCGGCAAATCCGTTGACCTTTTCCCTCATTTCGCCGCCGACGGGCATGACGATCCATCCCAACACCGGAGCCATCGCCTGGACGCCGACAGAGGCGCAGGGTCCATCCACCAATGTCATCACCGTGGTGGTTACCGACACAAACGCCGCCGCGCTCGCCAATCAGCAATTGAGCACGACCAATACATTCACCGTAACGGTCAACGAAGTGAACCACGCGCCCCAACTCACCGTGCCCGCCAACCAGACGATTGATGAACTCACGAGCCTCAACGTCTCCGCGTCGGCCACGGACAGTGATCTGCCGGCCAATCCATTGACCTTCACGCTGGTGTCACCGCCTGCGGGCATGACGATCAATCCCAACACCGGCGCGATCGCCTGGACGCCGACCGAAGCTCAAGGTCCGTCCACTAACGTCATCACGGTGGTGGTGACTGACACCAACGCCGCCGCGCTGATCAATCAACAGTTGAGCGCCACCAACACGTTCACGGTGACCGTGAATGAGGTCAACGTGGCCCCCGTGCTGACCGCCATTGCCGATCAAGCCCTGTCTTTTGGCTTTTTGCTGTCCGTGCAAGCCGAGGCATCGGACGCGGACCTGCCGGCCAATACACTGACCTTCAGCCTCACCACCGCGCCAACGGGCATGACGATCAATCCAAGCAGCGGATTGCTCACCTGGACTCCGGCCCAGACCCAGGTCGGCACCCACCCGGTAGCCGTCCGTGTAGCCGACAATGGCGCGCCGTCCTTGAGCGCCACGCAGACGTTTCAAGTAACGGTGACCGGCGAAGGCTCCAGTCTTGCGATAAGCCGGCTGCCCGCCAATCTTATGCAACTGACGATCACAGGGGACATAGGGTTGGAGTACGAACTATTGATGTCCACCAACCTCACGCACTGGAGCCGGCTGTTGCAGTTCAACTTGGAAACGTCGCCGTATCCCTACATTGACCCGACTTCCGCCACGGCGCCGACGCGCTTCTACCGGTTGCGACGCTTGAGCCAATAAGCCGTTGCGGCGGCATACCGCGGAACAGCCCCGTGGTTGGACTCGAACCGCAGTGCTTCGTGAGCCGGGTGCCGGCATCCGGCCTCACGCCGCGCCGCCGTCGCAAGCCACGTTGGTGTCGCGCGGCACCGTGGGATTCACGGTCGTCCGTTTGGGCGGGTTTGCACCGTGGATGCAGGCAGGTGCGTGCTTCGACCGTGCCTGGGGCGAACCCGGACGATACGCCACGTGTGCGATCGTGTTTGTGGTTCTCGGCGGGCCGCTTTCTGTGACGTTGACGAACCGGCGTCCCCTTTGGATCATGCGGCCATCATGGGCAGCTTGAATCGGATCAACAAACCTTCAGGAACACAGATGAAACATGGGTTGAACATTCGTTCAGATGGGGCGCTGGATTTTCTATCCCTTGGCGCACTGGTGCATCGCCTCGATCCGGGCATCATTCCTTTCCGCAAAGCCACCGAATGTCAGATTCACGTCAGCGGGGGTGAGTTCAATGCGTCCGCGAATCTGGCGGATTGCTTTGGGCTGCGCACGGGCATCGCCACGGCCATGGTGGCTTATCCCGTCGGCGACCTGATCGCCGAGCGCGTGCGGGGGATGGGCGTGCAACCGTTCTATAAACACTTCAAACACGATGGCGTTCAGGGTCCGAACATGGCCACCGTTTACAGCGACCGTGGCCAGGGCGTGCGCGCCCCGGTGGTGTTCTACAACCGCTGCAACGAAGCCGCGGCGCAACTCAAACCCGGTGACTTTGACTGGCCGGCCATTTTTGCCGGCGGCGTGCGCTGGTTTCACAGCGGCGGCATCTTTGCCGCACTGTCGCCGACCGCGGCGGAACTGATCATTGAAGCCATGCAGGCGGCGAAAGCAGCGGGGGCGGTCACCTCCTTCGATCTGAATTATCGCGCCAAGCTCTGGAACATTTCCGGCGGCCACGAGCGGGCAGTGGCCGTGCTGGATCGGATCGTCAAGCACGTGGACGTGCTCGTGGGCAACGAAGAGGATTTGCAGCTTGGACTGGGCATCCCCGGCCCGAAAGTGGCCGCCAAGTCGAAGCTCGATCCCAGCGCGTTCCTGGGCATGATGAAAAGCGTGCGCCAGAAACATCCGCACGTCAAAATCGTGGCGACGACGCTACGCGAGGTTCATTCCACCAATCGCCACAGTTGGAGTGCCGTCGCGTGGATCAATGGCCGGGCCTGCACCGCACCCACGTGTGAACTGGACGTGGTGGATCGTGTGGGCGGCGGCGATGGCTACGCCGCCGGTTTCTTCTACGGCCTGCTCAACGGCGAGTCGCCCGAGGAAGCGGTCAAACTCGGCTGGGCGCACGGCGCTTTGCTGACCACTTTTCCCGGCGACACCACCATGGCGACCGTGGACCAGGTGCGCGCCTTCGCCCAAGGCGGTTCGGCGCGGATCCAGCGTTGAAGCGTCCGCGATTCCACTTCTCAATGGGTTAAACACGTAGCGGATCAGAGAAAGGGTAAGACAGCCCGGCTGGCTGGCAGGCCAATCTTGAGTTGGTTCTTCGCCAGATTTGGCTGGCAATCAGGCTGCAAAGCCGGATAAAACTTTTTTACGCAAAACCAGAGCAGGCATATCCCCCAGCTTACCATGAAGTCCGCTCGATATGGACTCGGCATTGTGGCGGTCTTGCTGGCCGCAGCTGTGGGGTGTTGTTTTGGGCAACGCGGTGTGACCGTGAACGATTGTGTCGCCTTCCGACTGGACCGGGCGGACGCTCCCCGCGTGGAATTGGGGCTGGCCGGAACCGCCGCTCCTGATGCGCAAACCTCAACCGTCCAAGCTCCCTTCCGCGTCCTGCGCTGCAACAACATCACTGCACCCGTCCAACTGCGGCTTTCGAGCACTGGTAATCCATGAGTACAAACCGACGTTACCCACTACTGCCCGCATGTCTGGTATTACTGGTTGCCTTGGGCATCCC
Organism: Verrucomicrobiia bacterium; assembly: GCA_026125285.1. Lineage (GTDB taxonomy): Bacteria > Verrucomicrobiota > Verrucomicrobiia > Limisphaerales > JADLHS01 > WYBW01. The sequence goes on along the minus strand of JAHCLO010000026.1, from coordinate 89,068 downwards.
TCCCGCATCAGCCGCGACCTTCCCCGGCAACGCGCGTGTGGAGGTCGCCGATTCCTCCGGCGGGTTGAGTTGGAATCCCGCCGCCAACGTGTTGACAGTGCAATGCTGGTTCAAGCTGGCGGTGCCTTCGGGGACGAACCTCACCGAAAACATGACGATTCTGGTCAATCGCCGGACGGGAACGCCGGCCAATCCCCATGCCTTTCTCATCCAATACAACTTTCAAACCGGCAACGTCGAGTTCTCCGCCCGTGGCTCCGGCGCGTTCACCAACGCCTTGATTGTTCGCCCGTATCTGGACCGCTGGTATCACGTCGCCGTGGTGCGGCAGGGAGAAAGCTTCACCGGTTACGTGGACGGGCGCGAGGTGTTCAGCGTTCCCAGTCCTCAAACCGTGGGCAACGCCGCCAACACCGATGGCATTTCCATCGGCGGCTGGGCGGGCGGACGATTTCTATACGGCGAAGTTCAGGAAGTCTCAATTCGCCAGGAGTTTCTCGACCGGAACTTCATTAACGAATTCATGTTCTCCGACCAGCCCACCAACAACTCGAATCTCAAGGGCTATTTCAAGCTGGGTTATTCGACTAATCAGACTGATCGCTTGCGCAATTTTGCCCCCGCGCCGCTGCCAGCAGGCACGGAAACCGCCACGGCAACGGGCGCGGTGGAGTTTGAGGAAGCCAGCCAGTCTGGCGAACAATCCAAATTCGACTCGCTCCGCAACGGCGGACGCGACGCGCTCGCGCCCCTTTCCGGCGCGTTTGCCTGGCAACAAACGGCCTTAGCCCGGCCAACGCCCGGCCTCGCGTTCGACTTCCGCATCGGCTACAGCAGCGCCAACGCCTTCGGCGGCTTCAAGCTGGGCAACGCCGATCCGTACGCCGCGGGCCCGTTGGGGCCGGGCTGGCGGCACAGTTTTGAATCGCGGGTCATTCCCAGTCAGGATTTTCTCCCCGCCGGCAGCATTGAGACCATCGGTTTGATGAACTGGGACGGTTCAATTGAAACATGGGACGCGGACCTGGAGGAGGGAATACCGACGGGCAATTACCACACCCGGCATGGCGAATATCGCGGTGAACTGTATTTCACCAACACTTTCTGCGAATGGCGCACGTCCGAGCGGTTGACCTTCCGTTACCGGCATCCGTTCTTCGGCAGCCAGACTCAACGCGGTTTGTTGGTGGACGTGCGCGATTTCAACGGAAACTCGCTTCAACTATTGCGTGATGGCAGCGGGATCGTGACTCAGATCGTGGACAGCGTCAATGGCCGCTACGACTTGCGCTACCAAGGCAGTCTGCTCACCAACGTCACCTTCAACGACTGGCGCGTGAATTTCGCCTACGACGCCACCAACCGGCTGGTTTCCAAGTCCCTGACGAACACCTCCGGCCTTTACACCGCCGTCAACAACACCTGGCAGTTCCAATACGGCACCAACGGCCTGCTTGCCCGCATCATTGACCCGCGCGGCTTCACCAACGTCTTCGTGCAATACGACCAATACGGACGCCAGACAAATCAGCTCGACGCCCTCGGTCGCGCCACTGCCACGCGCTACGGCGTGCCCGGCAAGCGCCAGATCACGCGCATTGATCCGGGCACGAATTCCTGGACCGAAACCTACGACCGCAAGGGCCGCGTGCTCGCCCAGCAAGACCCGCTGACCAACGTCACCAGTTACGCCTACGACACCAACGGCAACCGCATCGCCATCACCGAACCGCTCGGTTGGCAGACCACTTTCGGCTACGACGACCGCGCCAACGTCATCGCACGCACGAACGCGCACGGCGAAGTCACCCGCTGGACCATCCACAGCTTCTTCAACAAGGTGACCAGCGAAATGAATCCACTCGGCTGGACCAATCACTACGAACTCGACAACGCCACCGGCAACCTGCTCCAGCATCGCGATGCCCTCGGCGCGCTCGTCAGTTACACTTACGCCACGAACGGTCTCGTCCTCACCTCCACGGACGGCAATGGGCGCACCACCCAATTTGCCTACGACACCAACGGCTTCCTCATCGCCCGCACTGATCCCGCCACGAACACCTGGCAGTTCACGGTCAACGACGTGGGCTGGAAACTCGCGGAGATCAATCCGTTCAACGACCCCACCACGTTCACCTACGACCTCAACGGCAATGCCCTGACCACCACCGATCCGTTGAACCGCACCTTCACGCGCCAGTGGGACGCGAGCGGCAACCTCCTGGCGCAGTCCGACGGCAAGGGCCAGTTCACGCGCCACGCCTACGACGCCGCGAACCAGCGCGTCGCCACCACCAATCGCGCTGGACATGTCTGGCAGTTCACCTTCACCCCGCGGGGCAAGCCGGAGCGCACCGTCAATCCGCTCGGCCACACCTCCACCAACTTCTACGACGCCGCCAACCGCCTCGTGCGCGTCGCCGATCCCCTCGGCAACACGCTCACCAACCAATACGACGCCAACGGCAATCTCCTCGCGCTCTTCGACCCGCTCGGCCAACGCTGGGCCAAAACCTACGACCGCTTGAACCGCGTGATTGCCGAAACCGACCCGCTCGGCAACACGCGCCAGACCACCTACGATGCCGCCGGGCGCATCGCGCAAATCATCACCCCCAACGGCCATCCCTCGTTGCACGCCTACGATGGACGCGGGCGGCTCAAGGAATGGACCGATCCCGAGGGTTTCCCATGGCGTTACGATTACGACGGCAACAGCAACATCACCAACATCACCGACGCGCTTGCGGGCCGTTACGTGATGGCCTACGGCCCGCGCAACGAGCGCACGTTGGAGCGCAACCAGGACGGCTTCGAGTGGCAATACACCTACGACCCGATGCTCCGGCTCAAAACCCAGCGCGACCCCAACCAAACCCTCCGCACACGCCACTACGACGCCGCGGGCCGCGTGACCACGCACACCTTGAGCACCGGGCGCGAAGACACCTACACCTACGACGACAACGACAATCCCCGCGCCATCAGCCGCCGCGTCAACGGCGTGTCGGCGGCCAACACCAGCCTCACGTATGACACGCTCGACCGCGTGACCCGCACGGTGGACACGCACGGGCAGGCGGTGGATTACGGGCTGGACGCCCTGGGCCGCGTCACCAGTCTTACCTATCCCGGCAATCGCACCTTGACCAACCGCTACGACCCGCTCGGACGGCTCACCAATCAGGTGGACTGGGCCGCGCGCCAGACGCATTACCAGTATGACAAAGCCGGGCGACTCGTTCGCCGCGTCTATCCCAACGGCGTCGTTCAAACCAACACCTTCGACACCGCCGGCCGCATCACCGGCTTGAGCCATTCGCCTCTCAACCCTCAACTATCAACCATCAACTTGGCTTTGACTTATGCCTACGACCGCAACGGCAACAAGATTGGTGGCGGCGAAAAAGGCACGCTTCAATGGCCGCTGCCTTTCTTCACCGAAGAATCCGCCAACTACAGCGCGGCGGGAAGACTCCAGACCCGTTCGATTACCAACACTGCCACGAATGGCGTTCCCTCTCCTGGGGGAGAGGGCCAGGGTGAGGGCGGACTCTTTTCCTATCACTACGACACCTCCGGCAATCTCACCAATGCCGTCATGACCGCCGGCGGCGTCATCGCGCAAACCTGGCGGCTCACCTACGACGAAGACAACCGCACCACCAGCATCCTGTGGGACACCGGCCTTACCTCCAAACTCATCACCAACCGCTACGACGCCCTGGGCCGCCGCATCGCCCGGCGTTTGGACGGCGTGGAAACGCGTTACGTCCTCGACCTCTCCGGCAACATGGAACGCATCCTGTGCGACACCACCGCCGCCGGCCAGATCACCGCTTGGTACGTTCACGGCCCGGACCTGAGCTATCGCGTGGACGCCACCAACGGCCTACTCTGCTATCACGTTGACGCCCAGGCCAACGTCATCGCCCTCACCGACGCCCAGACGAACCTCGTCGCTCAATACGCCTACACCCCCTATGGCCGCTCGCTTGGCTCGTCGGCGATTTCAAATCTCCAATCGCAGATTTCAAATCCATACACCTTCGTCGGCAGCCAGGGCGTGATGGAGGAACTCCCCGGCCTCTACTTCATGCGCGCCCGTTACTACTCCGCCGACGCGGGCTTGTTCCTCTCCACCGACCCCGTGAAGAAAATCGGCCCGGGCTGGAAACCGGTGGCGTATGCGTATGCGGATGGGAATCCGCTGAGGTTTGTTGATCCGCGGGGTGAGTTCTTTGAACCGGTGACATTTTCAATCGGCGCCGCATTTGTCCTTGGTGTCGCGAGTGAAGTCATTCCACATTTCCTGGATACGAATGTTCCCGACCCGGACATTTTGACAGGAACCTATACGGAAGTTGCCGCATTCTTTGGATCACCGGACCCGTGGTCAAAAGCGTTCCTTGCCGGCAGATTGATAACTCGTGGCGGTTATGCGGCGGCAGACCTGATCAACGATATTCAGCAGAGAGGCGGAAGCAGCAGTCAGCGGAAAAACGATCAGCCACTGCCAGGAAACAGTGGAGCAAATAGCACGCGATCAAGCTCAGGATCCAGTTTGTACACCTCCCCAACTGCTGGCACCACTCCCATGATCAATCCCCCGCCACCCGTGAACCAGCCGCAATTCGGACCGACCATCACAGGTGGAAACAGCGGAGGGGGTGCCTCTGGTGGCGGAAGTTCTCAACTGACGCAGATAACACCAGATAAGGCAAATTATGGAAATAACCTCAACGGCCAGCAGCAGTACATTCCGCCGCCGCCCACGACTGGCAGTGGTGGTTCCATCGGCAGCTTAGGAGGCAGCGGAGGAACATCGGGGGTTAATTATAATCCCAGCGCGAACAATAATGCTGGTTCGACCATCGCATACAATCCCCCGCCTCCTTCGCCACCGCCACCTGCATCAGGATCCCAAAACCAAAGCCTGTTGGGCCGATTGATCGGCTGGATTGGTGGATTATTCCGATGAACTCCCCCGCCTTCATCCCGCATGCCCGTGGCAGCCGACCAGAGTCGGCTCTGACTTCTTCCCATGACCCTCGGCGTAGCGGCGGCTCGGCAGACCGCCGCCATTTTCCAGCGGCCAAGTATGCGGCGCTCTGCCGAGCCGCCGCTACGGTTCATGGCCCCGCTGCGCGTCCAAAGTTGGAGGTCGAAGCTTCCCCGGAGCGCCCGGATGCCGGTGAGCGGGCCGCAACCGCAAGTGTCAAGCGCGACTGGCTGGCCTTGGCCCAAAGCCGGTCACAGACCGGCGCTCCAATTTCCCCGGAGCGCCGACTTGCAGTCGGTTTTGCGCGCCCGGACACCGGTGAGCGGGCTGCAATCGCAAGTGTCGAGCGCGACGGGCCGGACTTATATTTGTGCAACGCCCGCCCTCATCCCGGCCTTCTCCCCCAGGAGAAGGAGAATCGTTCGCCGCGTTTGGGCGAAACGAACGTGTTGGGCGGTCGAGCGCTCACTTCGTCGAAAAACCAAGAAGCGGCGATTGCAACAAAGCCTTCCTATGACCGAGAGCCGTCCAGCAGCCGTTCCCTCTCCCCGGGGGAGAGGGCCAGGGTGAGGGCGAGCGTGAACACCATTCTCGAATGAAAACGACAAGCGCCTCAACGGCCCGGCAGCCACTTTCCCGGGAGCGCCGATCCCGCCAGCGCGGGATCGGCTTTGCGCGCCCGGACACCTGGGAGCGGCCTGCAACCGCAAGTGTTGAGCGTGACTGGGCTGCCTTGCCCCAAAGCCGGTCACAGACCGGCGCTCCGGCCGGATGGCGCACACTCCGCACCCTGGCAACTGTGGTCGCAGCGTTGATTCTCACGGCGACTGTTTCGGCGCAATCGCCTGCTGCTCTTCCGCACGGCAGCCTTGCCTGGTGGCCGGGCAACACCAACGCCAACGACTTTATCGGAACGAATCACGCTTCGCTCCACGGCGGGGCCACAATCGTGCCCGAAGGAAAAGTGGGCGGAGCATTCAATTTTTCCGGCGGCGGCTATGTTCTGCTTCCTGCCAACATCTTCCCGCTACCTCCGATCGCCACAAACAACGCGCCATTCTCGTTTGAGACCTGGTTCAAGACCGCAGGGAGTGGCGTGATCCTTGGGCAGCAGGGTTCTCATCCGGCAAATCCTCCGTCACGACCCGACGGGTCAATGTTGCCGATGTACGTCGGCACCGATGGGAAGTTACGGTGCATGCACTTCTGGGTCGGGGTTCAAGCCGTCAGCTCAAACGCCGTGAACGACAACGTCTGGCATCATGTCGGTGTCACCTTTGATGGCAATATCGAGGCAGCTTACCTGGACGGTCAACTTTTCAGCAGTGTGACTTTTACGCAGCAACCTTACTCCTCGTTCAGCTATTACCAACTCGGCTACGGCTTTGCTGATCAGGCGTGGGCAGGTTGGGGTGGAACCGCTGGCAACGGTGGCTTCCCCTTCGGCAGTTGGGGATTCTCGGGAATGATTGACGAGCCGACGATCTACAACCGCGCCCTCTCCGCAGCCGAGATTCAAGCCATCCATTCCGCGGGCAGCGCCGGCAAAACTACCCTCCCGGTCATTCTTGAACATCCGAAAAACCAGATTGGCCTCCTCGGATCGGACGCGACCTTTTCGGTTTTGGCGGCTGCCAATCCGCCGTCACCGCTCTTTTACCGTTGGCGTTTCAATCAGACGAATGAGATTGCCGGGCAGACGAATCAATACTTGGTCATCACCAACGTCGCGCTTGAACACGCTGGGCTGTATTCTGTGGAGATTTCAAACGTCACAAGTATGGTTCTCAGTGAGTCGGCCGTCCTGATCGTCTTGGATCCCAACGACACCACCAGCAAACCTCCCGGCGACCAGTTGACCTACCTCCAGAAATACCTTTACGGCCTCGACCCGCTAACGCCCGACACCGACGGCGACGGCCTCTCCGATTACGACGAGATTTTCGTGCATGGCACCAACCCGCTCGCGCCCGACACCGATGGCGACGGGATGCCGGACGGCTGGGAAATCCAGCACGGCCTCAATCCGCTGGTCGCCGACGCGCACGAGGACGCGGACTTCGACGGCGTGACCAATCTTCAGGAATATCAGCACAGCCTCGCGCACCCGGACGCGCCGTTGGACCCGCGCCGGTTGTTCTCGCAACCGGGTGTGAGCGATTACGCGGCGTTCACCGGCGGCCAGATCACCAACCGCTTCTTCTACGACCGCAACGACCGGTTGCTGGGCCTGGAAAGCTCGCGCGGCGTCGCCCTCGCCTACGTCTATGACGGCAACGACAACCTCGTCCGCCAGGCCGTGCTCTCGCGCGCGTCCGAGACCAACGGCCTGCCCGCCCTCTGGAGCTATCTCCACGGCCTCACCAACAACCCCAGCCCCTACGCCGACACCGACGGCGACGGCTGGACGGATTGGCAGGAATGGAAAGCCGGCAGCGACCCGCGCAACCCCGCCAGCACGCCGGCCCAGCTCGGCAATCCCGGCCTGCAAATCGCGTCGCTGCAACTCCCCTTCACGCCGTCGAACTTCGTGGTGGGCGTGGGGCAATTGGACGGCGCGGGCGCGGAGGAAATCGTCGTGGGCGCGGACGGCGCTCCGGGCACGAACTTCAACTGGCTGCTCGTGCTCACGCAAACCTTCTCCGGCTGGAGCACGCAGCGCGTGGACGTGGGCGCGTTCGGCATCACGTCCATTGCCGTGGGCCAGGTGACGAACCGGCCCGGCCCGGGCATTTACGTGGGCCTGCGCGGCCCGACGAATGGCAGCGGGCGCGTGCTGGAATTCCTGAACACCGGCGGCGGCTGGCAATCCAACGTCGTCGCCGTGGCCACGAACGAAGCGGCGTTCGTGCTGGGTGTGCGCGGGCAGGATGTGTTGGTGAGTGTGGGAACGAGCAACGCGCCGAGTGGGTCGCTGTCGTCAGCGTCTTTTTCGGGCACATGGCACTTGTTCCTCATGGACTCAAGCCCGTCGCATCGCGGGTTGGGAACGGTCACGGAGATTGAAGGGAATCAAATCCCTCTCCGCTTGTTGGATTCGTCTGGAATTACCCTGAGCGGAGTGAATGTCGAAACGAATGGACTTGTCGCGTATTGGAACTTTGACGACGACTCCACAGCGGATCGGAGCGGCAACGGTTATCATGCGGCAAACAATGGAGCCATTCCAACGAATGGGCAGAGAGGACGCGGTCTTAGCTTTGACGGCGTCGATGATCACTTGGTTGTTCCCTCTGCACCGGGCCTGGATTTCGGCACAGGGAATTTCACCATAGCAATGTGGGCAAACTTCGATCACCTCGGCGCTGAAGAGCAGAGCCTTTTCCACAAGGGAGTGGGCATTTTCCCCAACGATCAGGCGTACTCGTTGGAATGGAATCCATCATCGCCCGGCGGAACGACAAATGTCTTGCGCGTGCTGGTGCGTGACAAGACTTCGAATCAAAATGACCTTTACTCCGCTGCGAACATCCAGGCGGGGCTTTGGTACCACGTCGCGTGCGTCCGAGATGGAAACACTTCGCGCCTTTATCTAAACGGCGTTTTGATTGGACAACAAACTGCCGGAAATAATATGAACACCGGTATCGGCGGCAACGCGACCATAGGCCGCGCTGCTGAGTCATTTCGGCAGTTTGCCGGAAAGCTGGATGAAATCTACCTTCACAACCGCGCTCTTTCAGTATCGGAGATCACAAATGTAATTCATTCGTCGGGAACGTATCTCAACATCCTGCCCGAATCACATGCGAACCACATAATCAACTGGCACGGCCATTCTCTGGCATCCGGACGACTGCGCGGGTCAAATGAGAGTTCGATTTTCTACGCATTCATTGACGACCAGAACGCGGTCATGTCGGTTGACTCCGAGGACGATTTCGTGTTGGCCGAGTATCTGTTGAGCGGCACGAACGTCAGTATGCTGACGCTTTCCCGCCAGCCGATCAGCGCGTTGAATCCCGCGCAGAGTTACGGCCTGGCCTCGGTCAATTTCCTCAACGCCACCAACGAGGTCTTCTTCACCGGCGAACCAGACGGACAGGTGTTCGCCTGGACGGCGACGGGCGCGACGAATCCGTTGCAACGCCAGTTGTTCAGCGCGCATCACGCGGGCAATGGCTGGCACGCGCTGGCGGGCGTGCGGACGCTGGCGGCGGGCAAAGGGTTGCTCGGCTTGCGCGTGAGTCCGTCCGCGCCGCATCGCTGCGATCTGATCCTCTGGCCGCCGCAGACCGAATTGCCGCAACTGGCCGCGTTGCCCAACACCGCGCCCGCCGCCGCCGTGTTGCCGAGCGCCGGCACGCTGGGCGGGCAGGCCGCTTTGACCGTGCGCCTGTGGGACGCCGAGGGCAACGCCGCCACGCCGTTCCTGCAATTCCAGATCGCCGGCACGACGAACTGGCAGCCCGCCACGCTCACGCATTTGAACGGCGGCGCGTATTCCGCCGGCGTCCGCGTGTCCGCGTTGCCCGGCGGCGTGAATCACTCGATAGTGTGGAACGCGCTGGCCGACCTGGGCGCGAGCACGGCCACGAACGTCCTGCTCCGCGCCCGCGCGCAGGATTTCCAACTGGCGGGCCACTGGTCCGCCGGCACGCCCTTCGCGGTGAACACCGGTTTCCCCGGCAACGTGGGCAACGAGCCGGCGTTCGGCCCGGCGACGCGGCTGGGCGATGGCCGTTTTCAACTCACCGTCACCGGCGGCGCGCTGGGACAGACCTACACGCTCCTGGCCTCCACGAACCTGACCGACTGGCAACCCATCAGCGGCTACATCTTCACCAATCCGCCCATCACGATTCACGATCCCGACGCGCCGAACTATCGCTGGCGGTTTTATCGCATCGGCCCGGCGGAGGTGTCGCCATCGCCGACGCTGGGTTGGAGCGCGCCGGGCGCGGACGCGGGCGCCGGGTTGCAACTGTGGCTGAACGCGCTGCCGGGCACGATCCATCGCATCGAGGCATCCACGGACCTGGTGCATTGGACGACACTGACGAATTTGAGCGGTGCCACATTGCCGATCCTCATTCAGGATCCAGCCGCAACGAACTATGACCGCCGTTTCTACCGAGCGGTCAGGCAGTAGGCGACAATTAGCACCTCAAATCAGTCCTGAACGTCGCGCCTCGCTTTCCGCGCTCAGACGTCTTTACGCGGAAAGAGCGGCGCCGGTTCGCCAATGATGTGGCCGGCGGATACTCCGCCCCAGGCGGCGGCGGAGAATTTGTCGGGCGTCCCCGTCAATCCTAGCTGCGTGTAAATCTTTGCCGCGGTGTCGGGCAGAAAGGGCCACAGCAACACCGCCAGCACCCGGCAGGTTTCAGCGAGGTTATACAGGACCTCATCCAGTCGTTTTGCCTGCGCGGGGTCTTTGGCCAGCTTGAACGGCGCGGTTTGGTCCACGTACTGGTTCGCGCGCGTGACGAGTGACCAGATGGATAGCAGAGCGCGCTGCAGTTCATTCTTCTCCAGCAACGTGCGCGTGTCGGTCACCACCTTGGTGGCATCGGGAGATAATTCATCTGACCGTCCTGGAACAATCCCCTGCCGGTAGCGCTTGAGCATGGACAGCGAGCGGTTGACGAGATTGCCCAGGCCGTTGGCCAGTTCCGCCTGGTACCGTGCGCGGAAGCCGGCATCGGTCCAATTGCCGTCGGGGCCGATGTCCAATTCGCGCAGCACGTAGAAGCGGAAGGCATCCAGTCCCCACTCGTCAATCACTGCGAGCGGATCCACGACGTTCCCCGTGGTCTTGCTCATTTTGTCGCCGTCCTTCTGCCACCAGCCGTGGACGAGTACCTGCTTGGGCAGCGGAATGTCGGCCGCTTTGAGCATGATGGGCCAATACACCGCGTGAAAGCGCACGATGTCCTTCCCAATGACGTGGATGTCAGCCGGCCAAAGCCGGATTGGAGATTTGGGATTTGAGATTTCAGATTCGTAGAAGCCCTTGAGCGGCGCGGCGGCTTCGATGTCCCCCAGCGCCACGGGGATGCTGTAGTAATTGCTCAGGGCATCGAACCAGACGTAATTCACATAATCGGGATCAAACGGAATCGGGATGCCCCAGTTTAGTCGGGCGGCGGGACGGCTGATGCAGAGGTCCTCGAGGGTCTGCGATTTGAGAAACCCAAGCACTTCGTTGCGGCGCGAATCCGGTTGCACAAAAGTGGGATTCGCTTCAATGAACTCAATGAGCCACGGCTGGTATTTGGCCATGCGGAAATACCAGTTCTCCTCAATCAACTCCTTTACCTCGCCCCAGACAGGATCAAAGCTACCGTCGGGCAAACGGTCCTTCTCGGTAAGGAAAGTTTCCTCCTTCCACGAATACCAGCCGCGATACGGGGCTTTGTAGAGCTCGCCCCGGGCGTGAAGCTTGTTGAGCATGGCCTGCACCACGGCCTTGTGACGCGGCTGGGTGGTGCGGACAAAATCGTCGTTGGTAATGCCCAGCCGGGCGGCGAACGCCTGCCATTGCGCGGCCAGTTCGTCGCAGTAAGCTTGGGGGGATTTACCCTCCGCCTGCGCGGCTTGTTGCACCTTCTGGCCGTGTTCATCCAGCCCGGTCAGGAAGAAGACCTCCTGCCCCAGACTGCGTCGAGACCGCGCGATCACGTCGGTCACGATCTTTTCGTAAGCGTGGCCGAGATGCGGCGAGCCGTTGACGTAGTAGATCGCAGTGGTGATGTAAAACCGTTTGCTCATCTGGGGGCAGTGTGTCGCACCGGCACGACGAAGGCAACTACGGGGCCAAACGCAAGAACGCATTAGTGCGCGGCTCGATCACTACGCATCAATTCGCGTCCGCGCCGAGTTCCACGTTCCAGTAGGCGAGGTCAATGAAGTGTTTCCAGCTATCGTGCTGATACAGGCTGAAATTGATCTGCACGAAGGGCCGCCACTTGGGCCGCTTGGGTTTGCGGATCAGGTGCATGCCCGCCTCTTGGGGCGTGCGATTCGCCTTGAGCGTGTTGCACTCGATGCATGAACAGACAATGTTCTCCCAGGTTGTCGGTCCGCCTCGGTCGCGGGGAATCACGTGATCCAGATTCAAATCCTTGCGATCGCACGTCAGGCCGCAATACTGGCAGGTGTTCTTGTCGCGCTCGAAAATGTTGTGACGCGTGAACTTCACTTCCTTCTTGGGCAGGCGGTCGTACACCAGCAACAAAATCACGCGCGGCACCCGGATGCGGAACGAGATGGTGTGAATGGATTCCGGGTGCGGCTGTTCCTGCGAAAAGTCGTGCCACTCCTGGAAATCGTAGGTCTGGAACGAGCCATCCGCCGCATTAAACACCACCTGGGCATGACCTTGGAACAACAGCGTCAAAGCGCGCCGGGCCGTGCAGACGTTGACTGCCTGCCACAACCGGTTCAGCACCAGCACATGTTGATTCAGCACGGAGTGCATATCCCGACGCGTCGCGTCAGGCGGGACGCTAACATGAAGCGCATTTTACTGTCAATTTTCTCGCGGCACGCGAAATACAAGGTCCACCGCAAAGTTGCTTCTCAAGGAACGCCATCTCTGCAAATATCGTCGTGTGAAGACTCGATTATGTTCACGATGGTGGAACATGGTACTGCTGGCCAACCTCGCCAGCTTTTCGCCACTGGCCGCTGACACGCACGCTCCTCCGCATGCGCGCTGGGAATCCGACATTCAGACCTTCGAAGCCGCGGATAGGACCAATCTTCCGCCACGCAATGCCACCTTGTTCGTGGGCAGTTCCACCATCCGGCTGTGGAAAGACGCTCCCACGCAATTCCGCGACCATATCATCATCAATCGCGGCTTCGGCGGTTCGCACCTATCCGACTCCGTGGCTTTTGCGGACCGTATCGTGATCCCCTACCAGCCACGGCTCATCGTGCTCTACGCGGGTGACAACGACATTGCCGGTGGCAAAACGCCGGAACGCGTCCTCGCCGATTACCGCGAGTTTGTGGCCAAGGTTCACGCAACCTTGCCGCAGACACGCATCGCCTATCTGGCCATCAAACCCAGTCCTTCGCGCGCCAAACATCAGGCGGATATGAAGCGCGCCAACGATCTCATCGCCAGCTTCAGCACCAGCGACGATCGCTTGTTGTTCATTGACGTGTACACGCCGATGCTGGGTGAAGACGGCAAACCGCGGGAGGAACTGTTTGTGAAGGACCGGCTGCACCTCAACGAGGCGGGTTACAAACTCTGGGCTTCCATTGTAGAGCCGGTGTTGGACAAAGTTGCGCCGTGATTCACCTGGCTGCAATTGAAGCCCTCGTGTTGGCACCCATTATCGTGGTGGCGCTCATCCTAGCTCATTCATTCCGCGGAAGGGATCATGAAGCCGAGCGGCGACAGGCGATGGCAGTGGCAGCCGAGCAGTTGGGACTGACCTTCCGACCAGACCATGATCTTGAGCTGTTGGAGCACCACAAAGCTCTCGATCCTCTCCGTCGAGGCGAAGGGCGCTACGCATTCAATGTCCTCACTGGAGTGCATCAAGGACACTCGGTTAAGGTCTTTGACTACCATTTCGCGGGACACTCCGAAAATCGTGGGCGCGTGAGGATTCATAATTACTATTGCAGCGCCGTTCTCCTGAGTCTTCCCCGACATTTCCCTGAACTCACGCTGACACCTGAAACCTGGAAGTCACGTCTGATGGCGCTGGCCGGCAAGTCAGACATCAATTTTGAATCAACCGCGTTTTCAAAAGCGTTTTGCGTTAAGTCTTCTGACCGGCGGTTCGCCTATGATGTTTGTCACCCCGCCATGATGGAGTTCTTGCTGGCCAATCGCGATCTCGTTGTTGAAATCGAGGGACGAACCCTCGCGTTGTTCTTCGAGGAGCGGCTGGCACCGGCAACCATCGAGAGCAACCTGGCAAGACTGGTGCGGCTGCGGGAATTGTTTCCCGAACACCGGTTGATTTGATCATGAAGCACACACTCGCACTCGGCCCACCGTGTACCAGCTCATGCGTGGTGAGTACGGCGGGAAGTGGATAACAAACGATGTCCATGGAAGGCCCGGGCATTTTCATCTTTGTCCTGTTCATCGCGATCATCATCGCGGCAGCAATTTATTCGGCGCGGGCTGCCCGCAAACGGCGCGAAGAATTGTTCGAGCTGGCCACACGCCTGGGACTGGATTTCCGCATGGAGCACAACCGCGCGCTGGCCGACCAGTTCGGTTTCTTGAACAAGCTGGCGCAGGGCAGCAACCGCTACGCGTTCAACGTCATCTCCGGCCATTACCACGGCCATCAGGTCATGGCCTTCGATTACCATTACGAAACACACTCGTCCGACTCGAAGGGCCGGCAGCAAACACACCACCACTACTTCTCGTTCTTCCTTTTGCTGCTGCCGATGGTATTCCCGGAACTGCTCATCACCCGCGAAGGCTTTCTTTCGAAGATTGCCCAGGCGTTCGGATACGCCGACATTGATTTTGAATCCGCGGAGTTCTCGCGGGCGTTCTGTGTGCGATCGAAGGACAAAAAGTTTGCCTACGACGTTTGCAACGCCCAGATGATGGATTATCTGCTGGCGAATCGCGATCTGAGCATCGAGATCGAATCGCACGCGCTGGCGCTGGCGTTCGCGTCACGGTTGGCCGCACCGCAGATCGAGTTCAACTTGCAGCGGTTGCTGGAAGTGCGCTCGCGGTTGCCGGAATACCTGTTTACCCCGCTTTGAACATGATGACATTCTTGATCATACTCGCCGCGCTCGTGCTCGTGCCGCTGGTGTGGGTGGCCGTCCAATACAACGCGCTCGTCGGCCTGCGCAACCACATCCGCGAGGCGTGGAGCAACGTGGACACTGAATTACAGCGGCGCTACAACCTCATTCCAAATCTCGTCGCCACCGTCAAAGGCTATGCGGCGCACGAACGGGAAACCCTGGAGCGCGTCATCGAATTGCGCAATCGCTGCGCCGCCAATCACGGCGCCGTGGCCGACCAGGCCCACGATGAACACCAGTTGGTGGATGCGCTCAAGCGGTTGTTCGTGCTGGTGGAGAATTATCCGCAACTCAAGGCGGACCAGCATTTTCTCAAGTTGCAGGGCGAACTGACCAACACCGAGAACCGCATCCAGGCCGCGCGCCGGTTTTACAACGGCAACGTCCGCGACTATCGCAACAAGCGCGAAACTTTCCCCAGCAATCTCGTCGCCGGCATGTTCAGTTTTCCGCCCGTGGAATTCTTCAGCGTGCCGCCTTCAGTCAAGGAAGTGCCCAACGTGGAGTTCACAAACTGACGCGCGCACGTCGGCCCCAACCTCAGCCATGTTTCAAAGAAAGCGCCCCAGATCCGCACCTACGTTGTTCACCCCCCTCGCGAACGTTCAATTCTGTGGAAACCAATGCAACAGTCCCTCGGCTACCAACGCATGCCCTTCGCGGTTTGGGTGATTGCTCTGCGACATCAAGGCTTCCAGTGCCACCCCGGACCGCACCCGGCTCTGGAAGATTGCGAAGCTATCCACCAGGCCGACGCGATGCTCGGTCGCCAGCCGGCGAATCTGGCGTGCGTGTTGTTCGAGCGCATCCTCTGGATCGTCCAAGTTCGCCGACATGTCGGGAGTTGGGGTGAGCAGAATGACCTTCACCCCTTGTGCGACGGCATTGGTGATCATGCTGCGCCAGGCCGCCTCGGCCCGGGCCAAGCCAATGCGCCGGTCGTTCAAGCCGTAATCCAGTGTCACCACCTCCGGCCGCAATGCCAGTACGTCGGGATCGAACCGGTTGGCCCCACGCTCGGACTCCTCCCCGCCAATCGCCGTGACGATGACGTTGAGAACGGCGCGGGGAAACCGCTCTTTCAGTCCGCGATGCAGAAGATGCGGGTAGGCGTTGAACGTGTCCACGACCGGGGTCCGAAAATAACCCGCCGGCACACTGTGCCCATGACAGACAATGTTGATTGTGCGATTGGTCGGCCAATGCCGCCGCAACTCCGCGGTCACCTCGGCTAGATAGTCTGCGCGTCCAACCGGCTCTGACGCCGCGACCAGTGGCAGCAGTGCCGGGGTGAAGATCGCGACCACGCAACTGACGAGTTTGATGTTCATCTGGCAAAAGCCTGGTTTACTCTGAAAGCGGTCCCCGCAACTCCTGACACGCGTCATGCGACAGGAATCACCGCTCAAGCACAGATGTAAACCGCCGCCCGCGATTCTGTCCAGCGCACGGATACGCCAGCGGGCGCATCTGAGCTTCCTGCAAGGGTTGTGAACGATTTTGGCTGGGAAGCACACGTGCCCCCGCGTGCGCCCGGTTGCGCCTCGCAACCGGGACCCACGCGCGTCAGCGCGCGTGAGAGACTGGCGCGGTGGCGCGCCCGGGTGCGGCGGACGAGGCGTCCGCCGCCGCACGCGAGGCGCGTGCGCTCCCCACTGCAAAAAAGTGTGATGCGCCCCTGCGCTTCTCTACCTGGCATTTCAACTTTTGTTCCTTGCTGGGTTCGGTAGCCTGTCGGCATGTCAGTCCCGGTCATCAGCATTGCCCAGATGCGCGAATGGGAAACAATCACCTGGGCCACCGGCCAGACGGAAGCCGAAGTCATTCGCCGCGTGGGTATCCAGGTAGCGCAGATTGCCCGGCACCTGACGCGCTCTGGTGACACGATTCTGCTACTCGCCGGCAAAGGTCACAATGGGGATGACGTCCGCGCCGCGAGCGAACACTTGCAGGAACGCGATGCCATCCTGCTCGAAGTAGCCTCACCGCAAGCAGACTTCTCCAAACTGGAATCCGCCCTTGCCCGTCGTCCTGCTTTGATTATTGACGGATTGTTTGGTATCGGACTGAACCGCCCGTTGGATGTGGCATGGGTCAAATTCATCAAGCGGATCAATCAGGCGCAGCTTCGCGTGCTATCAGTGGACGTGCCGTCGGGCTTGAACGCCGATACGGGTGAAACGCATGGGGCGGCGATTGAAGCCACGGTGACGCTGACCATTGGAGCGCCGAAGCCAGGAATGTTGCGTCACACCGCGTGGCCCTATGTGGGACGGCTGGAAGTGGCGACAGAGATTGGTTTGGCCGCCTGCCCACTCGGCGGCGCGCTTCAATGGACCTTGCCGGGAGATTTTTTGGGCTTCCCCCCGCAGCGACCAATGGCCGGCCACAAAGGCAACTTCGGTCACCTTGCCATCATCGCGGGCAGTATGGGTTATCATGGTGCCGCGGTGCTGGCCGCGCGCGGCGCGCAACGGGCCCAGCCGGGACTCGTCACGCTTTTCACGCAGTCACCAGTCTTTCACCCGGTGGCCGCACAACTGCAATCTGTCATGGTGAAACCGTGGCAGCGGGCGGATAGACTGCCGGGCGCATTCAGTGCGATCCTGATAGGGCCGGGGCTGGCCGCCCCAGACTTGCCGGAAGAAATTGAAACCACCGTGCGCCAGTTGTGGCAGGAATCGCCGCACCCGATCATCGTGGATGCCAGCGCGCTGGACTGGCTACCGCCGGAAGCGACGCCGCAGACTGGACTCCGCGTCGTTACGCCTCATCCGGGCGAAGCCGCCCGCCTGCTGAAAATCAGTACGCCGGAAGTTCAGGTGAATCGCCTGAAAGCGTTGCGCGAACTCTCGCGCAGCTTCGGCGATTGTTGGGTTGTCCTCAAAGGACACCAAACGCTGATTGGGCGGAGTGAGGGCGACGTCTTTGTGAATTCGTCCGGCAATCCCCACCTGGCCCAAGGCGGGAGTGGCGATGTGCTGGCGGGGTTGCTGGCGGGACTACTCGCGCAGCCGGCGCTCCTCACCGACCCGGGCCGCACCCTGCGCTACGGCGTCTGGCAGCACGGGGCAGCCGCCGATGCCTTACAGGCGGCGCGCGGAAATTGGATCGTGGAGGAACTTGCGGAGCAGCTGGGGAATGTGCGTTGAGTGACATGTTTTTCTCTGCTGCAACCGGCCCGCGTTCGTTACGCGAGCAGAACTGGTGACCGGGTGAGAGGTGCTGTGGCCGGTGACATTCACCGGGGATTTTTCTTCCTTTGACCGCAGGCATCTGTTAGGAAAACAATCTGTGCGCAGGCTTTATCCAGTAATTTTGGGCCTTTGGCTTTGTGTGTGCCTCACGGGAGTTGTCCGGGCGGACACGTTCCAACTCCTCGATGGTTCGACCCTCACCGGTGAGATCATTTTGCCAGCCAACGCCGATGGCGTGAATATCAAGGTTTCCCAGAACAACTATCAAAGAGTGGCGTGGACGAATTTGACTCAGGCCACCTTGCAGGAGTTGATCAAGGATTCGCGGCTCGCACCGTTTGCCGAACCTTATATCGAAATCTCTGACGAAGAGCGGCTCAAGAAGACGGAGGTTGTGATCAAACCACCGCCCCGATTGGAGCGCCCCCCCAAAGGCTCGCTGTTGGGTGCGCTATTTGGATCCTCGGTCGGCATGGTGGTGATGGTGTTGCTCTATGCGGCCAACATTTACGCGGGCTACGAGATTTCGCAAATCCGCGCGTATTCTCCGGGCATGGTGTGCGGTATCGCCGCCGTCGCGCCAGTCATCGGCCCCATCCTGTTTCTATGCCTGCCCACGCGCATGGAAGCAGCCCCGGCGGACTCCGCGGAAGAAACTCCACCCGCTGAGGCAGCCGCGGCCGGGGAACCCGGCAACACCGCCAGCGCCGCCGCATCCGCTGACGGGACGGTTGAACCGGCCCACGCCGGCGGGCTTTCGCTCGCTCGCCCGCAAGCGGCCCCGGCCACCGCGGCCCCGGCTCCGCAAGTGTTCCAGCGCGGACAGTTCACATTCAACCGGCGCTTCATTGAAACGAAGTTCGTGGGCTTCTTCGGCATTGTCCGGCGCGACGCCGACAAGGACATGGTGCTGCAGATCAAATCGGTGCGAGGTGAATTCACCGTGAACCGCATCACCCGCATTGCGGCCAACGACATGCACGTGGAGATTCGCAAAGGCGCGGCCACTTCTGAGGTTTCCATTGCTTTTGCCGAAATCCAGGAAATCCGGCTTAAACACAAAGACGCCTGACGCATGGAGTGTTCCGCGCCGAACCCGCCCACGCAAAGACCTCCTGTCGCGAGGCGGTCCGGCTTGCCATTTCGGAAGCCCGGAGATTTCCCCAGCCCCAAGTTCACATGAAGTACCGCACAATTCTGCTGTTCGGAGCGCCCGGCGCCGGCAAAGGTACCCAGGGAAAAATCCTTGGCACTGTTCCTAACTTCTTTCACTGCGCGTGTGGCGATGTGTTTCGCTCCCTGACCGCCAGCAGTCCAACCGGCAAAATCTTCCTTGAGTATTCCAGCCGCGGCCAGTTGGTGCCGGACAAACCCACGGTGAAATTGTGGCGCGATTTCATCAAGGGATGCGAGCGGAGCGGACGGTTCAATCCCAAGGAAGACACGTTGGTGCTGGACGGTCTGCCCCGGAATGTAGCCCAGGCGAAGATGCTCAACGACACCCTCGATGTGCGGGCAATTTTCTATCTGCATTGCACGAATCTCGACGCCATGGTGCAGCGGCTGCAGCGGCGCGCGTTGCGCGAAAACCGCCTCGATGATGCGAACTTGGATGTCATCCGCGACCGGCTCAAAGTGTACGATGAAGAAACCAAGCCGGTGCTGAATCATTACGGCAAGAAACTGGTTCACCGAATTGACTCCACCAAGACACCCATCCAAGTGCTGCGCGATGTGCTGCGGTACGTGGACAAGGTGATTTCTTGAAGCCGTGCGCCGCGCTGCATTGGGTGTCGGTAAGGCCGCCGCCGTTTTTGCTTTTTCCCACCGCGGATATTGATTCTCCTGCCTCATGGCACCGTTGCGAATCGTCTTCATGGGCACCCCGGAACTGGCGGCCGTCAGTCTTGCGGCCTTGTTGCGGGAACCGAACTTTCGAGTCATAGCCGTCGTCACGCAACCGGATCGTCCCAAGGGCCGCGAACTCAGGCTGCAACCCTCGCCCGTCAAGCAGATGGCATTGGACGCGGACATTCCGGTCCTGCAGCCCGCAAAAGCACGGGACGAAGACTTCATTGCCGGATTGCGAAGGTGGCAGCCCGACCTCATCGCTGTGGCCGCCTATGGCCAGATTCTACCGCAGAACTTGCTGGACGTGCCCCGCTGCGGCTGTCTCAACGTTCACACTTCACTGCTGCCAAAGTACCGGGGTGCGGCGCCGATTCAGTGGGCGATTCTCAATGACGATCCGGAAACCGGGGTGACGATCATGAAAATGGATGCCGGTCTGGACACCGGTGAAATCATTTCCCAGCGCGTCACGCCCATTCACCCAATGGACGACGCGCAGACCTTGCATGACCGCCTTGCACAACTCGGGGCGGAACTGCTGACACAAACCATCCCGGATTATGTAAACGGCAAACTCGAGCCCCGGCCTCAGCCAACCGAAGGCGCTTCCTACGCGGCGAAGATCAAGAAGACACACGGGCAGATTGACTGGAACTTGTCAGCTCGCACGATCTGGAACCGCGTGCGGGCATTCACCCCGTGGCCCGGCGCGTTCACGTTTCTGCCAGGCGCTCCACAGGGGCGACTGTTGAAACTTTGGGAGGGCGAGGTGGCCGGCAGAACCGGATCGCCGGGTGAAATCCTTGTCGCGGACAAAAGCGGAATTGTGATCGCCTGTGGCCAGGACGCATTGCGAATTACTGTCCTACAACTTGAGGGGGGCCGACGCCTCACGGCACGGGAGTTCCTGGCGGGGCACCCCCTGCCACCGGGGCAGTTCCTCGCCGGCGTCTCAACTCCGAGCCAGTGACCGACCGCTAGCCGAGGTCGTTGTCACCGGCCGCGGCTGGCCCAACTCACGCGCCTTTGGATTGCCCGTGGCGTCCGGTCGCCTGCGCCACCAGCCGTTGATATTCCTCCTCGCCCACCAGACGAGGGAGGGCGCGGCATGTCTGCTCAAAGCCCGGAAAATTCCACCGATTCGGAAAATCGCGGCATTGCTGCGGCTTGACGGGTTGCACCGCGCAATCGTTGCCCTCTAGAAAAATGCACTCGCCGTTGGCCTTTTCGGCCAAAGCCAGTCCCCGCCGATCCTGCCGCAATCTCGTGTAACGCTGGATGAAATCGTGCTCCGTAATCTGCCGAAAGCTGGCCATCCGTGCGATCTCACCGTCGTCCAGACAAACCTGTCCCGGCCACCGACAACAAGCGGTGCAGCGCTGACACTCGAAATACACTGGCATGAGGCAACGGTAGTCGGATGGTCGGTTCGCGCCAAGTCCGCATGCTCTGGAGATTGCTTTCGCCACAATCATCCACGGATTGACGATCCGGGCGGCACCCAGCAGACTGCGCGCGTGATTATCCCGGCAGCATCGTCCGCTGATTCGCAACATTTCTGCGCGCCTCTTGAAATTGCCATTTTCCCCTGGCGACTCGCGCATTCGCCGACGCGGCATTGCGAAGGCGCGATCTTAGAAATCTTTGTCACCCGATTCGAAATCGCTTCATGAATCTGCTCATCACTCCGGAAAACGTCTGGCCGATTTGGGCGCTGATCGTCGGCGGCACGGCGCTGTGCATCTATCTGGAGCAAACGCACAAATGGGCGGCCAGACTGAGCGGCCCCGTGCTGGCGTTGCTCGTCGGCATGTTGCTCTCCAACTTCAACATCATGCCCATCAACGCGGCATCGTACGACGTGGTGGATGACTATCTCGTCCCGGTGGCAATTCCGCTGCTGCTGTTCCGCGCCAACCTGGCCCGGATTCTGCTCGAGACGGGGCCGATGCTGCTGGCCTTTCACCTTGCCGCGTTGGGCACGGTCCTCGGGGCATTTCTGGCGGCGATCTTATTTCGTGAGCACGTTGGTCAGGTGCTTGAGGTTGCGGGCATCATGACCGGCAGTTATATCGGCGGCGGTGTCAATTTTGTGGCCCTCAAGGACTCTTATCAGATCAGTGAGAACGTCACCAACCCGCTCCTGGTGGCGGACAACTTTATCATGGCGGGAATGTTTGCCGTGATGCTGATCATGGCGGGCAGCCAGTTTTTTCGCCGTCATTATCCGCATCCGCACTCCCTACAGGGCGACAAGGAAGACGTGGCCGCACTGGCCGCGCGCCACTGGCGGCCCAAGGAAATCTCCCTGCTCGACATCGCGAAGGCGTTGGCCATCGCGTTCGCCGTGGCCGGCGTCTCCACGCTCGTGACGGGTGCGCTCAAGGGGCAATTCGATTCAAAGATCTTGCAATCAATCATCGGCAATCGCTACCTGCTGATTACCTTGCTGACCGTAGCCATCACGACCCTCTTTCCTCGGCGAATGGAAAGAATCCAAGGGGCCGAAGACATTGGCATGTATCTGCTCTATTTGTTCTTCTTTGTTATTGGGTTGCGAGCGGACTTCGTGGAGGTGGTGAAAAACGTGCCGGAGTTGTTTGCTTTCTGTTCCGTGATGGCCTTGACCAATCTGACTTTCACCCTCGTGGCGGGAAGACTCCTGAAGTTAAACTTGGAGGAATTGCTCGTCAGCGTGAACGCGACCCTGGGTGGGGCGCCGTCGGCTGCGGCGATGGCGATCTCCCGCGGTTGGTCGAATCTCGTGCTGCCGGCCCTGCTGGTCGGGATTTGGGGTTATGTGATCGGCACGTTTATTGGCATTCTGGTAGCCGAGTCCTTGCGCCGGCTTCTCAGCCACTAACCGACCATCAGCACGTAGGTCTGATTACACTTGGGGTGACCTGCATCCGGCACCGCCACTCCCCTGCTCTGCTTTCACACCAACCCTGCAAAAACCCATACTTCTGTCATTTGCTGCTCTTTGCCGCGGCAATCATTTCCCAGAACTTGGGATTCTCCTGCAAGGCCGCATCTTCTTCGAGCTTCAAACCGGAACGGTAAAAGAAGTCTTTGAGCGTGTTGCGGCTGAGGATGCGATGCACGAGCACCCCCAGATCGTGGCGCTCGAAGTAAACCCGATAGTCGCCCACCCGAAAGCGATGCAGCGTGCGTCCGCCGCGTTCCAGCTTGCCAAAATCGTCCAGTTCCGTGCCGATGACCTGCTGCGGCAGCCCACGGAATTCACCCAGGATCTGGAGTTGCAACTCTTTCGGCATCCGCGCCAGTTCGGCGGCACTCGTTGGCGTGAAAATGATTTGAAAGGGACTCATTGGTTTCGGTGGCAGTGCGTACGGGAATGAAACCCATTCCCGGTCACCGCTCTCGTCCAGTTATATTCAATACTGCGACACATTACTTTCGATCCATGTCCAAAGGCGCTGGTAGGGCGCGTCTCTCCGTGCGCGCCGCCATCCGTCAGTAATTTACAAAACGGCGCGCACGGAGTGACGCGCCCTACCACGCAGCGGAATTTAGCTGTCATAGTTCCAGTCTCCAGCACTCACGGGCTTTTCGCCGGTGTAATCTGTTTGCCAAACGTCAGTTTGATCAACCTGAATGAACCATGCGGCGGTCCACAACCGCGGGCTGGCATCACCAGCGCGCCACCGCGCGCCACGTCGAGGGGTAGCGTAGCGGGATGTCGCACCAAAACAACTCTTGTCTCTAAGAAGGCCACGATTCGGCGCGAGAACTGAGAGAGCGCCATCAGTGGTCCTGCTCCGCAACCCGCGCCGGGTCAAGGCTCGACGAGTTTATTGCGGATGGCGTACCGCACGAGATCGCTCACGGAATGGATATTGAGCTTGCGCATGATGTTGGTGCGGTGCGTCTCGGCGGTCTTGGGGCTGATCCCCAGTTTGTCGGCGACTTCCTTGGTGCTCCTGCCCTCGGCCACCAGTTGCACAATCTCGCGTTCGCGCGGTGTGAGCGTGGGGCTTTCCCGCGTGTTGGGATTCAAATAACCTTGCAGGACGAGCGCGGAGATCTTTGAGGTGAAATAAGGCTTCTGGTCGGCCAGGGCTTTGAGCGCGTCCACCAAGGCGTTCCCCGCATCGGACTTGAGCACGTAACCGCGCGCCCCGGCATTCAACATTTCCCGGACCAATTCCTCGGACTCGTGCATCGTCAGGATCAACACCTGTGTGCGCGGCAGGTCAGCGCGAATCTGGCGGGTCGCCTCCATGCCGTTGAGCTCGGGCATGGTGAAATCCATCACCACGATGTCGGGCTTCAGTTCGTGCGCTTTGGCCACCGCCACCCGGCCGGTGCTGGCCTCGCCACAGACTTGCCAGCCCGGTTGGTCCTCGATCAATGCGCGCAGGCCGTGCCGGACCATTTCATGGTCATCCGCGAGCAGGATGCGCAGTGATTTCATTGCGATGTTGCTTCTGTCTTCTTCACGTTCAGGATCGCCCGCACGGTCGTGCCGCCTGTTCCCGAATCAATTTCCAGCCGCCCTTTCAACTGGTGCAACCGTTCACGCATGCCGGCAATCCCCACTCCCACCGCACCCGTCTGGCTCTGCAAGGCGGACAAGACTTCGACTGGGATTCCGTGACCGGTGTCTTCGATCACCAGACTAACGCGGTCGGGTTCGCGTGCCAAGCGAATCGTTGCGGTGGAACTGCCGGAATGACGGTGGATGTTGCCCAAGCCCTCCTGCACCATGCGAAACAGCGCGAGTTCGGCGTCTGCTGGCAGCCGGCCCAAATCTTCCTGGAGGTCGAGCGACACCTGGAGGCCGCTGCGGCGCGCGAAGCCGCTGGCATAATCCCGCACCGCCCCGACCAGCCCCGCCGCCTCCAGCAACGGCGGATGCAGCAGATACGACGTGGTACGCACTTCCAACGCCGCCTTCTCCACGAGATCGCGACAATCGGCCAGAATCTGCCCTGCCTTGGGTGGAGCATTAACGAACAGTCTGGAGATCACGGCCAGGTTCAAGGCCAGGGCCGCGAGTTGTTGGGCCGTGGTATCGTGCAACTCCCGGGCAATCCGGCGCCGCTCTTCATCCTGCGCCGTCAGCAGGCGCGCGGATAACTCCCGCAATGCGGCTTCGGCCTGCGTGCGTTCTGTCACGTCCTGCACCATGGCGAGAATTCCCACCACTTCGCCGGATTCATCCAGCAACGGAGTGTCGTGCCATTCGCACACAATGCTGCGGCCTTGGCTCGTGAGGTTGCGGTTGATGAGCGACCGCGTTTGGTGCCCCTGCCGCAGTCCGGCGATGAACGTTTCCACAACCTCCCGTTCAGACTCGGCGATGATTCGGTCAAAGGGCTTCTGCCCCACCATTGCTTCGCGCGTGAATCCGAAGATGCGTTCCGCCGCCGGGTTCCAATCCAGGATTGTCAAGTCTGGCGTGGTGACGATGCACCCGATGGGCATGGCGTCGAAATGAAGTTGCAGCCGCTGAATGAGTTGGTCTTTTTCCGCTGTGAGGCGGCGTTGTTGTTCCTCCGCTTCCTGACGGGCGGTAACATCCAGCGCCGTGCCCATGACCGCAGGCCGACCGTTGAATTCCGTGCGGCTGCCCAGCACCTCGACCTCAAGCGACCGACCATCCTTGTGCCGGGCGCGGAAATGGTAATGCAAAGACCGGTTCTCGCCTGCGAAACGCCGACGCAGGTTTTCCGCCACAAGCTCGCGGTCCGCCTCCTGCACCAAGTCCAGCGGCCCGAGATTCATCAATTCCGACTCCGAGTAACCGAAGATGCACGCAAGACCGGGATTCGCGTACACGAACCGGTTGTCCTGAATGACATAGACGCCGGTGAGCGATTGCTCCACCAGCGCGCGGAACTTGGCCTCGCTCTCGCGCAGAGCGGCTTCGACGCGCTTGTGTTCAGTGATATCAATGGCCACCGCCACGACGCCGGTGACGCGGCCTGTCAGGTCCGTCAACGGCGCGGTGGCCAGGCTGATATCCACGGGCGAGGCATCTCGCCGCCAGCGTCGCACCTCGATGCCTGACAGCGAAGCGCCTGCGGCAGTTCGCTGCCGCAGCGAGGCAAACTCCGCGAGGGTGTGATCTGGTAGGATCGGCAGAATCCGCCCCATTGCCTCCTCGCGCTTCCAGCCAAACATCCGCTCCGCGGCAGGGTTCCACCACGATTGCACCCGCCCATCGGGGCCAATGTCGAAAATCGCCGCTGGCGAACTGTTCATGATCGCCAGCAAGGTTTCGTTGGCGCGGCGCTGGGCCTCCTCCGCGTCCCGTTGAGCCATGACATCCATCACCACCAGCAGGAGGTGGGGGCGGCCCGCGTGATCGAACGGCACGAAACGCATGTTCAACCAAAGTCGTTTCCCAAATGTGCTCGTCAACTGCGTCTCCAGCTTCTGCTCCTGCCGGGTGGCCAACGCCGTTTCGGCAGCAGTCAGCAACCCGTATCGCCGCCAGGATTCGAGTTCACGAAAATTCTGAGCCTTGATCTGCTCCAGCGTGCCGCCCGATAGTCGCGCCGCCGCTTCATTGGCCGAAACCACTTCGCCCGAAGCCTGGTAAGTGATCACTCCCACCGGCGAGGCATCCAGGATGGTTTGATTGTAATGCAACGCCTCCGTCAACTTGCGATTCGCCTCCCGCAAGTCACGCTCCAGCTTCTTTAAGGGGTCAATGTCCGTGTGCGTGCCCAACATGCGTCGCGGCCGGCCGTCGGCCTCGCGCTCGACGATCTGGCCGACGGACAGAATCCACTTCCACCCTCCCGCACTGGTTCGCAGCCGAAACTCCAGCCGGTACTCCGGCAGCTTGCCCGCCACATACTCGCGGAACGCCGCTTCCGCCTGCGGGCGGTCCTCGGGATGCAACCGCGCCAGCCAGCCGCTGCTGGTTTCGACAAAGCCTGCCGGCTCATATCCGAGCATCCGGGCGTACTCCGGATTGACCTGAGCCGTGCCGGAAGGAATGTCCAGATCGTACATGCCCTGATTCGCCGCCTTGAGCGCGAGCCGCAATCGTTCTTCGCTGTCGCGGACCACCACCCCCGCCTCCTCGATCCGTTTCAAATCGCCCCGCACCAGCCAGCCCAGCAACCCACCCGTCACCGCCACAAAGAACCAGCCTTTGTAGGTCTGCATCTGATGGATCATGCGCGGGTCATCCGCCAACGCGGCCACCGCCAGGTCCGACAACAGAATCCACGCGCCGCTGATCAACAGATAAAGCGCCACCAGTCGCGCCACCGCGATGGTTCTCCGCGAGGGCCGGGTGAAAAAGCCTCCCGCATCAGCTTGCGCCACTTCCCGACCGCGCGGACGCGTTGAAGAAATACTCCGTTTCATGGTTGGACTCCGGGTGCGAGTTGAATAATGCCGCAAGGATAACGATAGACAAGGAGTTGAAGCAAGCTGCGGACAGGCGTGTCACAACCTGACGCCATCGCAAAAGGCCACCCAGGAAAAGCCATTCAGTTTTTGCAGTTTGAACATTAAGCCAGCACGAGGCTTGCCGGAGCCGCCGGACTTCCTCATGCTCCATGCCAATGTACAAATACATCATACTAACACTGGCCTTGTGCTTTTCGCCGCTGGTGAGCAGGGCGCAGAGCGATGTCATCGGGTTGTATCTGAACTGGCAGCGCGATCCTGCGCGCACGATGACCATTAACTGGGTCAATCTTTACGAGCATACCACCACCAACGTCTTCTACCGGCGCAGCGGCACGACCAACTGGCTGGCGGCCCGTGGGACGCGCATGGTGGCGACGCCTTCGGTGCTCCAGGTGCGTCGCGTGGAGCTGACCGAACTGGCGCCGGGCGCAGATTACGAGTTTATCATCGGCGACGTTGCTCCTGCGGACGACAAAAACCTCCAGCGATTTCGCACGATGCCGGTGCGGTTGAGTCGTCCCGCGCGCTTCGTGACGGGCGGTGACACGATGCACAACCGCGAAATGGTGGATGCCATGAATCGCCGGGCTGGTCGGTTAGACCCGGACTTTGCCTTGATCGGCGGTGATCTCGCCTACGCGGACGGGCGCAACGCCACGCGGTGGCTGGACTGGCTGCAATCGTGGACGCAACACGCCCGGGGCGCGAAAGGCCGGCTGATTCCGCTGGTCGTAGGCATCGGCAATCACGAGGTCCGCGGTGGTTACGGCGGTAAAATCCCCGACGACGCCCCTTACTTCTATCGCTTCTTCGCGTTGCCCGAAGGGCGCGCCCATTATGCGTTGGATTTCGGGACGTATCTTTCTTTGTTGGTTTTGGATTCCGGCCACACGCAACCCATCGCTGGTGCCCAAGCCGAGTGGCTGGAGCGGAGTCTGGCGGGGCGCACGGAGCAACAATTTGTCTTCGCCTGTTACCACTGGCCGGCCTACGGCACCACCAAGGCGCCCAAGGACCTCCTGCCGTGCGAACATCCGCGCTCGAAGGAAATTCAACAGCAATGGATCCCACACTTTGAGCGCTACGGTGTCACCGCGGTGTTCGAGAACGATCATCATAACTACAAGCGCACGCATCCGTTGCGCAACCACCGGCGGGATGACGAAAACGGCATCGTGTATCTCGGAGATGGGGCTTGGGGCGTAACCCCGCGAACCGTGCCAGAGCCGGGCGCAGCTTGGTACTTGGCCCATGCCGAACCTCGTCGGCATTTGTTTCATGTGACCCTGCATCCCGAGGGCCACACTCTGATTGAAGCCGTGGATGCTGCCGGAGAAGTCTTTGACCGATTGGAATTGCAGCAATCTCGCACCCATCCCACCACGCCCTGAGGATTCCGTCCTGAACGCACCATGAAAACTCCGCGTCAAAATCAAACCCCTGATGAAACCCAGATTCTCCACCGACCGTTGACCGGCGGCGGACTCACCCGCCGTCTGTTCCTGCGGACAACGCTGGCGGGCGGCATCGGATTGCTGTTCAGTCCGCACGTCTGGGTACGCGCCGCGCAACCGACGCACGCCCAGGGTACGGTGTTCCACGATCGGAGTGGCAACGGCCAGCGGCGATCCGGCGATCCAGGACTCGCCGATGTTGCAGTGTCTAATGGGCGCGAGGTTACGCTTACGGACGAGAACGGTCGTTGGCGGTTACCGCTGGAGGACGACACCACCAGCTTCTTCGTAATCAAACCGCGCGGTTGGCGCACCCGCTTGAGCGCCCACAACTTGCCACGGGGCTACTATCATCATCAGCCAGACGGTTCGCCCAAGCAGCGGTTTCCAGGTGTGGCCCCGACCGGCCCGCTGCCGGAGTCCATTGACTTTGCGCTGACACCACAGGTGGAGGACGACCGCTTCAAAGCAATCATCTGTGGCGATCCGCAGCCGCGCAACGCGGTTGAGGTGGGGTATCTCGCGCAGACGGTGGTGCCCGAATTACGCGGTATGGACGCGGCGTTCGGTGTGAGTTTGGGCGACATCGCCTTCGATAATTTGCGCACTCTCGAACCGTTGAGCGAAGCGTTCGGATTGATCGGCGTACCGTGGCACAACGTGCTGGGAAATCATGACCTGAATTTCGACGCGCCCGACAATCGTCATGCGAATGAAACGTTCCGGCGTGTATATGGCCCGACGTGGTATGCGTTCAATCATGGCCCGGTGCATTTCATTGTCCTCAACAACGTGGAATGGCTCGGACGCGATCCCGACCAGCCGCAATCCGGCGCCAACTACCGCGGGGGCTTGGGCGCACGCCAAATCGAGTTCGTTGCCCAGGACCTCAAGTTTGTGCCGGCGGATCAATTGGTCGTGCTCTTCATGCACATCCCCTTGCAACGCGGCTTTGACCCTGTCCCTCGGGGACAGACGCGCGATCGCCAGGAGCTTTATCGGCTATTGGAGAGTCGCCGGCACACGCTCTCCTTCTCGGCGCACACACACTGGCACGGCCATCGCTTCATTGGTGCGGAAGACAGTTGGCGCGGGGCGCAACCGCATCATCATATTGTCACCGGAACGCTTTGTGGGAGTTGGTTCGGCGGCGCGCCGGATGAACGAGGCATTCCCCATGCGACCATGTCGGACGGCACGCCGCGGGGCTATTTGGAACTGCAATTCGACGGCAACCGGTACTCCATGGCTGGTTACAAATCCTTGGGTCGTCCGTGGGAATACCAAATGCACATTGACGTGCCCTCAGAAATTCCGGCCGCTGAAGTGGCCAAAACGACCGTAACCGTAAATGTGTTCAATGGCTCGGAACGATCCACGGTGAAGTGGCGCTACAGCGCCGGCGAGCCGTGGCGACCATTGGCAAAAGTGGCGGACGCCGACCCGCGCTTCGTGCGACTGCGGGAGCGGGATCAGAATCTGCAGCCACCCTACCGTCCCCTGCCCCAGCCAATGGCCAACTGCCTGCACCTGTGGCGCGGTTCACTCCCGGAAACCCTCCCGACGGGCACGTATTTATTGGAAGTGATTGCCGAGGACATGTTCGGAAACACCCACCAAGGCAACCTGCCTTTCCGTGTCACGGCCTGATTCATTTCAGTTTGCCGAAAGCGGCAGCCAATGCCCGGCAAGTCATGGGTGATGGCGCGGGGGCTGGTGCCGTGGCAGACGAATTCCGAGCCAAGGTAGGGCGCGTCACTCCGTGCGCGCCGTTCGGGAAGCAAGGTGTCAGTTGCGGCACGCACGGAGTGACGCGTCCTACCTGCACCCCGCGCGAAGTCCCGAGACTTCCTTTTCGCATTACCAGACCACGCCCACCCGTCATCTGGCTGCAGTGGTCGCCTGGCCAAAATAGGTTGTTGTTTTGCCAAGATTGTCGAAGCAACTGATTCAACCCGGCTTAAGTTCTCCGGCAGGTTGGGGTTGCGGCTTCGCCCGGTGCCGTCATGGTCCGGTCACGCTGCGAGCAGCGGTTTCTGCTCCACGCTCAAGGCGCAAACCACAACCAGATTGAAATCGCAACGCAGGAATCGTTGAACCATGAAGAAACTCCTCACATTGACCGTGGTACTGCTCGCGGGGATGTCCCTGAGCGCCCAGACCATTGACGCCAAAGCCCTCTACACCAAGCAATGTGCCAAGTGCCACAGCGCCGACGGCAAAGGCAACACCAAGATGGGCAAGAAGGAAGGGGTGAAGGATTACACCAATCCCAAGGTGCAGGAAGAAATGACCGACGAACGCGCGTTCAAATCCATCAAGGAAGGCATCAAGGACGGCAACAAAACCGTGAAAAAGCCGGCAGAAGACCTGACAGATGCCCAAATCAAGGCGCTCGTCAAATACATGCGAACCTTCAAGCCGTAGTCCGTCACCCTCCACGCCGGTATCGAGTGTACTTTCGACCCGGCGCGTTGGCAAAGCTGCAACCCATCGTCGTCATGCGCTACCAACTGGCGTTGCGCAGTTGCCTCACTTTGGTTTCTTTTCGATGCGGATGTGCGGCGTCAACCGTTCCATCGTCACCGGCCCGATGCCCGGAACGCGTTGAAGGTCTTCCATGATATGATAAGGCCGGTGCGCGATGATGCGTTCGGCGAGTTTCGGTCCGATGCCCGGCAGTTCCTGCAACTCCTCGTAGCTGGCATGGTTGAGGTCCACCCGCAACGTCGCCGACGTAGCGTTGGTGGCGGGTGTGCTCCTGGCGACTTCGCCGGTGTCACGCGGGAAACGGGTCTTGTCCCAGACGCCGCGCTGCTTTTCGCGCGCGGTCAATTCCAGGTTCTTGAGTTGATTGATGAAGGTGCTGGAGCGCGGTCCGTCCGGCCAGTTGGCGCGCAGTCCGTGGATACGCGCGTGGCCGTGAGCGACCAGTTCCTCGGCTAGATTCTTCCCATTGACCAGCACCATGGCGTAGAAACGCGCCAGACTGCTCCGGCCCATCGCGTTCTGCCAGCGGGTGACGATGGTGAATTCCCGACCGGCCAGCCGTTCGCGGGTGAATTGTGCGGCCAGCTTGCCCGCCGCCGGTATATCGTGGGAACGGATTCCAAAATACGCAGCCTGGTCGCGCGCGCGTTCGGTCAGCGCGGCATCGCTTTCCGGCGCGTCCACAAAGTAGAGCCGGAAGATGTACTCGCGTCCTTGATGCGCTACCCGGAAGCTGTCGCCGTCCACGACGGCATTGGTGATCAACCGGCAGCCCTCCAAGACCTCCCATCTCGATTCCTCACCACCAGCACTCCGCTGCTGGGCGGGAAGATCTGCCAGTAGCAGCACGGTCAAAACTGCCAAACCCACCAGCTTAACGTAAACACGGCATCCAGACTGGGGCGGCGCGTAACAAATTGCCGACCGATTGCGGGCGGCGCTGCAATCTTTCCACACGGCAGTCATTAATCCAACCATGCGGAGAATATGACACGGACGGGATTGATTGCAGCAGATAATTCAGGCTTGCGGTCTGAAGGTGAGACTTCGACCACGATAGCCAGCCGCACCAAGCTCGCGTCGGTCACTTTCGTGGCCGCAGGTGGCCCAGGCTGGTGTCATTCACCCCCATCAGCTTTCGCGCGGTACCGATCACATAATCCCAATCCAGCGCCGGGCCGGGATCCACCTTGTTGGTCTGAATGTGAAGATGGCCAATGACTCCCTGGAAGTTCTCCAGTTCTTCATCCGGCAGTTTATGCGTGAGCAGTCTGCCGTCGGCATCCCGCGGGTAATCACATTTGATCTGCGGGAAGACCTTGCAGAGCGCCGCCGTCAGATGCGCGAGCGCTTTGTATTGCTCGGGCGTAAAATCGTATTGCGTCAGTTCCCGGCCCTGAGCGACGCCCTTCACCGGCTCGTTGCGCGCGGGACGGCCAACAAAATTGGGGGTGCGAATGCCGCCATCACCAAATCGTTCTGGAATGGTGATGCGCGTCAGGCCGTCGGCGTCCTTTTGGTACCATTCGGGCAGAGGGCTTTTCTCCTCATTGCCGTACGCACCCATATTGGCGATCTCGATCCCAATGGAGCGGCTGTTGGACGTGGTGGCGTGCCAGGCACGTTCCTTGAGGTCCAATGTCTGGTAGATGGTGCCGTCAAGGTCCAACATGAAATGCACGCTCAACCCGCGCAGATCGTGCAGCACCTTGAAACATTGGCGGCTGGTGCCGCATACGTCGTAGTGAAGGACAAACTGGTCCACCACCTTCTGCAGCGTCGCGAGGTCCCAGCCCCCGCCGCGCACGCGCTCGACTTCCTCCGGGGTCAGCCCGCTACGCCGCAGGTTGTAACGGTTCGGCGTGGTCAGGTATTTGACTTCTTCCTGCGAGGTTTGCCAGTCGGCTTTGTCCAAGGAACTGAACCGGCGTTCCACGCGATAGGCGTCGTAGCCGCCTGGGTCCGCCCAGAGTACAACCGGCGTGCCGGTGTGGACATAGCGTCCGGCCACGACAATTTCATCACCCTTACGCGGCGCGAAACTGCCAACCTTGGGAGCGGTGGCGCACCCGGTGAAAAACAACGACAGGCCGAGACCGAAGGCCACCAGAGACGACTGTTTCAAGGATCGGTTCAAGTGCGTAATCATATTGTTGCGCCCATTGGCGGCCGAAATTGTGTTCTCGTCAAGTGCAAGTCATGTCTCGCTCCCGATGTGCGTGGCTTTCCAACCTGCCGCATCATCACTTTCCAATCGGCTGAGTCGGCAAGTGTCCAGAACACCGCGAACCACGAGGCGGCGGCGGGATGCAAACCCGCGATACAGCAGACTGCAAGTCTGCGTTACAGCGGCGGTGCCGCAACTGTGCCCGCAGCAAACAAAAATGGGCGGCGTGGATCACGCCGCCCATTGCGCAACGCACGGTTAGCTCTCACGCCCCGGCAACCACCGGGGGACTCTTGAACACGTCGTGCTGGCTCGGCATCGGCGGTTTCAAGGTACGGAACGGTCCCCATTGCATCTTGGACGCATCCGTGTAGAGCAGTTCAGGACCGTAGGCGAACTTGGAGTTGAGCATGGTGTCCCAATCCACCGCGGCGCCGCTGTACGCCGCTTCCCGGCCCATGATGGCGGTCAGCGTGCTATCGGTGACGTTCTTGGCTTCGTTAAGTTCGGTGTCCTTGGCGATGGCGTTGATCAGGTTCACATGCTCCTGAGTGTAGGCATCCACGTTTTGACCGCGGAAGCGCCAGCGTTCGCCGCCAGCCGGCACGATCGAGCCGCCCGGATCGGACGTGCCTTTGGAGCCGACCACGGCCTCCCTGACACCAGACCAATCGCGCTTGATCTGGCCGCAATAACTGTGCATCCGCACGCCGTTGGCGTATTCGAACTCGATGGCAAAGTTGTCCCAGATTTCACCGGGTTGATCGCCGAGCATCTGGCGCGCACCCATGCCCCAGGCCTTGACCGGATGCTCGTTGTTCATCACCCAATTGCAGACGTCAATGTTGTGGACATGCTGTTCGCAGATATGGTCGCCGCACAGCCAGATGTAGTGGTACCAGTTGTTAACCTGCTTCTCCAAGTCGGAATTGCCCTTCAGACCGCGATGCCAAATGGGCCCCCCGTTGACCCAATAGGCGCGGAGGGCCGTGACGTCACCAATCGCGCCGTCCTGAATGCGTTGAATGGTTTCGCGGTAGGAGGGAGCATGGCGGCGTTGGGTGCCAGCCGCGACCTTCAGGTTCTTCTTCTTGGACAGCTCACCCGCCGCATACATGATCCGGCAGGTGGGTCCGTCCACCGCCACGGGTTTTTCCATGAAGACATGCTTGCCCATCTCGACGCAGGCCTTGAAATGCGCCGCCCGGAATCCCGGCGGCGCCGCGAGGATGGCGTAATTGACGCCCGGAACTTCCAGCGCCTTCACGTAGCCGTCGAAGCCGCTGAAACACCGGTCGGCAGAAAGGCCAAAATGCTGCTGACCGCGATTGGCCTGGCCGGGGAAGATATCCGCCACCGCCACCACTTTGCCTTCCACGCCGGCTTGCTGGGCCGCGTCGAGGAAGTTCTTGCCCGCGCCGCCGCCGCGCCCGCCCACGCCGATGATCACGGCGTTGATCTTAAGTGAGGATTGCCCGTGAAGAACCGCGGGGAAGTTCACTGCCGCCGCCGCGGTGGCCGCGGCCAACGAGGAGTTCTTCAGGAATTGACGGCGCGAAACCGTCGTTTGAGGTGTGTTTGGTTCATTTTGCATAATTACTCCAATGGAGGTTTGTCCGTTACAGTTTTGCGGTTGTATCTCAGATTGGTTTCAGCGTTCGCCCGGAAACGAGAATCCCGATCACCACGGGCGCAAGCTTAGTCCTTTTCCACGCCGCTCGTCCAGTACTTCGCCAATTCTTCCGGCGACGGCACTTTGAGCGGACGCACGATGCGGAAGCCGACCGTTTGAGCGTCGGAAAGGTACCAGACGCTCTTGGGCAGTTGCGGGTCCTGCATCTTCCACGTGCGATCCGAACCGCGCCGCGCGGCACTGCGCAAGGCCGGCGGATCATCATCCCACGAACCCCCGCGCACCGAATGGGGATACGGTTTGGTGGCCACCACCCACGGATCGGTAATCAGGTTCTTGGCCGCGTGTGCCTCGTAGATCGTCGCCGCGTATTGGTCCAGCACCCATTCCGTCACGTTGCCGTGCATGTCGTGCAGCCCCCATGGATTGGGCTTCTTCATACCCACTTTTTGATATTTGGAATTGCTGTTGTCAAAGAACCAGCCGTAGTTCTCCAACTGATCCACGCTGTCCCCGAAATGATAAGCGGTGGAGGTGCCGGCGCGACACGCATATTCCCACTCCGCCTCGGTGGGCAACCGGTAGAAATGCCCCGTCTTGGCACTGAGCCAGTGGCAGAATTTGTTCGCCGCGTGCTGCGTCATGGCGATGGCCGGGAAACCGTTCTTACCCATGCCAAAGCTCATGTCCACGTAGGGTTTCGAGGGTCGCGTCACGGCGTCAGAAACGCGGTTGATCTCTTCATCGGTCGGGTGTGTATCGCGCAGCTTGCGCTCATCATCCGGATACATGAACAGGAGGAACTGATCCCATGTGACCTCGTATTTGCCCATCCAGAACGGGGAAATCTTCACTTTGTGCTGGGGACCCTCGTCGTCCTTGCGGTCCTTCTCCGCTGCCGGACTACCCATGATGAACTCGCCGCTGGGAATCTTGACCATCACGTAGGGTACATCCGTGCCGGGAATCGTGTTGGTGTAGGACTGCATGTCGGCTTCGGTCTGCTCCTTGACCTTGGCCAGGATGTGTTTGTGAATAACGGGCACGGTGGTGTCGTCCCGGTCCGCCAGCGACGCGAGGGCGCCATACGCCCCGGTGTCGTAACTATCCCCCTTGAGCAGGTGGACCTGATAATAGGTCGCTGAACGCGGCCGGTCGTTGGTGATAGTGGAGAGCAGCACCACGGCATCCGGGAGCGCCACGGCCACACTCAGGAAGTGTTCGGGCGCACCGGGCAACTTCTGTTTGCTGACGGGAGGATTCGCGCCGTCGAAATCCAGCACTTCCGCCGGCTCTTCATCGCCAAAAATGGCGAGCAGCCGGCTCTTGGTGTCTCCGTCCAACACCACCAGTTGCTTCACCGGACGCTCAAGGGTCACGGTTTTGGCTGCTCCTGCCTGATACTTTCCACCGGTTTCGTTCAATGGGCGCACCATCAGCTCCGGTTCGCCGCTCTTGTAGAACACAAATTCCTTCAATGCCTGGCCGCGAAAATTCCCGACGACGTAATCCGCCCGGCGCGGCAGATCGCCAAAGCTCAACACCAGTTCCGGCTTCCCGCTGTCCAGTCGCTCCACGCGCATTACTTCGCCGTCGTCGCCATCCACAATCGAAGCCACCAACTCCGGCCCGCCGCGTCGAAGCGTAACTCTTTTCGCGTAGGTTCCCGAGCCGATGGCGTTCATCTCGGCAATCTGCTTGAGCGACTTGCCGTCATTGCGAAACCACGTTAGCCGGTTGGGGGTTGGTTCGCTGTTGTAAATGCTGCCCACGTAAAGATCGTGCAACGGCGTGTTGCCGGCCCCGCCCACGTCAATGGCCACAATCGTGTTGGGCCCCAAGGCGAGGTTCGGCACCGGCACGGGCGCGGTGGGGACCGCCGGGTTCGCCGCGTCCAGCACGGCGACCATGTTTGCATCTGCCGAGGTCACTCCCAACGCATCACGTTTGAGGTCGGTGAGTTTGCCGACGGTCACACCGGTGACATCCTTGGCCCCGGAAGCACGCCAATCCACCCAGTTATAGAAGCCGGGGGACAACTGATAACCAAAGCGCACCCGACCGGAGTAACGATCCACAATCGCAATGTCGGTTTTGCCGTCGCCGTTGAAATCGCCCGTGGCCAAGAAATCCTGCTCGGTTTCATAAACCAACGCCCGGGTTTGCACTGGCAGCAGCAGCAGGGCGCCGGCGGTCAATAGGAAAAATCGGCTCAGGTTATGGAGGATGCACCGTTTCATGTTCTCAAGTCTCATAATCACGACTACGTGTAGTTTGGCGATGCGCCCTTCGCATCGCACCCGGCGCAAAGTGAACCACGCGCCCCGCCAAAGTCCAGTCCCAATCCCGCCCGTTGATCCGACGCCAACGGCTCGAGCTCCATTCGAGCATCAGCAGGTTTGCGCGGTCGGGATTTCTCTGTAGATAAAATTTGCAGAACACAACTGCGCCGGTGTTTGGGGTTGGGGCCAGGGTCAAGCGGCGACGGTTGTCTTTCACCGAATTCGGGTGGAAGTCCCGCGGTTCAGCAGAGATATTGCACAAGTCACACAAACGGGATTCGCTTGATAATCTCGGCGCCGAGTCGTATTGGCAAACGCGATGACGAACTACGACGCGCGTTTCGGTGGCATCCGCCGACTATTCGGGGTGGACGGGCAGGAACGCCTCCGTCGGGCGCACGTGTGCGTCGTCGGTATCGGCGGGGTGGGATCGTGGGCGGTGGAAGCGCTGGCCCGGAGCGGCGTCGGCGAACTCACGCTCGTGGACCTCGATGACGTCTGCATCAGCAATGTCAACCGCCAGCTTCACGCCGTTACCGGCGAGTTCGGCAAACCCAAGGTCGAGGTGATGGCAGAGCGCGTGCGGATCATCAATCCCGACTGTGTCCTCCGCCCGCTACACTCATTGTTCACCGCCAGCACCGCGGAACAAATCCTCTCTACAAAGTACGCCGCGGTCCTGGACGCGATTGACAGTCCGTCGTTGAAAGCCCTGCTCATCGCGCGCTGCCGTGAACGCGAACTTCCCATGGTGACGACCGGCGGCGCGGGTGGAAGACGCGATCCGACCGCGTTGCGCGTCGAGGACCTGGCGCGCACCACGCATGATGCGCTGCTGCAAGCCACGCGGAAGGTTCTGCGGGCAGAACACGATTTCCCGCGGGGCGAGCAGAAGTTTGGCGTCCCGTGTGTTTACTCGCCCGAGGCACCGGTCTTCCCCGCCAGTGACGGCACCGTCTGCGCGAAGCCCGAACCCGGCAGCAATCTGCGACTAGATTGCCGCAGCGGTTACGGCACGGCGTGCTTCGTCACGGGCGCTTTCGGTCTTGCCGCAGCGGCGCAGGTGGTAAGAAGAATCGTCGGGACGGCGTGAAGCTACGCACCACAGGATCTTCCAAGGTTGGGCTTGTTAGGTTTGCCACGAAGCTCAATGGCGTCCAGCGCGGCGCTTGTCGCTGCCGCCGCGGAGGAGTTCATTTCAGGAATTCATCCACTGTCAGTCCCGTCTGCTCAATGATGGCGCGCAAGGTGCCACGGGGAA
Organism: Verrucomicrobiia bacterium; assembly: GCA_026125285.1. GTDB lineage: Bacteria > Verrucomicrobiota > Verrucomicrobiia > Limisphaerales > JADLHS01 > WYBW01. Next base: position 50,580 of record JAHCLO010000026.1, on the reverse strand, counting down.
TATCGCCGGGGTGGCAAGCAACCATGGTCACTTTTCCGGTCTGGCGGTTGATCCAGAATTCGTGGCTTCCCTTGCGAGGTCGCAGATATTCGAAACCTCGACGACGCAGACACGCCACTACATCCCGGTATTAAAGTGCCGGCAGACGACTCATGCAGGAACGGGCAGCGAAACCGGCAGCGGCAGGTGGAACACTCTGTTCTTCCGCTTGAAGACCCGGCGCAGTGGCACTGGCAGCGGTAGATTCTCCGCCAGATAAACCTCCATAAGAATGCGGGCATTGGCTTGCGCCAGTTCCATGACTTCGGCGCGGGTCCGCCCTTGAACCACCAAGCCGGGCAAATCGGGGCTGGTTGCCAAAAACCCGCCCTCCTGCAACGCTTCCACCTTCAAGTTCAACACAATCTCGGTTTCCATGCTGGCAAGCTACCGCTTGCTTTGCGGTCATTCAACCAGGATTGTCGAGCCGAAGTTCCTTCCACAATCCGGTGCGTGCGTTTCGGACAACCGTGGTTGGACGAACGAAGTCACGTAGCCACCGACATAAGGAGGTGGACAATCGGTGTTGAGTTGGATGAAGATCCTTCCCCTTGGGTCGCCGGCTACTGATTACGGCCTGCCATCAAAGCCCTCCGAAGAGCCGCCAGAAATTCTCCTCCACCTGTGCCGCCAAGGTTTCGACCGGCTGCTCCAAGAATTCCGCCGCGAACGCATACACCGCTCCGAGATTCGCGGGATGATTGATTGCCCTCTCGCCGGCGGCGTCTCGGAGTGGAAATCGGTTGTGCGAATCCGGCAGGCATTGATCCGGCGCGTCGGTTTCAATCAACAAGCGGTCCCGTGGCACTTGCTTGAACGTTTCGCGCTGGCGCTGCTTGCGTTCGTGCGCGTAATAGCCCGGCAGCGAGAAATAAGCGCCTAGATCAGCAAATGCCCTCACCATTTCTTTCGGCCCGCCGTAACTGTGCAAAAGAAAACCACACGCGGGCCGCGGCTCGGATTTCAGAATCTCCAGCATCCGTCCCCACGCCTGGAGACAATGGATGCTCGCCGGCAGATTGCGCTCCGCTGCCAGACGCAGTTGCGCGATGAACACCTCCTCTTGACCTTCATAAGACAATTCCGGTTTCCAGCGATCCAGTCCAATCTCCCCGATGGCCGAAGGAGCTTGCTCAAGAAACCTGATGAGGTTTGCCTGCCAGTCCGGGGTGCGTTTATGGACATACCACGGATGATACCCGAAGCTGGGAATGATTCTGAGCCCGGGTTTGCAGCCCGCAGTGGTCGCTGAGTCTTTAGCATCGTTGGAAGCCAGCGGAACAGATTTTTGCGGCCCCGTTGAGCCGCGCTCCCTGCCCAGCACAGTGTAACTACGCGTCAACGCCAGCACCTGCGGCCAGTCAGCTTCGCATGATCCGTTCACTACCATGCTGGCCACGCCCTCGCGCACGCACGCCGCCAGCAACTCCGCCTGGCGACCGCCGAAGCGTTCGTCGTGCAAATGATTGTGCGCGTCGTAGAGATGGAGGTTCATACCACTACGTCTCCGGTTATTGCGCGTGTGGAAAGTTCAAACACGGCTGATCGTATGCAGTACTGGGTTTGCGCATACGGCATCCTGAAGACAAATCCCGCTTGAAAGCGAACTTCTCCAGGCGCAAATTCTGTTTACCGCACACAGGCGGGCGCGATGGCTTAACACCAATTCTACACGATCATGAATCCAATCCGAGCATACTTCAAATGGCATGATTCCAAATACATTGCGCGGACTCAAGATCCCCGCAAGAATCAATTTGACCTGCAATGGTTGATTGTATTACGGCCTTTGCTGTTGGTCACGACAGGCATTGGTTGGCTGGTCATTGTTTTGATTCTTTTGTCTCCAAGTCTTTTCCCCGATTGGGCCTTGGCTCTCACTGTTATCTTATTCTCATATAGTGTTTTCTCCTACTCATGGGTGACCGAGGCGTTCTTGTTTCGCCGATACATAGAGGACCATCGGGGTCTTTGACTTTTCGCTTTGCACCTTTCGCTTCGCACCTACACTGCGCGCGTGACGGTGCTTGAGGTGATTCAGAAGAGCGCGGAGTTTCTCACCCGGAAAGGCGTGGAGTCACCACGCCTGCAAACCGAACTGCTGCTCGCCCACGTGCTCAAGCTGCCGCGCATGAAGCTATATCTCAACTTCGAGCGGCAACTCACTTCGGCGGAAGCCGACTCCCTGCGCGAACTGGTGAAACGCCGCGGCCAGCGCGAGCCGTTGCAGCACATTCTTGGCGCGACCTCGTTTTGCGGACTGGAAATCGCCGTGAACCGCAACGTGCTTGTGCCACGGCCGGAGACGGAATTGCTCGCGGAAGCCGGGTGGCAGTTTCTCGCAAGCCGCAATCTGGCATCCCCCACCTGCCTCGACTTCGGCACGGGCAGCGGGTGCATTGCCATTGTGCTGGCGGTGAAATGTCCGGCGGCGCGCGTGCTGGCCACGGATGTTTCACCCGAGGCGCTGGTGGTCGCCAAAGAAAACGCGGCCCGCAACGGCGTCGGCGGGAAGGTCCAGTTTGCCTGCGGTGACGGGTTCGCGGCCTTGCCGGCAGATTCGTACTTTGACCTTATCATCAGCAATCCGCCGTACATTCCCAACGCGGAGATTGTGTCGCTGCAACCCGAAGTGCGCGACTTCGATCCGCACGGTGCGCTGGAAGGCGGCGTGGACGGATTGGATTTCTACCGGTTGCTTGCCGCGGAGGCTGGGAGCTTCCTCAATCCATGCGGAAAATTTATGCTGGAATTCGGCGACGGGCAGGCGTCCGCGCTGCGGGAAATGTTTGAAGCGCAAAAGTGGATTGTCGAGGCGGTGCGGGAGGACTACACTCAGCGCCAGAGATTCCTGATTGTCCGGCGGGACTGAAGATACGAGCCTCATTCATGACCCGGAGCGCCGGCTTGCAGCCGGCTTTGGCCGGACGAACCTTCAAAGTCTGGTTACGAGCCGGCGCTTCAGGCCGAGAGAACGTTCGGCATCGGGCCGGCTTCGGTTTTTGCGGTTCGGGCAAGGTTCGCAGTTTAACGCGGTTTTAATTTTTTTACATGGACAGTTTTCTCATCAAGGGCGGGGTACCGTTGCACGGCGAGGTTGCCATCAGCGGCGCCAAGAACGCCGTGCTGCCGATCATGGCGGCCACATTGTTGACGCCGGAACCGTGTGTGATCCGGCGCGTGCCGAAGCTCAGCGACGTGCGTTTCATGGGGCAGATTCTCGCCTGGCTCGGCGCGAAGGTTTCCCTCGAAGGCGACACTGTGCGGATCGAATGTCGGAAAGTCAAAGGCCAGGCCGACTACGATCTGGTGCGCAAGATGCGCGGCTCGATTTGCATCATGGGGCCGCTGTTGGGGCGTTTGAGAAAAGCGCGGGTGTCGCTGCCGGGCGGATGCATCATCGGCGCGCGGCCCGTCAATCTGCATTTGAAAGGCTTCGAGGCGCTGGGCGCCAAGATCACCATCACCGGCGGTTACGTGGAAGCGTCTGCGAAACGTCTGAGCGGGTCGGCCATGTTTTTGGGCGGACGCTCGGGTTCGACCGTGTTGGGCACGGCGAATGTGATGATGGCCGCAACCTTGGCCGAGGGAATAACCGTGATTGAGAGCGCGGCGTGCGAGCCGGAGGTAGTGGATTTGGCGAATTTCCTGAATGCGATGGGCGCGAAAATCTCCGGCGCCGGCAGTCCCACAGTCACCATCACCGGCGTCAAGGCCTTGCACGGCGCGGATCACGAGGTGATCCCCGACCGGATTGAGACGGCCACTTACGCGATTGCCGCCGCGGCCACGAATGGCGAGGTGACGCTCAAAGGCGCGCGGGCGGACCATCTCCACGCGGTGGTGGACAAGTTGCGCGAGGCGGGCGTGCTGGTGGAACGTTGCGGGCCGGATTTGAAAGTGCGCCGCCATGGCCGGTTGAAATCTGCCGACGTGACGACGCTGCCGTACTCAGGTTTTCCCACGGACGTGCAGGCGCAGATGATGGCGTTGATGACGCTCACGCCGGGCATCAGCATCATCACCGAGCGGATTTTTGAGTCGCGCTTCATGCACGTGAGTGAACTCGCGCGCCTGGGCGCGGACATCGAGATTGAAGGACCGAGCGCGATTGTGAAGGGCGGCAAGCCGTTGAGCGGCGCGCCGGTGATGGCCAGTGATCTGCGCGCCTCGGCGGCGCTGGTGATTGCGGGGCTGGCCGCCAGGGGCACCACGCAGGTGAACCGCGTGTATCACATTGATCGCGGTTATGAAAACATTGACGGGAAGTTGCGGCAACTGGGGGCGCGCATCCAACGCATTGAAGAATCGTGACCAAACTCATCAGCGTCCTTATTATCCTCGTGGTGGTCTTTTGCGGTTACCACATCTTCCGCTATTGGCAGCAGGTTGAAGCGGAGCGGAGCGGCAAGAAGCAGGTTGAGGCGGGCACCGCCGTGAATCCGGCGACGCTGGCTGGAATGCCGTCCCAACTCGAAGCGAGCCTGCACGCCGCCAAACAAGAAGGCAATGCCGCCTTTCGCGCATGGCTCAAGAACTACGACTCGGTGCTCCAGGATCCGCGCCGGGCGTGGATCGAACTTGAATTCTGTGTGGCCATTGTCCGCGAGAATCCCGCCGAGGCCCGCCGGATTTTCGCCGAGGTCAAGAGCCGCACGCCGCCTTCCTCGCCGGTGTGGCCTTGGATGAAATCGCTGGAACGTTCCTTCGATTAGTGGCGGCCACCGGGCGGTGCGACTTCCGCCACCGCATGCAAGTTTTTTCTGGATTTTACTGGCCATGCGGTGCCGAGGGTCTTAATGTCCGGTCGCGGTAAGCAAACAAACCTTTCAGCTTATGGACATCATCTTCAACTGCCCCAAATGTGATCAGGAACTGGCAGTGGACAGTTCCGGCGCCGGCTCCGAAATCAACTGCCCGTCCTGCGGTGAAAAAATTGTGATCCCGCAATCGCCGCCGCGGCCTCCCAGCACCCCCATTCCCACCCACGACGCCGCGCACCCGGTCAATCCCATTGCCTCCTCCGCCGCCGCCAAGGTGGCCATGCACTTGAAGGTGCCGGTCCATAGCACGCCCACCGAAAGCCTCATCGAAAAGCCGTTGGTGCCGCTGGAGGTCGCGGCCAAGGAGACCGACAAGAAGATGAAGGTCAAAACCATCCGCCACACGGATTGCATCGAGGTGGGACATGACAAATTTGACGAGATGGTTTCAAACTTCCTCTCCAAAGTCGGCGAGAGCAACATCATCAGCGTCAACTCGCTCACCTACACCCATCTCGACATCGGTTCGCAGAAGCTGCTGACGGATTACGCGGTGCTGGTGATCTATCGCGGCTAAATTCAGGCGCGGGTCCGTGGCGACTCCACATGGCGGCATCCCTCTTCGAGGCGCTGGAGTTGGTGGACTGGTGGCACGCTGCTGTGGCCGGCTGGCGCTACGCTTTCTCGCGCTCCTTCCGAACTCGGACACATGAACGCTGGCGACATGCAAATCGCTGGCGCGTGGCTTGGGAGGTCACTTGCGGTCTGGCGGGCATTGGCTTCACGCTCTTGTTGATAGTCCTGATCGTAAGCCTGATTGCTGACTGAAACCGGAAGGCCCTTTGGTGGCCTTGACTCACCCGCAGCGCGTCATTAACGTCGAAACATGAATCGCCGTTTTAGTTGGGCAGTTTTGATCGCGGGCGCAGTGATGCTCTTGCCGTTTCGTTCACCGGCCCCACTGGTCTATACCCCGGGTGAAGGTTGGACCTACGAACCGGTTGGTGGTGAAGGCAAGTGGCAGCGGGCGCGCGCCAAGGATCAGTTAGAGGTGGCCCAAACGGCGTTCGAGGAACAGAAGTATGCCCTGGCGCTCAAGGCCGCCCGGCGGGTCGTGCGCGTGTGGCCGTTGTCCGATTACGCCCCGGACGCGCAATACCTCGTGGGCCGCTGCCACGAAGCCCGGAATCAGGACGAAAAGGCCTTCGCGCAGTATCAGAAGATCCTCGAAAGATATCCCAAGAGCGAAAACGCCGAGGAAGTGTTGCAGCGGCAATACGAGATTGCTGGCCGCTTCCTAAATGGTCAATGGTTCAAGCTGGCGGGTTACATCCCACTCTACCCGTCCATGGACAAGACAGCAGGGATGTTTGAGAAGATCGTCAAGAGCGGCCCGTACAGCGACGTGGCCCCGGAGGCGCAATTACGCATTGGCGCGGCGCGGGAAAAACAAAAACAGTACCCCGAGGCCGTGAAAGCCTACGAACGCGCGGCGGACCGTTACCACGACCGGCCAGTCATTGCTGCCGAGGCGGTCTATCGCGCTGGCATTGCCTACCAAAAGCAAGCCGCCACCGCCGAGTACGACCAAAGCATGGCCGGCAAGGCCATCGCCACCTTCACGGAATTCATCACCCTTTATCCGGACGACGCGCGGGTGCCCGAGGCGCAGCGGATCATCGCCTCGTTGAAACGCGAACAGGCGCGCGGCAGTTTTGCCATCGCCAGGTTTTACGAGAAAGGCCATCGGTGGAAGGGAGCGCTGATGTATTACAACGAAACGCTGCAGCTGGATCCCGATTCGCCCTACGCCGCCGAGGCCTTGGAGCGGATTGATTCCATCAGCCGTCGGCTGGAAACCGCCAGCCGATAACCGGAAAACTATGCGGAAGTTCCATTGCCTTGTGACCCTGTGCGCCGGCTTCGTGTTGAGTGGTTGTGCCGGTTATCGGCTGGGGCCGACTCACGGCCTGGCCGCCGGCGACAAATCGGTGCAGGTGGTGCCGTTTGCGAACCGCACCCTCGAACCGCGATTGGGCGATGCGGTGACGGGCGCCTTGCGAAAGGAACTCCAGCGTGACGGCAGTTATCGGCTGGCCACCCGCGGCGCGGGCGATCTCGTGGTGAGCGGAGTCATCACCCGCTATCATCGGCAGGAACAGAGTTTCGTGCCGGAGGACGTGGTTAGCGTGCGAGATTATCGCGTCGGCCTCACGGCCCAAGTCACCGCGCACGAACCCGCCACTGGAAGAGTGGTGCTCGACACCAGCGTCACGGGCTACACGCTCATGCGCGTGGATTCGGATTTGACCAGCAGTCAACGGCAGGCTCTGCCATTGGCCGCTACGGACCTTGCGCGACAGATCACCGCGCTGCTGGCAGATGGGAGTTGGTAGATTCGCCGCTTGGGGCGAGTGAAACCAAGCCAGCCCGAAGGCCGCCTGCGATCCTGGCCTTCGACTCCAACCAAGTCTTCTCGAGACTGCTGTCACAGTTTACCAGCATGGGTCGGCCTCCCCAAATGACATCCAAGTTCTCGGACCATGTTTATCCGTAGCCGGAGCCGCAGATTCACCAGGACTTCCTTGTCGGCTGCGAACTTGCCGTTACCGGCGCAGTCCACGGTATTACCTATTTCCGGCGTGAAAAGCGGGGTGGCCATGCGATTTTCCCTAGATATTGACGGGCCGCAATGGCCTTTTTAAGTTTTGAGCCTTACCTCCCTTTTAGTGAAGTGAGGCTCAACATGCGCCGCGCACCCAGAAACCTCAAGATCGCCTGTAATCACGGGGGTTTGACGCACTATGGCGGCGTTTACTTCTTTCACGAATTTACACGAGTGCTGCAATTGCGCGATTTCCTTGCCCGCCATCTGCGGTATCCCCGGCGCAATCAACGCTACAGTCTGTCGCAGATGACGCTGGCACTCCTGTATCCGATCCTGCTGGGTTTGGGCCGCATCGAGACCTCTTCCTTCCTCCGCGCCAACGGAACCTTTCAGTATCTGACCGGACTGCCGGACGATCCTGACCCACAAACGCTGCGCCGGTTCCTGAGCGGAGCACCGGAGGATTTCAGACACCAACTTCATCGCGTCAACGATCAACTTCAGCAACGGTTCATTCATTGGCTCGATCATCGCTCCCGCTTGATCCTGGATCTGGACAGCACCGTCGTCACGGTCTTCGGACATCAGGAGCAGGCGGAGGTTGGCTATAATCCGCGCTACCGCGGCAAACGTTCCTATAATCCGCTCCTCTGTCTGGAGGCGAACTCCTCGCTGCTTTGGGACACCGAACTGCGACCGGGCAATGCGGGCACTTGGGAGGGCAGTGTCGAACTGTTGGCCAGTGGTTTGGGCACTTTGCCCGGGGACGTGCGCGAGTTGCGGGTTCGGGCCGATGCCGGCTTCGGTTACGACCCTGTGTTGCAGATGCTCGAAGCACGACCCGCCCAATACGCGGTGGTGGCGCGCATGACTACGGGGCTGAAACGCAAACTGGGTGGCTTGCGCTACCAGCGGTGCAATCGCCTGTGGGAAATCGCCGAATTGGAACTTCAACCGCACGGCTGGTCCCAGGCGCGGCGCTTCATCGTCGCGCGGCGGCGGCTGGAGCGCAGCGAGCCCGAGCCGACCCTGTTCAATCTGGGAAGCTATTTGTATCGGGCTTGGATTACCAATCTGACGCTCACTCCGGAGGGAGTGTGGCATTTCTATGATGGGCGTGCAGGCATGGAGCCGCGCATCTACGAACTGCGGGAAAACTTCGCTCTGCGAAAGATCCCAACCGGGGACTTTGCCGCCAATGCGCTCTACTTGGAAGTGATTCGGCTGGCCCACAATTTAGTCACTACCTTCCAACGCACCTGCCTGCCTCCAGAGTGGCAGGACCTGACGCTGGGCACGCTGCGCTACAGACTATTCTGGCTGCCGGGAGAACTGACCCGACCACAGAACCGCCCCACACTGCGCTTGGCCGATTCGCCGGTCCTTCGGACCTGGACCGAAAAAATTCTCTCCCGCGTCCATCAGCTGCAACCGCTGGAGGCCTGAGACCATGCCCTGAAAAAACCGTTGAGTGCTGCAAAACATTCCGGCAGGAACCTCAATTTTAGGCCGCTCTTTCACAAAAGGACCGAAATTCACGCCGGATCCAAGGAGTACCGCCGGGCGATACGGCTGCCGTTTCACGGCCTCAAACTCCCGGTACTGCCTTTGGACCGGATTTGCCGAAGCAAACGGGCGGCGGGGCGTGACAAGGACCAACTGCACATCCTCCTCATTACTCAGGCCCTTCGCGCGCGAAGAGCCGCAGGCAAGGCAGGTCATCGCACCAAACCTGCAACGTCTCACCAGCGGCGTAGAGCTTGTCGGAGAGGCGTGCGCAACGATTGAACGGCCCAAGGGTCGCCAACTTCAGCAGGTATTGCCCAGGGATGACGGACCATGGCTTCGTTCCAATCCCGCCGTCATTGTGTAATTCCACGGACGCGGGAATTATTATTAAACGTGACGATATCTGTGGATGTCTGTCTAATAGGCGTCAATCATGCGCGAGCCACATACAACCGACCTTCGGACGTTGCCTTCCGCGTCTGCTCACTCCCGTTCCCTGAAGTCGCTTTTCCACCGGCTGGCGCTGCTGCTGATGTTCCGGGGCGCGGTGCAGTGGGCCACCCTCTGGTTCTTCGTCTGGGGCGTGGTGGTCTTGGCCGTCCGGTTTTCCGGGGCACTGGAGGATTCCTGGCTGGTTTATGGACTGCTCGGATTCCTGCCGCTGGCTCTGATCGCCGCGCTACGCGAGTGGCGACGCCAACCGGCGTTTACCAGAGTTCGCGCCGCGTACGACGAGTTGAACCACTGCGGCGGCGTGATCATGACCGAAGAAGTCGCGGACATGTCCGCCTGGCAGAATCGGGTGCCGGCCCCGGCCACACCCCGCTTGCGCTGGCGCAGCGGGCGGGCCATGGGATTGTTCAGCCTATCGGCGGCTTTTGTGGCTGTCACCCTGTTGTTGCCGGAGCGTCTGACCACCTTGTCCGCCAAACCGAAACTGGAGATCGGTCAGTTGGTGGAGGAGTTGCACGCAGAGATTGAATTGCTGGCCGAGGAAAAAATTCTCGAGGAAAGCAAAGCGGACGAATTGCAGAAACAGTTGGCCAAACTCAGGGAGGAATCGTCCGGGCTTGATCCCAACAAGACCTGGGAGGCGTTGGATCATCTCAAAGAATCCAACAGCGACCTGGCCCGGCAGGCGGCGGAGGAAGCACTGGCCAAACTCACGAGCCTGACGCGGGCCGAGACCCTCGCGAGCGCGCTGCAATCCGCGGCGGAATCGGGCATGAGCGAAGCCACGGCCACGCGCGCCGCCCAGGACCTCGCGTCCATGGTGAAGTCCGCCCAACTGGAGGAGGGTTTGCTGAAGGGCGAGATTCCGCCGGAACTGCTGTCGGACCTGAACGGATTGAGCAAGGAGGACATGGAGAAACTCTTGAGCGCGCTGAAGTTCAACAAAGACAGCCTGGGCAAGACGGTGGCCAGGTTGGCCAATCTCAAGTTGATTGACGCCGCGTTGCTGGGCAAATGCGACAAAGCCGGCGCGTGTTTGAATCCTGACGCGCTCGCGGCGTTTCTGGCCGAGTGTGAAGGTGAGTGTGAGGGGCTGATCGCACTGGTGGCCAGCTATTGTCGCGGCGGCGTTGATCGTGGCCGGGGTGACGCGCCGATGACCTGGACTGACGGTTCGGCGGAAGAGGGCGCCAAGTTCAAGGAAGAAGCGCTACCGCCTTCGAGCCGGTTGTCCGATGCACAGTTTGTGGGGGTGAGCCGTGCGGCACCCGATTTGAGCGGGGAGGACGTGGTGGTTGGCAGTGGCGCACTGGCGGGCGCGCCAAGCGGCGGCGGGACCGCCCACGCGCAGGCGATTCTGCCGCGCCACAAACAAACCGTGCAGCGTTTCTTCAAACGTGAAGAATAAGGAGACCCCTTGAAAAACGCCCGCCCGCATAGTAGCCGCCGACGTGAGGAGGCGGAGTCACAGGGTGCCATGACACCCGGCTTCAAGACTGCGAACCAATTCTGAATCCATGAGCGAACCCACCTCGATCCTGAAACCCGCGGAACTGGAGCCCGCCGCCGAACTGGCGCGCAAAGCCCTCGAACAACTGGACCGGATTCTCCTGGGCCGGAGCGAACTGCATCGCCTGGTACTCATCGGCATTCTCAGCAAGGGCCACGTGTTGCTGGAAGGCGTGCCCGGCCTGGGAAAGACCGCGCTGGTCAAGACCATCGGCCAGGTGTTGCGCCTCGATTTCAAGCGCATCCAATTCACGCCCGACCTGATGCCCGGGGACATTCTTGGCACCCACATATTGCAGGACACGGACTCCGGCAAACGCGACCTTGTGTTTCAGCCCGGCCCGGTGTTTACCAATATTCTGCTGGCTGACGAAATCAACCGCGCGTCGCCGAAAACTCAATCCGCACTGTTGGAAACCATGCAGGAGAATTGTGTCACGCTGCTCGGCACCACCCGTCCCCTGCCCCAGCCGTTCTTCGTGCTCGCCAGCCAGAACCCGATTGAACTCGAAGGCACTTATCCGCTGCCGGAAGCGCAGATTGACCGCTTTCTGTTCCGCTTGCTCTTCGATCAAGTGAACGCCGATGTGCTGGATCGCATCATCTCCGAGCGGCGCCGCGGTGAACTGCCCGCGCCGACCTGGCAGATGGAACGCGGCGACCTCGAAACGATCTTCCGCGCGATGGATCGCATTTATTTGCCACGGCCCGTGTCCCGCTATGTGGCGCGCCTGGTGGCGGCCACGCATCCCGGCGGCGGGGAAGCCACGGAATCCGTGAACCGCTACATCGCCTACGGTGCGTCACCGCGCGCGGCCATCGCCATCGGCGAGGCGGCCCGGGCGCACGCGCTGGTGGCCGGCCGGCCCAGTGTGGGATTTGAAGACGTCAAGGCTGTGGCGCAAGCCGTGTTGAACCACCGGTTGCTCCTGAACTATCAAGCGCGCTTCGACCGCATGACCTCCTCAAAACTGGTGGCGGAGTTGCTGGGGCAACTGGATGAAACCGGACTGAAGCTCCCGAACGACGTAGAACTGCAACCGGCATGAACCGACGGCTTCTGTTCCTCGTCTGCGGCTTGCTTGGCAGCCGGTTTATTGCCGCAACTGCTGCGGAGCGGTTCGACGAGATCATCGTGGCCCCGCAGGCGGTCCCGGCCGGCCAAACGTATCACGGTTATTGTGAGTTCCGGGTGATGCTGGAAAACCTGTCGCCGAGCGACCCGCGCCGCGTGACACTGGTGTTTCCCGACCAGTCGTACAACTGGGGTAACTCCATCCGCAGCATTTCACGCACAGTGGTGCTGGCCCCCAATTCACGATCCGTTTTGCCGTTCTGGCAACCGCCGCTGCCCGCGAACGGCAATTCGCAACTCCGCGTCTTGGTGGACGGACGAAATGTCGGTTACGTCAACATTCCCAATGGCCACCAACATTTCAGCCGCGCCCGGCACGGTTACAGCGGAGGCGTCGCTCCGGTGACCATCCTGGTGAGCCGGGGTCTGGATTTCGACGAATTCAGCCGGGCTTTGCGTGGCAGCCGCATGCCCTACGCGGCGGAAATGGCGACCGGCGCGGCGGACTCCCGCACCCGCGGGGTTTCACCTACAAGCTGGGTGCCAGATTACACCCGCCCCGGACCGCATTGGTTGGAATTGGAATATGAGTCACCCGTGCCGGTGACCAGTGTGCGCGTTTATGAAACCTCCTCTACCAGCGTCGGCGGAGAACTGATTCTGAGCAGCCGCTCCGGCACCAATCTGGCACGGCTGTCTTTCGTACCTGTGACCGCGCGTTCCGGAACCTCGGCGTTTCGCGAATTCATCTGTCCATTGACGCCGGAGCCCGTCAAGACCGTGCGCCTCGAATTGTCGACGGTCTCCTATAACTCGGTGGCCATTGACGCGGTGGAACTCGTTGGCCCCTCCGGCAGCGTGTGGGCGACTTCTGCGCGAGCCAGCAGCGACGCTGGCAGCATCATGTCGGGTCATCTGCCCGGCGGCGCAGGTCTTGAGCCGCGGCAGTTTCTGCGCGCCGAGATGCCCGTTGCCGAATGGAGCGAATCCTGGCTGGCTTACACGCCGTATGATGCCATCGCGTTCAATGCCGGGGAATTCAACCACCTATCACCCGCCATCGCCGCCGCGTTGTGGCGTTACGCGGAGGCGGGCGGCAACTTGGTGGTGTTTGGCGACATGGCCGTACCGGAACCGTGGGCTTCGTTCCAGGCCAGCCATGTCGAGGGCGTCCGGCAGTTCGAGGTCGGTTTTGGCCGTTGCTTCGTCTCCCATCAGGCTGGCCCGCTCAACCTCCCGGCCAACGCCATCAAGACTTTGCTTGATTCCGCCACGGAATCAGCCCAGTACTGGCAGTCACTGCCCAATGAAGACAGCGCCAATCACGTTTTCCCCGTGGTAGCGGATTCTCAAATACCGGTCCGGGGCACCGTGCTGATCATGCTGGGCTTTGTGCTGCTGATCGGACCGGTCAATCTCATCGTGCTCGCGCGCATGAAACGCCGCGTCTGGATGCTGTGGACCATTCCGGGGATTTCCGTTGCCACCTGCCTGATGGTATTTGCTTACAGCCTGGCACGCGAAGGCGTGACGCCGGACGCGCGCCTCGAAGGGGTGACGCTGCTCGACCAGGCGAGCCGCCGCGCCACTTCCGTCGGGGCCTCCGCACTTTACTGCCCATTGACACCCAATCAGGGACTGCAATTCGGTTATGAAACGGAAGTAACTCCGTTGGCCGGCACTGATTACCGCGGCGGCACGCAACGGGAATTGGACTGGACTCAAGGACAGCATCTGCGCCGCGGCTGGGTGACCGCGCGCGTGCCGGCGCATTTTCATCTGCGCAAATCTGAAACGCGTCGGGAAAGGCTGCAAGTGGAGCATGCGGACGGACACTGGAGCGCCGTCAATGGCCTGGGCGCGCCCATCAAATCCCTGTGGTTCGCCGATTCCGCCGGCAACGTATTTACCGCTGCGGACGTCAATGCGGGAGAGAAAGTGCGCCTGTCGGCTTCGCCAGACCCGCCACTGGGTGCCGAGCCACAGGCCATACGCGTCCTGTTGGCCCGCACAGGATACGGCGGGCAGGCCAGCCAGCTTTCGGGCAAGCCTGCTTCGTTTCTCTTGCCCGGAACGTACCTCGCCGAGGTGGAGGGCAGTCCGTTTCTGGAGACTGGCTTGGGACCTAATGTGAAGAAAGCCCGGGTTAGACCGCGCACCTTCGTCTTTGGCATCCTCGAAACCACCCCCGCGTCATGAAGGTTCAGGTGAAAAATCTCCGCAAGGAATTCGGCCGAACGTTGGCCGTGGATGACATCACCTTCGGGTTCGATTCGGGCCACGTCTTCGGTTTCGTTGGTCCGAACGGCGCGGGCAAGACCACCACGATGCGCATCATTGCCACCATCGAAGAACCCACCGACGGCGACGTGTTGCTCAACGGCGTGTCCATCCGCGAGGAACCGGAGCTCGCGCGCCGGATCGTGGGTTACGTGCCCGACTCGCTGCCAGCCCACGCGGACATCACGGTGCATGAGTACCTGGATTTTTACGGGCGCGCCTACGGTCTGCGCGGCAAAGCGCGCCGGCAAGCCGTGGAAGCCATCGAGGAATTCACCAACGTCACCGGGATCCGCGACAAACATCTCAAGGCGCTTTCCAAAGGCATGAAACAACGGGTCAGCCTGGGCCGTGCGCTGGTGTACGATCCTGACGTATTGATTCTCGATGAACCCGCGGCCGGCCTCGATCCGCGAGCGCGCGTCGAGTTGCGCGAGTTGTTGATGCTGCTGGCGGAGCGGAAGAAAGCCATTCTCATCAGTTCGCACATTCTCACGGAGCTGACCGAAATCTGCAACGGCGTGGTCATTATCGAACGCGGCAAGATTCTGGAGACGGGCACGATTGAAGAGGTGCTGCAGAAGAGCGCGCACCGCCGCACGGTGGCGGTGCGCTTGCTGGAGCAGGATCATCATCGCAATCCGGAATTGCTCAAGGAACTGCTCCAGACGCCGCTGGTGGAGAACGCGCGCGACGTCGCCAGCGAGGTTCACTTCGAGTTGAGCGGCGATGAAGGCGCCGCGTGCGACATTCTCGCGCAGTTGATCGGCAAAGGCTACAAGGTGCTGGAGTTTCGGCAGACCAAGGCCGACCTGGAGGACATTTTCATGAACGTGACCAAAGGAGGTGTGCAGTGAGCGTGGCCGCCCTCAAGCACCGCCTCGCCCACTGGCGCGAGTGGGAACTCAATCCCGTGGTCGTAAAGGAACTGCGGCAGGCCGTGCGCAGTTGGGCGGTCACCGGCATGTTGATGCTGTTCCTCGTGGTGCTGTTCGGCACGTCGCTGATTTTCCTCGTTTCGCAGAGCTTCGGCACCAGCATCAACCCGAGACTCGGCGGCGACATTTTTCAGGCGTTCATTGCCATTCTCACCGGCGCGAGTGTCGCGTTCATTCCCCTCTATGTGGGAGTGCGGCTCGCGGCGGAGCGGCAGGAATCCAACCTGGATCTGCTCTACACCTCCACGCTCACGCCGGGGCGAATTATCCGCGGCAAGTTGTTTTGCGGGGTTTACGTGACGTTGCTGTTCTTCAGCGCGTGCATGCCGTTCATGGCGTTCACCAACCTCCTGCGGGGGGTGGATTTGCCGACCATTTTCCTGCTTCTCTTGTTTCTGTTCCTGGCCGTCTGCGCCACGATTCAAGTGGCGATTTTTCTGGCCTGCCTGCCGTTGAGCAAACCTTTCAAAATCCTCCTGGCCTTGTTGGGCATCTTGGGCGCGTTTTGGATGGTCGCGCCGCTGGTGTTTTTCTCCTGGGAACTGATGCGGTCCGGTCTCGGCGCAATGGTTGGCGGACGCGATTTTTGGACCGGTTTTACCACCACTCTCAGCATTGGATTTGCCGTGTTCGTATTGTTGTATCTGCTTTCGGTAGCCTTGATCTCCCCGGCGTCCGCGAACCGCGCCCTGCCTTTGCGGATTTACCTGACGCTCGTCTGGGGATTAAGCGGGCTGTTGAGTCTGTACTGGGTCTGGCGGGAAACCGACGCCCGCCTCGTCCTCCCGTGGACCATCGTGATGGGTATCGCGCTTATCGTGGCAGTGATCGTGATCATCAGCAGCCACGATGAACTCAGCCTGCGCGTGCAACGACGGATTCCGCGTCAGCCGCTGAAGCGAGCAATGGCGTTTCTGTTCTACAACGGGGCGGCGGGCGGCCTCATCTGGGCAGCGCTGCTGCTCACCGCCACTTTGATCGGGTCGCTGGTCCTGCTGGCAAATCCGCCCGGCTGGTTGCCCACGCTGCGCACCTTCGCGCCGGAGGATTTCACCACGTTCTGGACCATGGCCGTGAACACGCTGCTCTACACGTTTGCCTACGCCCTGACTGCGCTTTGGCTGCATCGGACATTTTGTGGCCGTCGTCCGCCGAAACTGGCTGGCGTTTTCGCCCTCCTGTTACCTGCGGCACTGGCATTGGTGCCAAACTTGGTCCTCTTCGTTTTCAATCGTCTCTCCTGGAAAGCCATCGAGGGCCTGCAACTCGGCAGTATGTTCAACGTGTACGCCCTGCGCGACGATGGCGACCGGATGTATCATCTGGTTTGCGCCGGCTTTTGGCTGCTGGTGGTGATGGTCTTGAACGCAAAGTGGTTTAGCCGTCAGGTGAAACACTTTCGACCGCTTGACCGCGGGCGGGCAAACCCGCCACCCGCGCCACCTCCCCTGCCCTCCTGAAAATCCCCATGGACCCCGAACTCCGACAAGCCTTGCGCGATGGTGAGCAACTCGGGACGCGTTACGCCCTTCAGATTCCGCAAGCCGCCGCGTCCGGCCGAACCGGCTCGCGCCTGGGCCGGCGCGTGGGCAGTTCGATTGATTTCCAGGACTACCGCGAATACGAACCGGGCGACGATCTGCGCTTCATTGACTGGGGCGTCTATGCGCGCACGGATCGGCTCACGGTGAAGTTGTTTCGCGAAGAAGTTACGCCGCATCTGGACCTGGTCGTTGACGGTTCGCGCTCCATGAGCCTCGAAGGTTCCGCCAAACCACGCGCCGCTGCCCAGCTTGCGGCTTTGTTGAGCACCGCCGCCGCCAATGCCCAATGCACCCGCGCCGTCTGGCTTTCCGGCGAAGGTTTTCATCGCCTGGCCAACGACACCCATCCCGCCTCAACGTGGGACGGATGGGAACTCACCAGCCGCCGCACCGTGGATCAGGCACTGGAGATTCTCGGCCCCAAACTGCGTCGCCTGGGGGTGCGCGTGTTCCTCAGTGATCTGCTGTGGCCGGGCCAACCGCTGCATACCATCCGCCGCCTGAGCGATGGCGCGGCGGCATTGTTTGTCATTCAACTGCTGGCCCGCGACGACGCCACGCCGCCCGAGCACGGCAACATCCGCCTCGTGGACAGCGAGACCGACGAACTGACCGAGGTCTATGTGGACGCCTCCATCGCGAGACAATACCAGGATAATCTCGCGCAATTGCAGGAAGCCTGGAACGACGCCTGCCGTCAGTGCGGCGCGCATCTGACCACGCTCATCGCGGAAGATTTGGAAAGCTCGCTGGCCGAACTTGAAGCCGTGCAACTGCTCACCCCGGCATGATCCCGCTTCTGGCTTATCCCCTGGCGCTGCTCGCGCTGGCTTCGCTCCCGGCGCTGGCCGCCATTTACATTCTTCGCAATCGTTTCCGTCGCCGGCAGGTTTCCAGCCTCGTCTTGTGGCGCTTTCAGGTTCAATCCAAGGAAGGCGGCGCCAAAGTGCATCGCCTGCAACTGCCGCTGCTGTTCTTCCTCGAACTGCTCGCCCTGCTGCTGCTGGTCACGGCGGCGACCGGCCCGCACTGGAAGCTCCCGCAATCCAAACGCCCGCTCATCGTGGTGTTGGACGATTCGTTCTCCATGCGTGCGATCCGGGAAAACACCTCCGCCCAGGCGCGGGCGCGGGAGGTCCTGGAAAAAATGTACCGTCGCCAACCGCCTCCCTCCACGCGCCTGATCCTCGCCGGCAATCGTTCCCGTCTGCTGGGGGCGCCCGTTCACACCTGGTCGGAGGTGAATGCATTGCTCGCCCAATGGACCTGCTGGTCGCCGGTGGCTGCACTGGATGAAGCTATCACGCTCGCGTCCGACATGGGCAAGCAACAGGCCAATCTGCTCATCCTCACGGATCACGCACCCCCGGACGAAAAACTGGAAGGCGACCGCTTGCGCTGGCAATCCTTTGGCGCGCCGCTGCCAAACTTCGCCATCGTCAACGCCTCCCGCACCGCCCACGGCGAGGAGGATCGTTGCCTCCTGGAAATCGCCAACCTTTCCAGCACGCCCCGATCCAGCCAACTGCTCGTCCTCGCCGGATCCAACACGGTTCAACGGACGGCGCTTTCGCTGGGTCCGCGTGAGCGACAACGCCTCGTCTTCAGCCTGCCCGCCAGTGTCCCGGTGCTGGAGGCGCGGCTCGACCCGGATGCGCTCAGCGAGGACAATGTCGTTCAACTGCTTCCTCCCATCCGCAAACGCGTCCGCGTCCAATTGTCCCTGACCAATGAGACCTTGAACCGATTGGTCGCGCGCACACTCGACGCCACCGGCTTGCGCGCGGCGATTTCCGAAAGTCCGGAACTGGTGATTCATCAATCGGACAGCACCCCCGCCGGCAGCAATGCGTGGAGCCTGCGCTGGCTCGCGCCCACCGACGCGACGGCTTACACCGGTCCGTTCGTCATTGATACCGCCCATCCGCTGGCGCAAGGCATCGCGCTGCCCGGCGCCGTATGGGCCGCCAGCGACCTGACCAATGCGCCCGGAAGCGTCCCGCTGATTCTGGCGGGTAATGTGCCTTTGCTATCCGTGCGCGAGGATGCCCTGAGCCGCCGGCATCTGACATTGAACCTCAACCCGGAACTTTCCACCGTACCCAACACACCAGACTGGCCGGTGTTGTTCTACAACCTGCTGCAATGGCGCGCGGCGGAAACACCCGGCCTGTTGGAGAACCACGCCCGGCTCGGCGCAGAAGTCCTGTTGAAAACCACGGGCGAACCGGTAACGGTCACCTGGCCCGATGGCACCGTGCAAGCGTTCCCGCAAACCAGCGACCGTCTGGCGCTGGAAACGCCGCTACCGGGCATCTACACAATAGCAATGGGGCAATTGGCCAATACCTTCGCCGTCAATCCGCTTGCCGCCGAGGAATCCGATCTGTCCGACGGTATCACCGGCCACTGGGGGGAATGGCGCGAGGATGCGGAACAGCGTTTCGAGGAACGATCCGTGGTTTGGATGATCGGCCTGCTGGCGCTGGCGGTAATGGCGGCGCACCTGGGTTTGATCGCGGTCGGCAGAGGCGGACGATAACTGCTGCGCTGTTTGTCAAGGTGTCGTCGGCCCACGGGCCGCCTGCCGTGCCGTAGCCTTGGTGAAGGCTGGTCTTCGGTCCACAACTGCCCGCCAGCGGTGTAAGCATATTGGGTCGTGTCGGCGGCGTCCACCATGTTGACCCAGTCAGCCCCGACCCGCATTGGGCGCACCCTACAGGATTAGCCGCCGGGCTGCGTCGTAGGGGGGGACATCGGTCAGCAAGGTCATTGTTCTGTAAAGTTCGCGCTGGATGGGTTGAACCGGTACTTAAGTGAACGGATGTTGCGCCTCGGCGGTTCACTCTCTTTGAACCCGTGGAATTGAACGCCCGCCCCATAATCGTAAATCACTACCGTCAACTCATGATTCCCATTCCAGATTGCTTCCCACCCGATGTCAGAACCTCGGACGCGATATTCCTTCCTGAACAAGAGGCGCTCGTTCCCATCGGTTTCAACAATGCTTATGCGAACGGTCTTCGCTGTCTCGTCAACAAACGCATGACCCAGCGCGCCGTAAACCCTGCCGTACATGCGGTGTTTGTTGTCCGGTGCGTCACAGAAGCCGCCTGTCACTGTTCGACTACAACCAATTGATGCCATCAGCAACGCGGCCGCACACAGTCCTCCGAGCACTCGATCGGTTCGCAGATGCTTTTTCATCGGAACGAATCAAGTTCGATTTCGATATCCTTGACGTGGTTATAAATGGGATCACCGCGCGAATGAGGGGGCGAACTTAACCCGGTCTCCTTCAGGCAATCATCAACCGAATTGTGGCAATCGTTTGCGTACGGAACGAACGTCCCTTTGGTGGCCTTCGTGCGGCAGCAGTCCATCACCGCCTTCTCCTTCTCGCTGCTGTCATGCACTTGGTAACACTCCGTCGCTCCCTTTGTCCCCGTTCCCTTCCATGGGTTCGCGGTCTCCCCAGTGCCGGGACCGATGTTGCCTGAACTGTTTCCGCCATAACCCGACGATCCTTCCTTACCACATTCACGGTCTTTATCCGAAATCCCGGGCCTGTCGTCCCAAAAATATGCATGCCTGCCCGCGCCGTAGAGCGGGAACCCGGATGTGCGAACCGTGCAAACCCAGATCTTCAAGCCGTTGGGATCAACCTTTCCGACCGTGGCATTACGCGTGAAGGCGTAAAGATTCTGGTTGTCGACGAAACCATACGTCCTCCTTAACACCTTGAAGCCGCGATCATTCAGAGGATCCCGATTGAGCCACCGCTGCAGGCTGGGCGCGTACCAGCGGTAGCCGTAGTAGTACAGCCCGCTGGCGGCATGAAATTCCTTGCTCGAAAAGCGATACACGTTCGCTCTTGCCAAACTCCCACTTGGACTGGTGGCCAAATTCCCATACGCATCGTACTTGTAGCTCGCCGCCAGCGTCTGGCTGCTGTTCACCAGATACGTCACGTTCCCACCGCCATCGGCGTGATAAAAGTTGTGCGTGCTCCAACTGCCGTTCGAATACCCATGCGACCGTGCCAGCAAGCCGCCAATTCCACCCGCCCCTTCGAGCGAGCCGGAGAGATCATTCCCCCGCGTATAGCCCACCGTGGGCGTCTTTTCAGTATGGCTGGCTATTGATTTCATCGGCCGATTTTATTCCGCCATCGTCTGGCTGAACCCGATTACGACAGACCGTCGTCAATTCCCAACGGAGTTACGGCGTCACAATTGAACTGACCTTTTATCCTGCGCTGCCTGCCGAATGTCAACCATGCGTTTGACGCCCGCGGCAGGGCTTTTGGTAAAGCTTGTGGCGGCATGATTTTCCGTGATTTTCCGTTGTGCAAAACGCGACAGTGGTATCAACTGCCGCCGTGACCGGAAACCGCGTAACTTGCATGGCAATTTCAACACCTTGGAGGCGCCGAGGTGGCAAGGCCGCTGGGTCAAACATTCCAGAGACGCCGCGCGTCGTCACCCAAAGTGTTGGAGGTTGTTCACAGTTTTCATCCGGACCTGCTGGTGACGCTACCGGATTCGGCCAGCCATCAAGTTTGAGTGCTGCTCGCCCTTTCAATGAATCGGAGCGCCGGCTTGCAGCCGGCTTTGTGCGCTGGCAACGCGCAATGCCGGTCGCAGTCCGGCGCTCCCAGCGGGGTCGCTGGTTCATGGCCCCAATGCGCGATTCCGAAATCGTGGAAGCTTCCCGTAAACTTGCGGTTGGTAGCCGCCGACGTAAGGAGGCGGACTTGCCTGATTCGCAATACTGTCCGCCTTCTCACGTCGGCGGCTACGGTTCAGGGGTTCAAAGCGCGAACCTTGGTTGGGAGAATTCTCACCCTGACCCTCTCCCCCGAGGAGAGGGAATAGCAAGCAACTGCGCCTGGTCATCCCTAGCTGGCTTTGCCGGTCGCCAGCCATTGATCGTTCGGCGCGAAGAAATCAGGGCTGCTGCAACGCCAGCCCCGTCCGCATCCGGTATGTGTTCACCCCGTGAGATAACGGATGGAAAGGAGCAACGCCTGGCAAGACATTGCCTCTGATGCTGGCTTGAGCGTTGTCCTGCGGGGAATATCTCATGGGGTAAAGCTGTTCGTCACGGTGTCATTGCTCCACGGGCCGTCTTCGGTCCAGAGCTGCCCGCCAGCGGTGTAAGCATACTTCGTGGTGCCGGCGGCGTCCACCATGTTGGACGTCAGCCAAAACAGCACGATACTATTGACCGACCCCTTCACTATTGACCGACCCCTTCACGACCATCACTGTGAACGGCTGCTGGTCCAACAAGCCTTCAGCGTCCACCGCGCCGGCAAGATGCTCGCCCCCATCATTGACGACGCCCACCTCATGCCCGCCGACTGCCTGCGCAAACTCCGGCTCTTGTGCGAAGACTTTCCCCGCTCCCACAACTTGATCCTCATCGGCCAGCCGCCCCTGCTGCAATCCCTGTCCCTCTCCATCAACGAGGAAATCCGCTCCCGCGTCACCTACTCGGCGCTGCTCTCACGACTGGCGCCCGATACCGTCGAACAGTTCATCCTCGATCAACTGGATCGCGCCGGCCTGGGCCACAACACCTTCACACCAGAAGCACTGGCGCTCATCGTCCGCTCCGGTGAAGGGCTCCTGCGCCGCACCCGCAACCTCTGCCTGAGTTCCCCACGAAGTCAGGTACACCAGACCCGCGTCGTGGACCTCAAACAGGTCAACCGCGTCCTCATCCAACCCCACTGGAGAAAGACTGTGACCAGCCCCTCGCTTAAAGGTTCGCGCTGGTCGCGCGAGCGAATCCGCGCCGCGCGCTCAGCTCCACTGGGCAAGCCGTTGCTGCAAAAGCGCGGCCGGCAACTGATTCAACGCGAGGCGGGCAATTTTATTTTGCCCGCCTATCCCGGTCTCATCGTCAAAGACAGCTACTGGCGCTGGCCGGAACGTAACCTCGCCGGTAATGCCATTGACTTCCATGTCCAAGTGCTGGGGCTGTCCTTCCACGACGCCATGCGCCAGATCACTGGAACCTAACCCGTCCGCTGGCGTCGTAACGCTACGACACCAGTCTGGGAAAATCCGGGCCGCACCGTGAAAATCAAAAGTCAACCGGCCCCATCATAACGCTATGACCAGAGCGCGGTAATTTGGCACCAAAATACGATGCCAGTCCGGGACAAATCCTCAAACCGCTACGATCACAGTTCGGGACGAAGTACGATGGGAATTAAATCCGTAACAACTAGTGGCCCAACGTGTTGTTGATCAAAGCTCCTGTGCGAGTGAAGAACCAAAAGTTGAACGCCAAGACAACTACCACCGGCATAAGAAGGCAAAGCTCTGCCATTACTACTGTGCTCCAAAACCCACGCGCATGTCCCCAGCGTTTTTGAGCGACTGGCGCAATGACGACAGCAAATATCGCCGTTTGCACCATCAACACCGATGAAGCTATCAGGACAAACCATGCCTCCACCCCTTCAGTCAAATCGTAATCTCGGAAGGCCACCGAATACAAACCACACCCGATCAGACTAAATGCAAGAAGGATGTACAAGGTGTTCAGGAACAACTTCACTCGATTCGAAGTGATAACCGAAGTGCAGAGTTCCCTCCACCGGTTCCATCCTACTACTGCAACAACCAATGCCACAGAATAGCTTATTCCGATAAAGACAATCATCTGTTGGCCTCCACTTCGCTGATGCAGTCCGCATACCTTTGTTTAGCGTC
The DNA here is from genome assembly GCA_026125285.1 of Verrucomicrobiia bacterium. GTDB lineage: Bacteria > Verrucomicrobiota > Verrucomicrobiia > Limisphaerales > JADLHS01 > WYBW01. The sequence goes on along the minus strand of JAHCLO010000026.1, from coordinate 27,134 downwards.
CGCCGACATTTGATGAACTTTGTCCATGCAACGCCTGTAACACCAATAGTCTGAGATTATTGCAACACCGGCGACACCGCCACCTCCTATTATAGCTCCCGGCGGTCCCGAAATGATGAAACCAACGCCTCCTCCAATAACGGTGCCAAAAGCACCGATCAGTCCGCCAAGAACTGCGTTTGCTCGACACTTTGCACCTTCTCTTGACACGGCGACCATGTCTTTCGTGAGCTGTTTATGACAGTCTTCCTCAGACACGAGTCCGAATGGATCCCGGCGGCTTATAGGATTGTTCTTGACGAAAAGATAGCTGTTCGAACCGTCGCCGAATACTTGCGATGGCTTGCGCCGCATCAGTTCAAATCCCGCCTCGTCCAACGGATCCCGATTTGGCCACCGTTGCAGATTGGGCGCATACCAGCGGTAGCCGTAGTAGTACAGCCCGCTGGCGGCGTGAAATTCCTTGCTCGAGAAGCGATACACGTTCGCACTGGCCAACCCGCCGCTCTGGCTGATCAAGTTCCCATACGGATCATACCGGAAACTCGCCGCCAGCGTCTGGCTGCTGTTCACCAGATACGCCACGTTCCCATTCCCATCCGCGTGATAATAGTTGTGGGCATACCAGTTGCCATTGCTTCCGGCGTGACCGTGTGAGCGTGCGAGCAAGCCGCCAATCCCACCCGCGCCCTCCAGCGTGCCGCTCAAATCGCTGCCCCGCGTGTAGCTGACGGTGGGCCAGTAGCTCCGCTCTTGGATCACCCGCATCCCATCGTAATGGTAGGTGGTAGTCGTGCCCGGATACCACCCGCCATATTGCCACGTCTGTTCCTGGCGCTGCCGCAGACGGCCCAGCCCGTCGTAGGTGAACACCGTCCGCCACCAATTCGCCTCCTGCCCGGACTGGCTGCGATACGACGCGCTGCTCAACCGGTTCTCGTCGTCGTAGGTGTAGCTGTAGCCGTAATAGTAACTGCCGTCGTTGCGATTGGTGAGGTTGCCGTTGGCGTCGTAGGCATCGGTCATCCCCGGCTCGCTGGTCAACTGGTTCTTCCCGTCCACGCCAAAGGTCTGTGTGGTGGTGTTGTTCGTGCGGTAATTCAAGTTCCACGCCGCGTCGTAGGTGTAGCCGCGATCCTCACTGGCGGTGGCGCTGTCGGCGATCTTCAACTGGCCGATGGCGTCGTAAGTGTAATCGTAGGTGCTCCCGGCGCTGAAGGACTGCTGCGTGCGCTGATGGCCGCTGTTGTAGGTGTACTGGTGCGAATTGATTGTGCTGTTGGTGCTGTGCTTGAGCCAGGTGCCCGTGAGCCGCGCCACGGTGTCGTAGGTGTTCGTGATGTAGCTGGTGTTGGGGAGGGTGAGGCGTGAGGCGTGATGCGTGACTCCGGAAAAGAGGTAGCTGAACGTGCCGGCAGGGGACGTGACATTGGTCAGGCGCTTGGCTCGCCCCGTGAGATAATCTTCTGAGGCCTTACGCTTCAAAGCCAAACGACGAGAATGCAGCAGACGCGACACGGCGGCTGACAATGCTATCTCACGGGGCAGGTCGTACCAAAAGCCGTTGGTCCACGTGCCTGTGGGCTGCTGCAACGCCAGCCCGGTGCGCATCCGGTAGGTGTTCACCCCGTGAGATAACGGATGGAAAGGAGCAACACCTGGCAAGGCATTGCCTCTGATGCTGGCTTGAGCGTTGTCCTGTTGGGAATATCTCATGGGGTAAAGCTGTTGGTCACGGTGTCATTGCTCCACGGGCCGCCTGCCTGCCGAAGCCTCGGCGCAGGCAGGTCTTCGGTCCACAACTGCCCGCCAGCGGTGTAAGCATACTTGGTCGTCCCCGCCGCGTCCACCATGTTGGTGACGCGATTGAGCGGGTCGTACGCGAACCGTACGTCCGGGCTGGACGGATAATTGACGTTGGTCAGGTTGCCCACCGGATCGTAGCTGTTCATAGGGAACGCGCCTCTTATCCATTCTGGCGTTGCTAATGTCAAGAATGAGTTCTTCACAATCGGCCGGATCGGCCGGAATTCCGGAGAGCAACCTCCATTACCGGGACCTCAACGGCGGTTGATTTTCCGTTGTGCAAAACGCGGCGCTGGTATCAACTGCCGTGGTGGCCGGATACTTCGTTACGTGCGCGGTGATTTTGACACTTTGGCGGCGCCAAGGTGACGAGGCCCGTGCCTCCGATACTCCAATGGCGCCCCGCATCCTCACTCACAGTATTGTAAGAGGTTCAGTGCTTTGGGCGGGAACCGATGGTCACGCTCCAGGACTCGGCCAGCCATCGAATTTGGAGGGTGCTTGCCGTCTCAATGCCCGTGAACCATTCCGTCGTAGCGGCGGCTCGGCAGTCCGCCGCCATTCCACTGCAAGCAAGTATGCGGCGCTCTGCCGAGCCGCCGCCACGGTTCATGGCCTCGCTGCGCGTCCAAAGTTGGAGGTCGCAGATCCGCCTGAACCTGCTGTTGGCAGCCGACGACGTACGGGGGCGGACTCACCTGCTTCGCATTACCTTCCGCCTCCTCACGTCGGCGGCTACACCTCAAAGGTCCAAAGCGCGAAACTTAGTCCCGCGAATTCTCATGCTGAATCCCCAAGTGAAAGCGGTGCTGAAGCCACCGCGCTCCAAACGCTGACGCGCCCACCCGGCATCGTTATACTTCGCGAAGCATCTGGAGTGCGGCGTGTTCACCTCCGCTTGGCTCCGGGCCTCGGCCGCTCCGCTGGGCGGCTTCAAGCGAAGCCTCCAATTTCGAAAACGAGAGCGCATTGGAGCGACGGATATCGTGCTGCCGCGCCTCTGGCCGGCAGATCAAGTTCCTTCGTAGTCAGTGAGAACTGCCGGCGGGACGCACGGCAGCACGTTGAGGTTCAGGCAAAGAACCGGAGCGCGAGTGGCAACGGCGGGCTTCATTCTCGCGACAGCCTGCCGGAGGGACGACTTCCCATTGAGTCATGTTGAATTTCTTCCAACCCGTCTGGCTGTTGCTGTTGATTCCGCTGGCGGTGGCGTGGTGGATGTGGGCCTTGCCGAATCGCGGACTACGCGCGCTGCGGGCTCTGGTGTTCGTGCTCGTGGTGTTGGCGATGGCACAACTGGCCATCAAACTGCCGGATCGCGCCGGCACGGTGGTGGTGGTGGTGGATCGCAGCGAATCCATGCCGCCCAAGGCTGCGGCCGCGCAGAAGGAGACGATTGATCTGCTGCTGAAATCCATGGGCCCGCGCGATTTGCTGGGCGTGGTGTCGTTTGGCCGGCAGGCAGTGGTGGAACGTTCGCCGCAACGGGGCGAGTTCAGCGGCTTCACCGCGGCGGTCGGCCCGGAACACTCGCACCTGAATGAAGCCATCGAGGCAGCTTTGACTGTGATTCCACCCGAGGCCGGTGGGCGGATTCTCGTGTTATCTGACGGCAAATGGACGGGCAAGGACCCGAGGGCAGCAGCGGCACGGGCCGCCGGACGGACCATCGCCATTGATCATCGGCTGTTGGCACGTCCGCAGGTGAACGAGATCGCCATCCAGTCCTTTCTCACGCCCGAGTCCGCGTTACCCGGCCAGGCGTTTGTATTGAGCGCCTGGGTGCAATCGCCGGTGGATCAGGAAGTCCAGTATCAACTTCGGCGTGGGCCCACGATCCTTGCCTCGGGCACGAAACCGGTCTTGGCCGGACTCACCCGCCTGATGTTTCGCGACCGCGCCACGGAAGCCGGCGTGTATGAGTACACGCTCACGATTGAAGGACCGGGCGAGGATCCAGTGCCGGAGAACAACCAGGCCCGCGCCCTTGTGGGCATAGAAGGTGATCGTACCACGCTGGTGGTGTCAGGGGCGGGGGAAGATTCCGGGCTCGTGAAATTACTGCGCAGTGGCGGCATGTCAGTGCTGGGCAGAACGCCGGGGCAGAGCCATTGGTCGCTGGAGGAACTGTCACAACACGCGGCGGTGTTGATCGAGAATGTTTCCGCGAATCAAATCGGCGGCAGCGGCCTGGAGGTCCTCGCCGCCTGGGTGGAGGGCACGGGGAGTGGATTGATGCTGACGGGCGGCCAGAAAGCCTACGGGCCGGGCGGCTATTTCAAATCGCCGCTGGACCGCATTCTGCCGCTCTCGATGGAAATGCGCCGTGAGCATCGCAAGTTGTCGCTGGCCATCGTGGTGACATTGGATCGCTCCGGCAGCATGGCCGCACCCGTGGGCGGGGGGCGCGTGAAAATGGACCTCGCGAACATCGGCACGGCGCAGGTGCTCGACTTGCTCTCGCCCACTGATGAGTTTGGCGTCATTGCCGTGGACAGTTCCCCGCATGTCATCGTGCCGATTGATACGGTAGCCAAGAACCTCGGTCAGCGTGGGAAGATACTGGGCATTGACTCGATGGGTGGCGGGATTTTCGTTTACGAGGCCCTGGTGGCGGCAGCGCGCATGTTGATGGACGCCCAGGCGCAAACGAAGCACATCATTCTGTTTGCCGATGCTGCCGACGCCGAGGAGCCGGGCCGTTACCGCGAGTTGTTGGAGAAATGTCGGGACGCCGGAATCAGTGTCAGCGTGGTCGGCTTGGGCACCGAGGCCGACGTGGACGCGGACCTGTTGAAAGACATCGCGCAATTGGGCGGCGGCACTTGTTACTTCACGCAGAACCCGGACGACATTCCCCGGCTGTTTGCGCAGGACACCTTCACGGTGGCGCGCAGCACATTTGTGGACGAGCCAAGTCCGTTTCAGTTCACGGCTGGGTTCAGATTGCTCGGCTCGCCACTGACCGCGGCGCCACCGCAATTGGGCGGCTATAATCTGTGTTATCTCCGACCCGAGGCGAATCTGGCGGCAGTGACCACGGATGAATACGCGGCGCCGGTGGTGGCCTCGTGGAACGCTGGCCACGGGCGCGTGCTGTGTTTCAGCGGCGAAGCGGATGGAAAATTCAGCGGGGATTTTGCGGGCTGGGCACAGGTGGGTGAGTTCTATAACACCCTCGCGCGCTGGACTGCGGGCAAACGCCAGCCGCTGCCGGATGACTTGCTGATCACGCAACAGGTGCGCGACGGCGTGTGTTTCGTGCAACTGCATCTGGATCCAGAACGGCAGGGCGAACGTTTCACCACGCTGCCGCGCGTGACGGTATTGCACGGACTGCCTGGCGCCGCCCCGGGGAAGCGGATTGTTCCGCTGCAATGGAAGAACGCCGATTTGCTGGAAGCGGCCATTCCCATCACGGGCCGCGAGACGATTCTGAACACGGTCGAGATGGGCGGCTTCGATCCGGTGGCGCTCGCCCCCACCTGCCTGCCCTACTCGCCCGAGTTCGCGCCCGGGCAGGCGGATCGCGGCGCGGCCACGCTGGCGCAACTGAGCCTCACCACCGGCGGCAAGGAGCGCATCGAACTGACCAACATCTGGACCGACCTGCCGACCAAACCGCGTTACGTGGAGTTGACGCCCTGGTTGTTGGTGCTGGCGGTGATCCTGTTTCTCCTGGAAGTCTTCGAGCGTCGCACCGGCTGGGTCACACGGCTGTTCCAACCCCGGCTCGCGGCGACTGCGGCGACCGCTGATGAACAGCCCGGCGTGGCGACACAACCATCACCAGCCGCATGGCTACGTTTGCTTCGCCTGCCCTTGCGCAGGCACACGGCGTCAATCGGCAGGCGCGAGTCAGCGAAAGCGAAGTTGGCCACCGCGCAGAAAGATTCGACCACGAGCGCCGCGAGCAAGTCGTCGGCACCTTCCATTCCAGATCCCGCCTTGACAGCGTTGCGCGAAGCCCGCGAACGCGCGGAACGCCGCACGCGCAAGGACGGTTGAGCTTAAGGTTTGGCGACCTTCTTCCGGCGGGCCGATTTCCGGGCGGGTTTGGCGGCCGGCGTTTCCGTAATCGGGGCCGCCGGCGCTTCGGGCGCGAGATACAGGTAACGCCCGCAACTGTCGCACAACTGGATGTCCTGGTCGTGTTTCAGCGTCATGATCACGGCCAGTGGCAGGCGCATGTGACAGCCGGTGCAGACTTGATTCTGCACGGCCGCCAGTCCCTTCTTGCCCCGCACCCGCAGCCGGTCGTAGTGACCGACAATTTGGGGGGGGATTTTGTCACGTAACTCCGCGATCAACGCCGCGGTGGAGTCGTCCTGGGTCGGGCTGAATTCCAGGCTTTGGAGTTTCAGCAGGTTCTGCATCAGTTCATTCATAATCCCAAAAATCCTCACGGCGGCTCCAGTCGGCCCAGCACGCGCAGCAATCCGTCCAGAATCGTCAAGGGATGCGGCGGACATCCCGGAATGAAAACATCCACGGGCACCACTGACGCTGCGCCCTCACGGACCTGAGCATGCCCGACAAAAGGTCCGCCCGCAATGGCGCAGGCGCCCACGGCGATGACCAGCTTGGGCGGCGGCACCGCCTCGTAGGTTTTCCTGAGCGCCAACTCCATATTGCGACTGACGGGGCCGGTAATCAATAACCCATCCGCATGGCGCGGCGAGGCGACGAATTGAATCCCAAAGCGGCTCAAATCCCAACCAATCGTGCCCAACACGTTGGTATCTGCTTCGCAGGCATTGCAGCCGCCGGCGCTCACCTGGCGCAGCCGTAACGAGCGACCGAACAGCCGGCGCAACTTCTCTTCCAACGCCGCCGCCAAACGGACTTCCTCCCCACCCGATTTGCCCAGCATCAGGTCAGCGCGCTGTCGCGCCGCCATTCGGTGATCGCCGGTCTGCGTGATGGCGTGCGGCGGGCACACCTCCACACACGCGGCGCAAAAGATGCACCGGCCCAGATCGAGCGCCACTGGCTGGCCATTGGCCCGGGCAATGGCCTGAGTCGGACATACCGGAACACAGGCGGAGCAATCCGCGAGGCATTTCGAACCGTCCACGCGCAACGCGCCACCGTGACGATCCGGCAACGCCGGCGCAAGAGCGTCGGGATACGCCATGGTCTGGCAACCGTGCCGCAAGCGATGCAGGATGGTTTGGTGGGCGAACATGGTCAGAGGTCGAATCCGCAGTAGCTGAGGTTGAAACTCTTGTTGCAGAGCGGAAAATCCGAGATCGCCTGCCCGCGCAACGCCAGCGCCAGTCCGGTCCAGTTGTGAAACGACGGGTCAACCATCTTGTAACGACGGAAGCGTCCGGCGGCGTCCGTCAGCGCAACATGACAAATTTCTCCCCGCCAGCCTTCCACCAAGGCGACTGCCAGCATGTCCGCAGCAAGTGAACTGGCCTCACCGTGAGTTTCGCCATCGGGAGGCGCCGCCAGTTGCTCCTCGATGAACTTGGCGGAGCGCTGAATCTCCAGCCAGCGCACGCGCGCACGCGCGAAGACATCACCATCAGGCCACACGGCCACCGGAATCTGCGCGAAACGATGCCAGCCCGCCGGGTGATCGTAACGCACGTCGCGCACGAGACCCGACGCGCGGGCAGCCGTTCCCACCAAGCCCATTTCATCCGCCTGCTCGGCGGAGACGACGCCGGTGGCTTCAAAACGCGCGCGCACTGAATTTGCGTCCCACAACCAAGCTGCGGCTTTCTCGACCTCGGCCAACGCGCCGAGCAATCCGACCCGCAATCGTTCTCCACGTTCAGCCTCCAATTCCTGCCGGCAGCCTCCCGGTCGAACCAACCCGCGCCCAAAGCGATTACCACAGATCAGCGCGGTCAGATTCAGGAAGTCACCGCGAATTTTTCCGCACGCGGCGGACGTGGGCAGAAACGCCACGTCGTTGGCCAGGGCGCCGAGGTCGCCCGTGTGATTGGCCAACCGCTCGAGTTCGAGGGCGATGGCGCGCAGCCATTGCGCCCGCAGCGTTGCTTCCGTATCGGCCAGCGCTTCGACCGCCATCGCATAAGCCGTCGCGTGGCCGATGCTGGTATCCCCTGCGACGGTTTCCATCTGGCTCATCGTCGCGCGGTGCGGACCGCCCGCCATTGCCTCCTCCACGCCGCGATGCTGGTAGCCCAGCGCAATCTCGAGATGCAGCACGTCTTCGCCATGGCACTGAAACCGGAAATGGCCTGGCTCGATGATTCCCGCGTGAACCGGACCCACGGCCACTTCATGAATTTCGCGGCCTTCAACCTGAAAGAATTCGCCCATCAGTGGACGGTCGCCATTCGGTCGCCGCACGGGCTTCAACCAGGGATGGCCCTCCGGCCGCAGGCCATGCTGTTCCCAGACTTCGCGCTCGAACAGGTGCGCTTGTGGATGCCGCAGAGTGAGCGCGGGATAACATTGGTTGATTGGTTCGCTTCGTGCGACGGCGAGGGTGTTGTCCGCGTCAAACGCAATCACCGCGACCAGCCGTGTTCCGGCCCATTCGGACACGCCAAACCACGCCGCTAATCGCCCGCCGCGATCCAATTCCGCAGCGGTTGTGGCGACGAAGTCGGCGGCCGCCCATTCTGGAACTTCTGCCCACGGCAGGCTCGTGCCGTTGGCCAGCAAAGTGAATTCACACGGCGGGTTCATGGTGCGGGAGCCAGCAAACTTGCCGCCACATTCCAGGTTTCGCGCAGCAACGAGGGCGTGGCGAGTCCCAGCCACAGGGAGCATCCGAGAAACACCAGCGGCGGCACAATCGTGCCCGCCGTCTCGCGCAAGTGGTCACCGGTCGCGCGCGTGGCGGTGCGCGGACGTCCATCCACAATGGCAAAGACCAACCGGGTCATGCCAAAAAAGGCCAGCAACAGGCAGCCCAGAAACAACGCGGCGGCGGTCCCGTGGGAGGTTTCCAGCGCGGTTCGTACGATGCGCAATTCGCTGAAGAACGGACCGAAAGGCGGGCAGGCGGTAATCGCCAGCAGGCCGACAACGAGAATCCGCGACGACATCGGAGCGCGCCAAGCCATGCCGGCAACTTCATTCACCGTGCGCCCCCCGGCCGCGCGACGAAGATTCCCGGCGCTGAGAAACAAAGCTCCTTTGGTCAAGCTGTTGTTCCAGACATGGAATAGCGCCGCCGCCATCCCAGCCCCGCCCAACGCCGCACCAACCGCGAGGATGCCCATGTGTTCCACGCTGGAATACGCCAGCATGCGTTTGAAGTCAGGTGTGCCGAGCAGAAACAAAGCGGCCACGATCATCGAAAAAAGGCCCAGCACGAGCAGCGTGCGCGAGGTCATTTCGCCGGCACCCGCCGCATCCAGTACCTGTTTAACGCGCAGCACGGCCACAAACGCCATTGTGGTCATGCCACCCGCAAGCACCGCGCCGACAATGGCCGGAGCTTCACCGTAAGCGTCCGGCTTCCAAGTATGCATCGGCGCCAGACCCATCTTGGTGCCGTAACCCGTCAGCAACAACACCCACGCCGCGAGCAGCCACGGACGCGTCAAAGCCGCGCCTTGCGCCGCCAACGCCGCGAAGGTCAAGTCCCCTGCCCCACCACCGTGCAAAGACGCATAGCCCAGGCAAAACGATCCGAGCAACGACAGCGCGATGCCCGTGCCGCCAATCAGCAAGTATTTCCAGGTGGCCTCAAACGCCCGGGCGGTGCCATTAAAATGCAGCAGCGGCACGGTCGTGAGCGTGGCCGCCTCCGCCGCCACCCACAACAAGCCGAGATGCTGGCTTTGCATCGCCAGACTCAACAACCCAAGCATTGCCAGCAACGCTGCTACGAACACCCGATTGCGTCGCTCTGACCTCAGTTTCAAGTAGGCCACCGCGTAGGCCGCACACACCAGGAAGAGCAACGACACTGCCGGCAAGGTTGCTCTCGCCAACGGATCAAAACCAAACCACGCACCAGGCACAAGCGGTGGCGGTGTGACCAGCAGGGTCAGCGCGAGCACCACATGCACCGCGCCCACCGCCGGGAGCAACCACGGCCGCGTGCGTTCCGACGGCCACGCGAAAGCCGCGCCCGATGCCGCCAGCGGGATGAGAATGAGCGCCAGTTCCTTCATTCGCGTAGCGTGTTCAGTTTGCGCGTGTCCAGCGTGTCGAACTCACGCTGGATGCGGTCCACGATGATGCCGATCACGAACACCGCCACCGTGAGGTCAAGCAGGATGCCCGCTTCCACCACGAGCGGCGTGGTGGTGATGAGCAGGAGACCGAAGAGATAAATGCCATTCTCCAGAATCAAGTAGCCACAGACCTGCGCGATGGCCTTGGCACGGCCCATCAACAGGAGGAAGCCGCTCACCACCGTGGCGAACGCACCTGGCACCAAGAGCAAATTGGCGTGCTCGGGTCGCAAGGGCAACGCGTTGCCCAAGGCCACGGCGCCGATCGTTGCCCCTGCACCGAGCAGCAGTGACGGGATGAAGCCCAGCAACGGTTCGACTTCGCGGTCAATGCTCGCCGCGCGGAGCGCCCGCCGCAGCAAACCGGGAATCACAAAACCTTTCACGACCACCGTGCCCACCGACACGAGGCCCACCATCCAGTGGAACTTGGTTTCCATCAGCAACGGCAACACTCCCAGCACCATTCCCTGCACCGCCGCCGCCCGGATTACCGACGGCAACCGGCTGCTCCCCAGCGCGAGCAAATTGAGCCCCATCGCCAATCCGATCAAAAGATTCAACGTGCTGCTCACGCGCCGCCTCCTTTCCACGCCACCAACAATGCGAACAGACAGAGCAGGAACGCCGTGGTCAGGAACATCGGCACACGTCGGAACGCGAAGCGTGCCAGGAGCGATTCCACCAACCCCACGCCCACTGCAATGACCAGCACGGAACCCATCAACGTTCCCACCGCTGCCAACGCCGACAATTTGCCCAGCGGCAGCACCGCCTCGGCCAACAGCACGGCAAACAGCAGCAGTTTGAGGGACGCGCCGTGCAGGATCACCGCCAGCGGTGGCCCGCTGTGGTCCAGCACCATGACTTCATGGATCATCGTCAACTCGAGGTGCGTGTTGGGATCATCGAACGGCACGCGGCAGTTCTCCGCCAGCAACACGGTGAACAGTCCTGCCGCCAGCAACGCCGCCCCGGCGCCCGCCGCCGGCGCGAGCATGGTGCTAAGGGAAACACTTTCGCTCTGCAGCGCCAGCGTGAGCAACGCAGTTAGAATAGCCGCTTCCGACAGGATGGCGTAACTGACTTCGCGCGCCGCCCCCATGCCTTCGAAGGCCGAACCCGTGTCGAGCGCGGCGGCCGCAGTACAAAAGCGCGCGAGCGCCAGCAAATAGACAAACAACAGCGCGTCACCGCGAAACGCCATCACCGCGCCGCCCGGCCCGACCGGCAAAAGCATCGCCGCACCCAATAACGCAATCCATGCCACCGCTGGCCCCGCGATGTGGACTGGCGAAACAGCGGTGCTTAACACCACTCCTTTGCGCCAGAGCTTGGCCAGATCGTAGTAGAGTTGCAGCACCGGTGGCCCGCGCCTGCCCGCAACCCACGCCTTGACCTTGTTGACGATGCCCGGCATTAGCGGCGCCAGAAGCAACCAGACGAAGAGCCGCAGTAGCATGTCGAGCGCGATAGTCATCGGCAGTCCTCGGCAGCAATCGAACCTCCCACTCTCAAGTGTCGGCGCACCCAAGATCCCAGTCTTTCGGATGCAGGGAATTCGCTTTCAGAGATTCGACGTTTCCAATTCGATTGCGAACCGGGCGATGTTCTCATCTCGCACCTCCCAGCAAGGTCAACAGTGCGAGCGCCGCCAGGCCGATCAGCAGGTAAAGGATGTAAGCTTGCAGTCGCCCATGTTGCAGCCGCCGGACCGCGGTCGAGATGCGCAGCACCACCGAACCAGCCGGCTCGACCACCTGCTCCAGCACCGTCTCCGGGGTGTGCTCGGAGAAACTTGCGCGCCGTGGAAACAAACCTTGCAGTGGACGCCAATGTCGTTGCGGGCGAAGTATCCAGCCAAACCAACCCGTGATGATCCCCGAAAACGAACCCGCCGTGTACTGCATGCGCGGTGTCGGTGCGGCGTAACCGCAATCCCATGTCACGGTGCGGCTCACACCGTTGCGTTTGACTCGATGCCAGACAGCAACCGCCGCCAACGCCCCCAGCGTCGCCAGCGCCAGATGACCCGCGCCCACGGTGACGAGCGATGCCGGCGGGGCCGCATCAATCCATAGCGGTTGCCAGACTGCCGAGGCCCGTGCGACGGCCGGCCAAAACAGAACTGGAGCCAATCCGATGGCGGCGCAAGCCGTGCCCAGAACCGCCATCGGCCCCAGCATCAGCCAACCGCTCTCGTGCGCGCGTGTGGCGGATTCCGTGCGCGGCGTACCGAGAAAAACAATCCCACATACCTTGACGAAACACGCCAGCGCCAGCGCCCCCGTCACGCCCAGCAACACGACTGCTGGAATCACCGCCCAGGCCGCCGCGCCGCGCGCTGCCATTGCGTCGAACAGCCCAAGGTAAACCAGCCATTCGCTCACAAAACCGTTTAGCGGCGGCAAACCGGAGATCGCCACCGCGCCCAACGTGAACAAACCCGCTGTCCACGGCATGGCGTGCCATAGTCCACCGAGCCGGCTCATTTCGCGCGTGCCCGTGGCGTGGAGCACGGAACCGGCGCCCAGAAACAGCAGCGCCTTGAACAGCCCGTGATTCCAGACATGCAACAAGCCACCGGCGAAGGCGAGTTGAGCCCAGGCCGCGTTGCCGTGCGCCGTGGCCACCATCGCAAAGCCCAGCCCGATGAGAATGATGCCAATGTTCTCCACGCTGTGGTAGGCCAGCAGGCGCTTGAGGTCGTGTTGCCCAAGAGCAAATGCCACCCCCAACACCGCGCTCACCACGCCCAACACCGCCACCACCCAACCTGCGGCATCCGGCACCGGCAGCCAGCCCGTAAACCGCATGAGACCGTAGATCCCCATCTTGATTGCCACGCCGGAGAGAATGGCGGAAACATGACTCGGCGCACTCGCATGAGCTGACGGCAGCCAGATGTGCAGTGGGAACAAGCCGGCCTTCAACCCGAAGCCGGCGAGGGCGAGCCAGAACAAGGGTGCAAGGTTGGGGTGCTCACGCAGGGGGCCGAACTCCCAGCTCCCGGTGCGCGCCGCGAGGCTGGCAAAAAAGGCAAACAGGCAAAGCGTGCCCGCGTGCGAGGCGGCGAAGTAGAGCCAACCGGCGGCGCGCACTTCGCGCCGGTGCCGTTCCAGCGTGATAAGAAAATAGCCACTGACCGCGAACAATTCCCACGCGATGAGAAAATGGAGCCCGTTTGCACACAGCAGCACCAACGCCATGTTCAGCAGCAGCGCGTTCCACCAAATTCGGCCCCATGGCGCCGAGGTCGGATGTTGCCGATCATTCCAATACTCGCGCGCGTAAACCCCGCCCACGCCACCGAGCACCGCAAGCAAAGCGAGAAAGAACGCGCCAAGGGCGTCAAGTCGCAGATGAATCGGTTCACCCCCCAACGGGAATGAGGATCGCCAATCCCAGATTGAGCCGCTCCCGAGAATCCAGATGGCCGCGGTCAGCGCCGCCAGCGCACCACCGAGCAGGGCGCCCAGCCAGTATCGCGGCGCACGAAAGGCACTAAACATGCCGACGACCACTCCGGTGGCGGCAACGAGCAAGAGCCAGCCTGGAATCATATCCTGGCCTTTCTCTTGGCGCCAGCGCGACCTCGGCAATTAGACTTACGAGCACCAGTGCCTTGATAAACAAATTCCGAAACAAGGCAGGGCGCGTCACTAGGTGCGCGTCGTTGGGGAATCGCGGAGTAAGTTGCGGCGCACACGGAGTGACGCGCCCCTCCCGCGCCTCGCAGGAGGTATCGAGTCTTCTTTGTCGCGGTGCAAGTCGGGCGGGAGTTCATGGCGCAGAGGTGGCTGAGGATCCGGCGGCAGCCAGCGCAGCAAAGATTTGTTCATCCGGCACAGCCTCCAGGACGAGTTGGCGCAACCCGCCTCGCGTGAGGGCGGTGCTCAGTTGGGCCAGTATTTCCAAGTGTGCCCTTGGCGATGGCGCAATGAAGAACCAGAGGCGCGTGACCGGACGGTTGTCCGGCGGGACAGTCTGCAATGGTAACGCGTCGGACAACATCAGCAGTGCGAGCGTACCGGCTTCGCGGCCCAACGCAACAGGAACACGCAAGTGCGGCAGGGCGAATCCGCCGCCCACCGGGGCCCACGTCACACCCGCGGACGAGCGAACACGTTGGCCAAGAAGTTGCCGCACCGCAGGGGTTGCGCCGGGCAGTCGGGCAACGATCTGCTCCAATACATTGTGGACTTTGGAAGCGTGGACCTCGCGCCAGATGCCGCCGTTGCGAAGCAGTGCGTCCAGGCTGTTGGCAGTGCGGGAGGCCGCGCGTTCCTCCGCCAGGAAGCCGGCTTTGGCGGCCAGCCCGCGAGCCGCCGCCCACGACACCACCTGCGCACGGTCGAACAGCAAACGACCGCGATCCGCCACGGAAGGCAAGCCCTCGTTGCGCACCCATCCTTCGACGACGCTTTCCTCGACGCCGAACGACTCGGCAAGCTGGATCACATTCAAATACATGGCAGCGAGGTGGATTGGGAAGTGGACAAGGCGCAGTTCACTTTGGCTTCTCCCCGCCACTGGGGGGCGCGTTGAGCGCGTGGTTCGCACGTTCCAGTGCGAGGCTCAATTCGCGCCGGGCGGCCTCGATTCTTTGTTTCTCCTGCTGCAACGGATCGTGCGTCGGCACCGTCGGCAGGCCAAGAATTTCGCGGGCACGAGCCAGCGCGAGTTCGATGTTCGCGCAGACGTTTTCCTTCCCCAGCCGGTCGAGGAAACCGGCCTTGTCCATCATGAACAACGGTTGCGTGTGCGGACCGCTCAGGATGAGGTGCTTGCCGCGGACGTGCAGACGGTCGTGCAGGTCTTCGAGCGCGTTCAAGCCGGTGGCATCCATCGCGAGCACCTTTCGCATGCGCAGTATCAATACCTCCGGCTCCTGGCCATTGCGCTTAAGCGCGGTTTCCAACTTGTCCGCCGCGCCAAAGAAGAATGACCCGAAGATGCGATAGACCATGACGCCTTTGGGAATTTCCTTGCCCACCAGAGAATGTTGGGAGCCTTCCGTCTCGGTGCTCTCATCCACGGCCGTGATCTGGGTCGTCTCGGACACGCGTTTGATGAACAGCACCGCGGCCAGCACCATGCCGATTTCAACCGCGACCGTGAGGTCAATGATCACCGTCAGACTGAAGGCGGTCAGGAACACAACCGCATCGCTGCGCGGCCATTTGCGCAACCGGCCGAAGTTGTGCCACTCGCCCATGTTAAGCGCCACATTCACGAGCACGGCGCTCAAGGTGGCCAAGGGAATGAACCGGGCCAGCGGCGCCGCGGCGAGAATGATGCCGAGCAGCGTTACGGCATGGACGATGCCGGCCACCGGGCTGCGGGCGCCGCACTTGATGCTGGTGGCCGTGCGCGCAATCGCACCGGTGGCCGCAATACCGCCAAACAACGGAGTGGCGATGTTGGCTATGCCCTGCGCCATCAACTCTTGATTCGAGTCGTGCCGGTCGTCAATCATGCCATCCGCCACCACCGCGCAGAGCAGCGATTCGATGGCCGCCAGGAGCGCGATAGTGGTGGCCGGCTGAACAAGCTGCCGGAGGTTCTCCCACGACAGCGTCGGCAACTGCGGCGTGGGCAAGGCCTGCGGGATTCCGCCGAAGCGCGAGCCAATGGTTTCGACCGGCAAGTGAAACAAACCCACCACAACCGTTCCTAGCACCAAAGCCACAATGGAGCCGGGCACGTGCCGTTGCCACCGTTTCGGCCAGCCAAGAATGATGGTCAGCGATGCGCCAGCCAGCGCCAGCGTGGGCCACTGGCAACTCCCGGCGTGTTCGGCAAGCACCATCAATTTCTCCACGAACTCCGAGGGCACTCGCTCCACCCGCAATCCGAAGAAGTCCTTGATCTGGGTGGCAAAGATCAACACGGCGATTCCTGAGGTGAAGCCCATGGTCACCGGATAGGGGATGAATTTGATCATCGTCCCCAAGCGCGCCGCGCCCATCACCAACAGGATGACACCCGCCATCATGGTGCAGAGGGCAAGGTTCTCCGCGCCGTATTTGGCGTAGATGCCGTAGAGGATGACGATGAACGCACCTGTTGGCCCGCCAATGGCCACGCGGGAACCGCCGAGCGCCGAAATCAGGAACCCGGCGATGATAGCCGTGAAAATCCCCGCCTCGGGTTTGACGCCTGAGGCAATGGCAAACGCCATCGCCAGTGGCAACGCCACGATACCGACGGTGAGGCCGGCAATGAGGTCGGCGCTCAAATCCTGTCGCGTGTAACCCTTCAGCGCGTCCACCAATTTGGGGCGGAACGCCAACGAAACGTTCATAATTCAGTTTCCAAAAAGCCAGAGACAAAAAAGTCTCAGAATGATGACATGTTGAAAAAGCCCCGGCAGATTACAATGCTTTTTGAGAAGTAGAACCGCAGATGATAAATGGGATTAGTTTGGTGGAACCCGAATCTTCTCGCCGGAGTGAATTGTGCGGTCGGTTTGGACTTGCCCGCCGGTTGGTCCTATCCCAAGTTGAGCACGTGAAAATGAATGTCGTATCCAGTACTCTAACCGCAGCGATTCTCTTGTCTGTGAGTCTGTTCCCGGTTGTCACCCCTATGAAAGCCTCCGCCCAAGATGCCCCCGCGTTAAGGCTGTTCAATGCTAACCGCCCACTGATCATCGCCCACCGCGGTTACATGCAATTTGCGCCGGAGAATACGCTGCCTTCCTTCAAACTCGCAATCGAGGTCGGGGCCGATCTCGTGGAACTGGATTACTACCATAGCCAGGACGGCGTGCCGATTGTGTTCCACGACTCCACCCTCGACCGAACCACGGATGCGGTGAAACGCTGGGGCGGCCAGAAAATTCGCGTGGACAGCAAAACCGCCGCGGAAATTCAAAGCCTCGACGCGGGAAGCTGGTTTGATCCGAAGTACGCCGGAACACGAATGCCGCTGTTGACCGAGGCATTGGACGCGATTCAAGGGGCCGGCGGCGTCACGCTCATCGAGCGCAAACAAGGGGACGCAGCCACCTGCGTGAAGATTCTACGCGACAAGAATCTCATCAACCAAGTAGTGGTCCAGTCATTCGACTGGCAATATCTCAAAGCTTTCAACCAGATGGAACCACGGCAGGTTCTGGGCGCACTCGGCCCCCCCGGCACCCTCGCAGACGGCAGCAGACCGGGGGATCGCCCCAAACCCATGGACGCCGCCTGGCTCGATGATTTGATGAAAACCGGCGCCAAGTTGGCGGTCTGGAATGACCAAGTCAGCAAGGAATCGGTGGCCGAAGCGCACCAACGCGGCCTGAAAGTCTGGGTGTACACTATCAACGATCCGGCGGCAGCCAACAAACTGCTCGATATGGGCGTGGATGGCATCATCACCAACAATCCGGGATTGTTGTGGAAGACTCTGGCGCTTCGCGCCGCCAAATGAGCAAGCACCCGCAATTTTCCCCCAAACCTCCCGCCGCAGCATCTCACTGCAAGTGGCCGAGGTCCTACAACCACGGGGGGAAGTCTGCAACGCGGCCAGCCGCCGAGAAGATTACTTGAACATTGACGACGAGGCTGTGTAGGGCGGAACGAGATCTTCAGCGGCCCGACGGCGTGATCGCTTCATTCCAATGAGCTTGGTCGCCCTCTCGGCAGGTTGATTCTCCACGCACATTGCACCGTCTCGACCAGCGATTGTTCCCGGTGAGTCTGCACTTGCGCACGGCCAAATCTCCGTCGAAACTTTCAGCGCCTCGCCGCTTTCAATCCTGCGGCGCAGATGGAAAACGAAACACCAAAAGCCGGGGACCGCTCATGGCTGTGGACGATTGCAGTCGGCCGCAAGCCAGCCTTCACGCTCGTCCGGATTGTGGTGTTGGTGGTGGCCACCTTTGTCGTATTCCGTTTCATTCTGCTGCCGCCGGTCCGGATCACGGGACCGAGCATGTTGCCCACTTATCGCGAGAACAGCATTCACCTCGTGAACCGCCTTGCCTATTCGTGGCGGGAGCCGCGCCGGGGCGATGTTGTCTCCATTCGGCTGGCCGGCCATAGCGTGATGTATATGAAACGCATCGTGGGCTTGCCCGGCGAAACGGTCGAATTCCGCGGCGGGCAGTTGTTCGTAAATGGACAACCATTGGATGAGCCGTACGTGAAGTCCCGCAGCCGTTGGGAAATGCCGCCGCGCCGGCTCGGCGTGGAGGAATACTTCGTGGTCGGCGACAATCGCTCCATGCCGATTGAGGATCATGAATTGGGAGTCGCCACCCGCAACCGGATCGTAGGAAAGATCCTGCTATGAAACTCGTCCTTCGCCTCGTGATGCTGGCGGCGCTGATTGCGCTGGGCGTATGGCTGTGGACGATTTTCTTTCCCAGCCCGGAGAAGGTGATTCGGAAACGTCTCGCCGAGGTTGCGCGCCTGGCCTCCTTTGCCCCGGACGAGGGACTGATTCCCCGTGCGGCCAACATCCAGAAACTGGCCAGTTATTTCGATTCCGAGGTGACGCTCACGGTGGATTGGCGGCGCGGCACCCAACAAATCATGGCCGACCGGGATGAAATGACCCAACTGGCCCTCGCCATTCGGTCGAACCTCCGCTCGCTTAAGGTTCAGTTGCTCGACTTGAACGTCATGTTGGCGGCGGACAAACAATCCGCCGTGGTGGAATTGACGGCACGCGCGAGCGCCCCGGCCGAACCGGATTTCCTGATCCAGGAGATGAAGTTCACCCTGAAGAAAGTGGACAATGAATGGCTGATCTCCAGAATCGAAACCGTGCGCACACTCACCCGCGTGAGCCCTCACGGCACAGCCACTGCACAGGTGGGGATGCGTCGCACCACCGTGACCGTGGCGTCGGCACCTAGACTCGACGCACTTTAGCCGCCGGGACAGCATCACCTTGCCATGACATCCCAAGCCGTCAAACACCTGCGCCACGCGGACAAAACGCTGGCGCGCCTCATCAAGAAAGTTGGCCCGTGCCGGCTTACGCCGGCCAATCATCGCAGTCCCTTCCAAGCCCTCGTCCAGGCCGTCGCCCACCAACAACTCAACGGCACGGCGGCCAACACCATTCTCCGCCGTGTACGGGCGCTCTATCCGCGCCGCCGCTTTCCCAAGCCCGAAGAGGTGCTCGCCACGCCGGATGAGCAATTACGCGGCGCCGGACTTTCCCGCGCAAAGACGGCGTCAGTCAAAGACATCGCCGCCAAAACCCTTGCCGGCGTCGTCCCCACCTCACGTGCCATCAAGAAGATGTCCGACGCGGAAATCCTTGAGCGTCTCACCACCGTGCGCGGTGTGGGGCCGTGGACGGTTGAAATGTTGCTCATGTTCACGCTGGGACGGGCCGACGTCTTACCCGTGACCGACTATGGCGTGCGCTGCGGATTTGCGCGCGTGTATGGCTTGGCAGCCTTGCCCACGCCCAAGGAATTGCTCGCCCACGGCGAACGCTGGCGGCCGTACCGCTCCGTGGCGTCGTGGTATCTCTGGCGCGCGTTGGAACTGCCTGTCTGACCCGGCATGTTCGCCGCATTCCTGGCCACTTTTTGTTTCTCGATCTCCGTCGTCTGCGGGACACGAACGGCCAGACTCATCGGCGGCATTGAAGCAAACTTCTGGCGACTCGCCCTCGCGACGCTATTCCTGGGCGTTTGGGCGTTCACCGGTGGCAATGGCCTCGCCGGCGGCGCGTTGCCGATCTTCCTGTTGAGCGGTTTGATTGGCATCGGTATCGGCGACGCCGCTTTGTTTGAAGCGTTGCCCCGGATTGGGTCGCGCCTTTCCGTGCTGGTGATTCAATGTGGCACTGCGCCGATTGCCGCTCTGGTCGAGTGGCTTTGGCTTGGCACGACCTTGGGTGCAGAGCAAGTCCTCTGCGTGGCAGTCATCCTGGCCGGTGTTGCGTCGGCTTTGTCGCCAGGCGAACATCTCCACCTTCCGCGATCGAAACTCTGGGCGGGGCTTCTTTTTGCCCTCGTAGGCGCGGCGGGCAATGGCATCGGCGCGGTGATGAGTCGGAAAGGATACGCCATCGCCTTTGCGAACAACGAAGCCATGGACGGCGGGACGGCGGCGTTTCAAAGGTTGCTTGGCGGTTTGCTCATTGCCGGAATTCTGTTGCTCGTCGCCAAACGTCACTTTGTGCGGCTGCCAGAAGACATGGGTGCGGTTGTGGACACCGCGAGCGCTCGCGACAAGTGGCGATGTATCTGGCCGTGGGTACTCACCAACAGCCTGGCGGGACAGACCGTGGGCATGAGCCTGATGTTATGGGCGCTCAAAACCACGCCCACGGGAATCGTAACCGCCATCACCGCCCTCACGCCGTTGGTGGTGATTCCGTTTGCGCGAGTGATGGAAAACGAGAAAATCACGCCGCGTGCTCTCCTCGGCGGCGCGCTTGCCGTGGCGGGGGTGGTGGGTTTGACGCTGGCGAAGTGATTTCTGGGTTTGGATGTCCGACGGTGCGCCGCTCGATGGGCTGCGGCCTCGGAGGTGCGAGAAAGGATTCTTACGGAGCCCCCTTGGCTGATTCAAGGAGTTGGTATTTGCAGAAGGTTGCAAATCAAGACAGGGATATTCCACGTCCCTACAACTGGGGCAATGTCAAAGTGTCTTCTCGCACCACTGCCCAGGTCCTGAGAAGTCCGAGCGCCCACGCGGCGTTAGGGCAGGTTCGTGTGGCCCATCAAATACCGGTCGCATTCGCGGGCGGCGCCGCGGCCTTCGTTGAAGGCCCACACGACGAGACTCTGGCCACGGCGACAATCGCCCGCGGCAAACACGCCCTTGATGTTGGTGGAATACTTCTCGAACTCAGCCTTGACGTTGCTGCGGGGGTCGCGTTCCAGTTTGAGCGCCTCCAGCAGCGGTTGCTCCGGGCCGAGGAATCCCATGGCCAGCAGCACAAGTTGCGCGGGTAGAATTTTCTCCGTGCCGGGGACGTGCTTGGGAATGAACTGTCCATTCTCGTTCCGCTCCCACTGCACCTGGACCGTGTGGACGGCTTTGACATGACCCTGCGCGTCGCCCTCGAATTTCGTCGCGGTGGTGAGGTACACCCGCGGGTCGGCGCCGAATTTGGCGGCGGCTTCTTCCTGGCCATAGTCCATTCGATAAATCTTGGGCCATTCGGGCCAGGGATTTTCTTTCGCCCGTTCCTGCGGCGGCTGGGGCAGAATCTCCAATTGCACGAGACTGCGACAGCCGTGCCGCATGGCGGTGCCGACGCAATCGGTGCCGGTGTCGCCACCGCCAATCACGATGACGTCCTTGCCGGTCGCGTCAATGAAATTGCCATTCTTGTGGCCGTCGAGAACGTTCCGGGTGTTCGCAGTAAGAAATTCCATGGCGAAATGAACGCCTTTGAGTTCTCGGCCCGGAATGGGCAGGTCGCGCGGTTTTGTTGCGCCGGTGCAAAGGACCGTTGCGTGGAAGTCTTTCAGGAGCCTTTCGGCGGGAAGTTGTTTTCCAACCTCGGTGTTGCAGGTGAAAACAACGCCCTCGGCTTCCATCTGTTTGATACGGCGCAACACGACTGCTTGTTTGTCGAGTTTCATGTTCGGAATGCCGTACATGAGCAATCCGCCGGGGCGGTCAGCCCGCTCGAACACGGTGACCAGGTGGCCGGCCCTGTTGAGTTGCGCCGCGGCGCACAATCCGGCCGGGCCAGAGCCCACGACTGCCACCTTCTTCCCGGTTCGTTTCGTGGGCGGTTCCGGAGTAATCCAGCCTTCCGCCCAGCCGCGGTCCGCGATTTCACATTCGATGGTCTTGATGGTGACGGGCGGGGCGTTGATGCCGAGCACACAAGAGCCTTCGCACGGTGCCGGGCAAACGCGACCGGTGAAGTCAGGGAAGTTGTTGGTCTTGTGCAGCCGCTCCAGCGCTTCCTTCCACAGTCCGCGATAAACCAAATCGTTCCACTCGGGGATGAGGTTGTGAATCGGGCAGCCCGAGGCCATGCCGCTCAACAGCGTGCCGGTGTGGCAGAACGGAATCCCGCAATCCATGCAGCGCGCCCCCTGCTGGCGGAGTTTGTCCTCAGCCAGATGATGATGGAACTCGTTCCAGTCTTTAATGCGCTCGCTGGCCGCGCGGTCCTGCGGCAGTTCGCGCAAGTATTCGATGAATCCTGTGGGTTTACCCATTTCTGTTGCTCGTTTCCTTCACTCGTCGCGGATTCGCATCTCCAACCGGCAGCGGTTCGCCGTGCCCGGTGCGTCTCCGGGTTAACTCAACCTCCCCCCACCCGCGACGCGTCGCGAGCGTTCACCTCAAACGCGGCCATCACGGCTTCCTCACCGCTCAGGCCCTCGTCCGTCACTTTCTTGATCGCTTGCAGCATCCGCTGGTAGTCATTGGGCATCACTTTCACGAACTTTGGCACGAAGCCATTCCAGTCCGCCAGAATCCTGGCGGCCCGGTCGCTGTCCGTGTAGGTTCGATGCCTTTGGATCATTTTCCAGACGGCTTCGATTTCGTCGGGATCCTCCAACTTCTGCAAGCTCACCATCTGTTGATTGCAGCGGCGCGGGAAATCACCCGCTTCATCGAGCACATAAGCCACACCGCCGCTCATGCCGGCGGCAAAGTTGCGGCCGGCGGGGCCCAGCACCACCACCCGCCCGCCGGTCATGTATTCACAACCGTGATCGCCGACCGACTCGACGACCGCGGTCAGTCCGCTGTTGCGCACACAGAAGCGTTCGCCGGCCATGCCGCGGATATAGGCTTCGCCCCCGGTCGCACCGTAGAAGGCAACGTTGCCGATGATGATGTTCTCCTCCGGAACAAAGGTGGATCGGCGCGGCGGATAGACGATGATTTTGCCGCCAGATAAGCCCTTGCCCAGATAATCGTTGGCATCACCCTCCAACGTAAAGGTCATTCCCTTGGGCATGAACGCACCAAAGCTCTGGCCCGCGCTGCCGGTGAAGCTGATCTCGATCGTGTCTTCCGGCAAACCTTCGGCGCCCCAGCGCCGGGTGACTTCACTGCCCACGATGGTGCCCACCACGCGGTTCACGTTGCGAATCGGCAGCGCGGCCACTACTTTTTCCTTCCGCTCAATGGCCGGCGCACAGAGTTTGAGCAGCACGGTGTTGTCCAGCGCCTTGTCGAGTCCGTGATCCTGCGGGATCATACAGAAGCGGCCAACGTCCGTCGGCACTTCGGGCGCGTGCAGAATTTTGCTGAAATCGAGACCCCTGGCTTTCCAATGTTCGATGGCTTTCCTGACTTCGAGCCGGTCCACGCGGCCGATCATCTTGTTCATCTGGCGGAAGCCCAGTTGCGCCATCAATTCACGAACTTCCTGGGCGATGAAGCGCATGAAATTGGTGACATGTTCCGGTTGCCCCATGAAATGTTTGCGCAACCGTGGATCCTGGGTCGCCACCCCCACGGGACAGGTATTCAAATGGCAAACACGCATCATGACACAGCCCATGGCCACCAGCGGGCCGGTGGCAAAACCAAATTCCTCCGCCCCCAACAAGGCCGCTATGACCACGTCACGCCCGGTCTTCAACTGGCCATCCGTCTCCACGATGATGCGCGAGCGGAGGTTATTCAGGACCAGCGTCTGGTGGGTTTCCGCAAGACCCAACTCCCAGGGAATCCCCGCGTGCTTGATGCCGGTTTGTGGCGACGCGCCCGTGCCGCCATCGTAACCGCTGATCAACACCACGTCCGCGTGCGCTTTGGCTACACCGGCCGCGACCGTGCCGACGCCGACCTCGGCTACTAATTTAACACTGATGCGTGCGTGATGATTCGCGTTCTTCAGGTCGTGAATCAACTCGGCCAAATCTTCGATCGAGTAAATATCATGATGCGGCGGCGGCGAAATCAAGCCGACGCCGGGAGTGGAATGGCGCACTTTGGCAATCGGCGGATAGACCTTCCGACCTGGCAACTGGCCGCCTTCGCCGGGTTTGGCGCCCTGCGCCATTTTGATCTGCAATTCCTTCGCTTTGACGAGATAGAGACTGGTCACCCCAAACCGGCCGGAAGCCACCTGCTTGATGGCGCTATTCTTGGAATCCCCCAGTTCATTCGTCCAGACATACCGTTCCGGGTCTTCGCCGCCTTCACCGGTGTTGCTTTTCCCGCCGATGCGGTTCATGGCAATGGCGAGCGTTTCGTGCGCCTCCTGGCTGATGGAGCCGTAGCTCATGGCGCCGGATTTGAAACGCTTCATGATGCTCTCGACCGATTCGACTTCCTCGATGGGCACTGGTCGCCGCAACTTGAAATCCAGCAGTCCCCGCAGCGTGCAGTGGTGCTGGTCCTGCTCGTTCACCAGTTTCGAGTATTCCTGGAAGACACCATAATTGCCGGTCCGAACGGCGTGTTGGAGCTTGTGAATCGTCTGGGGGTTGAACAGATGATACTCTCCGTCGTCGCGCCATTGGTATTGGCCGCCCACGTCCAACGCATGCCCATTGACCGGGCGATCCGGAAACGCCCGCTGATGCCGTTGGAGGACCTCCTGGGCAAGGACCTCCAGGCCCACGCCCTCGATGCGGGTGGGTGTCCAGGTGAAGTACTTGTCTATCACCGATTGCTTCAGCCCAACAGCCTCAAAGATTTGAGCGCCCCAGTAACTCTGGACCGTCGAGATACCCATCTTGGAGATGACTTTCACAACGCCTTTGACTGCGGCCTTGAGGTAATTCTTGCACGCTGTGTGGTGATCCATGCCGGTGATCAGCCCCTGCCGGATCATGTCGTCGAGCGTTTCGAAGGCGAGGTAGGGATTGATCGCACCGCAACCATAGCCGATCAGCAGCGAGAAATGATGCACCTCGCGCGGTTCGGCGGACTCCAGCACCAGACCGACCTGCGTGCGCGTGCCTTCGCGAATCAAGTGGTGATGCACGCCCGCGGTGGCGAGCAACGACGGTATCGGCGCCCACTCCTGATTCACGCCGCGATCCGACAGCACAACCACGTTGTAGCCATCGTGGACCGCCTGATTGACCTTGGCGCACACTTCGGTCATCGCCTGCTCCAATCCCGCCGGCCCGTCGGCGACCTTGAAGAGAATCGGAATGGTCGTGGATTTGAAGCCCGGGAGATCGAGGTGTTTCAGCTTCGTGAACTCTTCGTTCGTAAGGATGGGTGACTTGAGCTCAATGAGGCGGGCGTGCTCGGGTCCGGGTTTGAGCAGATTGCGCTCAGAACCGATGGCCGTCTCGGTGGACATGATGATCTCTTCGCGGATGCAATCAATGGGCGGATTGGTGACCTGCGCGAAGAGTTGCTTGAAATAGTTGAACAACAGGTGCGGCTTGTCCGACAACACCGCCAACGGCGTGTCGGTGCCCATCGAGCCGACGGCTTCGTTGCCGTCGCGCGCCATCGGCAACAAGAG
The DNA here is from genome assembly GCA_026125285.1 of Verrucomicrobiia bacterium. Lineage (GTDB taxonomy): Bacteria > Verrucomicrobiota > Verrucomicrobiia > Limisphaerales > JADLHS01 > WYBW01. The sequence goes on along the minus strand of JAHCLO010000026.1, from coordinate 1,779 downwards.
CAGGCGCAGGTCTTCAAACGTGTACCCGAAAGCTAACTGGCGCTGCAGCACCGTTTCGTGGTTCACCACCGGCACTACTTCGGGCGCCGGCACATCGGCCAGCTTGATCAAATTCTCGTCGAGCCAAAGCCGATAGGGCTGCTCCGTCGCAATCTGCTCTTTGATCTCCTCGTCCGCGATGATGCGGCCCTGCTCGGTGTCCACGAGAAACATGCGGCCCGGCTGCAGGCGGCCCTTCCGCAGCACCCGCTCCGCCGGAATGTCGAGCACGCCGACTTCGCTGGCCATGATGACCAGATCATCCTTGGTGACGTAGTAACGCGAAGGCCGCAGGCCGTTGCGGTCCAGCACGGCGCCCATCTGCTTGCCGTCCGTGAAGGCAATGGAGGCGGGCCCGTCCCACGGCTCCATCAGGCACGAGTGGTATTCGTAGAATGCCTTTTTCTCCTCGCTCATGGATTCATGCTTCGTCCACGGCTCCGGGATCATCATCATCACGGCGTGCGGCAGGGAGCGGCCCGCCATAATCAGCAACTCCAGCGAGTTGTCGAACATCGCCGAATCGCTGCCGTCCGTGTTGATGACGGGCAGGATCTTCTTGATGTCGGCGCCGAAGAGATCGCTCTCGAACAGGGCCTCGCGCGCGTGCATCCAATTCACGTTGCCGCGCAGTGTGTTGATCTCGCCGTTGTGCGCCATGTAGCGGTACGGATGCGCGCGATTCCAACTGGGAAAGGTATTGGTGCTGAAACGCGAATGGACCAGCGCCAGCGCCGTTTCCATTGCGGGATGCGAAAGGTCCGGGTAGTACTCACCCAGTTGCGTGGTGGTGAGCATGCCTTTGTAAACCATCGTCCGGAAGGACAGGCTCGAGACGTAGAAAAACTCGCCGCCTCGTACCTTGCCGGAGTAGCGAATCAAATTCACAGCCCGCTTGCGAATGATGTAAAGCTTGCGCTCAAACGCCAGATCGTCCGGAACGTTCTTCCCCCGCCCGATGAACACCTGACGCATCGCAGGTTCGGATGCCTTTGCCGTCGCGCCGAGAAAACTGTTGCTGGTCGGTACCGTGCGCCAGCCCAGCAAGTGTTGCCCTTCCTCGGCGACGATTTCGCCGAACACTTTTTCACACTCGGCCCGGTCGGCGTCGTCCTGCGGCAGGAAGACCATGCCCACGCCGTATTCGCCGGCCGACGGCAGCGTGACGCGCGCCTCCTTGGAAACCAGCTTCAGAAAATCGTGCGGCGTCTGCAGGAGAATGCCCGCGCCGTCGCCAGTGTTCGCTTCACACCCGCATGCCCCGCGATGGTCAAGGTTCATCAGCAGCCGCAGCGCCTGGCTGATGATATCGTGAGAGGTGGCGCCTTTGAGATTGACCACGAAACCCACCCCGCAGGAATCGTGTTCAAATTGTGGATCGTAAAGACCCTGTTTCTGCGGCGGATTCGTCCGCGCCAATGTCTTCATTCTGTGCTTGTTCCGTCGGTTCGTCATCGCTGCCCGGCCGCTGTAAGCGCCCGAGTTACGGCAAAAATTTGCATAGTAATTACCGAAACCGTTCTCCGGCGCAATATAACAATTCAGAAATCTTGCCCTTCGGTGCTATCCACCGCAGTCCCGGAGCGAAACGGCTTTGTCCTGTGGTCAAACAATCGGAGGGCGACAAAGCAACTCGGACCCGTAGCCGGCGAGATCAAAGTAAAATACCTACTCTCCCTCCCAAGTCCAATCGCCGCCGAATCATGCGCCTGATTCACTTTGCCAAATCTTGTTCCCACC
>JAHCLO010000025.1 GCA_026125285.1 Verrucomicrobiia bacterium | reverse complement strand
TATTTACGTATTGCGCGGTCGCACGGACGATACTTTTTACGCCGGCTACTCCCCCCGACCAGCGGCGAAGACGCGCAGCGCACGAGGCTGGTCAAGTGTGGTCCACTCGAAAGCGTATTCCGGCGGAGGATTCAGACGAAGCTCAGAAGTTGTCGGAGGACGTCCACCGCGGTTTTTTACGGTGGCTGTCAGCGTTGCTTTCCGGCTTTGCCCGCACGCCGGATCGGCTACGCTGTCGGCGCGATGAGTGATCGGCAAACGCTTTACCTCTGTGTGGGATCGGCGTGCCATCAATTGGGTGGCTACCGCCTGTTGCCCTTGCTGGCGGCATTGCGTGACCGGCACGGCCTTAACGAGCAACTCGACATCAAAGGAGCGTTCTGCCTCGAAACCTGTCAACAAGGCCGCTCGTTGAAATTTGGCGATTGCGTGTTCACCGGTTTGAGCGAGGCGAATCTCGAAGAGTTGTTCACGCACGAAATCCTGCCGCAGCTTCGCCCCGTTTGATATGGAAACCTCCACCACCCTCTGGAAACTGCTTTGGGATTTCGATCCCAACGGGCTGCTCGTGCTCGACGGGAAATTGCACGTCATCCTGGTCAATCCCGCTTTGTGCCGGATGCTCAAGACGGACGCGGAATCACTCCTCGGACGCAGCGCCGCCGACGTGCTGGGCGATGTCACGGAATTCCGAAGCGCGCTCTCCGGGCGCGAAAAAATCGTGGGCATCGAACGCGAGTATCCCCGTTACGACCTCTACGTGCGCAAGGTCATTTTTCCCATTCCCGATGAAAACATTGTGGCGGGCATTTTTGTGGACCTGACCACGGAATGGAAACACGAGCAGGAATTGCAGCGGCTCAAACACGAGGCAATCCAAGAGGTGCGCCAGGTGGTGGACAAACAAATGCGCGTGGCCCAGGAGATCGCGGGTCTGCTCGGCGAAACCACGGCGGAAACCAAGGTCAGCCTGCTCCGCCTGCTGGAAATGCTTGGCCGTGAAAAAGGCTGACTCGGAAATCTTCTACGACACGCACACCCTCAGCCTGAACCACGCGGGCGAGGAGTTGTGCGGCGATCAGGTCAAAGTCTTGCGCACTCCGGACCAGACGCTCGTCGTCCTTTCGGACGGACTTGGCAGCGGCGTCAAAGCCAACATCCTCGCCCGGCTGACGACCGAGATTCTGCTCACGATGCTGCGCGAGAATGTGCCGTTGCAGGACGTGCTGGAAACCGTGGTCGGCACGCTGCCCACCTGCAAGGTGCGGCAGATCGCCTACGCCGCATTCGTCGCGGTGGAGATCAAACATGCCACCCGGCAGTTTCGCATCATCAACTTCGATTGCCCGCCGGCGTTTCTGTTGCGACAAGGTCACATCGTGCCGATGCCGCCCCGCGTGGAAACCATCCTGGGTCGCGACCTGCGACTTTGCGAAGGCACGTTGGAGGGCGGCGACTTCATCGGCATCCTGAGTGACGGCGTGACGCACGCCGGCATGGGGACGACGATGAATTTTGGCTGGGGCTGGGAGCAGATTGGCGCGTATCTGGAGGAAGCCGCCCGCGTGCCGCCCGCGTCCGCCGAGGTGTTGGTGCGCAAAGTGATGGCCCGGACGGAAGCGCTTTACGGCGGTTCGCCGGGCGACGATGCCACGTTGGCGGGCATTCTGGCGCGACGCCCCAACCGACTCATGGTGTTCACCGGTCCGCCGATGGACAAGGGCCAGGATGAACGTTGCGTAGAGCGGCTCTGCGCATTTGACGGACGCAAGGTGGTGTGCGGCGGCACCACCGGCAACATCGTGGCCGAGCACCTGGGCGAAATCGTGGACCTGGACCTCACCACCATCCGGGAGGACGTGCCGCCCATCGGCTCGTTGTCCAGCATTGACCTGATGACTGAGGGCATTCTGACGCTGGCCAAGACGCTACGGCTGCTGAGGGAAAGCCGGGGCGACTTGCGCCGCGTACCGCTGGATCGCAATGGCGCGACGCTGCTGACCCGGGAATTCTTGCGCGCGGACGCTATTTTCTTCCTGGCCGGCGAACAGGTAAATCCGTTCTACCAAAATCCACTGCTGCCCCGGAACATTTCCATCCGCCACAGCCTCATTGAACAGATCATGGAAACCTTGCGAAACCACCACAAGGAAGTGTCGGTGGAGTGGTGTTAGCCGCAACGTAGCGGCAGGGCGCTTCTCACGATCAACCACGGTTCTCCCGCGGCTTATTTCAGATTCTGCGGATTCAGCGGCTTCAAGTCCTTGGGCAGAAACAGGCCGTCCTTGCGGATGAGTTCGCCGTCGAACCACACTTCGCCGCCGCCCCAGTCCTTGCGCTGGATGAGCACCATGTCCCAGTGTACCGCGCTCCGATTGCCGTTGTCGCAAACTTCGTAGGCCTGGCCCGGCGTGAAGTGCAGCGAACCCGCGATCTTCTCGTCGAAGAGAATGTCGCACATTGGATTCAGGATGTAGGGGTTGAAGCCGAGCGCGAACTCGCCCACGTAACGCGCGCCGGGGTCGGTGTCCAGAATCTCATTCAGGCGCTTCGTGTTGTTGCTCGTGGCTTTGATGACCTTGCCCTCCTTGAACTCGAGCCGCACGTTTTCAAACTTCGTTCCCGAATAGATCGTGGGCGTGTTGAATTGAATGACGCCGTTGACGGAGTTCTTCACCGGACAGGAGAACACTTCGCCGTCGGGAATGTTCAGCAGACCCTCGCACATTTTGGCGCCAATGCTCTTGATGCTGAAAGTAAGGTCCGTGCCCGGTCCCTTCAGGTGAACCTGATCGGCCTTCTTCATGCGGTGATAAAGCGGGACCATGGCTTTGGCCATCTTGCGATAGTCCAGCGTGCAGACGTCGAAGTACAGATTCTCGAAGGCCTCGGTGCTCATGCCGGCGCTTTGCGCCATGCTGGGCGAAGGCCAGCGCAGCACGCACCAGCGGGTCTGGTTCACCCGGTAATTCAATACGGGCCGCGTGAAGCGCGCGTAGAGCGACATGCGGTCGGAAGGCACGTCGGAATTCTCGCTGATGTTGGGAGAGCCGCGCAGGGCCAGATAGACCTGCACCTTCTTCATCCGCGCCAGTTCCAGGTCGCGGATCAGCGCGGCGTGTTTCTCGTTGATGCCGCGCAGGACTTCGCGCGTAACGCGCGTGTGGCGCACCTCCACCAACGGAATCCCACGCGCCGCCCGCACCGCGCGCATCAACTCCACGGTGAATTCATCCGGCACGTCAATCATGTCCAGTAACACGCGGTCACCCGGTTTGACGCGAGTGGAGTATTGCACGAGCAGACGGGCGAGTTTGGTGTAACGCGGATCGGTCATAACGAGCGCAAGGCTAACGAGGAATCCCGCTTTGTCGAGCGGACTTGTTGCGCTTGTCCGGGCGCCAATTTGTGGTAGTACCCCCGGCGTGAAATTCAAAGTATTGATTTGTCTCTTGGCGTTGCTACTGGTGGACGTCGTGCAAGGCCAGACCACCGCGTTCACCTATCAAGGCCGGCTCACGGAAGCCGGTGTGCCAGCGAACGGGAATTACGATCTGCGGTTCGTGCTCTACAATGCCAGCAGCGGAGGGAGTGTGCTTGGGGGACCGCTTACCAACAGCGCGGTGAACGTCGGCAACGGCCTGTTTCTGGTAACCTTGGATTTTGGCGGGGCGGCTTTTCACGGCAGTGGTCGCTGGCTGGAGATCGGGGTGCGCGGCGCCGGCACTCCCGGGGCGTTTCACATTCTGGCACCGCGGCAGGCGTTCACCGCCACGCCGTATGCCATCGAGGCCGTGAATGCGCTCACCGCCTCGAATCTCAGTGGGACGCTGCCCGATGCGCGGCTTTCGACGAACGTAGCCCTGCTCAACAGCAACGTCGTCTTCACCGGCAGCGTGACCGCCACACAATTCAACGGCAGCGGGGTGGGCATTTCCAACGTTCCGGCCGCCAGCTTGAGCGGGGTTTTGCCCGACGCGCGGCTCTCGGCGAATGTGGCGCTACTCAACGGCCCGGCAAGTTTTCTGGGGCCGGTTTCCGCGCCGCAGTTCGCGGGCAACGGCACCGGCTTGACCAATGTGCCGGGAAGAATTTTTGACACCATCCCGACCACCTCGGCGATTCAGGCTTTACCCAACACCGGATATCTGGCCACGAACGATACAACCCCGGTAATTGTGACCCTGCCGGCGAGTCTGCGCGTGGGCGAAACCGTGCGCGTATCTGGCAGCGGCGCGGCGGGATGGATTGTCGCCCAAAACGCCGGCCAGTCCATCCTCATGGGCAGCTTGCTGGACAGCATCGGGTTGGGATGGACTCCGCGCGAAGCCGTTCGAAGCTGGCGAGCGGCGGCGGCCTCGCAGGACGGACGAAAGCTCGTGGCCGCCGTGAATGGCGGACAGATTTATACTTCCACCAATTCCGGCACCACCTGGACTGCGCGCGATGCCAACCGCAGTTGGGTGGCGACGGCGGCTTCGGCCGACGGCGCCAAACTACTCGCGGCCGTCAACGGGGGGCGACTCTACACCTCGACGGATTCCGGGGTTTCGTGGACGCCACGCGACGCAAACCGGAACTGGTCCGCGGTGGCCTCGTCACTCGATGGGGTCAGTCTCGCAGCCACCGTCAACAGCGGGCAGATTTTCACTTCGACCGACTCCGGCGGTTCGTGGACGCCGCGGGAGAACGTTCGCTTCTGGGTGGCGGTTGCTTCGTCGGCCAACGGCCAGCGATTGGTGGCCGCCGTGCAAGGAGGCCAACTCTATACCTCCCCCAACGGCGGCGCGCTCTGGGTGCCGCGTGAGAGCAATCGCGCCTGGTCGGCAGTCGCCTCGTCGGCGGACGGCAGCCGCCTGATTGCGGCCGTCAATAACGGGCAACTCTACACCTCCGACGACGGCGGTACGAACTGGGTAGCCACCGGTCCTTCGGTGGCCGCCTGGAGTTCGGTGGCTTGTTCGGCCGACGGCGCACGGATGGCCGCGGTGATCAATGGCGGGGGCATCCACATCTCCGTGGATTCGGGGGCGAGTTGGACCACTCGCGCGGGATTGCCCAGCGCCAACTGGCTGGCCGTGGCGTGTTCCGGCGACGCCTCCACGTTGGTGGCCGCGCCAGCCGCCAGCCAGCTTTATGTTTCTTCTCAAGCCACCACCACTACACCGGGCACCGCAGGATTCTTGAGTGGCACACGATTCTCTTCGGTTGAACTCCAACACATCGGCGGCGGGGTGTTCATGCCGATTGGGTTTGTCGGTACGGTTCGCGCACATTAGCGAGCCGGGCGAACTCTCTTCGTATCGGGTCAACTGGGAGCTCGCCACGCCAATGGGCGCGGACATCATTGACGCAGGCGGTTTGCTTCATACACTGCGCGCTGTTGACGGTCGAGGCAAAGGACTGGCCAGGCGAATCAACAAGGTGCCCGAACGGAAGATCCATGACTACCCAAGCTCTTGACGCATGGCGGCAGCAATTGCGGCCCGCGGCTGCCGGACTCGTGCTCGCTGTGCTGACCCTCCTTTATGGACATGGACTGGGCATTGTGTTTGGCATCAATGAAGACAGCCTCAAGCAGCGCTTGAAGACTTCCGCGGAGGCTGTGCGGGATACGGTTTACCAAGGCGATGAGGCGGCGATCAAAGCCGTGATCGAGAAGTCCTGGGCCTACATGAAACGGGCTCACCTTCACGCGGGGGGCATGGGGACCACAGCGATCGCGTTGATTCTGTTGCTGCCTTTCGTGGGTGCATCCGGCTGGACGGCCCGCATCATCAGCCTGGCGCTGGGCGCCGGCGGGCTGGGATATTCGGTTTACTGGATGGGGGCGGGCTTTCGTGCTCCGGGACTCGGCAGCACTGGAGCGGCCAAGGAATCTTTGGAATGGCTGGCCATGCCTGCTTCAATCGGATTCGTGGCGGCCACGATTTGGATGTTGATCTTGCTGGCGGGCGTCTGGCGAACCGGCAAGTCGGCGCAAGCCTGAGCCGAGGCACGAAAAGATCGCATCGGCGTCGCTGGCTTCATCCATCGTCCTCAGTGCGGTTTCTGCCCGCGTCCGTGGTAGGCCGCAAGAAAGAATGTAAGCACCGCTGCCACGGTCAGGGCCAGGCCGCCCCAGAACAGCGGCCAGCGCGTGAAGCTGTCAGGTGTGCAGAAGGAGAACCACGCGCCGCAGCCCAAATATCCAATCAGGCTGCCGACACCGCTGCTCATCAAAGACATCAACGCCTGTGCCCGCGCCCGCCAGGCAGCGTCCACGCGCTCGTTGAGGTAAATCTGCGCCGTGATGACCACGAAGGTGAAGGAAACTCCGTGCAAAGCCACGCCCGCCAGCAGCCACGCCTGAGTGTCCAGGGCACTGAAGCCGTAGCGCAACACACCGCAACTCAAACCGCAAGCGAACAGCCACTTCAAACGCCATCGCACCAGCAATGCGCCGAGGGCGAACATGGCCATGATCTCGGTCATCTGGCCCAGGCTCATCCACGCGCTGGTGCGCTGGAGCCCCAGTTCGCGCAAATGCGGCGGCGCATAAGGATAAAACGCCGCCAACGGAATGCTGAACAACGCCACGGTGACGAACACGCCCCGATGGTCGGGACTTTTGAGCAGCGCGAGCGCATCCAGACCGAGACGTTCGTACCATTTGAGTTGTTGAACGGATTTGGGTGGGTCCACTGCCGGCAGGAAATAGGTGTAGCCCGCCACCAGCAACCACATGGCGGCGCCAAGATAGCCGGCCAAGGTGGAGGCGTCCGCTCTCAGCAGGCTGACCAGACCGCAACCGCAAATCCAGCCCAGCGTGGCCATTGCCCGCACCGGCCCGAATTCCTTCTGCGCATTCGCGAGCCGCGCGAATACGATGGTCGCGGTAATGCTCACCGTGGGCGAGGCCCCCAGCGCCAGCAACTGGATCAATGCCAGCACGAGCCAGGGATTCCAGCCCAGTTTGATGCCGGTGCTGGCCAGCCCGGTGGCGACTGCCGTTCCCAGCGCCAATCCGCGCAGGACCTTTACCGGCGAAGCGTGGCGATCCGCCATCGCGCCAAAGATCAATGGCGAAACGAAGGCCGCCACGGAAAAAGTCGCGAAGACAAACGGTTTGATGGCCGCCAATCCGTGAGCATCCAGTACGGTGCTCAACGGCACCAGCCAGATGCCCAGCGTGGCACCGTGGAGGAAGAACAAGATGATCAATTCGGCGTACTCGGCCCGGCGAATGGTCTTCAGCACGCGCGGAGGGGACACGGACGGCGCGAAAATGCAAGCGCGGACTGAACCCACTGCGAAGTCGGTTGACTGCCCCCAGCCAGCGGTTCGGACGTATGAGGTTGTGATAGTGTGCGTGAACTCATGGGCTGAGCCGCCCGGCGACTACTTCTGGTCAAACCAAACCGGATTCCGGCGCATAGCCAACTTCCGCGCCCGCCCGCCCGGGCAACTTGCGAAATATGTCGGTCCACAGGTGCTGGCGTTTCTTGTACGATCTGGCCAGAGCCATTGCTGGCTAGAATTGTCGCGCGGAGTTCAGACTGCCTCTGAGGCCGATCCGCTCCAGCGGCACATGTCACCCGGCTGCGGCTTGCGCCATGGCGCAACGAACCAAGTTGTGCGCAATCAGCCGCGTTCAGAATTCCCACCTGACCGTTTCCGGCGAGCGGCTGCGCAGGCTTTCCATACGCAAGGTGGTTTTGAGGTCCCCAGGCTCATTTCTAACTCGCCTGCTGCGGACTGAACAGGTCCAACATTCCGGCCGAGCTTTCGAGTGAATTCTGAATCGTTCACCACTGCGCCCGCTTACTGCCCAGGCTTTCCCAAGTGTGTTTGGAAATAGCCCGCGATCCGGCTGTAGAGCCTTTCCGTCACCACCGGGTCGGGTGTCATGTGCGTCATGCTGGAGAGCGGCAACAAGTCAAAATCTTTGCCCGCGCGGAACAGCGCGTCGGCCAGTTTCAGGCTGTGCCGGAAATAAACGTTGTCATCGCTCGTGCCGTGGATGAGCAACAAGGGCCGTTGCAGTTCGGCGGCGTACGTGAGCAGCGAACCTTCGGCGTAGGCTTCCGGGTCGGTGTCGGGCAACCCCAGATAGCGCTCGGTGTAATGCGTGTCGTAATCGAGCCAGTCCGTGGGCGGGGCGCCCGCGACGGCGGCTTTGAACACGTCGGGCCGGCGCAACACCCCTAGCGCCGAGACATAACCGCCATAGGACCAGCCGTAAATGCCAACGCGGTTCAGGTCCAGTTCGCGATACTTCTTCCCCAGCGCCCGCAGGCCCGCGACCTGATCGTCCAGCGGCACGGAACCGAAGCGTTTTCCAATGGCGCGCTCCCAGGCGTGTCCGCGTCCCGGTGTGCCGCGCCCGTCCAGGCCCACCACGATGAATCCCTGATCAGCGATCCATTGCGCCAGCAACCATCGGCTCATGGTCGCGGTCACGATGCCACTGGAGGACGGATGCAACGGCCCGCCATAAACATTCACCACCACCGGATAGCGTTGCTTGGAGTTGAATTTCTGCGGTCGCACCAGTGCCGCGTAAAAACCTTCATCCGGACCGATCCTGGTCATTTCGACGCGAGGCACAAACGGCGGCGACTCGGCCACGGACGGCAGTTCGCCGACGAGCGAACCGTCGCTGCGATGGACGGTGGATTTGGGCATGGCCTGCAACGCCACGAAGGAGCGAACGTGAATGGGACTGCCTTCGTTGAAGCTGGCGGAGTGGATGCCCGCTTCCTGCGTCAAGGCCACGGGTGCGCCGCCATCAAGCGACACGCGAAACAACTGGGTCTGGGTCGGATCCGGGCGCGCAGTGAAGTGGAACTCGCCCGTTTCAGCGTTGAAGCTTTGCAGTGAACGGAATCCCAGGCTGGCTTCAGCGAGGACCCGTTGGATTTCCCCGGAGCGCTTGCGCCATTCAAGCTGCCAGCCTGCGGATTTCTCGCTCGCCCAGACAAACCCCCGTCCATCAGCCAGCCAGCGCGGCACGTCCTGTCGCACACACACCCACGCGGCGTCGCGCTCGGTGAGCAGCGTGGTGGTGCGACCGGTTTGGGGATCGGCCTCCAGCAACACCAGTTCACGCTGGTCGCGCGTTTGCACGGCGAGGGTCAGCGGGCCGTGTTTATCCCAGCGCACCGTGGTGAGATACGGGTAACGCTCGCCGTCCCATTGAATCCACACAGTCTCGCCACCGCTTACGGAAACCACCCCGAGGCGGACCTTCACGTTGTTCTTGCCCGGCCGCGGGTAGTAAGCGGCGTGCGGCGGTTCGTCCGGTTTGGCGGGGTCCGCAACATGCCAGATTTCCACGCCTTCATGATCGCTTTCTTCGTAGGCAATGAACTTTGAATCGGGTGACCACCAATAACCGGAGAAGCGATCCATCTCCTCCTGGGCAACAAACTCGGCCAGACCGTGGCGCACTTTGTCAGTGCCGCCGGTGGTCACGCGCCGCTCGATCTGAGTCGTTAGATCAAACACAAACACGTCGTAGTCCAACACGTAGGCGATACTCTGTCCGTCCGGTGCAAACTTCGGGTCCACCAGTGTGCCCGCGCCGGTGTTCAATTGCTGCACCGCGCTGGTGGCCCGTTCCACCAGATACAGTTTGCCGGACAGGCTCAACAGAATCCGGCTGCCGTCCTTCGAGAGTTGAAAATCCGTGAAGCCGCCGACGCTGATGCGCATCCGTTCACGGCGCGCTTTCTCTTCGGGCGACAATTGTTCCTCCGCGCCCTGGAGCACCTGTTCCGGCGTGAGCAAAACGCGCGATCGGCCCGTGGCCACGTCAAATTCGTAAAGCTCCAGTCTGGGCACGCGCGCCTGGGCGCGCAGAAACAGCACCGCCTGGCCATCCGGTGTGGGAATCGCCTTGCCCGGCCGACCGAGCATGAAGCCGCGCGTCTCGGCGTGGTCGCGCAGGTACTGGGTGTTCACCCATTGCGGCTCGGGACGACCGGATGCGGCGTGGAGGCCAATGACGTTGAACAAACATAGAATGGCACTGGTAAGCCGGACTGAGCTTCGCATGGACCAACGATAACGCGCCAACGAAGGCGGCACAAGCTGTTGCCGGCTGGGCGCTATTGGAAGGTACGGCACGCCGCCCGTGGAGCCGCGGAGCGGCGATAGGATCCCTGGCGGCGCATCTCACTTTTTTGCAGTGGGGAGCGCACGCGCCTCGCGTGCGGCGGCGGACGCCTCGTCCGCCGCACTCGGACGCGCCACCGCGCCAGTCTCTCACGCGCGATGGCGCGCGTGGGTCCCGGTTGCGAGGCGCAACCGAGCGCACGCGGGGGCGCGTGCGCTCCCCAGCCGAAGTCGTTCACAACCCTTGCAAGAAACTGAGTTGCGCCAATCCCTGGCGGCACTCTGCCGCCCCTGCCGGCTTGGGGCGTATGTTGACCCGGTTCCCACGGCTGGCGCCGTGGGCTACGCTCTGCCGCTGCTCCGCAGCTAAATCAACGGCCCAAGCGGATTCGGACGCGTGCAAGAGACGCGTCCTGGGGACTGGCGCATCTGAGCGCCTGGCAGGATGGCCGGGCTGCACGGTGGGAGAGTTGCCGCAGCCAATCCCCCCAGGATTCGACAACTCGTCAGCATCCGAGCAACTCCGAGACTTTCCCGCGGATGTCGTTTTGCTTGACCAACGATTCTCCCACCAGGATGGCGTGAGCGCCGGCGCGTTTGAGGCGTTCCACGTCCGCACGGGTGTGAATACCACTCTCGGCAACCAGCAGCCCAGCCGGGGCGGAGGATTGGGAAAGCTGCTTCGCCAATCGCTCGGTTGTGGCGAGGTCCACCTGAAACGTCTTCAGATTGCGATTGTTCACGCCGATCAAGGTGACCCCTGCAGCCAACGCCCGCTCCAGTTCGGCTTTGTCGTGGACTTCCACCAGCGCCGCCAGCCCGGCTTCCGTGGCGAGGGTGTGAAATCCGCGAAGTTGCGCGTCATCCAGAATCGCAACGATCAAGAGAATGGCATCGGCGCCCCATTCGATGGCTTCGAGAATCTGCCGTTCGTCTATGATGAAATCCTTGCGCAACAACGGCAGCTTCACCGCGGCGCGGATTTGCCGGAGGTAATCCAGCGAGCCTTGGAAAAACTTCTCATCGGTCAGCACGGACAAACAACTCGCGCCTGCCGCTTCGTACTCCTTCGCGATGCGAATGGGATCGAAGTCCGAGCAGATCACCCCGGCGGAAGGTGAAGCCTTCTTCACTTCGGCAATCAACGCCACGTCGCCGGATCGCGGACTGCGCAATGCCGCGAGGAAATCCCTTGGCTCGTCACGCTCCCGCATGGCATCGCGCAGATCGCCTGAAGCGATGGGACGTTCCGGCAACAGCGCGATTTCACGCCGCTTTTGTTCAACAATGGTATTGAGGATGGTCATGGTTTTGGACATATCATTCTTCCTCATCCTTCACCCCCTGCATCCGCTTGGTCGGGCAGCCCGCGCGCAGCCAGCCATTCACGAACGCATCGAGGTCACCATCCATCACGGCCTGCACGTTGCTGGTTTCGACGCCGGTGCGCAGGTCTTTGACGAGGCGATAGGGCTGGAAGATGTAGCTGCGAATCTGGTTGCCCCACGAGACGCTGCCTTTCTCGCCGTAGAAGCGTTCCATCTCGGCCTTCTGGGCATCCACCCGCTGGGCATAGATGCGGGAGAGCAACAGCTTCATGGCCGTGGCGCGATTCTGATGCTGGGAGCGCTGGCTTTGCGAGGCGACCACCAGACCCGTGGGAATGTGCGTGATGCGAACGGCGGTTTCGACCTTGTTAACGTTTTGCCCGCCCTTGCCGCCGGAACGAAACGTGTCCACATGAAACTCATTGGGCGGGATCACAATGTCGGAGGAGGTTTCCTCGATTTCCGCGATGGCGTCCACGCTGGCAAAACTGGTGTGCCGACGTTTGTTGGAATCGAAGGGCGAAATCCGCACGAGCCGATGCACGCCGCGTTCGGCCTTGCAGAAGCCGTAGGCGTTTTCGCCCTGGATCAGCAGGGTGACACTTTTGATGCCCGCGCCTTCGCCGGGCAGCGCGTCTTCCACTTCCACCTCCCAGCCGCGCGCTTCCGCCCAACGTTGATACATGCGCAACAGCATGCCGGCCCAATCGCAGGCTTCCGTGCCGCCGGCCCCGGCGTTGATGCTCAGGATGCAGTTGCTGCGGTCGTGGGGGCCGTTGAGGAAGACCTTGAGTTCGAGTGCGTCGAGGTCCTTGAGGTATTTCGCCACGTCGCGTTCGAGTTCTCGCAGCACCTTGGGCTGGGCTTCGGGTGGCTCGGCCTGGCCCAGTTCCACCATCACGCGAAAATCTTCGAGATGCTTCTCGGCCTGCATCAGGGGTTCGATTCGACCACGAAGCGAATTGCCTTCATCAATCAGCTTCTGTGCCTGTTCGCGATTGTTCCAGAAATTGTCCGCCGCCATCAGGGCGTCGAGTTCGCCCAGGCGTTTTTGTGCGCGCGGCACGTCAAAGAAACCTCCGCAGGTGGATGAGCTTGTCCGCAGCGGTCGAGATTTCGGTGGCAATCGTTTCAAACATGGGCGGGAAGATAGCGGAATGAGGTCGTCGAATGAAAGGTAGAAAACACCACGGCGAGAAAGAAACGCTTCGCGCCTTCAATGGACCCGGCTGCTGAAAAACTTCGGCCAAAATTCTGGTTGAATCCCGGCACGGCGAGGGTACGATGCCGCCATCCAGCAACCGGTGCATAAACCATAACTGCGCTGACCGCCCCACCGGCGAACGGTCAGCGCGACGCAACGAATGAGCCGGCACCAGTAGTCAGCAGTCTATGAAAACAACGCTAAAGAACCGAACCCACTGGCAGTTGGCGGCAACGCTCGTCGTTGCCGCGTGCGCCTGCACGGCCTCAGCTCAATTGCAGGTCTTCTCGGAGGACTTTGACACCGACCGCTCGGCCGACGGGACGTGGCTCATTAACGTCACTCCCCAAGGTTACAGTCCCGTGGACCTCTTTTTTGATTACAGTTCGGTGGGAATCCCGCCGGCCCCCAACTCGGCCGGGACCACCCGCGGGCTGAAACTGCAAGCCAATCTCGATCCCCTCGAGCAGTTCTTCCCTTCCGGCTCCAGTGCTTCGCCGGCGGGGTTCAGCATCACTGAAAACTTCGAAATGCGCTGGGATTGGTGGCTGAATTTCAACGGTCCGCTGAACGGCGGCGGGGCAGGTTCGACGCAGATTGGTGGGGCGGGCTTCGGCACCGCCGCCGTCTCGGCGCAAGTGCCCACGCAGATTGATTCGGTGTTCATCGGCGCCAGCGGCGACGGCACCGGCACGACGGCCGACTATCGGGTTTACACCCCGGCGTTTTCGGCCAGCCTGCAAGATGCCAGCGGGGTGTATGCGGCGGGCACCGTGGGTTCGCGGAACAACACGCACGAGTATTATCAATCCACCTTTCCGCCGGTCGCTGCGCCACCGGAACAACTGGCGCTCTATCCCCAGCAAACCGGGGAGACACAGGGCGGTTCGGCCGGGATGCGATGGAACGACATTTCGCTACGGAAGGTCGGCAACATCATAACTTACACGATCAACGGCCTGCTCATCGCGACCATTGACGTTAGTACCAATGGGTTTCTTGGGGGCGCCAACATCGTGTTCGGACAATTCGACATCAATGCCAGTGCTTCCACCGACATCAATGCCACCAATCTGGCGTTCAGCCTGGTGGACAACATTCGCATCACCAACTTCGCCACGGTTGTCAGTATGACCGCCACGGTGCCAGACGCCTCCGAAACCGGCCCGACCCCCGGCGTCTTCACCCTGACGCGCACCTCCCTCGGCACCCCCCTCACCGTGAATTACACGGTCGGTGGCACCGCCACGCCCGGCGAAGATTATGAGGCACTGCCCGGCTCGATCACTTTTGACGCGAACGCCACGGAAGCCTACATCACCATCACCCCCATAGACGACGCGGTGGCGGAAGCAACCGAAACCGTAATTCTGACGCTGGCCGACAGTCCTGATTATCAGCATAGCGGTACCGCCACCGTTTTTATTGCGGACAACGAAGCACCCCAACTTACGATTACCAGTGTGACTCCCCAGATGTATGAGCGCGCGAATGACTATGGCACCTTCCGGATCACCCGCCTGGGCGACCTCAATGCCCAACCCTTCGACTTCAACCTCGCCTTCACCGGCACCGCGGAGAACGGCGTGGATTATTACGCGGATGGCCTGCTGCCCTTGAATCCCGGCGAGCAAACGCAGGAGATCAAGGTTTATCCCTTGGAGGATAACCTCTACGAGGGTAATGAGACGATCACCGTGAGTCTGGTCGCGGCGGGCGCGGGGGAATACACCATTGGCTCGCCGTCCTCCGCTTCCATCACGTTGGTTGATGCCACGTATCCACCGGAAACCGTGCTCTTCGCGGATAATTTCAATACGGACAGCTCGGCCAACTGGAACTTGTTCTTCGCCGCCAACGACGGTGTGCCGGATTACACCGCGGCGTTTGCGTTCGATTACAGTTCGCAGGGAATTCCACCCGCACCGAACGGCGGCGGCGACACCTCGGGACTGTTCCTGACGGTGAACAAAGACGGCACCGGTTCGGCCGCAGCCATCAATCTCTATCCTATCGGTCGAAGTTTCAGTGGCGACTACGCGTTGCGCTTTGACATGTTCCTCAGCGTGGTGTTGCCCAATGCGGTGTCCACGGAATACGCGCTCTTCGGCGTCAATCATTCGGGCACGAAGACCAACTGGTTCCGCAACAGTCCCGGCGGCGTCCCGGCGGGCTGGACCTTCGACGGCGTGTTTTACGGCGTGGAAGCCGACGGCGCCGGACTGGGCGATTACATGAACTACAGTTCGCCCACCACCGCCGCCAATAACCCAACGGCATTGAGCGCGGGCCGGGTGGCCACCACGCTCACCGACGTGTTCAAAGCGCCGCCTTGGGCGATTTCCGGCACGCCGGCCAACAATCTCTCGCGCTTTCCCGCCACCCCAATCTGGGCGGACGTGGAAGTCAGCCAGATCGGCAACATCATCACCCTGAGGATCAACAACTCCGTCATCTTCAGTTATGAGAACACCACCCCGTACCAGAGTGGCAACATCATGATCGGCTACACGGACGCTTATGATTCCATCGGCCTCCCTTCGTCCTACGTCGTCATTGACAACGTTCGCGTCGTGGACCTGACCCAGCCCACCGTGACGATCACCGCCGTGAAGGTGGTGGGTGGCAACGTGGAGATTGATTTCACCGGGCCGGCTTCGGCTTCGGCCTCCGCGTTTGTTCTGCAAGAGGCGTCGGCGGTCAACGGAACTTATGGCGATGTCAGCGCTACGGTCACCGGCAGCAACGGCAGTTTCAAAGCCGTGCGGGCCGTGGGTGGCAGCCAGCAGTTCTACCGCATCAAACGCCAGTAACCTACCGGCTCGGAGTTTTGCGGAGGCATCCGCCCACAGCGGATGCCTCCCGGATTCGAGCATTTCCCTATCCGAACTCGTCCGATTTGTCCCCATTCAGGTCGGCAGGTAATCGAGGCCAAGCAGCATGATGAGAAGATGCCTCCCCATCCTCATTGAAGAAACACGCTTCGCTGCGCAACGGGCGCGGGCCTTCACCCTGATTGAATTGCTCGTCGTAATCGCGATCATTGCCATTCTGGCGGCGATGCTCCTGCCGGCGTTGAGCAAGGCCAAAATGCGGGCGCACCGGATCGGATGTCTCAACAACGAAAAGCAGATGGGGTTGGGCAGTCAGATGTATGGGGATGACGATCCCCGAGGTGCCTTGAGCGGAGTCATCAATTACGCCGATGACGACTTGAACTGGTTGTATCCGCAGTACTTCGCCAACGCCAGGGGATTTGTGTGTCCCTCCACCAGAAACTCCGTTGACGCCAACGCCACCGTCAACCTGCTGCCCAATGATCCCGGGCCGTTTGGCTCGGCGCTGAACAATTCCGGGGTGATGCTGTACGCGGAACGGATGCACGGCAACTCCCGTTATCTGCGCGATCTGCTCAATAATGCGCCGGGCCGGAACGGCACCAATGGCCATAGTTACGAGGTGGCGGGATTCTTTGCTGGACAAAACGGCAACACCATCGGCGGCCCGCGCAACGTCAACGAGCGCAAGACCCAGCGCACGGCGGCGGCCCGCATCTATCTGACGCCCCAAGGCGGTACGCGCTACAATTTCCTCGGCCAAAAAGCCAGCCCTTCGGATGTCTGGATCATCTACGACGCGGATGACGCTGGTCCGGGCGACCGGGCTAACGAAGATTTTCCCGATCCCGGCGACAACCATGGGGCCGATGGTGGCAACGTGGTCTTTGGCGA
This sequence comes from Verrucomicrobiia bacterium, assembly GCA_026125285.1. Classification (GTDB taxonomy): domain Bacteria; phylum Verrucomicrobiota; class Verrucomicrobiia; order Limisphaerales; family JADLHS01; genus WYBW01. The sequence continues at coordinate 87,225 of JAHCLO010000025.1, read as the reverse complement.
CGGCCACGCGGAATGGGTACCCCGCAAGCGGTACGTGGGCAGTTTCATCCGGGGCACGGATGAAGTGCATGCCTTGGCCACCACTCAATAACGGCAGAAACCTATGAATGAGTCTTTAATTGCCTCCAGTTCGCCTGCACGGGTCGGTTCCGCGTTGCCACGGTCCCGCGGTTTCACCCTGATTGAGTTGCTTGTGGTCATCGCCATCATTGCCATCCTCGCGGCCATGCTCCTGCCCGCCCTGGCCCGGGCGAAGAGCAAGGCCCACGCCGTCCAATGCCTGAGCAACTTGCGCCAACTGCAATTCGGGTGGCAGACGTATGCCGGGGACTTCAATGATGTGATGCTGCCCAATGCTCCGTTGGGCGCGGGGAATTCACCCACCGACCCGACACTCAATGCCCGCTCCTGGTGCAGCGGCGCCAGCCAGGGCTGGGGCAATTACGACGCCAACACCAACACCTTCTATTACACCACGTCCATCCTGGGGCCCTACATGAGCGGGCAGATTGCCGTGTACAAATGTCCGGCCGACAACATTCCCTCGTCCAATGGGCAGCGGTTGCGGACTTATTCCATGAACAGTCAGGTGGGGAATGTGTACTCCTTCTACACCACCCGGAGTTACAATCCCAGCTATGGCGCGTACATCAAAATCAACGAAATCCTCAACTGCCCCGGTCCCAGCAAAACCTTTGTCTTCTGCGAAGAAAACATGAGCAGCATGAACGACGGGTACTTGCAGGTGAATAACAACATGGCGGTGTTCCCGGACGTGCCCGGGTCGTATCACAAATGGGGTTGCGGATTCTCGTTCGCGGACGGTCACGCGGAACTTCGCCAATGGCAGACCCCGGTGCTGAAAATCCCCGTCCGTTACAACTACACCGCGGCCAGCATCAGCACCTTTGCCAGCAATCAGGATTGGCTGTGGTTTTCCCAGCGTGCGGCCTGCCGTCAATGACGCAGGAACACCACCAGACCGACGGTGTGGTACGGTTTATTTTCAACCGCGCCGCCCAGCCATAAGGCGTTGCATCCGTATGGTTGATGGATTTTCTCTTCGTGGATTTTCTGTTTGAAACTCCGGTGATGAGGTTTAGGATGGCCTTGCCCTGATAACACGGCAGAGAGACGTTAGCCTCGCAGCGGACCGCAGGGTCACGGCAACGTCACAACCAGATCGGCAATGTTCATTCAAGCAGTTCAATCTATGAAAACCATCCTTCAACCCCGTTCCTTCAAGCCCCTGGTCATCGCGCTGGCCTTTGGCGTGAGCGCTTCCATCGCGCTGGCCCGGCCCTACGCCACCAGTTTGACCAACAGTGGCGGCATCATTTCGTTCCGTCTGAACGCGGACGCCGACAATGTCAAAATCATCCACAACGGCGGAGCGGCCACCAACGATTTGGGGCCGTTGCCGAAAGGTTTGAATAGCGTGCCCCTGGACGTCAGCGGGGATTACCTGATTCAGGTGAGCAAGGCGTCCGGCCCCGGCTATCCGCAGGGAGTCGTGAATCAAATCAGTGACGACGCGAACAACTTAGTCAAATTTGCCAACCAACGAGGATTGGTGGTCAACAAGCGTCCCAGCAGCCCCTACTTCGGCCGGATCTACGTGTCCGTGGCTGCCGCCGGCACGGCCGGTGGACGCAGCGTGAGCGACGGTATCTACCTTCTCAATGCCGACCAGACGGACGCGGTCGGTCAGGGTGACACACCGCGCACCGGCGGATTGGTTTTTGACATCGCCGCAGCCAGCGCCGAAAGCCCGGGCCGTCTCGCCTTGGGCCCGGATGACAACCTCTACATCGCCGACTGGTCGGACGCCAACGGCGGATTGACCATGACCGACGCGGATGTGGCCACCAACGCCATCGCGGGAAGGGTGCTCCCAGATTACGGCGGCCCGGTGGGCGGGACGAACAACCACGGCAGCATTTCCAGTGTCTGGGTGGAAGGCTCGCTGGCCGGAGGGGACTTGGTGGTTTACAGCCAGGATGAAGACCTCGGCAGCTTCAACGGCGTTTACCGTTACGACATCGGCGCCGGGCCGTTACCCTACACCGGGCCGGAAGTTCTGGCGTTCAATTTCGGCATCGCCTTCAACGGAATCCTGACCAAGATCGTACGCGGGCCGGATGGCAAATGGTATGGCTCCAACCGTCGCGCCGACAATGCAACTGCCCCTGGCATCATGGTCATGGACGAGTTTGGCACGCCGCTCTGGGATTCGTTGACCGGCTGGCGGACCGTCTCGGGCGATCCCGGCGCGTTTGACATATATTTCTCAGAGATGCGCGGCTTTGACGTTTCGCCGGACGGCAAATACCTCGCCGGCCTCAAAGCCGCCGCTACCGGCGGCGCCAACCCCTTGGGGCTTCCTGCCAACACTGTCATCCTCGCACCCATGATTGACGGGATTCCGGACCTCGCCAATATCGTCACCATGCCCACCCCTGGCACGGTCAGCATCGGCCGTGAAGTGACCTTCGATGCTGTGGGCAACCTCTACACCGTCAGTTCCGGCCAGGGATTGTTGCGCATCTATTCGCCGGGTGGGTTCAGCATTGTGACGACCGGGTCGGACGGCACGCTGGCCATCTATTCGCCGACCACGGAGGTCACTGTGACCACCGACACCAACGCGGTTTACGAAGAGGGGGCGACGACCGCCGCTCTGACCATCACGCGAACCGGCGAATTGGATGAACCCTTGACAGTCGAGCTTTCGATCGAAGGTACCGCCGTTCGCGGAGCAGACTATGTGCTGCGGACCAATTCCGTGGTGCTTACGGAAGATTCGGTGATCATTCCCGCCGGGCAGCCGAGTATCGTGGTCACGCTTGCCGCCATAAATGACACGGAAGCCGAATTGACGGAAACCGTCATTGTGAGCCTGGCGGGTGGCACGACCTATACAACCGCCTCACCCTCCAGCCAGACCCTGGTAATTGTGGACAATGAAACGCCACAACTCCAGGTGGTTTCGCTTTCGACCAACATCTACGAGCGGTTGGCCTACGACTACGCCAACCTGGCCCTTCGCCGCTTGGGCGACACCAACGTGTTCCTCCAGTTGGACGAAGCCAACCTCGTTCTTTCGGGAAGCGCCGTGTTGAACACCGACTATGCTGTGGCGAACCTGCCCGCCTACATTGATCCCGGGGTGGTCAACACCAGCATTCGCCTCATTTACCCGATTGATAACGCGGTAGTGGATGGCGCGCGCACCGTTACTGTAGGATTGCAGGCGGGCACGGGCTTCACCGCTGCCACCAACACGGCCACCACCACCATCACCGATGACGACCGCGCGCCGGAAACCGTGTTGTTTGCGGAAACTTTCACTTACACGGATTCCATCACCAACTGGACGGTGTATTACGCCGACACCAACACCGTCGCGCCGGCCAACGACGCCAACATCCTTTTTGGCTTCGACTACTACAGCTTCTTGGCCATCCCTCCCGCGCCCAGTTCGGCGGGTGACACGTTCGGACTCCTCCTCCAAGTGAACAAACTGGATGGCATCCCGGGCGCCGCGGCGGTAAACGTGTATCCCCGCAACCGGTCATTCGCGGGCGACTATGCGCTCCGCTTTGACATGTATATGATCGTCGGCACCGTGGCCACCACGGAGTATTCGCTCTTTGGTATCAATCATTCCGGCACCATGACCAACTGGTTCCGCAATAGTGCCGGCGGTGTCCCGGCGGGTTGGACCTTTGACGGCCTTTTCTACGGCGTGGAAACCGATGCCGCCGCCCTGGGCGATTATGTGCTCTACAGCTCGCCCACTACCGCTGGGAACAATCCCACGGCGCTGACGCCCGGGCGCAATGCCTCGACGCTGACCCAGGTATTCAAGGCCCCGCCCTTCCGCTACGCCGGGGCCCCCAGCAATCCGAACTTCAGTCTCGAGCCCAGTTGGGTGGACGTGGAAGTCAGTCAGGTGGGGCAGTTGGTCACCCTGAAGATGAACAATATCGTCATTATGAGTTATACCAACACCACGCCCTACACCTCCGGCAACGTCATGCTGGGCTTTGTGGACGCCTACGACTCCATCGGCACGGACGTCGCCGCGGCGGTCATCTTCGACAACGTTCGCGTTGTGGACTTGACCCAGCCCACCGTGACGATCACCGCCGTGAAGGTGGTGGGCGGCAACGTGGAAATTGACTTCACCGGGCCGGCTTCAGCCGCGGCTTCCGAGTTCGTTCTGCAGGAGGCGGCGACGGTCAATGGAACCTATGGCGATGTCAGCGCCACCGTCACCGGCAGCAACGGCAATTTCAAAGCCGTGCGCGCCGTGGGCGGTAGCCAGCAGTTCTATCGCATCAAGCGCCAGTAACCCAGCGGTTCGGAGTTTCACGGAGGCATTCGCCAGTGGTGGATGCCTCCGTTTCATTTCTAGGGTGTGGGCATCGGTCTCCGAGGAGTGGCTACACAGCTGGTTCACCACATCAACCGCAAGACCGTTCGCCAAACGCACAGCCAATGTACGCAGCGTGACAAGCCCGGCTTCCGGCGTGCCGCAGATTTGGTGACCGCAGAACCAGACAAACTGGACAAACTGGACAAGCCGCTTGACCAACAAGATTCCCGCCTTATGCTGCCTGCGAGAATCGAATTCGCCGTCCCGGAATAATGCCACACAACGTGAATCCCAAATCGCCAACCAACGCGCGGCTTGGCGCCACGCCATTGCCCCCGTCGCGTCTCATGTATCACTCGCCAGCTTCCAGCCTCCGCCGCGTTGTCCGCTTCGCACGGGCAAGCACTTTCGTCCGTCGTTTAATCTGCGGCGCGATTGGCCTGCTGCTCATAAACGTCTCTTGGTCTGCTCACGCGAATGTCTATGCCACCAACATCCGCTTCACCGGCAGTGTTGCCAGCAGTTCCACCAACGTCACCGTCTATGTGCCCTGCGAGCTTTCGTATATCAGCTACTTGCTGAACGAACCCGCCAGCGCCGGGGTGACACTGGAGATTCTCTCCGAGACAAACTCGGTGGTCCGCACCATCGAAATCCCGGGTGGCGCTCCCGGCACTTTGCGGGGGCCGAACACCGTGGTTTGGGACGTGAAGAATGACTTCGATGACTTCGTGCCGTTGGGACATTATCGGGTGCGCATCACCGCCAAGGCCCACGGCTACAACGAATGGCGGCAGATCAGCGACGACTTCAATCCGGGCAATTACGTCTTCCAGGCGCAAGGCATCGCGGTGAACCAAAACACCAACAGCCCCTACTATGGCCGCGTCTTCGTCGGCAACGGACAGCTCGGCCTGAACCCGGATTTCGAGCCGGGAGATCGCCTGGGTCTGTTCAAGTTCAACGCGGATGGCAGCCCGGCGGAGGAAGGATCGTTTGCCACGGGCGGCTGGCCATGGTCAGGAACCGGTACCAGTCCTTGGAAGATCGAGGTTTCGGACGATGATTATCTTTATGTCAACGATTGGATTGGCGGCGGCTTGGTTTTGCGCTTTGACCAGACCCTGGCCGTCAACTCACGTCAGTTGGTGCTGCGCGCTGACAACCGGCCCAATGGTGGCGCGGCGAATCTCAGCGGGCCGTTCATCACCGGCACCGGGTTAACCACCCGCATCTGGATGGCAGACGTGACGGAGGGCGGCACGGGCATTCGCCGCTGGGCCGTCACCGGCAACGGCAGCGTGGCCACCAATGACCTCGGCATGACCATTGTCCCCGTCGGCACCAACTCGGACTTGAGCCTTTATCCCTTTGATCTGGCGCTGGACCGGAGCAATCACATTTACGCCATCCAGCAGATTGAAGCAGCCGGCGATCCTGCCCCTCGAGTCCTGCGCTTTCCGGCCTATGAGGAATCCGGCACTGCCCTCACCAACGCCGACTGGCGCATCGGCGGCGGCGACAACACCATGCGCGGCGCCTCCGGCATCGCGGTGGACCCGAAAGGCCAGTACGTGGCCGTAGCCTTCAAAGGATCGGGCACCGGCCTGGCCCGTACCGGAGGCGGTGTGCGCCTGTTCAGCACCGCCAATGGTTCGGACGTCCAGACCCTCACGCCCGCGCCCTACCACGATCACACCGACGTGGCGTGGGACAATGCGGGCAATCTTTATGTCTGCGACAATTGGGACAGTGTCTGGCGTGTATATTCCCCGCCGGGTCCCAACCAAGCTTCCACCGTTTCCGTTGATTTTTTGAATGCCGGAGAACCTCCGATCAGGCCGCTGCTGCACACGGTGGCCTACACTAACGGACAGTTCCTGTTCACCCTCCGGGGACGAACCAACATCTTCTACGTGATTGAAGGCTCAACCAACCTGCAGTCCTGGATTCCAGTGCTCACCAACCGCGACGACTGCGCCACCCGGCTGATCGTTATAGACGCGCCTGAAAGCAGGCGCTTCTATCGCGCCCTCGCTCCTTGAGGTCGCCCTGTTCCGACGTGGTTCATCGAACCGGCGCAGGGGCCACCAAATTGCCTCCAACCCACCACGCCGATGGCGCGCTGGTTACAGTTCCCGCCAGCCGGTCACGATGAATCCTCGAAGCGGCCCATGCACTGGCGAGCGATGCAGATTTTCGTCGTAGTGCAGTCGAAAATGCTGGAACAGTTCGGCGGACTTGACCGCCAGCGCACCTTGAAAATCCAGCGTGCTCCCGCCGCCGGTGGTGGTAAGACGCGCATTGGAGGCATAGATGGTACCGATGAAATTGGTCGTCCCCGCCAGCACAATGTTCGTGTTCCCCGGCAGGCCGTAATACTGAAATGCGGACGCAGATTCGGCCACGAACATGCGCCCGATTATGGCGTTACCACCGCCCACATACAGTTTCAGGCTGGCATGCTCCCCAACCCACAGATTGGTGATGTTCACACTGCCAGTGACATACAGCACGGTTTGGACGTTATCCTTCACCCGGACCGAACCGTCCAGGCTGACGATTTGATGCTGGTCCTTGTCCAGCCAGTAGTCATAGTAGATGGCATTGTACCATCGGCCTTCCGGGGCGCTGACATTCCCCGGCAACACCGGCGTGGTCACTTCGGGCAGATCCGCGTTAAAGTCGTTGAAGACCGGAAAATCGGACGCAAAATCGTTGGTGCCCCCCGCGCCGAGGAACAGTGGTCCCATGATCTCCACGTGGCTCGCATTCAAAATTCCCAAAGTGCTGGCGACGCCGCCGTTTTGCTTGCGTTTGTTGGGATCGTATTTGCCACCCGCACTCTTGTTACTGTAAAGCCAGCTATCCGAATCGTAACTGTCCGCCGTGAAGCTGTAACCATTCAGGTTGAAACCGTCCCGGACGACCGCCCCCACGCTGAACAACGGCGCATTGGTCGTGGTGATTTCCAGCGTGCGGGTCATCGTGGCGGAGATGGCCGGCACATTGGCGTAGCCGGTGGCATAGATGGAAGCGGAAACCACGGGCGGAGTCGCGGAAAGAATTCGTACGGAGTAGGAGCTGCCGGCCAGATTGGGGCCAACGTTCAAGTTGCGCGGCTGGTCCAGCACATAGCCATCGGCCTCGGAGCGCCAGGCAGCATCGAAGGCCAGATTGGTGGCCAGTGGGGTTACATTGAGTTGGGCCAGGGCTTCTTCCACGCCAGCCTCGGCCGCTGTCAGAGCGGCGTGCCAGGCTTGAGACCGGGCCACCGAAACGTTCTGCGCCCGGATCAAAAGCAGATAACTCGTGAGCACCATGCCCAACAGCAGGGCGATGAACAGAGTAATCACCAGCACGCTGCCACTCACGCGCGGCCCACGCCCTCGCCGTATTTCTCCAGCCGGCTTCACTGTTTGTTCCGCAGAACCATGCGGGCTGATTGCACGCTCTCGGTTTGGAATTTCTTGCCGAGGAGGGTGCGGGAGCAAGTCCAGTTCATTTCCACCATTTTGCAGAGGCGCTTGTCCGCGGTGGGGAAGAACCAATTGGTGGCGCCCGGCTGTGGATTGCGGCGGTACATCGCAATGCTCCAATCATCACATTCCGTCAGATAGACTGCCGGCTCGCCATCCGTGTCGCAGTAAAGCATTCGATCCTCCGCATACCAGGTGTAATCCAAAGTGCCCCCCGTCAGAGCGTTCGTCAGCTTGAGCCGGCGAACCGGCCCGTCCGGCTCGAAAATGGTCACCTCGGTTGCCTGCCGGATGTCGCGCGACATTTTGTCGAGCGCCAGCCGGTTGCGTGCATCCAGGCTGGCGTAATTGCCCATCGCCACGAAACTGCGCAACGCATGAACGCTCAACACGCCGAGGATCATCAGTACCACCATGCCGAGGCCGGTCGCCACGATCAATTCTGTGAGGGACAGTCCGCTGCTCCGGCGCCGGCCGCCGGCACGGTTTTGGTTGGAGGCCAGGAATTTCGAACGCAGCTTCATGGTCGCAAGAGGTAATTCTGCATCCCGTGCCGCGCCACATAGGTCTGCATCTGGCGGCTGCGCAGGATTTCCGTGCCGCCACTCTGATTGGTCCAATAGACCTTCACCGTCACTTCCCGCAGATGGTCACGATAGGCCTCCGGCAAATCCGGCGGCGGACGAAGGGTGATGGTTCCGGCATAGGCCACCCCGCTCGCGGGGTTCGTTAGACCGGCCGGCGCGAGATATTCCACAAACGTCGGCGCCAGATAGTTGTTCGTATCCAGCAGTTGAGTCCAACGGTAGAGCCGGATGGTTTCCAGGCGTTGCTGAAGGATTTGGGTGGCGCGCAGTTCCTCGCGCGACGATTGCACGATCGAAAAGCCCGAGGAGAAACCCGCGTAAAGCGAAATCAACATGACCCCAATCACCAGCACCGCGATGATCGCCTCCGGCAGGCTGTGGGCGGCTTCGGCGTGGCGGCGGTTGGCCTTGGGTCTGTTCAAATTCATACGTGTCCAGGAAAGTTGCAGCGGGTGTCCGGGACGGTTTTCTATCGAAGCCTTTTCTATCACAGGCAGTTGAAAAGTCAAAAGCCATTCCAGGCGGCATGTAAAGCTTCACTCAACCCCGGCGGAGCGCCGACTTGCAGTCGGCTTTTACGCGTCCGCTTGCCCGAAGCCGACTACAAGTCGGCGCTCCGCCCGATTTCACTTAGGCATTGCGACAGCATTTGCGATGGCGGAAGCACTGCGTCGCTGGAGAATGGGAAGGAGCGGTTGCTGCCCTGGCTTGCTCGCTGCAAATCCGGCCAGCACGCATCTGCTTGAACTTGCTCCCGCTTTCCCTGAAGCTGGGCCACGATGCGCGACACAACCGATCTCAAGGTGCCCAAATGGCCGTTCTTTCTGGGGGACGGGTTCATGCTGGGATTGGCATACTTCGTTTTCGCGCAAGGTCAGGGACCGTTGCAGCAGTGGGAAATCACGGCCCTCGTGATCTGTGTTGGCTTGGGCGCCCTGCTGGGCGTGGTGCCGTTCCTCCTGGAATACCGCGCCACGCTCAAACTCATTGAAGTCAGCGCCGTGGGCACGGCGCTGGACAAGATTCAGCAACTGGAAACCGTCGCCGCGCAGATCAGCGGCGCCACCAACCACTGGCAATACGCCCAGGAACAGGCCGACAAAACCGCGACGCTGGCGCGCGAAATGTCCGAGCGCATGGCCGGCGAGGTCCGCGACTTCACCGAGTTCATGCAGAGGATCAACGACGGTGAGAAATCCACCCTGCGGTTGGAGGTCGAAAAAATGCGCCGCGCCGAGAACGACTGGCTGAATGTGGCCATTCATATCCTCGACCACATTTACGCCCTGGTACATGCCGCCGAACGATCCGGACAACCGAACCTGATCGCGCAACTCCAGCAGTTTCAAAACGCCTGCCGGGATGTTGCCCGCCGGGTGGGCCTCGTCCCGTTCGTCCCGGAAACCGGGACGCCATTCAATCCCGAGCGCCACCAAGGAACGGAGGACAGACCGCCGCCCGCCGGCGCCCGCGTCGCCGAGGTGCTGGCCGCGGGTTACACCTTTCAAGGCCGGCTGTTGCGCCAGGCGCTGGTGCGAGTGCAAATAGACGCCGCCCCGCCAGCCGAAGACACTGAACCCGGGACCTCCGGAACGCACGTGGAGAAGTCCGCCGACCAGGACCAGTTGCCGCTCGAACCGGAAAGCGCGAATCCCGCCTGAATCCAACCTGGCGGAAGTCAGGTGCTGATGGTTGTTTCCGCGCCATGAGCCATGCTTGAGGTGATTGCGGCCGGTTCACAACCACGCCGCCCCACATGAGTATTGAGCCACGACGGTGTGGATCGTCCAGACGGAGGCACGGGGTTGCGGGTTGGGGCAGCAACTTCCTTGGCCAGGGAGAGCTTCAATCTCCGAGAACCCCGGTGCCCAAAGCGGCGATAAATCAGCCGCACTCCAAACGCTGCGCGCGGTTCGTTGACGCTGAAAGGTCGCGGAGCGTCTGGAGTGCGTGCGGCTTCAGCGCCGCTCTTTGCGCGGGACGGACGTTTCGCCAGTTCATCGGTTCAGTGCGCAAAATTCCATCGGGCAGAAATCTCTCACTGAACCTTGACGTAGCGGCGGCTCGGCAGACCGCCGCCATTCCCACACCGGCGAAGATGCGGCGCTCTACCGAGACGCCGCTACGGTTGATGGCCCCGAGGCGTGTCCGTTCTCGGAGGTCGAAGCTCCCTTTGAACCCCTTCGCCCAAAGCGGCGATGAATCAGCCGCACTCCAGACGCTGCGCGCGGTTCGTTGACGCTGAAATCTCGCGGAGCGTCTGGAGTGCGTGCGGCTTCAGCGCCGCTCTGCGCGCGGCACTCACGCTTCGCCAGTTCAAGTGTTCAGTGTGAGACATTCCACCGGGGAGCAATCTCTCACTGAACCGCGTAGCAGCGGACGTGAGTCCGCTCCATCTGAATCCGGGGAGAAGTCAGAGCCGGCTCACGTCGGCGGCTACGGTTAGAGGGGGCGATGCGCGAAAGGCTTCGATGAATTCGTTCACTGGTTTCACTCACCAAGCCGGTTCAAGCCGGTGCTCCCGGGCGTGGATTTGCGGAATGAGGACTTGCCGGAAGTATGTACGGTGGTTAAATCGGAAGCGTTCGGATAGCACAAGCACGACACGCCAGAAGATCAACAACCTGCCGCCGGGCAGTTCCGGACCGGGCGGCGCAGCGAGGGACACGGTATGCGACTCCATACACACTGGATGCCAGCGACGCTCCTGCTGGCGGGACTGCTGCCTGCGGCGACAACTTCCTTGGCCAGGGGGGGCTTCAACCTCCGAGAACGGACGCGCCTCGGCACCATGAATCGTGGCGGCGGCTCGGCAGAGCGCCGCATACCGGCTGGCATTGAACTGGCGGCGCTCTGCCGGGCCAGCGCTCGAACGCGTCGAATCTGGTGTATGCGAAATAAGACTTTCAAAAGTGAGAACCTTTTTGCTTTTGATCTTTCGACTTGTGTTCATCGTCACTGACTTTTTCCGGCGTCCTTTTCCCCTGCTTCAAGGCGCGCCAAGCGGCATGAAAATACGGCTGACGGCTGACTCTCCTGCTTCGACATTCCACCTTGGCTCGCGGGAAAGTCGGAGTTTTGCGAGCGAGCCTTCGTTGGCTCACTGTCAGCCAGCAGGGGAAGGTCAGGCATGAGCGCAGTCCTCAACCGTCGCGTGACGCGTCCAGTCCCGCCCAAGCACCGGGTCCACACGCGCCCGATGGGTTCGGCCATGTTCTCGGAACACGCCTGGCAGGAGCTCGCCCGCAGCCTCAAGTTCTCCATGCGCGAACTACAGATCGCAAGGGGCATTTTTGATGACGACTCGGACGTCGGCATCGCACACAACCTTGGCATTTCGCTTCATACGGTTCATACCCATGTGGAGCGCCTGCACCGCAAGCTGGCCGTCACGAACCGGCGGCAACTGCTGCTTCGCGTCGTGCAGGAGTTTCTGACGCTGACCGTCGCGCCGGAGAACGACCTCCCTCCGCTCTGCGCGAACCACGCGTCACGCGCCTGTCCTTTCTGCCGGAAACCGCAGAGCGGGGCCTAGCTGGCCGCCTGCCGCTGTCGGTAGCACTACCGACTTCCCAAGAGCCTGTGCGCGTGCCAGAATTATCTGGTACGACCCGGAATTCGGGTGGCCGGTTGAATGAACGAGAGAACTCACGCAGACCGTTTCTGCGGTGACAACCGCAATCAGCCTTCAAGTCATGGAGTGGGCGCAAATTACGGCGGTTCAGTTCGAATCGCTGCCGGCAATACGCAAAGGCGCAGGGTACCTGTCAAGTCCGGGGGTGTTTGCAGCAAGGACAATATATGAAACAAAACTACCAAACCTTCGTGATGTCCATCGGCACAAGGTCTCTTGCTGTGCTGGGGGCTTTCGTCATCACCTGCTCCGGCCTGTGGCCGGCCAGCGCGACCACCACCATCGGATTTGACGGTTTATCGCTGGCCGATGGCGATGAGATTCCTACATTGTTCGCGAGTCGCGTTCAAACAGACGGACCTGGTTACACGGTCAGCATGGGGCGTCTGACCATCGGCACGCCGGACATCTGGGTGGGATTGTCGGAATATACCTTCCGTTCGGATTGGGATGGCCGCGGCGCTGTCGCCCAGATCAATCCGCAATATGGCCCGGGCTACTGGGGGTTATTTCTAGTTTTCGTTACTGATATAAACTATGGAGCAATCGTGCTCTCGTTCGATCTGGACTTGCACTCCGGCGCAGGACCGGTGGACGTGGACTGGTCATTTAACGCCAATGGTTTCAATGCCTCTGGAAATTGGCAGAGAACCACGCCGGGACGTGATACGATCACCCCGGAATACAACTTTTACGGCGGCATTCCCCCCAGTACGGACCATTTCTTCAGTTTCCGGATAAATGCCGGCGATCCGGGGTCCATTGCAATCGACAACATAACGTTCGACCTAATAGTTGTGCCTGAACCCTCGATTCTGGTTTTGGCGATGTTCGGGGGGATAACCGCCGCCGCATTTCGCCGAGCCATCACTCGTCCGAAAACGTAAACGGGTCGCCGCCGAACCGATTTCTGAACCGGGCACTGTTGGCGTGCTTGCCTATGGCGCTTTGGTCCCTGGTTGGCGTTGTGAGCGGCAGAAAAGGTGTTCTCACTTTTGACAGTCAGGGCGTGCCGGTTACGCGGACGGCCTGGGGTTGGCTTATACCTACCCCAGCGCGGGCCGGTTGAAATCGCGCGCGTGGGCCTGGGGCGTGACGACCTGGTACAGGGAAAATGCCGCCGGTGACCTGTCCGTGGTCAATTAGGATTTGACACCGGATGTGACTTACACCTACGACCGGCGGGGCCGGCAAATCACCACGGCCCAAAGCAGCGGCACCATCACCACGCGCACTTACTACGACGCCTGCGCTGCATCATGATTGGAAGTGCTCCAGCTCTGCGCCGGAGCCGGCACGGTCGTAGGGCGGCATCAAATTGCAACGGCGATGGACTTCCGGGCCGCCAGGAAGCACAGCCAGCACTCGGTCACGGGCCGGCGATAAATCCTCGATAAAGCCAGCGCGTACGATTTCAACTGCGGCTCGTAGAGTTGGACCTTCGCGGGCAAGTCAGCAGCTTTGGCTTGATCCGTCTTGAAATCCAGCAGCCAGATTTCCCCGGGCGGCAATACCACCAAGTCCGCGAAGCCCTGCACGACCACGAATTCGTCATCCGGCAATTCCGAACCCGCGGCAACCAGGTTCAAGGCGCGCAACTCCCCCGCCTGGAATCGCGCCGTGAAGGGCAGTTCACGCTGCGCCTGCCCGCGTCGGTCGCGCACCCGGCGTCCCAGTTCGGACTGCCAGAACGCCGCCAGTGCACCGAAATCCAGCGCCGCGATTTCCTCCGCGGTCAGGGCGCCGGCGGCTTGCAGGTGTTGCGCTTCGTTCTGCAAATCCAGTTCGCTCTCCGCGCGGTCGAGTGACACCAACTCCATGAACGTGTGATGCGCCGTGCCGCTTTCCGCCGCGCTGAGGGTGGCGGACGACGCGACACGGCTTGGGTGGCGCGCGGCGAAACGTTGAAAGGAGAACGCGGTGGCCGCCTCCTCCTCCACCGCCATCGCCCGGCGGCGCAGCGCGCTCACGGAAGTTTTGGCCGGCTCCCGCGTGGCCGCCTCGTGCGGGTAACGCGAGGTCAGCAATTCTTTTAGCGCGGCAAGTTCGGCGGTGGTTGGCGGCTGGATCCGGGAGATCTCCGCCACTGTTGCCGCGTCAGGCAGCGCAAAGCTGGCGTCGTTGGCGTCGTGAAATTTCCACCGCAACAAATCGTTCGCGCCTTCGCGTTCGCCCGACCATTCCTCCGGTCTGGCCCATTGCGCAAACCACAACCGCAGCCAGTCCAGATAGCCGGTGGCTTTCACCAGCGCGTGATCAGTGATGGGCGCGGGTTCCTGCCAACGCGCGAGTTCTTCCCTGCGGGTCGCCGAGCCGGTGAGGATGAGCGTGTCGCGCGCGCGGGTAACGGCCACATACAGCAGCCGCATTTCTTCCCCGAGCAGTTCGCGCCGCTCGCGTTGTGCCGCCAGCCAGTGCGCGATGCTGGGATAACGTCGCCGTGATTCCGGCGGCAGAACTTTCGGGCACAAGCCGAGGTCGCCGTTCAACAAAATGTCGCCGCCCAGGTCGCGCGTATTGAACCGGCTGCCCAGCCCCGCCAGCACCACGACGGGGAATTCCAGGCCCTTGCTGGCGTGAATGGTCATCAGCCGCACGGCGTTCTCGCGGTTCATGGCGGCCGGCTCATGCCGCACCTCCGCCGCCTCCTGTTCCGCGATGAATTGCAGGAAACGGAACAAGCCCTCGCGCTGATACGGATCGAAGCGGCGCGCAAGGTCCACGAGCCGGCGCACGTTTGCCCGCCGCGCCGCGCCGCGTTCGTCCGCCAGCAACAGCGCTTCGTAGTGCGTGTTCGCCAACGCGCTTTCGAGACAATGGGACAAGGAAGCATGACGAACTTGTTCGCGCCACTGGTTGAATTGTTCCAGAAACGTGCGGAGCTTGCGGGCCAGTTCCTGATCGCTTGGTCCGTGATGCGCGATGCGTGATGCGTGATCTTTGGGGCCATCCGCGGCTGATGCTTCCTGCCCGTGAGCCAGCCAGCGGTTGAGCGCCGTCCACAACAGACCTTTGCGATTCGCGAGCCGCACCTGCACCAGTTCATCCGGCGTCAACCCGACCAACGGTGAGCGCAACACGGCCAGCAACGGCACGTCCTGCAACGGGTTGTCCAGCAACCGCAGCAGATTGAGCAGATCGGTCACCTCCGGCGCGTCCAGAAAACCCGCGCGCTCCGCGTGCAACGGCACACCGGCGCGGTGAAATTCCTTGGCGAAAACCTCCGCGCGACCCGCCACGCCGCGCAGCAACACCACCATGTCGCGATACTCCACCGGCTCGAAACGCCCGGTCTCGCGCCGCCACACGCGATGCCCCGATTCCTTGAGCGTCTTGAGCCGCCGCGCCACCCATCGCGCCTCGCGTTCGGTGGTTTGCAGTTCGGGCACATCGCCGCCGGTCACTTCATCTTCCGGTGTGTCGTAGTTCGCTTCGGAATCTTCCGCCTTCGTGATTACGTGCAACTCCACGCGCGGCGAAACCTCCGGGGGCTGCGGCCACGCCATGGGTTCACTGTCCGCGGGTGGAGTGATTGCGGCCAGCGAGAGCGCGGCCCGTCCGTCCGGTTCGCCAAACCGCAATTCCGCATCGGCATCGTAATGCAGGCCGCCGATGACGGGCCGCATCAGTGCGCGAAACAAAGGATTGATGAATTTCAGCAACGCCTCGCGGCTGCGGAAATTCTCCGAGAGCGGCAGACACACACCGTCGTTGCCGTCATTCTTCCAACGCGCTTCGTAAGCCTGAAAAATGCGTGGGTCGGCTAGCCGGAAACGGTAGATGCTCTGTTTGACATCCCCGACAAGGAAACGGTTTGCCGCCGCGCCCTCGCGGCTCACGGCGCGCAGAATCGCATCCTGCGCCGCGTTGATGTCCTGACATTCATCCACGAACACGAAGCGAAAACGCTCGCGGCAGGCCAGCGCGATGGGGGTGGGCCGGCCCGCGTCGTCCCGCAGCAGGCGCAACGCGAACTGTTCCTGATCCGCGAAATCAATTCCGCCGAGTTCGCGCTTGGCCTTCGCGAAGTCCTCGCCGAATTCTCGCGCCAGCGTCAGCAACGTGAGCATCGGCCCGCGCACCCACGACCAGTCCTGCGTCAGCGGCGCGCCATCGTCGTCGGTCAACTCGCGCAGGAAGGCGGCTTCGGTGAAAAAGGATTTGATGGGATCGCGGAAATCCTTCTTGAGCCGGTCCCATTTCATCTCGTGGGCGGCGACAATCTCGGCAACCGTCTTCGCGGCGGCGGCAAAATTCGGTTTGGCCAGCAGTTCGTCGAGCGCACTCGCGCACAACCTCACGTTCACGCTGCCTTGAGCAAACGGCTCGATGGTTTCCCGCCACAGCCGCGCCCATTCCGCCGTGCCGGTGACAAAGCTTTCGCGCCACGCGGTTGGCTCGGCCTGATGGAACGCCGCCATTTGCTGGTCAAACCACTCTTGCGGAGAAGCCAGCGCCTGGGTGTGCCGGTGAATCTCGACCACTAGGCGGCGAATGGCCTCATCGCGGCCGTTGCCGTATTGCCGGATCAATTCCCGCACACTGGCCGAGTGGTCCGTCGTGCCGGCGTATTGCCGCTCAAATAATTCGTCGAGCACCGCGTGCATGAGCGGCTTCGTTTGGGCTTCGTCGAGCACCGTGAATTGCGGGTCCAGTTCCAGCGCATGGAAATTACGCCGCACCAGTTCGAGGCAGAAGCCATGCAACGTCGAGATGGGCGCAGTGTCCAGCAGGGCCAGTTCCTCGGCCAGTCGCATGGCGGTGTCCGGGTTCGGCGCGTTATCGGCTTGCTCGTACAACGCCCGGCGCAGGCGCTCGCGCATCTCCGCCGCCGCTGCCTCGGTGAACGTGACCATCAGGATTTCGTGCAGCGAACACGGTTCATTGACGATCAGGTCGAGACAGCGCGCGGTGATGGTGCTCGTCTTGCCCGTGCCGGCGCCGGCGGCGACAAGCACATTGCCCCGTGCCTTAAGGGCGTCACGTTGTTGCGATGTCGGAGCGCTCATGACCTGGGTGAGGATTTCCGGCTGCGTTTCGGTTTCGGTTTCTTGACTTCGCCGGCGGCAGCGGGCGGTTTGGGCGGTGCCGGCAGCGCGCGGAAGGGTTGCGTCCACGGATCAAACCGGCAGATCGCGGCATACTCACACCAATCACAGGCCGTTTCTGTGCCTTTGCGAAATGGTTCGGGCGACAATCTGCCGGAAAATATCTCCCGGCCAAAGCGGCGCAGGTTCTCCACCGTGCGATTCAGCAACTCGCGAAACGCCGGTTGGTTCATGCGGTCGTGGCTACGGGAACTGGTCTTGAATTGTTCGCCCACACCGCCGGGATCAAGTCGCTCCAGAAACGTTTCGTCGTAACGGCCCGCATGTTGAAAACCCAAACGCAGCGCCCGCTCCGCATCCGCCAAGGCCTCGACCCGCGAGCGAGCCGAGGAAAACTCCCCGCGCAGATTCACGTAAAACACGCCGACGGGCGCCAGCGAACTCACTCCCAGGGAATCACGAACTTCCGGGAGGCTTTCGACCACGGCGAGGTACGCGGGCAGTTGAAGTTGCAGGCCGTGATACAGCTTCACGCGATCCGGCGTGCGGCTGCTGGATTTGTAATCCATCACCACGGCGAGCGCCGCACCCGTGGCTGGGTCGCGCCAGAGATCCACGCGATCAATCCGCCCGCGCAGCAACAGTGCGTGTTCTTTGTCCACGGCAATCCGCCAGGCCGGCCATGGCCCGCCGGGCAGGCCAAAGCCGGTTTCCACCAGTGCGGGATCGAACTGATAATTCCGTGCCCAGCCGACCAGCACCGCGATGAGTGTTTCCAGCGACGCGAGCAATGCTTCACCTTCAAAGCGTCGGCCCGCGTTCGCGCCAAATAATCCATGCCGATAATCGCTCAGGAGTGCCTGGCCGATGCGGCGGACCCGGGCGCGGGCTTCGTCGGGCAAAACGTCGCGCCACTTGCGCTGCTCCGCCATCAACTCGTTGTGAAACACGGTGAGCACCTCGTGCTGGAACGAGCCGCGCTCGCGGGAATCAAGTTCAAAGCGTTTGCGTTCCTCTGCGCGCAAGCCGTGGCTGACGAAAAACTTGAACGGGCACGAAGCGAAATTCTCCAGGCCACTGATCGAGCAGGCGGGTTCGCGACCATAAAGCGTCGTGGCGGCTTCGGGCGAGAGTCGTTGGTTTGCATTAACGCCGGCCAGGTCGCGCGCCCGCCTGAGAACGTCCGCGAGTTCGGGCAGGGCGAGCAACGTGGAGGCTGGCTCACTGGGTTCGCGCGGACATGGCTGTCCGCGCTCCGTTTGATTGCGGAGTTGAATCGCTGGAGTTGTGAGTTCGCAGAGGTGTTCGATGTCGGCAAAGTCCGCGGGTGGCTGCCAGGGCGTCAACGTGAAGCCGGGGAAGATGCGTTCGAGGCGATCAAAAAACGGCGAGCGATTGAGCGGATTGCCGCGCGCGTCGGCCTGCGCGCAAGTCAGTACCAGCCGCTGACTGGCCCGCGTGCAAGCGATGTAACCGTAAAACCACTCATGGCCGATGCGATGTTTGGCGCCCGGCCACAGCGGGGCGCCCTCCGAGGCCAGCGCAATGCGTTCGACCTCGTTTAGCAACGGGTCTTCGACCGGTCGCGCGGGGAACACGCCTTCGTTCAAACCCAGTACCAGCGCAAGTTTCAAATCGGGATTGCGCGAGCGGTCAATCGCGCCCACCAGCACCTGGTCCAGCGCGGGGGGCAACACGCCGACCGTGAGACTGGCGAGGCCCGCTTCGAGGATGGGCAGCCATTCGCGCACGGACAACGCCTCGTCCGGAAACGCCCGTTCAAGGTTTTCGCGCCAGATCTGCATTTGATCCCAGACCGTGGCGTGAATGGCTGAAGGTTGATGGCCGATGAAAGCTTGCGCCGAGCCGGTGTTGCTCCAGGCCTCCAACGTGGATTCAACCTCCAGCACCTGCCACAACTCGCGCAGCGCGGCGGAAAATTGTTGGCCGTTGAGTGGTGCGGCGGTGTGTTGCGCCAGTGCGACGAACGGCGGAACAAGTTTTTGCCGCAGACCCTCGGCCCGTTCGGTGAGCGAAACCTGATCCGGAACGGCGAGCGGCTGGCGCCACGCCTGGCCTTCCCAGCCGAATTCCAGCGCGAGGTTTTCCAGCCAGTCAATTTCGTCGTCGCGCGCGGGCACGAGGCCGGTCTTGAGCGCGCCGAACCAATCGGGTTGCCGCCAGTTGAACGCCACCGTGCGCAAAGCGTAACGCGTCAGTTCGGCCAGCGGGTGATGGGCGACCGGCTCGCGGCGGTCGAGGAAGCAGGGAATTTCGTAACGCGCAAAAACGCGGCGCACCGTGTCCGCGTAGCCCTCCAGCGCACGAACCAGTACGGCCGTTTCGCGAAATCGTCCACCGGCGCGCACGAACCGGCGAATCTCGCGGGCGGCGAGCGTGGCTTCGGCTTCGGGATTTGCGCAGGCGGCGCAGAAGATGGCGGGAGAAGACGCCGGGATGCGTGATGCGTGATGCGTGAGGTTCTGGTCCGACGCTGCATTGACCATCGGCGGGTTGGCCCAACATTCTTCAAGGCGCGCAATTTCTGAACGATGGACGAAACGCCCCTTGCCTGAATCGCGGCCAAGCGTTTCGATCTCAACCCGAATGTCTGGCAAGTCCTCGATTCGCTGACGGCATTGGAGGAAGGTCTGACCGATGACCGACCAGCTGGACAACCAGGACGGCTCGTGCGGCAATTCGGTTTCAAGGCAGAACGCCAGCGTGGCGCGGTCGCAATGCGGCACCAGCGCCGCCAGCAAATCCAGCTCCTGGGCGGTCATCTCCGCGAACCCATCGAGCCACAGCCCGCCGAGCTTGAGTCGCGGGGAGAGCAGAGTTGATTGCGGATGCGAGCGGAGCAACGCGGTGGCGACATCCAGCACGCAGTTGGCGTCCTGCAAGCCGTGCGTTCCGAGCCAGTCGAGATAGCCGCGCAGTAGATGCGCGAAATCGTGAAGTTTGTCGCGCAGTTGCACCTGAGTCGTGAGCCGGTCAGCCAAGGCGGTCAGGCGTTCGGGTGAAATCTGGTGCCGTTGCAGTTCGCGCAACAACAGGCTGAGGCGCGTGGCGAAGCCCGGCAGGCGAGCGGTGGCATGGAACACCCGGAGCGCATCGCGTTCCCGGGCCAGCAACGCTCGCAGCACCATCACCCGGCCCTCGTCGTCCAGCCATTCGGGTGTGACCGGACTGAGTTCCGTGAGCAGGAACCTGGCGAGGCGCTCGAAACTGAGGATTTGCAGGCGCGTGTAACCCGCGAGCGTGCCGTCGCCCAACAACTGCCGCTCAAGCTGAAACGTGGCCTGTTTGGGCGCGAGCAGCAGCAGCGACGGACCTTCGGGCGCGCGGGCCAGTTCAGCGCGAATCTCGCCCAGACAGCGGAAGGTCTTTCCGCTGCCCGCCGGGCCGAGAAGGAAGCGCGCTTGCACGGATACTTTTTAACCGCGGCTGCGCAAAGAGACAAAGGAACAAAATGAATTTATTTTCTAAAACGCGTTCGGCGGACGTTGGAGCGGCTTGCCCGCGCCGTTGGTTTTGACAGGGGCGCCGTCCATCGCTACTAATGTGATCTTGTGAACCACGAACTTTTTCCCTCCGGGCCGTGGACTGGTTTTTACCACTACCGCCCGCGGGACAGACACCGCATGGACCTGCAACTCGCGTTTGCCCAGGGCCGTCTCACCGGCGAGGGCAATGACGATGTCGGCGCGTTCGCCGTGAGGGGGCAATACGACGTTGAGTCGCTTGAATGTTGGTGGACCAAAATCTACCCCGGCAGCCACGAGGTGTTCTACCGCGGTTATCGCGAAGGCAAGGGCATCTGGGGGGCGTGGGAGATCACTCCGTTTGATCATGGTGGCTTTCACATCTGGCCGCGTCAGGCAAGTGAACTGGAAGCGGCCGCGGAATCCGCGGTGGACAAACAGCCGAGGGAGAGCAGCGCACCCCAACCCCTCGCCGCGCCGCAGGCCTGTTGAATTTCTTTCAGCCACCCTACGCATGTCAGCCCACCGGATTCAGAAGGATTGGAAGCAGAAACTGAAAGCGGCGGTGCCGTTTGGTTTGGGACAATCCAAGCCGAAGCATTTCCGCGACATGGCGCGCGTGGCCTGGCAGAACCGCGACAATCTCGGCTACGCCTGGAAAGTACTGAGCCGTGGCGTCTGTGATGGCTGCGCGCTGGGCGTGGCTGGCTTTCACGACTGGACGATCAAAGGCGTCCACCTCTGCATGACGCGGCTGAATTTGCTGCGGTTGAACACAATGCCCGCCCTGGACGTGAAGCGGTTGGCGGACCTCTCGAAAATGGAATCGCTTTCCAACGCGGCGCTGCGCGAACTGGGCCGATTGCCGTATCCCATGTTGCGCGAGAAGGACGCGCCTGGCTTCCGGCGCATCTCGTGGGATGAGGCGCTGCAACGCATCGCCCGCCGCATCCGCGCCACCACGCCGCGGCGGTGGGCGATGTTTGTGACCGCGCGCGGCGTGACGAACGAGGTTTATTACATGGCGCAGAAAGTGGCGCGTTTCCTGGGCACGAACAACGTGGACAACGCCGCGCGGCTTTGTCACGCCCCCAGCACGGCGGCGATGAAACACGCCCTCGGCGTGGCCGCGACCACGTGCAGCTACTCGGACTGGTACGGCACCGACCTGATTGTATTCTTTGGCGCGAATCCGGCGAACGACCAGCCGGTCACCACCAAGTATCTGCATGAGGCCAAGCAACTCGGCACGAAGGTGGTGATGGTGAATCCGTATCGCGAGCCGGGCATGGACCGCTATTGGGTGCCGTCGAATTGGAAGAGCGCCGTCTTTGGCACGGACATCGCCGATTACTGGTTTCCCGTTTCGACGGGCGGGGACATTGCCTTCCTTTACGGCGTGCTGAAGATTCTAGTTGAGCGCGGCTGGGTGGACGACAATTTCATTCACCACCACACCGCCGGCCTCGAGGAATTGAGGTCTCAAATCGCAAATCTCAAATTCGCGGAACTCGAAGCGCAATCGGGTTTGAGCCACGAGGCCATGCAGGAATTCGCCGAACTCATCCACAACGCGAAAACCGCCGTGCTGGTCTGGAGCATGGGCATCACGCAACACGCCACCGGTGGCGACGCGGTTTCGATGATTGTGAATCTCGGGCTGCTGCGCGGTTGGGTGGGGCGCGACAAGTGCGGGCTGATGCCAATTCGCGGACATTCCTCCGTGCAAGGCGGGGCGGAGATGGGCGCTTACGCCACCGCATTCCCCGGCGGCAAACCCATCAATGCCGAGACGACTGCGCAGCTTTCCGCGCAATACGGCGTCCCCGTGCCCGATTGGAACGGACTGAGCGCGCCGGAAATGATCGAAGCAAGCGCCCGTGGCGAACTGGACTTGCTCTACTGTCTGGGCGGAAATTTTCTGCGCACGTTGCCCGAGCCGGATTACGTTCGCGCCGCGCTGGCCAATGTGCCCCTGCGCGTGCATCAGGACATCATTCTCACGGATCAAATGTGCATCCCGGCGCGGGAGGAGGTCATTCTGCTCCCGGCCAAAACCCGCTACGAACAGGACGACGGCGGCACGGAAACCACCACTGAACGGCGCATTGCCTTCAGTCCTGAAATCCCGCGCCAGATCGGTGAAGCGCGGGCAGAATGGAAGATCCTGCGCGACCTTGCGGCAGCGGTTGATCCGCAACGCGCCTCGCTGCTTGGTTGCGAAACCGGCTGGCGGATGCGCGAAGAGATCGCCCGCGTCGTTCCATTCTACGAGGGCATCCAGAATTTGCGGAACACGGGTGACGCTGTGCAATACGGCGGGCCGCACCTCTGCGCGGACTGGAAATTTCCGACGCCGGATGGCAAGGCACATTTTCGTGGGGTGCCGCTCCCACCCGTAGCCGACGACGTAAGGAGGCGGATCGAAGAAGTCGAAACAGCCAATGGCTTTCCGCCTCCTCACGTCGGCGGCTACTTCATCGTGAGCACCCGGCGCGGCAAGCAGTTCAACTCGCTCGTGTATGCGGAGATTGATCCCATCAACGACGCGCCGCGCGATGCGGTGTTGATGAATCCGGAGGACGCCGCGGGCCTGCACTTGATGAACCGCGACCGGATCGCGCTGGTAAATGGCGTCGGACGCTATGAGGGCCGAGTGTGGCTGGCGCCGATGGCGCGCGGGAATCTGCAAATCCACTGGCCCGAGGGCAATGTCATCATCCGGCGCGGCGTCGTGGATCAGGCCGGCGGCGTGCCGGACTACAATACGCGCGTGAAACTGGAGAAAGTAGTGTGAGCCGCGAAAATGCACAAAAGGCGCACAAGCCCAGACTGGCTGTGCCAAACAGCGTCGTGGCGCTTAACAAAGTGCTGCGCCGGGACAGCCATGGAAAATCGAAGCTTGAAAACGACTTTTTGGCTGTCGAAGAACCGTTGGAAATCCGCGTGCAGGGCCGCAGTGTGGCGGTCACGATGCGCACGCCCGGCCATGATCGTGAACTGGCCGCCGGCTTCCTCCTCACCGAGGGCATCGTCCGAGAGCGCCGGGACGTGGTCGGAATCCTGCACTGCCGCGCCGCCGCCGCGCCGGAAAACACGCTGAATGTCTTCCTCGCCCCTTCACTGAAAGTGGATTTCGCGCAACTCACGCGCCACGTCTTTGCCACCTCCAGTTGCGGGCTGTGCGGCAAGGCGTCCATTGAGTCCGTGCATCAGCATTTTCCGCCCGTGAAATCCCGCGTCAGGGTGACGCCCCAAACGCTCCGGCAACTGCCGAAGTTGATGCGGAAAGCGCAGGCGACTTTCGACCAGACTGGCGGGCTGCACGCCGCCGCGGTGTTCGACGCCGCAGGCAAACTCGTTGTGCTCCGCGAAGACGTGGGCCGACACAACGCGGTGGACAAGGTAATAGGTCACGGTTTCCTGGAAGAAGAATGGCCGTTCGATTCGCACATCCTGCTGGTGAGCGGGCGCGCGTCTTTCGAAATCCTGCAGAAAGCCCTGGCGGCGCAAGTCCCGATCATCTGCGCCGTGTCCGCGCCGTCGTCGCTGGCGGTGCAGTTTGCGCGGGAGAGTGGACAAACTTTGGTTGGATTTCTGCGCGGCGATACGATGAACATCTATGCTGGCGCGCGGCGCATCCGTGATTAAGGTGAACGCGTGAATGTCATCGCGGTTCAGTCGGATGTTGTCTGGGAGAGTCCGCCGGCCAATTTTGCGAAGCTACGCCGCAGGTTGGTCAACGCTGCTCCGGAACGGAATTCATTGGTCGCGCTGCCGGAAATGTTCGCCACCGGCTTCAGTATGAACGCTGCGGCCACGGCGGAACCGGTGGGCGGCGCAACGGAACAATTCCTCGCTCGCACCGCGCAGGAACTGGGCGTTTGTCTGGTCGCCGGCGTGGCCCGGCGTGGAAGCGACGGCAGGGCGCGCAATGAAGCACTGGTGTTTTCGTCTGCGGGAGAATTGCTGACCGCCTACACCAAGCAGCGCCCATTCAGTCCGGGCGGCGAAGCGGAGCATTACACCGCGGGCGAGCAACCCGTGATGTTTCGCTGGGAAGATTGCACCGTCTCCCCGTTCATCTGTTACGACCTGCGTTTTCCGGAGCTCTTTCGTGAAGCCGTCGCGGCGCATCGGCCGGAACTGATCGTGGTTATCGCCAACTGGCCGGCGAAGCGGATTCAGCACTGGACGCGTCTGCTCCAGGCGCGGGCGATTGAGAATCAGGCTTACGTCGTGGGCGTGAACCGCGTGGGGACCGATCCGCACTACGCCTATTGCGGGCGGTCACTGATCATTGATCCGCACGGCGAAATCCTGGCCGATGCCGGCGAAGGCGAAGGCGTCATTCAGGTGAAACTGGATCTCGCCAGCCTGCGCAAGTACCGCGAGGGATTGCCCTTCCTGGCGGACTTGCGCTGGGATTAGAACCACGGCTTCCGCACAGCTTCACCGCGCATCCTGCCACTCGCGCCACACTTGGGCGGCGGCTCGCCGTAACTTGGCCGGCGTCCATGCGGTGCTTTCCGGCGGTGGCACGGACCCGCCGCCGGTGGCGATCAGAAATTGCAGTTCCCTTGTTCCCTGCGCTGGCAGTTGGACGGCGAATTCCAATTCACCGCCTCCGTAGAGTGATTGATCGCTCGCCCCGCCCACATCCACATGGCGTTCGGCCAGGCCGTTGTACTGGCCGGCAATAATCTGCGCCAATTCCAGGCGCGCCTCCACAGGAAAAATCCAGATCACGTTCAGGATGGGATTTCGATCCGGCGCTCCGGGAGCGGGCAGAATCGTCACCTCCAATTCACCGTCGCCATTTTCATCCTTCGCCATGAATTGAAGTGCGCCGGGCTGGTGCTGACCCCATTTTGCATTGCAGTCGAGCGGTTGCACCGCCGCGCCTTCCACGCGACAACTCATCGGCCGTTGACCAGAAGTTTCCCAGTGACTCTCGCAGAAACCCACCACCACCGTGCGCGCGGCTTTCGGTTCCACCTTGAACCGGTAATGAATCGGCACGCCTCCCATGCCGGCGCGAATGTTCCGAAACGACGGATCGCACGCCACCGCCGGCCGGCCCCATCCCGGCAAAGCGGTCGAATCATCTAAGCAACCCCAGTCGCGTTTCGCCTGCGCGGCTCTTGCATCCGCTGGCAGGCTCACCACCGCGCGTCCGCCCACTGACGCTGTCCGCGCCCCCAATCGCGCGCCTGCCGGCAGCAAGAGTGAAATCGGCACCGACTGCGCGTGTCCGCCGGTTTCCTCCAGACGCACAGTCAACACGTCCAGGCCCGAGGGCCAGACCGGCGCGCGATAGGCGGTGCGGGTGACGCAAACGGTGCCGTGGTGTGAATTCGCCTGCGCGGCGGGAATGATGTCATCCAGCTTGATGGACTTAACCTCGATGGACTCCGCGGCGTCGGCCCCAGCAATTTTCAAATCCAGTGCGCCCCAGCTTTCGATCAGCCGACCCTGCGCGTCCATCTTCGACGGGGCAAACCCCGGCGAAGTGAATTGCACCTCGGCGATCAAGGCGGGTTCCATCAGAGCGACCAGACCCAGTGTGGCGATGGCGACAAGTTGATGAGTTTTCATATCAGGCCCTGGTGGAGGCGGTTGGCAGATGCGCGTGGGTTGCCTCGCGCGGTGAATGTACGACCTTGATGCCGTAAAGCTGGCAGAAGCCTTCGACCACGCGCCGGTGATTGCCCAGGGTAACGCACTGGTGGAATCCGAGCACATCGCGGCAATCCTCGACGTTGTCCATCTTCACTTCGACGGACGTGCGGCAACCTCCGGCGGGCGGCGTGTCCACGTTGCTGACCACCGTGCCGGTGTCCACGATCAATTCGTTCGTGTTGCTGAAGCGCACCAACGTGATGGGTGCGCCGACCGGCCAGAACACTTGCACGGAAACACCGAGATCGGATTCCGAATGGCTGCGCAAGCTGTAGTCTGCCCTGGCCTTGCTGAATCCTTCGAGCCGCGTGCCCGAGGTGCAATGCGACGCAATGAGCAGGTTCTTGGCGGTTTCCGGCACGGGGTCGTTCATGTAGCTGGGACGATCCAGCAGGTAACTGGTCAGCATCATGGACGTGGCGCCGTGTAGATCCGCCTCACACCCCGCTGTAATGCCTTCGTCCTGCAAAATGGTCCAGGCGCCGCACGGTGGGGTGGGCACGAGCTTGGCCTGAACCATGCCCAGGCAATCCATCGAGAGCGCGTTCGCCTGTTCATCGGCGAGCAGGCGCTTGGCCGCAGTGTAGCAGCGGGCGGAATTCACGCTGTCGTCCCAGTTCGGTTCAATGATCTTCCGCGCACCCCGGCGGAAAGTGGAGGCAATGTCCTTCGCCTCCTCATTGGCGGGCATTTTGTCAAAGAGTTGATTGAACGTGTCGCGCGGGATGGCGCGCACCTTGGTGCCGAGCCGGTCGAGCACGGTTTCGTTGCGTTCGTTACCTTTGATCCAGAGGATGCGCGATTCCTCGAACATGCGTTTGGCGCGAATCATCCTCAGACCGTCCTCGACCGCGGGCCATTCCAACGATGAAATCACGTGAACGCCCTGCCGTCGCGAAATGCCGGCGAGATGTCCAGTGAACGCCGTTCCGACCGGCGCAAAGATGATGGTTGGCACGCCCGCCTCGCGCGCCACGCGATCCGCCCAACCCCAGCACTGCATGTGCTGTAACGTGAGCAGAACGCCGTCGGGCTGCCGATCCTTGAGGCCATTGATGAACGCGGCCAGTCCAGCTTCGGTTTCCAGAGGTTTGGCTTCCGCGCGCAGCGTCAACTCGAGTCGTTCGCAAGATTCGTTCAGCTTGGCATTGTATTCCGCCTGCGCCTGGTCGAGTGGATACGCGGTACCCGGCCAGCCCAGCCAGTACGGCCGTGGCTGTTGCAGATAAGCAGCCTCAATGCGCGTGAGCGGATGCGGACGCAGTTTGGCCGGATCTACGAAATCCGGCGCCGGTTGGCGCGTCGCGGCCAACGCCGAGACGACGCTGCGACTGAAGGTCAACCCGACGGCGGCCGAGGAAATCAACTGCAAGCAACGCCGGCGCGAGAGACAACCCTGGCAATGATGTGGATGGGGGGAAGTGTTCATAAGCATGCTCCTGTTCTGGCCCATAGAATTTACCCGTTAACCTGTCAACCCAACTACACGGGCCTTTTACTCCTCGAGGCAGCGAGGCGCAAGCCCCATTCGAAGGCAGCTTAAAAATCCACTCCCAGACCGAGGACGAGGCGGAAGTCATCCTGCTTGGGTTGAACGCCGTCCGAGCCGACTTTGGGCTGGGCGATGCGATCCCAGATCAGCGACACGTCCAGATCAAAGCGTTTGGTCAGTTCGAGCGACAGCGTGGCGACACTGTGGTGAGTGGTTTCGCCCACTTCTTTACTGGTGTATTGACCGCGGTATTCGAGGATCAACTCGATGCGGCGGGTGATGTCCCAGTCGAGGCGCGAGCCAAACACGAGCGCGCCCGTGATTTTCTCGGTTGGCTCACCCGGCTGGGCGGATTCAAACCACGCCTTTTGAAAGGCTGGACCGGTCGTGATGGTCCATTCCAGATTGGGCCGGTCAATGAGGTCGTAGCCGACCCCGACCCCGCCGGTGACCCGATGCGACAGGTTTTGAAACGGATCCTTGTAATACTCGGCAAACGGCAGGATCAGGTAAAACCGACGCGAGAGCCAAAGATCGAACTCGCTGTTGACGCGGTTATTGTTGGCGCTCTCGACGCCGTCCACGCTGCTGATATTGCCGATGTAATCGAGGCTGAAGCGCGTGGCGGGCGTGCGCCGTTGCAGGCGAGCCTGGGCGCTGTATTCGACCTGCTCGGTGTTGCCGGACCGCAGTGTCAAGCCCAGCGATCCCTTGCCCGACCAAAGATTCCACTCTTTGGCGCCGCCCGGCGTCAAGCTTTGTAGCTGACCTCGGGGGCGGACCTGTGGCGTGGTGCCGCTCACCGTCACCTGGTCGGGGGTGATCACGACCGGACCGGACGCTTTCTCGCCGTCCACGAACAACACATCGAGGGTGCGGGAGGCGCGCACCTGGCGAATGTCTTTCCAATCGAAGGCCAGATCATCCAACTCCTCGCTATCAAAATCGAGTTCCCGGTCCTGCATCCCCTTGACGCGTCCCCGCAGCCACTCGCCGGACTTGAGCTGAATCCAGTCAAACGTGTCCGCCGGGGGCACCCAACTCAGATCGGGCGGCTGGACCGACACCGAGGCTTTTCTCCACCACTTCTTTTTCGCTTCGGCCACCGGGCCGTTCGTGCTGATGACCGTATTCGTCGTGACGACATAGTTGGTCACGGTCACGATCACGGTGTTCGTCACCACGACCAGGTTGGTCACCACCTGTTGCGCGGGCGAATTGCCGGCGTGTCGGGCGGCGCCGTGGGCCGGGGAGAGGAACCAAAAACAAGACAGCGCCAGTAGCACACCGACGCTTCGTAAGCGCATTCGTTGGGCATTCATAAGCCGTCAGTGATTTTGGTAAAACGCCGGCCAAGCCTGCGGGGCCGATGGCCCGCTTCCATAAACCCGCGTCTTTGGGTGTGGATCTTCACTGGGCCGGGATGGTGATCAAGGGCAGTTTCCCGGTGTCCCCGGTTTCCGCGAGCGTGAAGAAGAACATGACGGCCGTGAGCGCCCGCTTGGTTTGCCAGTCGCCGTCCTCAATCCAGAACCAGTGCATGCGGTACCGCACGGCGGCAAACGTGCTCGCGGGTTTCTCCTTGCCACTGTGAATCCGCACCACGTTCTGCCGGCTTTCCGGGGTGGCGCTTTCAAGCGCCGGCAGCGCACTGTGATCTTTCAGATGCGCTTCCGGCACGTCCAGGTAGCTGGCAAAGGCCGTCATGATTTGCAGCATGGAACGGCTGTTCACGGCCAACTCGCCTTCGGCCCCGCGCACCGGTGAGTAAGTGAGCGCGTATTTCTGCCCTTCTGCCGGCAACTTGAGCAACCGCCGGACTTCCGCCGCCTTCGCCACAATGTCGGCGGGCAGGTCGTCGTGGCGGAAGAACAACACAGCGGTCGGGCCTTTGGCTTTGTCCTCCTCGACCCGCAGCCCCACCGCACCCGCAGCCTGCACTTCGCGCATCAATTCCAAGGCGCGAAAAAAGTCCGGATCCGCGTTCCGCGCCAAGCCGCCGGCCACCGAACGGTTGCGCACCCCATTGAGCGACTCGACGGTGAGCGCCAGGAGGAAATCCGCCGGGTAACCCGCCTGCAGCATGAAGAAAATATTCTTCGGATCAATTGGCGTAACGAGTCCACGAAGGAATTTTTCCCCGGTCAACGGCACGTAGGTGATCGTGGGCCGGTCGGTAAAACGCCCGGCGCCGCCGAGCGTCACGCTGTTGCCCTGAATGGCGCTGGAGGAGGAAAGCTGGCCCCCCACGTTCACGCTGGTTTCCATCGAGTAGCCGGCGACGATGGACGCCACATCCACGAACACCGGCAAATCCATGTAGCGGGTCTTGACGATGTTCAGCAGCGTCTGCTGTTTCCACGAATCCGCAATGGCGCTGCTGTAGTCGAACCGGTCCGCGGACACGGTTTTGGGGCCGAGATGGGTGCAGCCAGCCAGCAAAGCGGTCGCGGCCAGCCCCATCCCGAACGAGGCGCGGCACGGCAGGAGATGGCGATGCTGGGGCACGCGGAAGCCGGATGGGATGAGCTTCATAATGTCACAACCTGGGCAACGAGTCCGGAGCAATCATTTGGGTGCGGCGTCAATCAAAGGCATCTCCGAGGCGATGCTCAGGTCCACGAAAATCGCCATCTGGTTCTCGACCTGAAGGAACTGCGCGGCCCGAACCGGCGACACAGCTTCACTCATCTGCTGGTGATATTTCTTCCACAGTTCCAGCCGGTCCTGGACATTTTGCAGCCACCGCGCCGCCAACTCGCGGGAGTTCTGATCGGTCAGTGTGCCGGCATTGTGATGGCGCATGAACTCGACGACCAGCGCCAGCTTGCGGTCGCCGACCGCCGCCAGGTCCCGCTCGTAGTTGCGGTAAATCGGCCAGAACTTGTCCGCCTCGGTGACGGTGAGTTTCATCACCTCATTGAGCGCGCGAATCTTGCCCGCGTTGAAGTCGGAGCGGAGCACCTCGAAATAGGCGCGGGCTTCATCCGGCGAGGCCGGCGCCGCCTGCTTGGGGGTGGAAGCGCAGCCTTGGAACAGGAGCGCAGCCGCGAGGATGGCGAGGGAGCAGAGAACTGGTTTCATGGGAGGGGATGAGAGGATAGAGGTTTTCATATCAGTATGTGTTCGGGTTGTTTTAGTGGTTCAACTTTGAATCTTGCCAGTACTTCGTGCCAGCCACCGTGGCTTGCAGCGCAATGCCGCTCTCAGTGAACTGGTAAATCTCCATGCCGCCGCGCGTGGTCAGGCCCGCGACCGTGGTGTCGCTCTTCTGGGTGCCCGCCCGGATGTCGGTGGAACTGCCGGTGGCGACCGTGCCGTCGTGGAAACTTACGTTGCCCTTTACGTTCTGCTCCGCCGAAATGCCGGTGTCCTGGTATTTGGCCGCGGCGTCCGCCTGGCCGCCAAACTGCCAGCCTTCCTGGACGAATTGCTTCATCACTTTCGGATCGTGGAAAATGAAGATCACGCGCACGTCCTTGACGCCCGCGCCCACCCCGCCGCCCAGCGAACCCATGCGCATAAAAATTTCTTTGCGCGCTTTGTTGTCCACCACGACGCCGTATCCGTTGGCGGTGGCGAGCAACAGGAGGTTCACATTCACCTCTTTGAAAGTGGCGTAACCGGCGGCTCGCTGGATGACACTTTTCATCGCCGGATTGGCGGCGCAAAGCTGCGCCAGCATCTCGTCGCGCTGCTGGCGGATGTTGGCTTTTTTCTCGGCGTCGCTGTCGCCCTTGGGACCGAACAGGCCGGCCTGTGCGCCGAAAGCCAGCGTCAGGGTCAGAGTCAGAGTGAGGAGTCGTTTCATTGCTTGTCAGGGTTATGGGTTTGGGAAGTGCTTGGACGGACCGTGGCTGGCTTGCGCCAGCAAAGTCGCGGGGTTGTTTTGGAGCGGGATCACTGGCGATGGCGGGCTGTGTTGCATCAGACCCGGCAGGATGAAGTCCAGCGGCGAAAAGGATTTGCTGGCATTGATGCCGCTGCAACCCGTCGCCAGCGCGGCGAGGAGCACGAGCGCGAACACGTGGCCCAGGACCAGTGGCAAGCGACGAGTGACGAGTGGCATTTGATTTTTGATTGGTAATCAGGGATTCCTGAATCTGTGGTTTACCCACCGGTCATTCCACCACCTTGGCGTTCTTGATCGCGCCGAAAGGCAGGGACGCCGGCGCCGGGGTGACTTCGATCTGTTGCACGCTGGACCAGGGAACGACGATGAGCCTTCCCTCCGCTTCGATGGCGATTTTGTCGCCTTCCATGATCTTCTTCATCCCTTCCAACACGGCCGCTGACGAATTGCGGATCTGCGCGGGGAAGGAGAGTTTCAGCGTCTTGCCATTGTTATAGTGAATGGTCACTTGTCGGTCTTCATTCATAGGTTTTTTGGAGGTTTTGAGTGTCGGAGTGTTTTCGTTGATTGTTCAGGTGAGCTTCATCGTCGCTGGGGCCTTTGGGTTCAGGGACGCAACCACGCGCTGCCGAACTGCACATAAAGGATCGGTTCATCCGGTCCAAACGCCACGTCCAGCCCCATGTGGAGCCCGTATTTGCGGGCCAACTCGTAGCGAAAGCCCGTGCCGCCGGCCACGACGCTGCGCGAGTTCTCGTAGCGGTCGAAGTCGTTCCCGGCCGCACCACCGCCGACAAACCCCACCAGGCTGAAACGCTTCCAGAGTTGCCAGCGCAATTCCACCTCGGCTTGGGCCACATGCTCGCCCTGATAGCGCATCGCCTGCACGCCGCGGAAATAGACGAAGGGACGCAGATAGAAGGGCACGTCGCCAAAGCTGAGGTTGACGTCGCCGCGCAAGCCCAGCGTCAGTTTCGGGTGCAGCGGCACGTAATGCATGGCGATCAGGCTGACGCGCTGAAATTCAGCATCCCCGCCGAGCGCCTCGCTGAACAACCCCGCCGTCGCCTCCGCAAACGTCCCGCGTGTCGGGGTGAAGAGGTTGTTCCGCGAATCATAATTGAGCGTCGGCGTCACGCCGCCGACCTGTGAATCGCGCTGGAACGGCGGCAGTCCGGGCGTGCCTGATGGGGCGTCAAACTCCACCCGGGTGGTGGCAAAGGTGTACCCCAGCCCGGCCCACCAGCACGAATCACCGAGGCGGTATTTGGCCCGGGCCACGCCGCCCAACGGTTCGAGGGTGTAATCCAGCGGCTGATTCCTCAACGCGCGATCGTCGCCGATGCCGTAGTAGTCGAGATTGATGGAAGCGTAGCCCAGACCCACGAGGGTTTGGAGCCGGTCGTCCCGCCAGTGCCGCACATCGCCTGCCACCACGCCCCACGCGCCTTTCTCGGTGAACATGCCACCGACGGCCGTGATGTCGGGCCGGCCAAACCCGGCCTCCGCCGCACCTTGAGGTTTGTCAACGAACGCCAGCCCGCCGGCCAATCCGTATCCGATCGCCGGTTCGGTAATCGGAAACACGATGGGAGCGAACCCGTAGGACTGGTCCATAAACCCGCTGATATCCAGCCAGCCGTCCTCGGCCGAGCGGAACTGCGAGGGCGAGTTGGTAACAGCCAACGGACCGGCCATGTCGTTGGTGCGCGCGACACAAACAGTCGTCACCGCCGCCGCCCCCAGAAGGGCGGCAGCACTGAGGATTCGTGTGCGAATGGTTGTCATGGCTTCAAACTCGTCGGTGAATTCGCGGGCCGGGCCGATGGCCGGGCCGGCATGGACCAGCCCGCGTGGTTCACAAACGAATCATCCGGTCATTACGGTTTGTAGTCGCTCATGCCCGGTCCGGTCTTGTCATAGACGTTGAAGAACTCGTCCGCCATGATCGTGGCCATACCGCCTTCCGGCTTCTCGTTCAAATCCCGGTCCAGCGTCTTGACCCGGAACTTCCAGCCCGGGGGAAGTTTTTTGAACTGGCTTTGTCCGGCGGCCACGAATTGCTCGTAGGTGTATTGCGGCTTGAGCCCCATTTGAAACCCTTTCAAGATCCAGGTGTTGCCTTCCGCATCGTCCAGCAGCATCACCGTGGTGCCCTTGTTCCAGCCCACGCCGCTCTTCCGGGCAATCGGCGTGGGTTTGTAGGGAGTGGTTTCGGAGACCCCGCCGGCGTTGTCGCCCATGCTCAGTTGGGCCACCCAGGCGGCCTTGATGCCGTTGAATTCCCGCTCCACGCCAATGTCGATCTCGGTCCAGTCGGACGTCCAGAGTTTCGGACCGTTCAGCGACGCGCCCAGAACGCCGTAATCGGTCTTCAGCTTGGCGAAATCGAGGCCTTCGACCAGCGCCTGCGGGGCGGTGTCTTTCGACGCGGGGATGCCCTGGGACGTGAACATGGTGTTGTAGCACTCGGCGACCAGTTTGCCGGTCTTCGCGTCGCGATGGGCGAAGAAGATTTCGATGAAGCGGGTCAGGTGCATGTTTTCGACGCGACCGGCTTTGGCGCCAACGCCGTCGTTGAGCACGCTCATGGTGGCATTGGGCTGTTTTGGGCTGTCGCTGGTCGCGCTCGCGCTCGGGTCGGTCGGTTTGTCGCAGCCGGTGAGGAGTGCGCCGATGGCCAGGCAGGAAATGCCGAGCGACAGGCGAGGGCTGAGTTTCAGTTTCATGATCTTCATATGCTGTTCCTTTGTTCTTTTATTTGTTGAGTGATGCATTTGGTGACTTGAGATCCTGCGTGTTGATTCGCTATTTCGCCGGCTCGAGCTTCGCCGGGGGCGCGGCCCACTTGCCTTCGATGGCTTCGGTTTTCGGCCAGTAAAGGCGCAGCGCCATGAAGAATGGGCCCGGCGGCGCGGGCAGCCAGTTGGTTTCCTTGTCCTCGCCGGGGGATGCGTTTTGAACGTAGAGCGTCAGGCCGCCGTCGGCATCGAGCTTGAACTGCGGCAACATCGGCGTGTTGAGCAGATAGCGATTCAGCGGATTGGCCACGAGCAACTGCGAGGGCAGTTCATACATCGTCAGCGACCAGAACGCATGGACGGGCGGCAATTGGCCCGGCGCAAAGCGCAACGTGTAGCGGCGGGATCCGTCGAGCTTCTGCCCGTCCGCATCCACGGAATACATCGGATACATGGCTTCCTCTTTGGAATTGCCAAAAATCCCGAGCACCGCGGCGGTCATGCGGTAGAGGTAATTGTTCCTCAGATACTCCCGCGTGCCGAACACGTCGCCGGCCACCACTTCCTTCCGATCGAATTGTCCTTTCACCCCGGCGAAAGCAGCCCAGGCATCGGCCATGCCTTGTTCGATGGCCGTTTGCATTTCGGGCGCGAGCTGGCCGGCGTCAAAGTTCTTGCCGGCACCCACACCGATTTTGGCAAACCGCGTCATCAGTTCCTGCTCCGATGGATGGGTCGGACAGAACTGAAGCACGAAGTTCAGGACCGTGAAGAATTCGGGCGAGGTCTT
Source organism: Verrucomicrobiia bacterium (assembly GCA_026125285.1). Lineage (GTDB taxonomy): Bacteria > Verrucomicrobiota > Verrucomicrobiia > Limisphaerales > JADLHS01 > WYBW01. The sequence continues at coordinate 52,053 of JAHCLO010000025.1, read as the reverse complement.
CGCGGCGGCGGGCGTGAGTGGGGTGATGAAGTCAATCCGGGGCGCGGCTTTGGGCGCCGCCTGGCCGAGAAAGGACGAGAGAGCTTGCACCCGGTAGCCCGCCTGGACCTGCTTCACTTTATCGAGGTCATCGGGCTTGAAAAGTTGGGTGCGAAATACAGCGAGTCCCAACTCGGTCTCGCAGCGAATGACTTGCTTCACGCCCTTGGGAGTTTCACCAGTCCACCCTGGCCCGGCGATGAGGTAGCTGCCGCCCTCGTTGCCGGTGGTGCGACTGCCCACGTAGGCGAAGTTGTGCGTGTAGGCGTCAATCAACTGAACCGAGAAATAGCGCTCCTTCTCAATTGGCGGGATGGTAATGACCATGGGTTCGGCGCGCAGATCCAGTCCGATCATGGAATACGGCGTGTCCGAGTTGGGCACCGGCACCGCCTTGTCCTCCGGCGTGAAGACGCGCGGGATGTTGCGGAGCTGATTCCACGGCGCTTTGAACTCCGGGCTTTCGTGATTCACGAAGTAGGCGTGCTGGATCCGGTAGCTGTCCACCATCGGGTAGCCGTAGATGTAGGCCTCTTTGGCAATCGCGCGGGCTTCGGCGGGAGTGCTGGCCGCCACGCGACAGGGAACAGTTGTGGCGGCCAAGGCGCAGACGAGGGCGTGGATAAACAGGAGTTTTAGTTTCATGGTTTTGTTGGTGAGGTTTGAGCAGTAGTCAGTAATCAGGGGCCAGTAAATGGCGGACACACCTCATTCACTTCACCAGCTCGATCTCACCGGGTTTCCAGGTCTGGTCGAACCACGGCTGGAGCGGGCCGTAGAGACGCAGGACGGTGTTCCAGCCTTTCCCGGGCACGGTCTGCACCCAATTCGACTCGTGTCCCGCCGGTGCGGTCGGGCCAAACCAGATATCCACCGACGTATCGGGGTTGATGACGATGCCTTTGGACTGGCTGCCGATGCTCGGGAACTGCGCGTCGGTCTGAAGCATCGAGCGCGTCTGGTTGTCGTAAACGACGAACGACCAGAAGTTTTTGGCCGGGACGTTGGGCGGCAGATGAATCTTGTAGGTCTTGCTGCCATCGAGCGGCTTGCCCTGGGAATCGACGAACGCCACGGCGTATTGCGAGCCGACGCCCACCATCTTCGCGGCCATGGCCGGCGTGATGCCGGTGGCGTAGTAGAAGAAGAACGTGCGCGCATCGAGGTTGCGCACGCCCGGCTGCGAGAGGAATTCGTGGCTGCCGCCGGGGAACGCCGTGCTCCACGCGCTGTGCGGGAAGAGCGGCGTGTCCTTGAGGCGACTCCTGAAGACAATAGCCCGCGCGGTGGCGTTGCCCACGGCCGCAGCCTCGGTGAGGATCTTCTTCATCCGCGCATTGGGGGCGAAGGGCTTGCCTTTCTCGATGCCAATGGCGGCCAGCACGCCGAGCGTTTCCGGGTTCAACGCCGCATTGGGTTCTTCCTGCACGATGTGGTTGACCTCCTCGAAGAACGTGAAGTCGTTCGCATGAATTGTGTTGAACGCCTTGCCGGAGATGTTGACGAACTTCATCGGCGGCGGGTTGCTCGCCTGCGCCAGCGGATAGACCTTGGCGAATTTCTTGGTGGATTCCACAGCCGGTTTGGGGTCGCCGTTTACCAGGAAGCCGCGCCAGAAGAAGACGTTGCCGAACGTGGCCGAGCGGAAGACGAAGTAGCCCTCGGGCACGTCGCCTTTGTAGCCGGGCGGCAGCAGCAGGAATTTTCCTCCCTTGCCGCGGTCCGGTCCGGCGTTGCCCACGTCGCCGACGTAGTTGAACCAGTGGTCGTCAATGATCCCAAGGACGTTCGGCGGCGTCTCGATGACCAGCGGGCCTTCCTTCAGGTCGAGCCACATCATGCTGTAAACCGTCTCGGAGTTCGGCGTGAGAAACAGCGATTTGGAGTCCATCAGCGTTTCCACGATGAACACCGTCTGGTTGTCCGCGCCCAGGCTGCCCAGACCCTCGCGAATGGCATAGACCGACGCGCCGGGCATGGCGGTGAGGAACGCCTGCACGCCGCGCGAGAAATCGAGGTTGTCATAGACCTTCTCGACGGTGGCGTCGTCCGGGAAGCCGTCGAAGAACTTGAGCGTGCCCAGCCGGGTCTCGACGGAATCCGGCGTGGTGATCTGCGGCGGAATGTCCGTCGTCATCTTCATCTTCGGCGAGGTCTGCGCCTGCGCCGTGGTGGTGAACGCCAGCGCGCCCACGAGGACGGCGGCGAGGAAAGTTTGCGGGCGTTGTGTTTTCATATTGATCGCTTTTCGTCGGTTGTGGATTCACTTCACCTGCTGCATGGGGGGCTGTTTCCACGTGCCGTTCATGGCTTCGGGCTTCGGCCAGTAGAGGCGGAGGGCGCACCAGAACGGCCCTTTCGGCGCGGGGAGCCAATTGCTTTCCTTGTCCGCCCCCGGTGATTCACTCTGGACGTAGAGCGTCAGGCCTCCGTCCGTATCTTTTTTGAGGTTGGGCAGCATCGGCGAGTTGATCAGGTAGCGGTTGAGCGGGTTGGCCACCAGCAAGCTCGACGGCAGTTCATACATCGTCAGCGACCAGAACGCGTTGACGGGTGGAAACTGGCCCGGCTGGAAGTGCAGGGTGTAACGGTTTTGCGCCGCGTCCAAGGGTTTGCCCGCGGCGTCCGTCCGATACATGGGATACAAGGCTTCCTCCTTCGAGTTGCCATAGATGCCCAGCACCGCGCCGGCCATCCGGTAAAGGTAGTTGTTCTTCAAGTAATCCCGGGTGCCGAAGATGTCGCCGCTGGTCACCTTGCCGGGCGCGGCCTCGTTTTTGACGAAAGCCTCGTATTGCTGCCAGGCGTCCGCCATCCCACCGGCGATGGCGTCCCGCATTTCGGGCGTCAGGCTGGCGCCATCGAATTTCTTCCCGGCACCCACACCGATCTTGGCGAAGCGGGCGAGCAATTGCTTTTCTGAGGGATGGGGCGGGCAGAACTGCAGGGCGAAGTTGAGGAGGTTGAAGAATTCAAGGGAACTCTTCTGCTGGTCGGGCGTGAGCGGCGGCATGAAATCAATCGCGGGTGCGGACGTGAGCGCGGCTTTACCGAGAAAGGCGGAGAGCGGTTGCACTTGGTAGCCAGCCTGGACTTTTTTGACGTTGTCGAGCTCGCCCGGCTGGAAGAGTTGCGTGCGAAACGGGGCGAACACCAGTTCGGTCTCCGACCGGATCACCTTCGCGATGCCCTTGGGCTTGGAGCCTTTCCAACCCGGACCGGCGACCAGATAGTTGCCGCCGCCGTTACCGGTGGTGCGGCTGCCGAGGTAGGCGAAGTTGTGCGTGTAGGCGTCAATCAACTGAACCGAGAAATAGCGCTCCTTCTCAATTGGCGGGATGGTAATGACCATGGGCTCGGCGCGCAGGTCGAGTCCGACGAAGGAATAGGGCGTGTCCGAATTCGGCGTCTGAATGGCCTTGTCCTCGGGCGTGAAGACGCGCGGGATGTTGCGGAGCTGGTTCCAAGGCGCCTTGTATTCGGGGCTTTGCTGGTTCACGAAGTAGGCGTGCTGGATCCGGTAGCTGTCCACCATCGGGTAGCCGTAGATGTAGGCCTCTTTGGCAATCGCGCGGGCTTCGGCGGGAGTGCTGGCCGCCGCGTGGGCGCTTATGAGTGGAAGCGCACCCAGAAGTGCGACGATGAGCAGGGAAATGGCAATGGTCGAAGCCAGCGCCTCGTTAAACAACTTTCTTGGTTTTGCTCTCATGAGGTATCTGCTTTGTTTTTGTCTCGACCGTGAATTCGTGGGCGGCTCGGGCGAGCCGCCCACGTGGTTCACAAGCGAATCAGATTATTTCACCTCGACAGTCACTTTCGGAATGCGACCCGTGAAGCGCGACTTGGCTTCGGCGCCGATGGCTTCCACCACGGGCGTGCCGAGATCAATGCCCACATCAGTCGTCTCGTCAGCGGAGAACATCCCGCCCTGGGTGTTTTCGATCCGGCCTTCACTCACCTTCGTGCCATCCACGAACAGTGTGCCCAAGCCACCCTTGCCCGCTCCGCCGCCGTCATAGGCGAAGTCAAAGCGCAGCGTGTGTTTACCGGCCGTGAGCGGCTGGCTGCCGGCAATCGTCGTGCTCTTCAGGCCGAGGAAGTTGTAGTCGTAGGCCGGAACGCCGTCCTTGGCATAGAGCGCCCAACCACCGAACCGACCGGCCTGCGCGAGGATGATGCCGTGTGCACCTTTTTCCGGCACGATGATGTCAGCGGTGATGGTCTTGGACTTGTTCTTCACATTGATGAAGGTGCTCTCCATCATGCCGGACATGCCATCGGCGACGGTGATGGACTTGCGGTCGCCCATGAGGTCGGGGCGACCCACCGCAACGCCGTTGAGCCTTTCGAACACGCGGTCATCAATGGGCAGCACCTGGTATTTGGCGGCTTCTTTAAGGAAAACGGCCTGCAGTTGTTTGAGTTTTTTTGGATTCGCGGTTGCGAGGTCATTGGCCAGGCTGAAGTCGGCGCGAGTATCATAGAGTTCCCAGGCGGAATCGTCGTCAATGGCCCGCCGCGGCTTGGCTTCCCACGCCGCCTTGTGAATGGTGCGGGCAAACCAGCCTTCGTGGTAGATCGCGCGGTTGCCGGCGATCTCGAAGTATTGAGTGGTGTGCCGCTCCTTCGCGTTCGCGTTGGCGAATGTATAAACCAGGCTCTTGCCCTCCATCGGGATCTGGCGGGTGCCGTTCACGATCTTGGGTTCAGGCAGGCCAGCCGCTTCCAGGATGGTCGGCGCGATGTCAATCACATGGCTGAACTGCGGGCGGATTTCGTTCTTTGCTTTGATGCCTTTGGGCCAGTGCGCCACCATGCCGACGCGAGTGCCACCGAAATCGGAAGCCACCTGCTTGGTCCATTGGAAGGGCGTGTCCAGCGCCACGGCCCAACCGGCCGCCATGTGGGGATACGTTTCCGGGCCGCCCCATTTGTCCATCAGCTTGACCATGTCTTCGAGCTTCTCGGTCACGCCGTTGAAGTAGGTCATCTCGTTGAACATGCCGTTCATGCCGCCTTCGGCACTGGTCCCGTTGTCACCCGCGATGTAGAAGACCAGCGTGTTGTCGAGCTGGCCAATGTCGTGCAGGGCGTCAACCACCCGGCCGATTTCATAATCGGTATGTTCCAGAAAAGCCGCGAACACCTCGGCCTGGCGCGTGAAGAGCCGTTTCTCGTCGGCTGAGAGTTTGTCCCAATCCTTGATGGCGGCGGGCTTGGGCGCGAGTTTGGTTCCGGGCGGCACGATGCCCATCTTAAGTTGGCGGGCCAGCGTTTCCTGGCGCATTTGATCCCAGCCGCCATCAAATTTCCCCTGCCACTTCGCGATCCAATCCTGCGGCACATGGTGCGGCGCGTGGACGGCGCCGGGCGCGTAGTAGATGAAGAGCGGTTTGTCCGGCGTCATGGCTTTTTGGAACTTCAGCCACGCGACCGCCTGGTTCGCCATATCCGTGTTCAAGATATAGTTCGGATCGTTGGGAATCTCGACTTGGGCGACACCATCATGCAGGTAGGGTGCCCATTGGTTCGCTTCACCGCCAATAAAGCCATAGAACTTGTCGAAACCCTGCCGGGTCGGCCAGCGGTCAAAAGAACCGGACACGCTGGTTTCCCAGACGGCGGTTTCATGCCACTTGCCGAAGGCCGCCGTGCTGTAGCCGTTGAGCCGGAGCATCTCGGCCACGGGGGCGACCCGATTCGGCACCTCACCGGTGGCGCCGGGAAGGCCCGTCGCCAGTTCGGTGATGAAGCCCATGTTGCCGGTGTGATGATTGCGCCCGGACTTGAGCGCGACGCGCGTCGGCGAACAGAGCGCCGTGGTGTGAAAGCTGTTGTAGCGCAGCCCGCCTTTAGCCAGCTTTTCCAGCGTGGGCGTCTTCAACGGGCCGCCAAAGGTTTCCGTGGCGCCAAATCCGAGGTCGTCAATCAAGATGACCACGACGTTGGGTGCGCCTGCGGGAGCTTTCACTTCCTGCCGGGGCGGAATCGCCTTCACGTCCTTGGCGTAGATTTCCTGGAGGGCCGGTTGTTTTGGGAACTGAATCGGCAGCACGGTCCGATCAAGACCGTCTGCCGCCTGCGTTGTCAGCGCGCCCAGCGCGAGGCCGAGAGCGGTTTGTGCTACATAGGTTTTCATAGTAATTGCTGCATTGTCCTTGGTCTGTGGATTTTGATGTTCTGGAATTGGGTTACGCCGGAGTCACATCCGCTTTCTGGTTTGGCGGGGTTGGTGCCGTAGGTCCGCGACGATCCGCTCGACTTGGGGAATGGCGTGCGCAAAGAATTTTTTGATCCCGCGACAGAGGTAATTCAGGCCCGGCTCGCCGTCCGCCGTGCGGAGGATCCGGTTTTTCGGGCATTCCCCCCAGCAGTCCGGGAGATACGGACATTGCCGGCAATACTCCGGCAAGGTTTCGTGCTTCGCGTAACCGAATTTCACATGTCGCCGGGAAAACACCTGGGAGTCGAGCGCGGTGTTCGTGAGGTTGCCCAGGCGATACTCCGGATAAACATAGTGGTCGCAGGCGTAAACGCTGCCGTCGTGTTCCACGGCCACCCCTTTGCCGCAACATTCGTTGTAGATGCAAATTTGCGGCCCTTCACCCAAATGCTGCGAGAGCAGGGACTCGAAGTGGTTGACCAGAATCCGGCCCACGTCCTTTTGCACCCAGCGGTCGAAAATCACACACAGGAAACGGCCCCAATCATCCGGGTCCACCGACCAGTCGGTCACGATCGAGTCCGCATGGCCGGGTCGGGCCTCCGGGGCGCCGTCTTTGGGCAGGGCCGCGTAATCCCATTGATTCGGCGCCGTTTTCTCAAAGCCCTTATATTCGACGATGGGAATAAACTGCATATAGGTGGCCCCGACTTCACTCCGGAGAAAGCGGTAAACCTCCTGCGGCTTTTGGGCATTGGTCCGATTGACGCATGTCAGGGTGTTAAAGGGAACGCCGAACCGCTGCAGAAGTCTGACGGCGTTGAACACCTTCTCGAAGGTGGGCTTCCCGCCTTTGGAAACGCGGTACTGGTCATGGAGTTCGCGGGGACCATCAATGCTCAAGCCGACCAGGAAACGGTTTTCCTTGAGAAACGCGCACCACTCTTCGTTGAGCAGGGTCCCGTTGGTCTGCAAATCGTTTTCGATTCTTTGGAAAGGGCGGGCATATTTCTTCTCCAGCGCCACGACCTGGCGGAAGAAATCCAGCCCCAGCAAAGTGGGCTCGCCGCCCTGCCAGGAAAACACCACTTCGGAACCGGTCACGCCCGCGATGTATTGCGCGATGAACCGCTCCAGCACTGCGTCGGACATCCGGCCCGGTCCCGGACCGTTGGGAAGCGTTTCCTTGCTCAGGTAGAAACAGTATTGGCAGTTGAGGTTGCAGTGGGAACCACCGGGCTTCACCATGACGTGGAACCGGCGTTGTCCCTGATTCCCGACCAAGGCCGGAGCGTCATAGTGGTCCAGCGACCACCACGCGCCGCCAGCGCCCACCACCGGGGCCGGGAGCGTACGCGCAGTGTCTCTGGTGGCAACACTCACGGCTTCATCCTCACGAAGGACACGTCGTAGGTTTCCCGGGCGACCGCTTGAAAGTAGGTGCCCGTCAACTGATCCTGGCCCGGGTCGTAGGTGAGGGTGTACGTCGAGCCGGGATAGTTCACATCCCGCAGTTCGATGAACACTTTGAGGTCCGCGCCCGCTTGAGACGCTTCCGCTTTTGCGACGTTGATGGGGCGGGGATTCAGATAAGCGGCGTCCAGCTTGCCGCCCAGGGCGACGCTGCGGATTTCGAGGATGTAACCGCCGTCGGGGCGCAACCATCTGCCGGACAATTTTTGGTAGCTTGTGCTGGCCGCGATTGTGGCTTCCGGCGGGTTCGTGACGTTGCCCGCGGCGGGCGGGGGGACGGTTTCCGGCTTTCCGCACCCAGCCAAAAAGCTGGTCATGAGGAAGACCAGAAGGAGGTTTTGGGTGAAGCTCATGAATCAGTCCTTTTTCGTCTCCGTTTGTTCATTTTGGAAACAGGAAGGAGACCTGGAAACGCAGGCCCCACTCCGGCGCACCGCTCGGGCCTTCGGCGTAATACCGTCCGCCCAGTTGCAGGGAGATGGGCTGTTTGCCCACTTTCAACAACTGCTGCACAAACGCATTGACCGGCACGGTCCATTGTGAGCGCTCCCAGTCATACGTGGACTCGGTGTTCAGCCCGAAGGTGGTGAACGTCTTGGTGGTGTAGGATACAAAGGGCTGGAGAAACGTTCGGTTGACGTCCGCGCGATCACTTTCGCCGGCAAAGGACCAGACGTGGTTGACGAGGCCACCATAGGTAACACGGCCTTCTTGTTTGAGAACTACCGCGGTCGGGCCCGCACCCCACTTCTCCTCGCCCAACAAATCATCGGTGGCGGTCGGAAGCTGCAACACCGGGCCCGCACCCCAGATCCATCCGCTCTTCGTCGGTTTTACTGGCGAGAAGAAGAGACTCTGGACGGTATCGGCGAGGCCCGACTGGCTGGTCGTGCCGATGATGTCTTCCTGATAGACATAGGGCACGATAGTCCGAGAGATGACATTCCAATTCTCATTGAGCGAGATCGGAATCACCGGTTGCACGGTCAGCTTGTATTGGAAGCCGTCGTCATCCGGCCCGGCCCCCCAGTCAAAGTTGTTCTGCAACGGGAGGCTTATGAGACTGGCGATGGGATTCAGGGTCGCCTTCGCCAAGGCGGCGGCTTTGGCCTTTTCGGCGTCAACGCTGACGCTGTTTTGTGCGAGCGCAGTGGTGGCCGCGAAGGCGCAGGCGAGTATGAGGCTGTTGGCTTTCATGGTGCTTGGTTGTGGTTTCGAGATCCGGGCCACTTAGAACAGGAAGCCCAATTTGAACCAGACGTAATCGCCTTCCATGCGATTCTTGGTATCCAGTTCGGGCAGCCACTTGAGCTCGGCGAGGAGCTGGGTTTTCCCGATGGGCCGCACATAGGAAATCACGGGGCCGACGCCCAGGGTCCGGCCTTTGAAGTCGCCGAGCAAGGCGTCCGAGCCGCTGTCGCCGGTGAGTTGTTCGTAATAGAAACCGTTGGCGCCAACGCCGATGAAGCCTTTGCCCAAGGGCAGGTGTTGCGCAATCGTCATCTCGAGATGAAGCGCCGTGCCGCTGGTGTAGTCCATGTCCTCATTTTCCAGGTTGAAATCCACCCCGGCGTAGAGGCTGACTTCCGTGCCGATCTTGCTGCTGAGCCAGCTCGCCATGATGCCCGGCTCGAAGGTCCAGTAGTTTTTGCCGACGTTGGCAAGTTGGCCGACCTTGTATTCGCCAGTGGGCACGTAGATGCCGAGGCGGGCGTCCACCTTGAGGTCCGGCGCGAGGTTGGTCCAACCCAGCATGAAGGGATAAAGGGTCAGGTCACCGATCCCGTTGGCGGTGTCGCCAACGGAGCGCGCCGGCCCGAGAGTGCCGTCGGGCTGGATGCGTTGAGCATCAGCTTCGACCTCCAGCCACACGTAGGGCACGGCCACGCCAAAAGCGAAGCCACCGCCCAGGACTTCCCAAGGCGTCTGGTAAATGGCCGCAATCGTGTCGGCGTAAACCGTGGCGTCCACGTTGGCGGCGAGGAAGCCGCCGAGCGGCAGTTGCCGGTTCGCATCCGCGCTGGCGTCGTAATAGGTGAAGTAATTGAGCACAGCGAGCCCGCCGGGTTTGCCGGGGAACGCGTCAATGAAGGATGATGTCGCGCCCGGCAGGTAGTGGGCGCTGCCGCCTTGTTCGGCGCGGGCCGTGGTCGCCAGCGCCAGAGCACACGCGAGGGAAGTCAGTAACAGGTGCTTTCTCATGGTTTCAGTGCTTGTTGTGTCGGTTGGTTGGATTCGGAAATCGGTCGCGTTCGCTCGGGCTGTCACTGCTTCTCAACCTTCAGGGCAATCATCTGGGTGACGCGGAACACCACCTGCTCACCGATCCGTCGCTTGCCCAGGTCCACGTCGTTGCGTACGGGGAAGGTCTTGGTGCTGCCGTCTTCGAATCGCAACGTCGCGGTGCGCGCCGTTCGATCAATGGCGATGACGGTGCCGGTGATCCGCACCGTTTCGGCGACCACGCCGGCGGGTTGGTCGCCCTTGGGCGCCAGCGCCACCAATCCCACGGCGGCATCCCGCTTTGGCTCACTCCCGCCCGCGAGGTAAACGACCAATTCCTCCGTCACCTCGGCGTTGACCAGATCGCCGACCTTTACTTGATCGAAGTTGACGGCGGCCGGCCCGACTTTCACGGGGAACTTCTTCCCATCCGAGTCCATGAGCGTTGCGGTGCGTTTGGCATAATCAATGGCCGTGACCCGGGCGCTCACGTCCAGGGTGTTGACGAAGACCCCGCCGGGCACGCCCGCTTGCATGTAGGCACCGGAGGAGGCTTGAGGCGCTGGCGGTGGCGTGGAGGAGCAGGAAGTTAAGATGAACGCGGTGGCCGCCGAGAGCGGCAGCACTGCGAATGTGAGGATGTTGGATTTCATGGTTTTTTTGGTCTCGTGGTTGGTTCTATTCGTTTCGTTCTAAAACTCGCGGTTCAGGCAAGTCATCGGCTGCGTCCACCACCCGATCGTCCACCACCCGAGTAGCTGGAGGCGGACGACCGCGAGCGCGAAGCGGAGGATTGATACTGGCTGGCGCGTTGGGTTTGCTGGTTGCCCCAGGAACGCGCCTGCGCCTGCGACTCCATGCTGCTTTTGTTTTGGCTCCAATTACTGGTCGCCGACGAGGTGCTCTGCGGGGTGGCACGGGACTGCGAAGTTGGACTGGCCTGAGGCTGTCGGCTGTAACTGCTGGCGGCGGTGCTGGAAGTTTGTGGCCTCGCGGAAGCGGACTCCGGTTTGGAGGTGCTTTCCCAGCCGCTGCCGGAGTTGCTGCTCCAGCCCCCGTTGGCATCCTTCTTGTAAACGGTCCCGTCCTTCGCCGCGTAGTAATCACCCGACTGGGATTTGCCGACGGCGCCCTGGCCGTATTTAGTGTCCCAAGCCGCCATGCCGCTGCCCTCGGTGGTTCGGATCGCCCCGGCACTGCCAGCGGCGCCCGAGGCATAGCGCCCCGCCGCGCCCTGGCCGGTCGTTGGATTGTAGGCCGCGCCTCTCCCGGCGGAACCGTAGGCCGTGTTCACTTGTCCGCCGGCCGCCCGCGCCCCCGTATAAGGATTGTAGGCGACCCCCTGTCTCGCCGAGCCGTAGGGCGTGCTCACCGCGCGGCCCGCTGCCGAGGTGCCGGTGTAGGGATTATACGCCGCCCCGCGCGCCGCGCTGCCGTAAGGGCCATACGCATAACTCGAACGGGCGTAAGTGCCGGTGTAAGGATTGTAGGAGGCGGTCCGGCCTGCTCCGCCGTACGGACCATAGACATGCGCCGAAGCATAATAACCGCCATGACCGTAGTGATACACCGCACCACACCCGTAGGAATAGTGGCACGGCGGCGGGTAATGATAATAGTAGTCATTGTTGTTGGCGATGGCCGCGCCCACCAGCATGCCCATGCCGAACATCAGCACGCCCGTGGCGGCGACGTATTCGCCACTGTATCCGGAGGTCTGGCTGTAAACCACCGTGGTGGGGGTGGAGCTTTGGACCACGACGTAAGTGACGTTGTGATTGGGGTTGGACGGCGGGATCGTATAAATGGCCGCCGGCACACTGGTGCAGAAGCTCCAGGGGCCGGTCGCGCTCGCGCTGGAATACCAGACGCCCCCGTAGCACCAGTAGTAACTGCCGTTGACCAGAAAGACCTGGTTGGGCGTATTCACGGCGTACTGGACCGTGGTGCTGGGGATGCTGACGAACTGCGGCGCGCCCGTGTAGGTCACGGTTTCCGTCACGGGCGCGATTTGGACGGTGGTGGTGCTGGGAATCGAGGCCAGCAACACGGCATCGTTGGCCTCGCGGGTGCCCGGCACGGACGCCTTCACAAACGCGACGGGATCGTTGTCAGGAATCCGGGCGAAATCGGCGGGCAAGTCCCGGCTGGCGGCGGACCACGGCCCTTGCAGGTTCGTGGCGCGGAACCACCGGCCCGCCACCAGGAAGTAGAACTTCGCCTCGCTTGAGTTCAGGAAGGCGATGGACTCGGTGTTCGCCACCTGCATCAGGCTCGTGCCTTTGATGGGACGATATTTTGGATCGCCATCCGTGACGATCAGTTCCGCCGGTTCCGTGCTCACCAAGACGGTCGGCGTTGTCCTGGCTTTCTTGCCCGGCAGATTGGCGCGCACTTCCGCCCAATTCTCGGTCGCGGGCAACGTCCAGAAAGAAGTCGGCAGACTCGTGGCGGCGGTCCACGGCCCCTTCACATCGGACGCGACCAGCCAGTTTTCGCCATTTAAGAGGTAATACCGCTGGGTGGCGGTGTCGTAGAGCACGTCCCAGTTGGTGTTCAACGCGAACAGCACGTCGGTCCGATTGGTTTCGACCGGCTTGAATTGCGCCTCGCCCATGAACATGACCAGGATGGCGGGCCGCCGGCTGTAGAAAATCGTGGGCGGTTCGAGATTCACCTCGATGGCCGGTTGGGTGGCGTGTTGAGCCGGATCCAGGTAAGCCAGCACGCGGTCCAGCGAAATGGTCAGGGCCTGACCCGGGGGCTTGAGTTCGTCCACCGCGCGGCGCAACGCGGCCAGTTCGGAGTCCGAGCAGTTGGGGAAACGGAGTTCGCGTCGTGTTGGCACCAGGGCCACAATGCGCGCCGCGTGGTCCGTCACCGTCACGGCATCAATTTCCGCGACGCCAAATTTCTCCTGCTTGGTGACGCCCTTGACGGCAATGGCGCAGCGGAAGTGGATGTTGGTGTATCCGTTCCAGTAATCCACCTGGGGCTGATAGACGGTGAGTTGTTTCTTGTCCTGCTTGAACACACGCGGCCAGCCGGGATCGGCAGATTGGGCGGTCGCCAACAGCGCAGCCTGCACCAGCGCCAGACCGAGCCCGATGGCCATCCTGTTTGATTTGGTTTTCATATTTCTTTCGGGGATTGGGGTGCCGGATGGCGGCCCGTGGTTAATTGGTTTTTCGATAACCGGAGTGATCCACTTTCACGGTGAGGTGCTTGGCCGGCGCATTGAGCGTGATGGCGTCGGCGTAACTGGTGCCATCGGCCAGTGTGCCCATGCGGGCTTGGAGGTCCACCGCGTCCTTGGCGCTGTCGAGGTGCGTCTTGACCGTGAGCGCGAGCAGGCGATTACTCGTCAGGTCCACTTCCACGCCCAGGCTGTCGCCGGGCTTGAGGTAATCGCGGAAGTTCAGACGGGCGCGCCGGCCGGGTTCGAGGACGTCCAGCGAAACTCGGCCCCCCTGCTTGGCGGATTCGATCAGCACCGGCGTGGGCGGCACGTAACTCTTCACCAGCGCCACGGCCTCTTTCATGTAGTCGGTCAATTCCTCTTGCTTGGCCTCGGCGATCTTCCCGCGCAGTCCGCGTTTCTGCTTCACGGGCGGAGGCGTGGTGAGCGGCACCTTCTGTACACCGCCGTCGGCGCCGTAATAGCAGCGGTGCAGCTGGCGGGATTTTTCCTCGCCTTTGAGGCTGATCACGGTGGTTTCAACCCACTCGTATTGTTTGAGGACCGCCTGACTGGCGGCCAGGGTGGCCTTCAACATCGCCGCGCGTTCGGCGGCGGAGGGTTGCTGGGCTAAAACCGGCAGCGCGAGCGCGACCAGCCCAAGGGCGGTGCAACGAATCAGTGTTTTCATGGATACGATTGGATGTTTCATGTTTTGGTGAGTCATGACGGAGCAATACCGGTTTTGCGCCGGGTGACGCGGAGGATGGCGGCAAGCACCTCCTCGCCGGGTTCGTTTTTTCGAAAGTATCCGGCGCAGCCGCTGGCCAGCGCCTCGGTGCGCACTTCTGGATCATCGTGCGCCGTGATGAAGATGACGGGCGTGGCGTCCCTGACTGCCGCCAATCGCTGGCTCAAGTCCAGACCGGACATGCCGCCCAACTGGATGTCCAGCACCAGGCAGTCGAAACGGGGGCGCTTGGTGTCTTCGAGCAAGGCCTCGGCGGAGGCATAGCAGACGGGCTGAAATCCCGCGATGCGGAGCAATCGGCTGAACGACCGACAAATACCCTCGTCGTCATCCACGACCGCCACATAAATGATGTCACTGCCCGTACAACGCGCCTGCATGACGCGCAGTTTCGCAGAACGGGCTGAATCGCGGCTACTGCCCTTTGGGGAAGTCCGGCGGAGTGGGCTGGCCCCTGGAGGGGACTGATTGCCACAGGTGTGGAAACAGTCCCGCCTCCTGCACCAACCGCGCCAGTTCAGCCACTGAATGGACCCGGAGCTTGGTCGTGATGGCGGTCCGATGAAGTTTGACCGTGCGCTCGTGAATGCCGAGATCGGCGGCGATCTGCTTGTTCAACTCCCCGGACAGGACATGTTGCAAGACCTCCATTTCACGGTCGGTCAGCAACGCGAAGCGAGCGCGTAAAGCCCGCTGCCGTTCGTGTTCGGCGATGGCCTGCTCGTTGCGGGACAAGGCGCGATTGACGGCGGCAATCAAGTCTTCCTTGCGCGCCTGCTTGGTCAGAAAATCTTCCGCGCCGTGCCGCATCGCCTGCACGCTGGCCGGAATGTTGCCGTGACCGGTCAGGAATACGATGGGCAAAAGACTGCCGGCCTGGTGCAGCGCCGCCTGCAACGCCATCCCGTCCATGCCGGGCATTTGCAGATCCGTGATTACGCAGCCCGCGGCCTCCGGTTTCAGGTCCGTTAAAAACTCCACGGCCGAGGTGTGAATCACAACTTGGAACCCGGCGGCACGCAGAAACCGGGAGACGGCGCGCAGATACGAGGCGTCATCGTCAATGATGTAAACCACGGGGCCGTTCATCTGTCGCCGTCTCCTTTGGCCACGGGCACGGTAAACCAGAAGACCGCCCCGCCCGTGGGACCATTTTCCGCCCACATTTTCCCCTTGTGCGCCTCGATGATTGCTTTCGATACGGGCAGCCCCATCCCCATGCCGTGGGCCTTGGTGGTGAAAAACGGCTCGAAGACCCGATCCAAGCTCTGGGCGGGGATGCCCGGGCCGGAATCCTGCACGCTCATCTCGACCATCTGGTTTTCGGTCTTCCGCGCCTGCACAATCAACCGTCGGGTACCGGATGACTGTTGACTCATGGCGTCCATGCCGTTGAGCAGCAGGTTGAGCAGCACCTGCTGCAACTGGATGCGGTCTCCGCAGACCGTCGGAAGGTCGCGGGGCACCTCGAGGGTTATCTGGACCTTGTGCTGGAGGGCGTTGGGCCGGACCAACGCCGCGACCTCCTGCACCAAGTCGGGAACCGCCAGGGGAATCCGCTCCACCGGCCGCCGCTTGAGCAAGGATCGCATCCGATCAATCACCCCGGCCGCCCGCTGATCGTCCTGACGGATATCGGTCAGGATGGCGCGGATCTCCTCCAAGTCGGGCGGCGCCTGCTCCATGAGCAATTCCGCCGCCTCGGCATTTCGCAAGATTGCGCCCAGCGGCTGGCCCAGTTCATGCGCGAGCCCGGAAGCCAGTTGTCCCATCGTCGAAACGCGGCTGGCGTGGGTCAGTTCATCGCGCAATAGGTGCGTTTCATGCACCAGGCGTTCGCGTTCCATGGCGCGGGCAATCCGCTGCCGGGACCAGGACCACGCCAATGCGCCTCCCAACCCCACGAGCAGCAGCCCGGCGACTAAGCGGAACCACCAAGTCTGCCAGAAGAATGGCAGCACCGAAAATGCAAGACTCGCGCCGGTCTCGTTCCAAACGCCATCGTTGTTGGCTGCCCGAACGCGGAACACGTAATCACCCGGGCGCAATTCGTAGAAACGGGCCACCCTCTGGTCTTGCGCGTCCTCCCAATCGCGGCTGATGCCGTCCAACTTCACTTGAAATCGAACCCTTTCAGGACTCGAATAACTCAGTGCCGTGTACTCAATTTCCAGCCGGCGAGTTCCCGCCGGCAACTCAGGCGCCCGGACAAACGGGGGTTGAAGCCTTACGACCGCCGCTTCCGCTTTGTCTTTCGAATCCGCGGGCTCGATCTCCACTCCGGGGTTGTCCCGGTGAAAGGAAACACGCTCGATATGGACGGGCGGCGGCAGAGTGTTGAACTCAAGTTTGGCGGGATCCACCATCGCCACGCCTTTTTGCGTGGCGAACCAGAGCCGGCCCGCCGGGTCGCGCACGCATGTGGGCTGCCCGGTGGCACATTCCATACTGGGAAGGCCATCGCTCGCAGTGAGCAACAGACAGTTGAGTCGCCGCAAATCCCCGTTGGCTGCGGCGTGCAGATCCGTCCGGGCCGCGCGGACGATTCCGCGATTCGAAGTCATCCAATAATAGCCGTGGCCATCCTCAAGAATTGCATTCACTGATTCGACTGGCAGACCAACCGCCGTCCCGAGGCGATGGAGACGGCCCTCCTGCCAGCGCAGCAAACCACGGTCGTGCGTGCCCATCCACAGCGTGCCGTCCGGCTCGGCTTTGAGGCAGAGGACGTCGCGCAGGGACTCGCCGTCGGATCCGCGGACTTCCAGGAAGCGCCCCGTATCGTAACGAAACACGCCTTGCTCACTCGCCAGCCAGATCGCCCGGGATCTGGTTTCGGCGAAACATAAGACTCTGCCGGTCGGCAATCCTTGCGCAATCCCGAGTTCGCGGAAACCCCCGTCGTCAAACGTCACGACCCCCTGACCGGCGGCGATCCAGATTCGACCCTGCGAGTCCTCGAACAGCGCACCGACATTGGCACTCTTGGGTAGTCCCACAGAGATTCTCTCAAACGAAAGCGGTTCCTGACGCCACCAACAGTGGTCCATGTCGCCATACCAGAGGCGTCCGCGTCGGTCTTCCACCACGCTCAATCCGTAACCGGTTTCGTTTCGAGGTCCGGGCACCATCACCCGTGACACTCCGGAAGCCTCACGTTGGAACAGCCCCAACTCTGGACTGGCGATCAACATGCGACCGTCGGCCGATGGCCAGACCGACCGCGTGACACGACCCGCCAGCGGCCCGTCAAGTGTCATGTCGGAAATCCGGCGGGGCTTGTACCGCCTCAATCCGCCGCCACTGGTCCCGACCCACAAGTTGCGCTCGCGATCCTCAAACACAAACCGCGTCGCGTGATAACCCAGACCATTGGTTTCACCCCAGTGATGCAGGTCGCCTGTTGGAGAAACGCGGAACAGCCCGGAATCGTAACTGCAGATCCAGACGTTGGCGCGGCTGTCTTCGGACATGGACCAGACGCCACCGGAAAACCGGGGCAGGGGAAGACGCAGGACTTCCTTCCCTTCCCGGAATTTGACCAGTTCCTTCCCCAAGAATATCCAGAGTGCCCCGTCGCGGGCAACGGCGCTGGCGACCGCCGAACGCCCGAGCGAAGGATTCGGCGCAATTGTGGAAATCCACTGCGAGCCATCCCAACGGCCGACGAAACGATTTTGGGTCACCCACCACTGGCCGGCCTCGTCCACGCCGCCAAAGTAGCCCTGCCCCGGCTCGCCCGGTGGCGGAGGAAGTGCCATGAACCGGTTGTCACTAAATTCGAGCACCTGGCCGTTGAAGGTGGTCAGCAGGAGGTCGCCATTCGGACGCTCGGCAAAGGTGCGCACAAGATCACCATTCCAACCGTCGTCCGCCGTGAATGTCCGCCAGTCCACCCGCCCGCCTTCGGCGGACAGGGGCTTGCGCGTAACCAGACCGAGGCCCGTGCTCACCCAGAGGCGACCTTCCCGGTCGAGGTGCAAGTTGACGATGTTGTTGTCCGGCAGCTCGGGCGTGTTGAAGTGGTTGAACACGGTGAACTTGATGCCGTCGAACCGCACCAAGCCGTTGAAGGTTCCAAACCAGAGATAGCCATCGGACGTTTGTACCATTGCCGTGGCCGAGTTCTCCGGCAGGCCGTCCGCCGTCTCCCAGGTATGGATGAGATACCCGGAGTCGGCGAAGGGATGGGGAGTTTCCGCGCGTGCCGACCAATTCATGGCGGCCAGGCAGGCGAGGGTGAGGACAATAACATGCAAGCGCAGTTCCGCGCCCGCCCTTGTCCAGAGCAGCGCGTTGGAGCGGAGCCAAGAGACGCTCATAATTCCCGGCTCAGAGGTTACTCGGGCGCCGCTGGCTGACAAGCCCCGCTACCGACGAATCGCTGCCCTGGCTTTCGACCTGCACCCTGTTACTCGCGGTCCGGAGGTGTTCCCAATGCGACGGTCCGGCGTTATTTCACATTAGAAAGCGGCAATCTCAAAACAGCGCGCCGCGATCGTTGTGGCTTACATTCTGTGTTTTGCCAGTTGCCACGCGAGATGACCGCCGTGCGCGAAGGCCAGGATCAAGAGCAGGATGCCGGAGCCGTGCTGCATTCGGAGCAACGTTTTCTCGCTGATCTTCTTATGGCCGAGTGAAATCGCCCAACTGAGGCTCAGGAACCACAAACCCACGCCTTGAGCCACGCCGCTCAAGAAGGAAAGTTTGCCCTCCCAATTCGGTTCCACCCAGCCGCGCGCCAGAAAGTTCGCGCCGATAATAACCCAGCCCAGCAGTACGCCGGGGTTGGCCAGCGTCTGCACAAAACCGATCATGAACGCCGAGTGCGGGTGCAGCTTCTCCTCGATGCGCTCCTCAATCTTGTCCGCCACCTTGCCGAAGTGCATCGGCGCGGTCACGTTTTTTGCGAACAGGAATTTGAAGCCGAGGAATAACAGAAACGCGAAGCTGAAGACTTCCATGGCGGCTTTGATCCAACCTTTCTGGAAGAAGACCGCGAAGCCCGTGAATGCGATGCTGCAGTAGATCAATTCCATGACCGTGGCGCCCGCGCCGATCAACGCGGCCCATTTGAAGCCGCGCCGCGCGCCTTCGTTCATGATGGTGAGATTGACCGGGCCAACGGGAATGCAGAGCAACAGCCCGCTGAGGAATCCAGTCAGCCAGGCCACGAAGATGGGCGACAATTCCGGCATGGACGCTCAACCCGGTCGGGCCGGTTCGTCGTCGTCCTCCTCCTCATCCTCCTCTTCCTCTTCGATCTCGCGCCGGAGCGTGCGGGAAATGCGCGGGCGGACGAAGCCGTAAACCAGATACGCGGTGAAGAAGACCGGCAGCACGAAGATGAGCACCTTGCCGCGCGACACCACCACGCTGCCGAGGAACAGGATGGCCACCAGCGTTGTGAAGAACTTGCGCCGCGCCCGGAAATCGAGCGACTTGAAGCTGGGGTATTTCACCTTGCTGACCATCATCCACGAAAGAAACAGCATCAGAACAGGCAGTACGTAGCGCCAGCGGCTGCGGGTAAACCGTTCCTCCATCCAACCGATTTCGTTCAGCCAGATCATGAACATGGTCAGCGAGGCCACCAACCCGGCGGCGGAAGGAATGGGGAATCCCAGAAATTCGTTGGTGCCGCCCGGCCCGGCATGAGCGGAAAACACGTTGTAACGCGCCAGCCGATAGGCGCCGCACACCAGATAAATCGAGGCGATGAACCAGCCGATTTCGGCATGGTTCGCGAACACGTCTTTTAGCACGATGCGATGCACCAGAAATGCCGGCGCGGCGCCAAAGGAAATCAAATCCGCCAGCGAATCGAACTCCCGCCCGAAGGGGCTTTCGTGGCCGCCCAGCCGCGCCACGCGGCCATCGAACAAATCGAAAATGCACGCCGCGAGAATGAACGCCAGCGCGATCTTGATATCGGTGAAGTTGCCGCCCCGGAGATCCGCCTCAACAATCTTGGTCAACGCCACGAAGCCGCAGAACAGATTTCCCGCGGTGAGCAGATTCGGCAGAAAGTAAATCCGCAGTTTGGCGTCCTGGTCGTCGCCATTCGACGGTGGTGGAGTTGGACCGATGGCCATGGAATCGCTTACTCCAAAGTGGCGAGGACCGTTTCGCCGCCGATTACTTTGTCCCCCAGTTTGGCTTGAACCTTCGTGCCGGGTGGCAGATAAACATCCGCGCGCGAGCCAAACTGAATCAGGCTGAGGCGTTCGCCTTGCGTCACACTTTCGCCCGTGGTCGCCCACACGATGATCCGCCGTGCAATCAGGCCGGCGATGAGGCGGACCCCGATCTTCCGCTCCGGGAAATCGTTTGGCACGATGCCCAGCAGCACATTCTCATTGAACGAACCGCAGTCACTCCGCGTCGCGCTGAGGTACTGGCCGTCCTGATGTTTATGGAACACCAGGTTGCCGCTGATGGGCGCTTTCTGCACATGAACGTCGAACACCGAAAGGAAAATGGAGATGCGCTGGCAGGGACCGCCCATGAACTCGGCTTCGGTGGTTTCGTCAATCAGGTCCACGGTGCCGTGCGCGGGGGAAACCACCAGCCCTTTACCCGCCGGCACGCGCGCGGACGGATCCCGAAAGAAATACAACGTGAACACCACGAACAGCAGCCACAGCCCAACCAGCACCGACGTCAGTGCCAAAATCGAAGCGCCGATTACCGTGCCAAGGAAGCCGGCCAGCACGAGGGCCAGCACGGCAATCATGGCCAGTAAGATCAATCGAAAAGCGGCGTTTCGGGCTTTGCCCGCATGTTTCATGCGCGCAAGGTAAAGCTGGGGCGCAAGGCTTCAAAGACTAAAATCAACGCCCTTGGTCAAATTTTGCCCGTGAATTGCATTGAACCCCTGCCCAACATCTGCTCTGGTTTCCGATGGAACTTCAAATGAGTTCAACACCATGAAACCGATCGCCTGGCTTACTCTTGGGTTGTTCACCGCCTTGGCCGGCCGCGCTCAGGAGGATCAACCGCTGCCGCCCGCCGCTCTCGACGGCATCACCGCCAACCAGACCGTCGCCTACAATCTCCTGACCAATCTGATCGGTCAGTTGAGCGAGTTCGGCGTCAGCGTCCACGTGGAAAGTCTGACGCTGAATCTGAATGGCTTCGCGCTGGTCGGTCTGGCCAATTCGCTGACTGCACCCACCGCGGAGCAGACCGTTGCGGAATCGCCGTCCGCGACGATGGAAGCCGGGGCCAACCGGCAGACGTTGCCGCTGAAACAAACGGTGTCACGGATTGAAGTGCGCGAAGACGTGATCCGGGTGGGGGACGGCGGCACAAATCAACTGGTCATCAGCCACACCAACCTGCCCGCACTGGCATCAAACCTGTTTGGGGTCACGCCGACAAAGGGACTGCGTTTGCATCTGGGCCGGCTGACCTTGAACCTCAACGGCTACGCGCTGGTGGGCGTCACCAATTTTGTGGACCAGCCGACGGCCTCGCAGCAGCTCACCAACACGCCCGCGGTTCCCCGCGACGTAAAGTCCGCTCCGCCGCCTTCACCACGGACAAACACGCTCGATGGCGCAGGGCTGCATCACATTTCCCCGCCGGTGATTCGGAGGGCGAGTCCCGCGTCGGCCACAGAGGTTTACCTTGAGGAATTGGCCATGACCTTGAATGGCACAGCCGTCATCGGACTGCCGGCGCGTCTGGCGGAATGGCAGCCTGCATTGACCTCACCGGCCTCACCATCGCCGTGAGCACGAAATTGATCTTTCGCTTGGCGGACCGAAACCTCGCTGCCACACTGCGGCCCAAGACCAATGAAAACTGTGCGGCCCGTCCTTCTTGTCTGTGCGTGCATGACGGCTTTGATTCTTCCAACGACCGCTCTGGCGGATGAAGCGGCCGAACGCCGCTTGGCCGAAGTGCGGGCGTTGCTCCGCGAAGTGCCGTTGATTGACGGGCACAACGATCTGCCCTGGCAGTACCGCAAACGCGGCGGCGATCTGTCGGCGATTGATCTGCGGCGCGACACCAGCCAGTTCAATCCTCCGTGGGTCACCGACATTCCGCGCCTGCGCGCCGGTGGGGTCGGCGGACAGTTCTGGTCGGTCTATGTGCCCGCCAAGTTGCCGGGGGCGGAAGCGTTGCAGGCCACGCTGGAGCAAATTGACGTGGTGCATCGCTTGTGCGCGCGGTATCCCGACACGTTTGAACTGGCCCTGACGGCGGACGACGTGGAGCGGATTCACCGTCAGGGCAGAATTGCCTCCCTCATCGGGATGGAAGGCGGACATTCCATCAACAATTCACTGGCCGCGCTACGGATGACCTACAAACTGGGCGCGCGTTACCTGACGCTGACCCACACCCAGAACACCGATTGGGCCGATGCGGCGGGCGACGACGCCAAACACGGTGGATTGACTTCGTTTGGCGAAGAAGTTGTCCGCGAGATGAACCGCCTCGGCATGTTGGTGGATTTGTCGCACGTAACCGACGACACCATGCGCGATGCCTTGCGCGTGACGAAAGCGCCGGTGATCTTCTCCCATTCCTCGGCCTACGCGCTGTGCCGTCACCCGCGCAACGTGCCCGACGACGTCCTGCAACTGGTCAAGACCAACGGCGGCGTGGTGATGGTGTGTTTTCTCCCCGGCTACCTTACGGAGCAGGACCGCGTAATGTTTGAAGCCAGCATGGCGGAACGGCAACGACTGCAGCAACGCTATCAGGACGACCCGCAGAAAGTGGACGCCGGAATGACGGAATGGCGCCGGTCACGGCCACGCGGCAGCCGGGCAGCATTGAGCGACGTGGCCGACCACATTGACCACATCCGTAAAGTGGCGGGCATTGATCATATTGGCATCGGGGCGGATTATGAGGGGTTTTCCGGTCCGCCCGTGGGATTGGAGGATGTCTCCAAGTATCCGGCGTTGCTGGCAGAGTTGCTGCGCCGCGGCTACACGCCCGGGGAAATCCAGAAAGTAGCCGGGTTGAATGTCTTGCGGGTAATGCGCGCCGCCGAGCGCGTGGCAGCGGAACTGCAGCACCATTCACCCATGGACCGCAATCCCGATTCTCGATGACCCGCGGGCAGGTGGGATTCCACCGCGGCAATGGATTTCAGACCTGGCCTCAACTCGCCCGAGGCAAACGGACTGTTTTATTGCTATGGCTACTTGCCCCGCGTGCAAATCTGGCGTAACTGTCTTGCCAAACAAGCCGTCCAGAGTTTGAACCATGAGATCATTGTCCTCAGCCATTGGCGCGAGCACGCTCGCCATCACACTTTCCACCTTTACGGCTGCAGCCTCCGCCGAGGAGGCCCGGCGCTACTGGCCGCAATGGCGCGGCCCGCTCCTCACGGGCGTGGCTCCGGAAGCCGATCCGCCGCTGGAATGGAGCGAGACCAAGAATCTCAAGTGGAAGGTGAAGACTCCCGGTTTCGGGACTTCGACTCCCATCATTTGGGGGAATAAAGTGTTTATCCTCACCGCGGTGAAGACCGGCCAGCCCGCCGAAACGCCCGCGGTCGCCGCTTCACCGGCCACGCCCGAATCCCCTGCCGCCGGACAGGGCGATGGCCGCCGTCGGCCTGGTGGTGGCGGTGGTGGCTTTGGCCGTTCCGAGCGACCCACCGAGAAACATGAGTTCTCCGTGCTTTGTTTGGACCGCGCCACCGGCAAAACCCTCTGGCAAAAAGTGGCGCGTGAAGAAGTACCCCACGAGGGGCATCATCAGGATCACGGTTTTGCCTCGGCCTCGCCGGTCACTGATGGCGAGGTGGTGCTCGCTTATTTTGGATCACGCGGGCTGCACTGTTACGATCTGGAGGGGAATTTGAAATGGCAGAAAGACTTTGGTCAGATGCGGACGCGCAACAGCTTCGGCGAAGGTTCATCGCCCGCGTTGCACGGCAACACGGTAGTCGTTTGCTGGGATGATGAGACGGACAACGACTTCATCGTCGCCCTCGACCGGCGCACTGGCAGGGAACTCTGGCGAAATCCGCGCAGCGAGGCCACGTCCTGGGCCACGCCGTTGATTGTGCAGCACGGAGATAAACTCCAGGTGGTGGTCAATGCAACTGACAAGGTGCGGAGTTACGATCTTGCGACTGGCAAGGAGTTATGGTCCTGCGGCGGCCAGACCGGCAATGTCATTCCCAGCCCCGTGGCGGATGCCAGCACGGTTTATGTGACCAGCGGCTTTCGCGGCAGCGCGCTGTTCGCCATCGCGTTGGGGCACACCGGTGACCTGGCCGGCACCGACGCCATCCGCTGGAGTCACAATCGCAACACGCCGTATGTCCCCTCGCCCTTGCTCGTGGACAACCTGCTTTACCTGGTCAAGGTCAACTCCGGCATCCTCTCCTGTTTCGATGCCAAGAGCGGCAAGGCGTATTTTGAGGAGCAACGGCTGGAGGGGCTTTCGGGCATCTACGCCTCGCCCGTGGCCGCGAAAGACCGCGTGTATGTGCTGGGCCGCGATGGCACGACCCTGGTGCTCAAGCAAGGTCCCAACCTTGAAGTCCTGGCCACGAACAAACTGGAGGAACGTGCGGATGCCTCAATCGCACTGGTGGGCAAGGAATTGTTCATTCGCGGTCATCAGAGCGTTTACTGCATCTCGGCCAACTGAGCCGGGCGCGATCCCGATAGTCCTCGCGGATGGCAGGCGAGCCCCGGATGCAGCTTGCTTGACGCACCGCTTCCGCTCATTCTGGGGTATGACGTTGCCGAGCCAACCCGTGACCTTGACAGTCGAGCAGATTGAGAAGTTGAACGAACACCTCTCCAAGCTGCGACACGACATCAATAACAATTTGTCCCTGATCCTGGCGGCCACGGAACTCATCAAGTACAACCCGCAGACCCTCGAACGTATGGCGAACACGCTCTCCGAGCAACCGCCCAAGATCAGTGCCGCGTTGACCCGGTTCTCCGCGGACTTCGAGCAGGCGTTTGGCATCAGACGCTAAACTGCGTCCTCCGACGATTCGTCGGTTGCATAATTCAGTCTTCCTGTAACCACCACCGGGCGGCGGTCGTCTCCCCCTGATGTGAACGTCAAATTGTTGAATGCACCGCTCAGTGAAATTCTATGAAAACTCAAACCGTGCTATTCTGCCTGGCCGCAAATCTGGTCTTGACCGGCGGCCCTGCTTTCGCCCAGCCAAGTCAAGCCGACCCACCGCCGGATCGCGGAGTTGCTCCGGTCGCGGAACAACGTCGGGAGAGGTTGCAGGAAATCCTGGAGCAACTGCGCCAGAAAGAAGCCTCTGGCTCACTTACCCCGGAGGAACAACGACGACTGGAACGACTGGAAAGCAGCCTGCGCCGGGTTGATGACTTCCGCTCGCGCGAACTGCCTCCCCGCCAGATGCCCCGCGAACCGCAACGCGATCTGCCGCGAGTGGACCGTCCACCGGCAGGGGCGCCTCAAGCCCTTCCACCCGGCCGATTTGCCCCCCAGTTGGAGCGGGTTTTGACCGAAGACCAGCGCGCCTCCCTGCGAGAAATCATGTTGGATCAGCGCGAGCGAACGCGGGAACTGGAGCAAAGACTCCGCGAGGCGCGCCGTGAGTTGATGCACGCAAGCCTGTCGCCCAGGTTGGATGAGGATGCGGTGCGCCGGGCGGCCTTGGAAACCGGACGACTCGAAGGCGAACTGGCAGTGCTCCGCGGCCGGGCGCTGGCGCGTGTGAGACCGCCCCTCGCGCCCGAACAAATCGAGCGCATCAGGAACCTGCCCCCGAGCGCAGCCGGGGAAGCGCGCCCGGAGTTGCGGCGCGAACAACCGCGCGAAGAACTGCGCCGCGACGAACCACGCCGGGGAGAGCGTCCATTGCGCGAGCCGCGCGGCGAACACGACCTGCCGCCGCCGGCGCGTTCACCGCGTTGAGCAATTACGTTTCGGAACATGGTCAAGGCCATCGCACTACCACCAGCGCGGTGGCTTTTGACTTCCTCGGGCAAGCCGACTCTGGCATGTATAGCGCCAATGGAACGGACCGAAGCGGAGTTGATCGCCGCCGTGCTGAAAGGCGACGCCGCCAGCTTCGAGCCACTGGTGGAGCAGTACTCCCCGCGCGTCTTTGCCACCGCCCGGCGTTACGCGCGGCGCGAGAGCGAGGTCGAAGATATCGTCCAGGAAGTCTGGCTCAAGGCGTTCAACAAATTGAGCAGCTTTCGTGGTGATGCCCCGTTTGAACACTGGCTGATGCGACTGGCGGTGCGAACGTGTTATGACTTCTTGCGCGGCCATCAGCGCAACCGGGAAACCACGTTTTCCGAGTTGTCCGAACCGGAAACTGATTGGCTGGACCGGTTTGTCGCCCAGCCGGAATCCGCCGACGAACACGCCGACGCCGCCCGCCAACTGATCGAACGCGCTCTGGAACAGATGTCGCCGGCGGCGCGGTTGGTAATCACGTTGCTGGAAATTGAGGATCGCTCGGTGAAGGAAATCTCGGAATTGACCGGCTGGTCCGGGACGCTGGTGAAAGTGCGGGCCTTTCGGGCGCGGGCCGAAATGCGGAAAATTCTCGCCCGCCTGGCTCGCGACAAGTATTTGTAACCGTGAAACCGCGCCCCCCGTCTGAACTGAACGTTGATGTTATGAACTTGGACCAGTTGCAGCAGAAACTGATGGCGGCCGCCCGCGTCCAACCTCCCTCCGATCGCGTGCCGTATGCGTTTGAGAAACGCATCGTGGCTCGCTTGCGGGTCGGAGCGACGGCGGATCTCGGCGCATTCTGGGCGCGGGCGCTGTGGCGCGCAGCGGCACCGTGCGTAGCCATCAGTCTGGCCCTGGGCGCGTGGACGGCGTTCGCCCCGGCGTCGAGTGTCAGCGACGAAGACATCGCCCAGGTGTTTGAGCAGACGATGCTCGCCACCGTGGATCACTCTGAGGAAACCTGGTGAATGTCTGGAAGATAGTCCTCGCCACGCTGGTGATCTTTGGCGCCGGTGTCATTACCGGCGGTTTACTCGTCAATTACACCAGCCACGACGTTCCACACCAATCTGGTTCCGACCATCGGGAGAATCCCATGCGGGGTGGCGACTTTCCCGGCGGCGCACGCGATTTACGGTTGCCCAACCCCAACAGTCCGCAAGCCCAGGTCCTGCAACGGGAATTTCTGCAACGGCTCGATCACGAACTGCGTCTCACCCCGGAACAACGGGAACGCATTGGGAGAATCATTGCCGAAGGCCAGGAACGCAACCGGCAGTTGTGGGACGGCCTCGCGCCCCAACTGCGCCGCGAGATGCAGGAGACGAAGGAACAGATTCGCGCGCAGCTCACCCCGGAACAAAGGGCGCGCTACGAAGAATTGATGAAGCCTCGTCTGCCTCTGCCTAGACGATCGGGTGAAGCTCCACCGCCAGAACGCCGTCGTCCTCTGCGAGAGGGAGCGCCCACCGAAGGGCGCGAGTTCGCACCGCCCCGGATTCCGGCACCGGAGGATCGCTGAAATTGTCGGGGGATTACGCTCGATTCTCCCAGTGCCGCAAACGCAATGCGTTGCCAATCACGATCAGATCGGAAAACCCCATGGCGGCGGCGCAGAGCACCGGGCTCATAAAGCCGAGGGCCGCCAACGGCACGCCGATCGCATTGTAGAAAAAAGCCCAAAAGAGATTCTGTTTGATGGTGCGCAACGTGGCTCGGGCCAGGCCCAGCGCTTCGGGCACGGCATCAATCTCCGACCGCAGCAAAATGATGTCCGCCGCCTCGCGCGCGATGTCGCTGGCGCGAGCGACGGCAATCCCCAGGTCCGCTTGCTCCAGGGCCGGTGCATCGTTGATGCCGTCGCCCACGAAGGCCACGCGTTCGCCTTGCTGCTGCAATCGCTTCACGAACCCGGCTTTCTGTTCCGGGCGAACTTCGGCGAATACATTCTCGGGCGCGATACCCGATTGTTCCGCGATGCTGGCCGCCGTCACTTTGTTGTCGCCAGTGAGCAGATAGGGTTTCAGCCCTTGCCGTTGCAGTTGCTCCACGACGGCCGCCGCGCCGGACTTCAGTGTGTCCTTCACCGCGTACAATCCGAGCAGCGTCTGGTCCACAGCCACGCCGACGAGCGTTGCGCCCCGGGCAGACCATTCACCGATGAAACTCTCACCTACCGCCAAATCCACATTCGACTCGCGCAGCCAGTTAAGCGAGCCGAGACGAGCACGGCCTTTCGCAAGTTGAACGTTGCCCTCAACGCCGGCGCCGCGAATCTCCTTCCAGTCGGTAATCTGCATTTCGGTTGATGAAAGTGAGGCAACCGCCTGGCTGACGGGATGCGTGGAGTGACGCGCCAACGTGGCGGCCACGCGCAGCACGGGCGTCGAGCCGGCCTTTGATTCCAGCCCTGGATTGGCGACTAACGCGCTGTCGGTCTCAAGTTGACTGGCTTCCCAAGTACTCACCACTTTCGGTTTGCCGATGGTCAGCGTTCCCGTCTTGTCGAAGATCACTGCCGTGACGCCGCCCGCTTTCTCCAACGCCACGCCGTCACGGATTAGGATTCCCCGTCGCGCGGCCGCATTGGCGCTGGCCATGATGGCGGCGGGCGTGGCCAGTCCCATCGCGCACGGACAGGCAATGATTAGCACAGCGGCCGCAATGATGAACGCCGCGGCCAACTGGCCAATCGGCGGATGTGCCGGCCACAGGAAGCGCGCGAACCAGTCGTGAACCTGCTCCGCTGATTCCGGCGCCGCTCCCCACCACAGCCCGGCCGTAATGGCCACCAGCACCACCAACGGCACGAACACGCTGCTGACACGGTCACCCAGGCGCTGAATGTTGGCACGGCTGGTCTGCGCCCGTTGCACGGCGGCGATGATGTGCGCCAGCGCCGTGGCCTCGCCCGTGACGGTCACGCGCATGACCAGTCGCCCATTCACATTCACCGTGCCGGCGTAGAGTTGATGCCCGGACGATTTGTCCACGGGCACGGATTCCCCAGTGAGCATGGATTCGTCCACGGCGGAATCACCTTCCGTCACAACGCCGTCCACGGGCACGCGATCCCCGGGCCGCAACGCCACCAGGTCGCCGGCTTGGAGTTCGGCGACGCGGACTTCGGTTTCGACTGTCGCCGCGGCGGTGGCCGTGAACTTCGCGTCAAGCAGGTTGAATCCTGAACCGGGACGCGCCGGAACGGAAACCGGGACTCCGATGCGACGGGCAGTTTGGGGCGCCAGATGCAGCAACGATTTGAGAGCGCTGGAGGCGCGGGCGCTTACCCGGGCTTCGAGCCAGTGGCCGACGCTGATGAGCGTGATGATGGCCGCGGCCTCCATGAAATACACATGCCCACCGTGCCCGCTCAACAAAGCCCATGCGCTGTAACCGAAAGCCGTGCTCGAACCGAGCGCGACGAGCGTATCCATGTTCGAGCGGCCGACTTTAAGTTGCCGCCAGGCGCCGCGATAGAACTGCGCTCCCGCAATCAACTGAACCGTGCCGGCCAGCACAAAGGACGACCATTGAAACCAAGATTTCAGACCCAGGCCAAAAATCCATTCACCGGCCATCAAAGGCGCGGTGACAATTACGCCCAGCCACAGATTCAAATGCCAGCCCGCGTGGGCGGCTTTCTCGACATGCGCAGAGCTGGCTGGATCAACCGCTTCGGCCTCAAAGCCCGCTTGCTTGACGGCGCTGAGGACGGACGTCAGGTCCGGTGTAGCGTCAGCCGCCCAGCGGACGGAAGCGCGGCCGGCGTCGAGCAGAACGGACGCACTGCGCACCCCGGGCACGGTCTGAAGAGCTTCCGTGACATGCCGCGCGCAGTTGTTGCAGGTCATGCCAGCCACACGTATTTCGGTGACACCGGCACTGGCGTTTACAGCGGCGGGCGTTTGGGGGGACTGACTCATATTGTCTTCACAGCGGGGGAGATTAAGCTGAAACGGACCGACAGTCGAACCAGGAGTTCGCAGCGATAACAACCGGTTCAGTGAGGTTGGAATCGCGCTTTCCTCGGTGGCGGGCATGGTGTTAACTCCGCGTATGAAACAGAACACTTTTTACCTGTTGATGGTCTTGGCTGGTTTCATTTTGTGGTCCACGCAGGTCCAGGCGGCGGACAAACCGCAAGGGAAAGCCGGTCACGGTAAGAGCTTCAAAGGCCCCATCGGCTTGCAGCTCTACAGTCTGCGCGACCAATTTGCCAAGGATGTGCCGGGCACGCTGGCGCGGACGCGTGACTTCGGTTTCCGCTACGTGGAACTGGCTGGGACTTACGGACATCCTCCGGGCGAGTTCAAGCAAATGCTGGCGGCACATGGATTGAAACCGGTGGCAGGCCATTTCCCTTATGAGAAATTCCGCGACGACGTGGAGAGCATTGCGCGCGAGGCCAAGCTGCTGGGTCTGAAATACGTCGGCTGCGCCTGGATTCCCCACCAAGGTGCGTTTGATGAGCAGGAATGTCGTGACGCCATTGCGGTGTTCAACCGGGCGGGCGCGGCACTGGCCAAACACGGGTTGAAGTTCTTCTACCACATCCACGGTTATGAGTTTCATCCCCACGGCAACGGCACATTGTTCGACCTCATGATGGCAGAGACGAATCCGAAGCACGTGAGTTACGAAATGGACGTGGTGTGGGCCGTGTATCCCGGCCAGGACCCGGTGGCCCTGCTGAACCGGTACGGCAAACGCTGGACGCTGATGCACGTGAAGGATTTGAAATCCGGCGTGAAAACCGGCGCGCTCACGGGCCACACCGACGTGGCCAACAACGTGCCGATTGGCACCGGTCAGGTGGACTGGCCGTCACTGCTGCGCGCCGCCAAGAAAGCCGGCGTGAAGTATTACTTCATTGAGGACGAATCACCCTCCGTGCTGGAACAGATTCCACAGAGCTTGCGTTACTTGGAACAGGTTAAGTTCTAATTCAGCCATGGCCGGACACAGCAAATGGGCGAAGGTCAAACACTTCAAGGGCGCGATTGACGCGAAGCGCGGGAAGATATTCTCCAAACTGAGCCGCGAGATCACCATTGCGGCCAAACTCGCGGGTGGCGATCCGACCCTGAATCCACGCCTGCGCATGGTGCTGCTGAAATGTCGCGGGGCGAACATGCCCAACGACAATATCGAGCGCGCCATCAAGAAAGGCGTGGGCGGCGGCGAAGGCGCGAGCTTCGAGGATTTGACTTACGAGATTTACGGCCCGAACGGCGTGGCCTTGCTCGTGGAGGTCAGCACGGACAATCGCAATCGCACGGCGGCGGAGATCCGCAGTCTGGTGACGAAAGCCGGTGGCAGCATCGCCACGCCGGGCTCCGTCAGCCGGTTGTTCCAGCGCAAGGGACAAATCATCGTGTCGCGTGAAGCGACGGAAGAGGATGCCCTGATGGAACTCGCCCTTGAGGCGGGAGCGGAGGATTTCAAGACCGAGGCCCAGGGATATGAAATCCTGACCGAACCGGCGCAATTCGAGGCGGTTCACAAGCAGCTTGAAACCAAAGGCATCAAGTGCGAGGCGGCGGCGGTCACCGCGCTGCCCACGGTCGTGGTGCCGTTGAGCGGGGAAACCAACATCGCGGCCGTCAGCCGGCTCATTGAAGCGTTGGAGGAGCACGATGATGTCAAGGAGGTGTATGCCAACGCCGAATTTACCGAAGCGGGAGTGAACGCCTGAGGCCTGGGCGGTCTTGATGTGAACCGACTTCTCTCACTTCACAGAGGGCCGCCCGGCCCGGTGCGTGGAACATGAAGCCACTGAACGCGGACTCCCTGCTGCCGCGATTGCTCGCGCATTTGGCGCGAGCCGTCTTCCATTACCCACGCTGGTTTTTCTATCCGCAGGCGCTGCTCTTCGTGGCCTGCATCTTCTATACCCTTCAGAATCTGGAGTTTGATACCAGCCGCAACAATCTGGTTGGCCCCAACAAGAAGTACCACCAGAACTTCTTGCGGTTCAAAGCGGAATTCCCGGTTCAGGATGATCTGGTGGTGGTGGTGGAAAGCGAAGACCCGGAGAAGAACCGCCAGTTCGTCGAGCGGTTGGGCGCCAAGCTGGAGGCCGAAACCAATCTCTTCCGCGACGTGTTCTACCGGGGCGACCTGAAGATGATGGGGGCAAAGGCGCTGCTGTTTGTCCCGGAAAGCGATCTGGCCGGGCTGAAGCAGACTTTGACGGATTATCGGCCGTTCATTGAGACGTTTACCCGCACCACCAATCTGACCTCGCTTTGCGACATGGTGAACACGCAGTTCCGCACGGCCCGGCGTGAGGAGTCGGCGCACACCGACGCCATGCTCAAGGCGCTGCCCGCGCTGGAACGCATCTTCCGGCAGGCTACCGCGAGCCTGACTCGCCCCGGCATGCCGCCGTCGCCGGGAGTAACCGCCTTGTTCGATGCCGGTCCCGAGGCGGCGCAACAGGAATACATCACCTTCAATCACGGGCAGATGTATCTCGTGACGGCGCACGCACCGCGCGAAGAATTGAACGCGGCGGCGGTGGAGCGGATGCGGGAGTTGGTGGCCCAAACCCGGATCGAGGTGCCCGGCCTGAATGTTGGCCTGACGGGGGAACCGGTACTGGAACTCGACGAGATGCTTCAGTCCCAGAAGGACACCTCCCTGGCCAGCGTGCTCGCGCTCGGCTTGTGCGCCTTGATCTTCATCTACGGTTATCAAGAAAGCGGGCGGCCGATCAAGGCGACCGTCTGCCTGATCGTTGGCCTGGCCTACACGCTGGCGTTTGCCACTGCCACCGTGGGCCATTTGAACATTCTGACGATCACTTTCGTGCCGATGCTCATCGGGTTGTGCATTGATTTCGGAGTGCATCTGGTGACGCGGTACGAGGAGGAATTGCGCCATGGACGGAGCCAGGAGGAGGCGCTGGCCAAGGCCATGGTGTTCAGCGGCCGGGGCATTTTCACGGGCGCGTTCACCACCGCGGGAGCGTTTCTCGCCATGACTTTGACCAATTTCCGGGGCATCCAGGAAATGGGCCTGATCTGCGGCGGCGGTTTGTTGATCTCGCTGGTGCCCATGATGACCTTGCTGCCGGTGCTTCTTTTGCGAGGACGGCAGAACCTCATTGATCATCAACTCGGCGAGCAACTGAACGCCCGGGCGCGGCTCGAGCAGTTGTGGTTGCGCCGGCCGGTGTTCGTCACCGTAATGAGCCTGGGGTTCTGCGGGTTGGCACTGACGCAATTTCCCAAGGTGCGCTTTGACTACAACCTGCTCAACATGCAGAGCGCGGATTTGGCAGCAGTGGTTTTTGAGAAGAAGCTCATCAACGCCACGAGTGCCACGCCGCGTTCGGTGTTGTTTGGCGCCGTGGTGGCGGATTCTTTGGACGAAGCCGTGGCGTTGGAGGAGAAACTTAAAACCCTGCCGACGGTGGCCGGCGTGGATTCCATCAGTCATTTTTTGCAGGAAGACCAAACCCGCAAACTTGAGTTGATCGGTGACATCAAGCAGGA
This sequence comes from Verrucomicrobiia bacterium, assembly GCA_026125285.1. Lineage (GTDB taxonomy): Bacteria > Verrucomicrobiota > Verrucomicrobiia > Limisphaerales > JADLHS01 > WYBW01. The sequence continues at coordinate 18,778 of JAHCLO010000025.1, read as the reverse complement.
ACTGGCCGGCCTGTCTTTTCCCAAACCGGATGCTCGCCCCGTCAGCGTGCCCGAACTCAGCCTGTCGCTTTATTCATTGGGCGGTTATTTGGGCGCGGCCAGTGCCGCGGTGCCGGAGGAGGAAACCGCGCTGGCCGCCCAACTTCAATCCCTGCGCGAAGCTGTCGAACGGCTGCGCAGGGAAATGCTGCACCGGCCGGACAGTGCTCCTCAACTGGCGGCCTTTCAGCGCGCCCTCTTCCGCGATGTGCGGGAAACCTTCGAGGCCCTGCGCAATCAGGACCATCGCGAGCGACTGCGAGTAGAGGACCTTCCAGCCGCATTGCGCAACCGCTTTGTGGGAGCCACCGGGAAGTTCCTGCTACAAGTCTATCCGCGACACGACATCTGGCAGCGGGTGAACCAGCAGGAGTTCATCCTTGAACTGCGGCAGGCGCTTGATCCGCAGGGGACGAATCATCCGATCATTACCGGCACGCCCGTCCAACTTTATGAGTACACGTCGTTGCTTAAGGACAGTTATGAAGAGGCGGCCTTGTATTCGCTGATTGCGATCATCATCCTGGTCGCAATCCACTTCCGGAGTCTGGTTTCGGTGCTGCTCGCGCTCCTCCCCGTGGCGGTGGGCGGAATCTGGCTTGGAGGACTGATGGGATTCTGCAACATTCCATTCAACCCGGCGAACATCATGACCTTGCCATTGGCCATTGGCATCGGAGTCACGAACGGGATTCATATCCTCAACCGGTTCGCTGAAGAACAACAGCCGGCCATCCTGGCCAAGAGTACCGGCAAAGCAGTTTTGGTGTCGGGGTTGACGACGATTGCGGGTTTCGGGAGTCTGGTGCTTGCCGAGCATCAAGGCATCCAAAGTCTGGGCTATGTGATGGCGACGGCGGTGGCGACCTGTATGATTGCCGGGTTGACGTTCCTTCCCGCGTTGCTGAACCTCTTGGGACGACACGCCGGTCACCCGACAAAACAACCCAGTGCCGACAATGCATGATCGACACTGGGTCGGGAGGAACCGAGGTTGAAACCTCAAGTATGAGGAAAAAGTAATTGAGCCTTTGCCAAAGTCAAACTCTATGTTTACACCGCCCCATAGGGGTGTGCGGGATGCCGATAACGTTATCGTCCAGACAGATCAATATTTCGTGATTTCAGCGCATTACCACTCTCTTGGACGAAGCAGGAAACCCCAGTGTTTGCGGGTTTCATGCTGTCGGCTGTTGCTGGCTGTGTTGGCTTTGGTCGGCTGTTTTGGCATCGGCTCGGCGAGAGGTGATCTCTGGAACGTTGGATTGCTCTACGATCATTTCCCACTGACCCGCGAAGCGGGCTGGCGAACTGAGGCAGTGGGTCCATTCTTTTACCAACAAACGCGCGATTCCGACCGCACCCTGGCTGTGCCACCGTTTTTTTCCGATACTCAAGGCACCGAGACTGACTTCCATGAGTTCGACCTGCTCTATCCGTTACTGACGTATGACCGGTTCGGCAGCGAGTATCGCTGGCAATTGATTCAGCTTCTCAGTTTTGCGGGCGGTCAGACGCAGGAGGAGATTCCGAAGTCCCGATTCACCGTGTTTCCCCTCTACTTCCAACAGCGATCACCGGATCCGCAACACAATTACACCGCGCTGTTGCCGTTCTATGGACATCTCAAGAACCGGCTGTTTCGCAGCGAGATTGATTTTGTCCTCTGGCCGCTCTACGTGAAATCCGTTCGGGGAAGAGCCGCCGACTCTTCCCAGGACGACGTGGCCGCGGCGCTGGCGGGCCGGTGGTTAAGCCCGCAATCGGGAGAAGTCACCACCTACAATTATCTCTATCCGTTTTTTCACCTGCGTTACGGCGACGGGTTAAAGGGCTGGCAGTTTTGGCCACTGTTGGGCCATGAGCACAAGGAGGTGACCACCAGGACCAATAGCTGGGGCGATGAGGAAATCCTTCCCGGGCACGACAAATGGCTCGCGGTCTGGCCCTTGTTTGCGCATCAAGAGCGCGAAATCGGCACGGATAATCCGGAGCGCCAGCAGTTTCTGTTACCCTTCTACAACTACCTGCGGTCCCCGCGCCGCGATTCCACTTCCTACCTTTGGCCGTTTGGGTTGACCATTACGGACGACCGGGAAAAGCAGTATCACGAAGTCGGAGCCCCTTGGCCGCTGATCGTGTTTGCGCGCGGAGAAGGCAAAACCGTTTCCCGAGTCTGGCCCTTCATCAGCCAGGCAAAGACCGATTCCCTCCAAAGCGATTTTTTCCTGTGGCCCTTGTACAAGTACAACCGCCTGCAAGTCGGCGAACTGGACCGCGACCGAATACGCCTCCTCTTCTTCCTGTATTCCGAGGTGAATGAGCAAAACTTTGAATCCGGCAAGACGCAGGCGCGCACCGACCTTTGGCCGCTGTTCACCTGGCGGCGCAACTTTGACGGTCGCAGCCGCCTGCAAATCCTGGCGCCGCTTGAGCCCGTGCTGCCCAACAGCAAAAGCGTCGAACGCAACTGGTCGCCACTCTGGTCGCTGTGGCGCGCGGAGCATAATCCGCAAACCGCCACTGCCAGCCAATCCCTGCTCTGGAATCTCTACCGGCACGAGTCCACGCCCACCGCCAAAAAATGCTCGCTCCTTTTCGGGATTTTCCAGTATCAATCCGGCACGGCGACCCGGCACTGGCGTGTGTTCTACCTTCCTTTCGGACGTCTGGATGCGGCGCCATCGCCCGCCGCCGATTCGAGATAACTGCAACGCGATATGTTTCAAAACATCGGCGAAATGGTTTTGTTGTTCTGGCGCACGTTGCTGGCGTTGCCGCAGACGTGGCGCCAGCGCCAGAAGGTGTTTGACCAGTTCTTCGAGATTGGCAACGCCAGCCTGCTGATGGTGTGCGTGCTCTCGTTCTTTATCGGCGGGGTGTTGGCACTGCAAACCGGTCCCGTGCTCGTCGAACGCGGTCTGGCGGGAGCGGTGGGCGGTCTCGTGGGCATTTCCATGGCCAAGGAACTGGCCCCCGTCATGATGGCCATCCTCATCGCCGGTCGCATCGGCTCGGCCATGGCGGCGGAAATCGGCTCCATGCGGGTTTATCAAGAAATTGACGCGCTCCGCACGATGAACATCAACCCCATCCACTATCTCGTGCTACCGCGCGTCGTGGCCATTGCGCTGGCCCTGCCCATGCTTGTGGTGTTCGCCATCCTGGTCGGTTGGCTGGGCGGCGCGCTGGTGTCAATTGCCAACGAACGCATCGTGGTTTCGTTTGGCGCCTTTTTCGGCAACCTGCGCGAAGTCGTGGATGCCGCCGACGTCGCCAACGGCGTGTTCAAGTCCTTCTGCTTTGCGCTGATCGTGGGCGTAGTTTCATGCCATCAAGGCCTCGTAACCATTGGCGGCCCGCGCGGAATTGGCCGCTCCGTGACCAAGGCGGTCGTCAATTCCATCGTCTTGATCGTGATTTTCGACTACGTTTTGACGAGCATCCTGCTGAGGTAATGAACGCTCCGCAACTCACCCCCCATGCCGTCGGCCTGCAAGTGCGTGGCTTGCGCAAGCGGTTTGGCGCCCACGAGGTCCTGCGCGGCGTGGAACTCGAAATCAATCCCGGCGAAGTTTTCGTCCTCATGGGTCCCAGCGGCAGCGGCAAAAGCGTCCTGCTCCGTCACCTCATCGGCCTCGAAAAACCGGATGACGGAGAGATTCGGATCAACGGCGAACCCCTCGACTCCGACGGCATCATGAGCCGTTACCGCATGGCCATGGTGTTTCAATCCGGCGCGCTGCTCAACTCGCTTACCGTCGGGGAGAACATCGGCCTCTACCTCAGTGAACACCGGCTCAAGCCCCCCGCGGAAATCGCCCGCATCGTGGCGGAGAAACTGGAAGTCGTTGGCCTCAAGGGCATCGAACGCAAAATGCCCAACGAACTTTCCGGTGGCATGAAGAAACGCGCCGCCATCGCTCGTGCCCTCGTCATTGATCCACAATTAATCCTTTACGATGAACCCACGAGTGAACTCGACCCGCTTTCTGCCGTTGTCATCGGCGAGGAGATCCTCAAACTCAAGGAGCGCGTCCATGTCACTTCGCTCGTCGTTTCGCACGACCGTGACCTTGCCTTCGGCGTGGCCGACCGGATGGCGGTCATCAATGAGGGGCGGATCGTGGCCATCGGCACGCCCGAAGAGATTAAGGCCCGGCCCGATCCGATCATCCAAAGATTCTTGCAGGCAGACTTCAAACCGAATCATCGAAATCACCCATGAAAAACACGCTTGAAACCCGCCTGGGCCTGTTCGTGGCTCTGGCTGCCTTCGCCGCCTTCGTCATCATCAACACCGTGGGCGGCTTTGACCGCTTCCGCAAAGGCCAGGAGATCCACGCGCTGTTCGACACCGTCCAGGAACTCAAGGTGGGTGATCGCGTGAAAATGGCTGGCGTTGAAATCGGTCGCGTCGAGGGAATCGCGCTGACGAACAACAAGGTCAAAGTCACCATGAAACTCCGCCCCAATGCCGTCGTGAAGACCGACAGCACCGCCATCATCAAGTTCACCGGGTTGATGGGGCAGAATTTTGTCGCGATTGACTTCGGCTCGCTCGACGCCCCCCAGGCCACCGGCGATACCCTGCTCCAGAGCCTCGAGCAACCGGACTTCAGTGCCATCATGCAGAAACTCGACAGCGTCGCGACTGGCGTCGAAAACCTCACCAAGAGCTTCTCGGGTGACAGCCTGGACAATCTCCTCGGCCCCTTCACCGATTTCTTGAGGCAAAATTCCGAGCCGCTCTCTGAAACCATCGCGAACATCCGCGATGCTTCGGCCCAAATTGCCTCGGGGGAAGGGACGGTGGGCAAACTGATCTACGATGACGCCCTGCACAACACCGCCCTCAATACCGTCTCCAATCTCCAGACCACCAGCGATGAAATCAAGCTGGCCATTGCCGAGGCGCGCAAGGTGGTGGACGGCGTCAATGCTGGCGAAGGCTCACTTGGCAAGCTGGTGAAGGACGAGAAGCTTTACGCCGAAACCACGGCTTCGATGACCAACCTCCGGGAGATTCTGGAGAAGATCAACCAGGGCCAGGGCACCGTCGGCAAACTCGTCAACGAACCCGAATTCTACAAGAACGCCAAGCTCACCCTGCAAAAACTCGACAAGGCCACCGAAGGTTTGGAGGACCAGGGACCACTCAGCGTCATCGGGATTCTGGCGAACGGATTGTTCTGAATCCATTGGACGACGAACTGCTCCGGTAGTTGAAGGGACGGCTTCGTTTACCTCCGGCGCAGATAAATTGCCTTCAAATACTCCGCCTCCTTGAACGTGGCAGGATGATCGGGCGCGTGGCGGGTGGTGCGCAGTTCCTGGAATTCCCGACCTGATCTTCCCGCCGCCTCGCGCACGACGCGGAAGAATTCCTTCGCCGTGACCTGTGCCGAACACGAGCACGCCACCAGGATGCCGCCGGCCGCCAGATGCGCGATGCCTGATTGCACCAGTCTGGTGTAGGCCCGCATTGCTCCCGCTCGCTCTGTCGCACGCTTCGCCAACGAAGGCGGATCGAGCACGATGAGATCAAATTTCCGCCCCAAGTTTCCGGCCAACCACTCAAAGGCGTCGGCTTGCGCGAGTTCATGCCGGCAGTTGGCGACGGCAGGCAGGTTGTAATTGAGGCTGAAATTCCTTTTCGCGGCGGCGAGGGCATGGGCGCTGATATCCAGGTCGGTGACTGACCGCGCCCCGCCGCGCGCCGCGTAGAGCGAAAAGCCGCCCGAAAAACTGAAGGCGTTCAGCACTGTCCGCCTGCGCGCAAGTGATTCCACGATTCGCCGGTTCTCCCGTTGATCCAAAAAGAAGCCGGTTTTCTGACCGCGTCGGAAGTCGGCCTCGAAGTGCAGCCCGCTTTCCAGAAACAACTGAGAGTCCTCCTGCTTCTCACCATGCAACACGTCTCCATCGCTGATTCCCGCCGGCAACGCCGCTGGCTCAATATTCCGGCTCAAGCGCATAACGAGTCGTTGCGGCTTCAAATACACTCGGATGAGTTCCACTGTCTCCTCCCACCGCGTCAACCAAGCCGCCGTATAGACCTTCAAGACCAATGTCGTGCCGTAGCGGTCCAGCACGAGGCCCGGCCAGCCGTCGCTCTCGCCATTGATGAGCCGATAGCCCGTGGTCAATTCGTCGAACCGGCCTTCCCTACGGCGCACCGCGGTCTCCAGGCGCTCCTGCCAGAACGTTTGATCAACTGGGCGCGGCTTGCCCGTATGCACCACGCGCACGCGAATGGGCGAACGCGGATCGTACAAACCCACGGCGAGAAACTGATCTTTGCGATCGTAGATCACCGCGAGTTCGCCGGCGACACCATCCCGGTTTTGCTCGCGCACGCTGTCGGCAAACACCCACGGATGACCAGCGCGGATGTGGTTCTCCGCCGCCGCCGTGAGGCGCAGACGCAGCGCGGCGGACTTGCCGCCGGTGTCACTCCGCGAGTTCGTGGGTGGGGTTGGTTGCATCTCGACGTGTTTGCTTACCTTCCGGCTCCGTTCCAGCGTTCCTACTCGTTCCGCTCGGCAGTCCAGCGCCCAATTGCGTCATCGCAAGAGAATTGGCGCACCACCTGGTTGCCACTGCGGCACACACCATGTCCTGATTTCCGCGCAATAGGGAGCAGATTCGATAGCGCGTGCGCGCTGGTCCTCCACCAGACGCTTTCCGGGCTTAACCGCCCGTCAGAGTACCCCTTCTTCTACAGGAGACGAGGTGACGAACCTGCCGTGCTCGCGATGCCGTGGAAGGTTGCGAAAGCGCGCTGACGTCGTCTTCACATTTCTACGGGCTGTTAAGGGCCGAAATGATTTCCACGACCACCGAAATCCGCGTAGATTTATGCCATGCTCAAGACTGTTGCGGCGGGATTTGTGTTTCTGGGCGGTTTCGCGATCATGGTGTTGGAGATTGCCGGAGCGCGCTATCTGACCAAGGATTTTGGCGGCTCGTTTTACATCTGGATCAGCCAGATCGGGGTGATCTTGATCGCGCTGGCGTTGGGCTATGCCATCGGTGGGGCGCTGGCGGACCACTTTAAACGGGCGGCATTTCTGGCGCCTCTCTTGGCGGTTGCCGGATTGTTCACCATGCTGATTCCAAATTTCACGCCACCGCTGCTCCAGGCCATTGTTATGCGCCACCCGCTGGATCGGGAGATTTCGGCCCTGTGGCAGAAGCTGGACCCGGCGCTGGGCAGCACGCTGGTGTTCTTCCTGCCGTGCTTCGTGCTGGCGATTCTCTCCCCGTACATGATCCGCCTCGCCGCCCGCCGGCTGGAACAAGTGGGAACGATCAGCGGCTTGATCTACGCGTGTAGCACGGTGGGCAGCATCGCGGGCGTCTTTGTGTCGGGCTATGTGCTGATTGATTTTATGGGCTTGTCCGCGATCTTCCGGGCTACCGGCGCGTTGATCCTGGTGCTCGCGGTGGTGAGTTTGCTGATGGACCGCTGGATGGGCAATTCTGTTGAGCCGCTAAAAAGTTGAAACGCGGCATGGCCAGCCGCCGCAAAAACGTTACCTTGCCCCTGTCATGAAGCGTATCTGCATGAAAGTTGCCTTGCTGCTGGTGGCACTGTTGGGTGGCATCGGCCGCCCGCACGCCGCCGTGGTGTTTGAAGCCCATTCCCCGTATCACCATGTGCAGGTGATTGACGACGGCGGGATTCGCCTGTTGAGTTTCAATGGCACGCAGGAAACCCGCATGTCGCTGGCCAACCCCCTGCTCGGCCATTTCGAGTACACCGAATTTTTTCATGCGCCGTGGGTGTGGAATCCCGAGATCAAACGGGTACTGATGCTGGGATTGGGCGGCGGAAGCATTCAGCGGGCATACCAGCACTACTACACCAACGTGATGATTGAATCGGTCGAGGTGGACCCGGTGGTCATCAAGGTGGCCAACGAGTACTTTCAGGTGCGCGAAACTCCCACGCACAAGATTCACCAACACGACGGCCGCACGTTTCTCCAGCGCGGGCGGGAGACGTATGACGTGATCCTGGTGGATGCGTACACCCGTTCGCGCTACGGCTCCTCCATTCCGCCGCACCTGGTCACGCGCGAGTTTTTCGCCCAGGCCAGCGCGCGCCTGGGCACCAACGGGGTGCTGGCGTACAACGTGATTGGACAGTTGCAGGGCGGTCGGGCGGACATCATCGGCGCCCTTTATCGCACGATGAAAGAGGTCTTTCCACAGGTCTATCTGTTCCCCGCGAGTTCGAGCCTCAACGTCGTGATTATCGCCACGAAGTCGCCCGTCCCTTACGATTACGCGCGCGTTCAACGGGAAGGAAGGGAATTGATTCGCTCGGGCAAAGTGAAACTGCCGACATTCGCCACGCGCCTGCGCGCGTTTCAAAACGTCACCCCGCGCAACGCCAGCGTCTCGCCCGTGTTGACCGATGACCGAGCCCCGGTGGAGAGCCTCATGCGTGGTACGGGGTTTTCCGACTGAGCCCGGCCGTTGCCGCCGCAGCGTCTCACCCACCGATGCCGGCGTATTCTTCGTCCACCTTGAGTTCCATGCCCATGAGCACGTAGCCGTGCGATATAGCTTTCATGTCCAGGACATAGTCTTCCAGATGCATCAGGCGGTGGAACCCCAGGTCCTCCAGCGCACGAATGGCAACTTTGCGCTCGTCGTTCAACTCGGCTTCGAGCTTGCGGAGGCCGGCATACCGCGCAACTTCGATCAGTTCGGCGACGAGAATCTTGGCCACGTCGCGCCCGCGGTATTGGGTGTGGGTCAGGACCGTGATCAGGCCGATGTGCCGCTTCCACCCGCCACCGCGCTGGTGGAGCGTGGCTTCGCCAATAATTTTCTGCCCGTGCAACATCAAGAGCGGCAGGTTGCGCTCGAAGTCGGGCTGGCGGCACCACTGGCGAAACAAGGTGCGATCCGTGATGGGTTGCTTGATGAACAGGCGTTCCTCCTCCGGCACGGAGAGGAAAAACTTTTGCAGGCGGAGGTCATCGCGCCGTTGCACGGGACGAATGACCGTCTCAGTGCCGTCGCGAAGTTTCAAGTGTTTGGGATACTTATCCAGCGCGTCTTCCAATAACATAGTTGCCCTCAGTTTGGTTCAGTTTTGTCCACAACTACGCCGTGCGAGCAGCTTGATGCTCAAAGCTTGCCGGCGGCGTACTCTTCGTATCGTTCGGCCACCCGGCCGGATTTCACGTCACCTCGGTGAATCAGCACGCCCACCCGGGTCGAGATGGAATCACCTTGCTGGAGCGTGAAAGGTTTGCCGCTCCGGGCGTCCACGCGGCGCGGGCCAATGCAGCCATAATCCCGCGTGAGCCAGGTATGCGGACGTTCGTTGGCGGGATGGCTGAACATGGCCAACCCTTCCGCGTCGGCAGCGCCCGCGCGCGAAAAATCCAGCCATTCGGCTGGCTTCAAATTCGTTTCCGCCTGTCCGGTTTGACCTGCGGAATTGACGATGACCCCGCCGCCGGAGACGTTGAAGTCGCTGTTCAAGCGAATGAACGGCCAGGCGTAATGGACCGCGTCGCTGCGAAACGTCACCGCGCCATGACTCGCGGTCAACGCGAAGCGCAGATCCAGAAAATACTCGCCATCACCCAGCGCAACGATCCGGAGGTCGCGCGCCTCGTCGAGCACGGGGATTTTGCCCTCGTCCATTTCCCACACCAGCTTCATGCCAATGGCGGCTTCGTGAGTCCCGCTGCGCTGCGTGGTGAAAGCAACGTGCCGCACCCGATCGCGAAACGGTGGCTTGGGATTCTCGCGATCCCCCACGCCGCTGTACAGCGCATTGTAAAAAGATGCCTGCCGCTGGCCGGCGATTTGCACCGTGTCCGCGAACCAGAACGACCGATGATGCGGGTATGGTTCGGTTTGTTGCACCGTCATGGACTTTCCGGTGGGACTGCGGACGGGATAAAAATGCGGGAGATCAACTTCCTTGCCGTAGCAATAGACCAACGCTTCTTTGCCGCCGACCCAGATCTGCAACTGCCCTTTGTCGTCGTTGCGCTTGAAGGCAACGGCCCTTGCCGGCCCGGCCGACCAGGCGGTGGAGCCGGCGCCGCAGACGAACGCAATCACCACCAGAGCGCCACCGCTCTGCAAGGTTCGAGTCGCTCTGGAACGAGGTTCCATCCCGGGTGGCCTTTGCCGTCAGATTTTACCGGAGAAGTCCCAAGGTTTGCGCCGTTCGCGGTCAAGGTATTGGTTGGCGTCCTTGTCGCCGACGAACTCTTCTTTGACCGGGTCCCAACGCAACTTACGACCGGCCCAACGCGCGATATTGCCCAGGTGGCAGACCGTGGCGGAACGATGACCGGTCTCCACGTCGGCGATGGGCGTGGCGCGCGTCTTGATGCAATCGAGCCAGTTCTTCATGTGATTGTCGTTGAAGTCGGAAGGCCGTTTGCGCAACGCGTCAATGGCCAGTTCCTCGGGGTCCGATTCACACACGCCCCGGTGGATGGTAACCTTGCCCTTCTCGCCAAAGAAAATCGCGCCGCCCATGCTTGCACCACCCGGCTCCATGACCACGCCGTTCGCGTAACGGAAGAACACTTTCGGCTCCTGACAGATCTTGTCCCCGCGCTCCTTGCTTTCGGGTTGTGTGTAGGTGGGCGGATCAAACTTCGGGCCTTCAGTCCAGATTTCCACCGGACCGCTTTCGTCCATGCCCAACGCGCACTGTACCTGATCGTAGCCGTGCGCACCCCAGCCAGTCATTTCGCCGCCGGAGTAGGGGCGGAAGGAGAGCCAGCCCGGATTCGCGCGCGGCGCGTAGAGGTCCTGATGGTAGGGAACCGGCGCGACCGGGCCACACCACATGTCCCAATCGAGTTCCGCCGGCACGGCTTGCGCGGGCAGTCGGCCTTCCCATGGGCTGGGGTAATTGTGTGCGATGACGCGCGTGATCTTACCGATGCCGCCGGAGCGAATCAGATTACAGCCCGTGTAATTCTGCCAGGTGGAACGCTGCTGGCTACCCACCTGGAATACTCTTTTATACTTCCGTGCCGCCTGCGTGATCCAGCGTCCTTCGCGAATCGTGAGCGACAGGGGTTTCTCCGCATAGACATCCTTCTCCGCCTGACACGCCTGCACGCAAATCAACAGCCGCCAGTGTTCCGGCGTGGCGGTGATAACGGCATCCACGTCCTGGCGCTCAAGCAGACGACGATAGTCCTGAAACGGAACGGCGTTGTGCTTCGCGGCGGACTCGCGGGCGCGTTTCATATTCACATCGGCCACGGCCACATAACGGGCAGCCGACAGCCGCAGTATCTGCTGCAACAGCCCGCCCGCCTGCCGGCCTATCCCGATGATGCCAATGCCGATGCGGTCATTGGCGCCGGGCTGGCCGGCGGCCGCCAGCACGCCGGAGGGCAGGATTTGCGGCAGAGTGGTGCCCGCGAGCAGCAGGGCGCTGTTCTTCAAGAAGCTTCGGCGCGAAAAGCCGGTTGATCCGACAGTGAATTCCTTGTTCGTTTTCATAGTAATAATTGTCGCCCGAAATTGTCCCCGACTTCGACGCCAGTGTGCGCCGGTGAATTCGGGATTCCAAGCAATAATTGCTGCCAATCTCCCACCAGTACCAGCGAGCCCATTGCCACTGAAACAAAATGATGAGGCGAGGTTCTTGAATGTACAAAGTGCTTACTTTTGGTTTCATACTACTGAGGCCACAGGACATCCCACTCCAAAATCGTGCGCTCACACTCATTGAACAACTGCGGCAGCGGCTCTGGTCCAGCGCTGGCGCGGCCATCGGCTGTTGAGTATGGACAGTTGTGAGAGGTTCCTCTTTGCAGCCGGCCTCGGTCGCGGTAAAGTCGGGTCATGGGTTCTTTGGGTGACGATGCCAACCGCTCTGGAACGCGAGAGGAATTGTTCGCCAGCACCCACTGGAGCGCGGTGCTCGCGGCGCGTGACGAGTCATCGGGACAAGCTGACCAAGCCTTGGAGGAGTTGTGTCGCACCTACTGGTATCCCCTCTACGCGTACGTTCGGCGGGGTGGTTATGATTCCGAAGACGCCCGGGATTTGACCCAATCCTTTTTTGCCCACCTCCTACGCAAGGACTTCCTGACGGGCGTGGTCCCCGAGAAAGGCCGGTTTCGATCGTTCCTGCTGGCGTGCCTGAAACACTTTCTCAGGGATGAGTGGCAAAAGACCCGTACCCTTAAGCGCAGAGCCGCGGCCCCGGAACGGCTGCTGGATCTTGTGCAAGCGGAGTCGCGTTACCAGTCTGAGACGCACGTTGCAGCGAACGCCGTGAGTCTTTACGAACGTCGCTGGGCGCTTGACTTGTTGGATCGCGTGCTGAATCGGCTACGCGAGGAGTTCGTGGGGTCTGGCAAGGCGGTGCTTTTTGACCGACTCCAGGGCTGCCTGCTGGGGGAACGACCGACTGAGACCTACGCGCAATTGGGATCGCAGTTGGGCCTGAGCGAAACGGCGGTGAAGGTGACCGTCCATCGCCTGCGGCAGCGCTATCGTGAGTTGCTGCGCGAAGAGGTGGCGCACACGGTAATGCGCCCCGAGGAGGTTGACGATGAACTGCGTTGTCTTTTCGCGGTGGTCTGTCAGTAAACCGCTGGGAGCCGCCACTGGAATTTTGATTCCGTTCCAGTGTCGGGCCGCCGGGTCGCTCGATGGTGTCGGACAACGCACGGGATTACCGCGGGATGGTTAGGAGACACCGATTAAACATGTAACGCCGGCAGGCGGTTCCCGTTATAGAGAATGGAGAGCAAGTGATGTCAGAGAGCGGCACATGTCCGCGGTGTGGTGCGGAGATTCCCTCCGACGCTCCAAAGGGATTTTGTCCGCGGTGCCTCTACCAACTGGGCTTCGACAACGCCGGCCGGGCGGGTGAGACGGCACAAGCCAATCCGTCCTCCTCTGGCTCGGAGCCCTCACTGCTGGCGAGTTCATTCGGAGACTACGAACTGCTCCAAGAGATTGGTCACGGCGGCATGGGCGTCGTTTACAAAGCCCGCCAGAGGAGTCTCGACCGGGTGGTTGCTCTCAAGGTGCTTCTGTTTGGACCGCATGCGTCGGCCGAGTCCGTGAAACGTTTCCGGGCCGAGGCGGTCGCTACCGCGGCGCTCCAGCATCCGAACATCGTCGCCATCCACGACGTCGGTTTCTGGCAGGGCCAGCATTATATCGCGATGGACTACGTGGAGGGGCAGCCCCTGTCTGCCATGGTTCACGGAAGACCGTTACCGGCGAGGCGCGCCGCCGCCTACCTCAAGACCATTGCTGAGGCGATTCACCATGCCCACGAGCACGGGATTCTGCATCGCGATCTCAAGCCGGCCAACGTGCTGATTGACGTGGATGACCAACCACGCGTGACGGACTTCGGTTTAGCCCGGCGACTCGAAGGCGACTCGGACCTGACCGTGACCGGCCAGGTGCTGGGTTCTCCCCAGTACATGCCGCCGGAGCAGGCATCGGGCAAACTGCGCACCTTGAGCCGGCGCACGGACGTCTATGCGCTGGGAGCGATTCTGTATCATCTGCTGACCGGGCGTTCGCCGTTCGCGGGTGAAAGCGTGGCCGACACGGTGCATCAGGTCTTGAACTTGGACCCAGTCTCGCCGCGGCTGCTGAACCACAGTGTCCCGCGCGACCTGGGGACAGTCTGTCTAAAGTGTCTCGAGAAGGAGCCCGCCAAGCGTTATGCAACCGCGCGGGCGTTGGCCGAGGAGTTGAGTCGGTTCCTCGAAGGCAAACCTGTCTTGGCCCGGCGAGTGGGCAGGACCGCCCGGCTCTGGCGCTGGTGTCGCCGGCAACCGCAGCTCGCCGGCTTGGCCGCCGGGCTGGTGTTGGTGTTTGCAGCCGGAATGACGGGGGTAATCTGGCAATGGCAACGCGCCGAGGCCGCCCGGCGGGATGGGGTCGAGCAACTGTGGCGATCTTTCCTGGCAGAAGGTCGCGCCACCCGCTGGAGCCGGCGTGCCGGACAACGATTCGACAGTCTGGCGGCGCTGGGCAAGGCCGCCGCCATTCGTCCCTCCCTCGAATTGCGCAACGAAGCCATCGCCGCCCTCGCCCTGCCGGACGCGCGCGTGCTCCGGCAGTGGTTCCTGCCGCGCGGGTTTGGGTTCGACTTCGACCCCCGTCTCGAACGTTACGCTCGCGCTGATGAGGAAGGTGCCGTCACCGTGTACCAGGTCAGCGACCAAAGCGAGTTGATGCGGTTCCCTGGAAGCGGACAGCCGGCTACGGTTTGGCTCCGATTCAGCCCGGACGGCGGTTGGCTGGCGGAAAAATGGAGCGTCCCTGGGACAAACCAGTTGCGGGTCTGGGACCTGACCCAGCGCAAGCTCGCTCGGCAAACACCGCCCGTGGCCCAGGACTTCATCTTCCGGTTCGCACCGGACGGTCAAACCTTCGCAGTGGTGAACGATGACGGGACACTGCGCTTGCACGACCTCGGGCACGACACGGAACGGGCCCTTTTCGCTTCCGTACCGAGGGCGAATGATCTCTGCTTTGACCTGCGGGGAAGTTGGGTGGCAGTCAGCAGTTCGAGCAGCGCGGAGGTGAAGGTCTTTCGTGTGGAGTCCGGGCAGGTCGAGCGCATCCTCAAGCATCCGACCGGTGTGTATGCCGTGGCTCAAAGCCCGCACGGGCACCAGATGGTGTGCGGGGGTAATAATGGCGCGGTCTATTTCTGGGAGGTGGGTTCGGAGAAGCCGCAGGTCGGCCTCGGAAGCCATGCCGGTCCCATCACGGGGTCTCAGTTCAACCGGCTGGGTGACCTGCTCGTTTCGACGGGCTGGGATGGCAAGACTTGGTTTTGGGATCCCGCAAAACGCGAGGCCCACTTCGCCTTGCCGGGCGGCTATTGTTCTCACTTCAGCCCGGACGACACCCGCCTGGGATTCCTGACCGGTTCCCATGGCGACTTGCAGGCGGGCATTTGGGAAGTCGCTCCGGGGCGCGAATGCCGACGCTTGGAGCGTCTTCAAGCCCTCGTCATCCCGGGCAATGCCGCCGGCTTCAGTTCCGAAGGGAGGCTGCTGGCTGTAGCCGCGCGCGATGGCGTGACGGTTTGGGATCTGGAGACCAACCATCGGATCGGCCGCCTCGCCTCGGGGGACAGTCGTTCGGCGATCTTCCTTCCCGATGGCCGCGGGTTGCTCACCAGTGGCGGCGGTGGCATCCAATGCTGGCCAATCGAGAGGAACGTAACGACCGACACCATCCAAGTGGGCGAACCCAACGTGCTTTGGCCTCATGGCGTCGAGCACATGGCCCTGACCCCCGACGGCCAGGCCGTGATCGCCGTAGGCGTAAAAGAACCCGATGCCGACGCGCTTTTCCTCCGGCTGGGAGAGCCAGCCGCACCCGTACGAATTAGCGGGCATCCGGGCAGCACATGGGTGTCTATCAGTCCGGACGGACGCTGGTTCGCCTCCGGCAATTGGAAAGGCCGCAGCGTGAGTGTCCGCGAGCTTCCGACCGGCCGCACGGTGGCCACCTTGCCCGTCGGTGAGAATGTCAGTGTCGCGTTTAGTCGCGACAGCCGCTGGCTCGTCACCGGCTCACCGGTCGAGTATCGGTTTTGGGATGTACCGTCCTGGCAGCCGGATCGCGGGATCGCGCGTGAGCAGGCCGGGGACTATGTGGGCGCGATGGTTTTCTCGCCCGACGGCCGGTTGCTGGTGCTCGTTCAGCGGCGGGACACGCTCCTGCAGCTCCTCGATGCCGAGGACAACCGACCGCTGGCCACCTTGGAGGCTGGCGTCCCGCTGGGTTTCAGCGGGGACAGCCGGTTCCTGGTGACGCTGGCGGAGGACGAGCGCACGGTCTTGCTCTGGGACCTCGCGCTCATCCGCCGGCAACTGGCGACTCTGAATCTCGATTGGTTTCCCCTCGAACCCTTCGCTCGTAGCCGCCGACGTGAGGAGGCGGACAACGTTACAGCTCAGGGGAATCCGCCTCCTCACGTCGGCGGCTACGGTTCGGAGGTTCAAAGCGCGAATCTGGATTCGGCGAAGTCTCCCTCCAGACCGGCCGGCCCTGGACGACCGACTCGCACGGGGGTCAGTAGGTGAGCGTGCCGGTACCTACAATGCTCCGGTAGATGTAATGCAACGTCCGGCCTTGGCATCACTGGTTACGGTGGCTAAACCCGTAAACACTCCACCGGCATGCTCGCAGCGACCGGTGACGATTGGCCCATGTCGAGATGTGACCCCAAAAGGACTAATCGCGCGAGGTTCAATACCGAATCGTGCCGCTGCCGCTGTAGCTGTAATCGGCGTGGAAGACCGGGAATTCGCCTTCCCACTCGACCGTCAGGTTTTCGGTCATGTCACCCACGGCGGTTTCAAACCGGCCCGTGCCACCGGCGAAATGAACAACGCAGGTGGCTCCCCCGCCACCGACCAGGTCCGCTGTACCGGTGACCACCCAGAACACTTCGTCTTGGCTGGCCGTGGTCAGGCGTCCATAGCCACTGATGCGGCCCGTCGCCATGTCCAGAAGTCCGATCCCGGTATTCACGGAACGCCCGAAATGTGTTCCCACCCCGACATCGCTGAGGAGGTTGAACGTCCCCATTGCACCAGGCGTACCTGAGGGCAGAAAGATTCCGGGGTGAATCACGAATTCCTCGGTACGCGAAGCCCGCCACTTCACGGGCCGATCGCCCGGCTTGCCTTTGGCCTCAATGATATAGCCGGTTCCCATGAGCGGTTCGCCGGCGGGCGCGTCGGTCGCGGCGAAATCCCAGCGCGCCTCGAGGCCCTCGTAGCCGCCTCGTCCGACGCCCACCGCCGTCACGCTCGTTATGAAGTGCCCATCTTCAAGAGTCAGGGATCCTTGCCAATAGGCTTCCCAGGACCCGCCCACATTCTCGATCTGGAAGGTTCCCCACATCGTACCAGTCCCGGTCGCCACGTCCTGGATGACGGAGACCCCGATGCGGGCGTTCCCGGAAACCCGCGGATCGGTGGCCGTTTCCACCGCGTTCATGATATTGCCGAGGATGAAGACGCTTTCATCATCGGTGAGCATGGTTCCCTGCTCGAGCATGCCCGTGATGGTTTCAACGGTGGTGAACGGGGTCTGCTTGGATGCCGCCCCGGCGGTCAGTGAGGCCGCCAAGGCGAGCATGGAGAGGCATCCGAGGGCCGCAGCCAGCGGAGTTGTGATGGTCACTGTTTTCACTGTTTTCATGTCGTCTTGCCTTTCATTTGTTGGTATTGCTGCCGGTCCATCCGGAAGACTCTCACGCGAAAGCCCGGCACGGATACGCGGAACCGGTTCACCCATTCCAACGGGAAAGCTTGCGAAAGGTTACATGGCGGCCGCGGCATTTCTACGGGCGTCCGCGACCACCGCCTTCCTGGCGAGCGGCCTTGGTTCTACGAAAGCACTCATGGTTTGGAATGAGCGAACAGCCAGTCGATGACTTGGGGTGAAAACTGGGAGGACAATGCCGGGATGTGAGTTCCACCGTTGATAGTCCAGAGTTCCACCGCACCGCCGGGCGGGGCGTTGGTGTAGCGTGTGACCACCGTGTCAAGCCCCGGCAGATCGGTAGTAAGGTCCAGCGTGGGCACCGGGTCGGTCACCGGGCCGCTGGCACCGTTGTAGCCGGCCCAGAGTTGGATCGTTTGGAGTGCACCGGGAAATTGAGGCGTATTCGCCCGAATGAGACCACCAGACATGCCGATGAAATCGGCGCCACCAGAGTAAGACATAAACTCGTCGGCGGTGCCGCAGATGTGGAGGATGTTGACGGGTTGAACAGGTTGGCAACGGGAGGGATCCAGGAAGGTCGTCCCGGCGAAGCTCGCGATACCGGCGATGAGCTAGGCCGACTGGCACGCCATCCGATACGCCATGAAACCCCCGTTGGAATGGCCTATCAGATAGATTCGCTTGCGGTCCACGGCAAAACGCTGGGCGATTTGCTCGATCAGGGCCCGGAGGTAGCCGGCGTCATCCACGCCAGTGTTCCCAAAATCCCCAACGGCGTCAGTGGCGTTCCAGAAACGGTTGCCCCACTGGTCTTTCGTCCCGTCCGGGTGGCAGTAGAGGAAGCCGCGACTTTCCGCCAAGGGTTGGAGGTGCATGAAGTTGTTTTCTATCCAAGTCCCGTCGAGAGAATACCCGTGAAGCGCGATCACCAAAGGGAGGGGCGTTGTCCCGTCGTAGGCGGAAGGTATGTAGAGGTTAACGGGCCGAGGGCTTGTTACCTGATAGAACGATGCCGGAATCGGAGGTTGGACGTTCCAAGGGCTCGTGGGGGCCGCCAACGTCTGCCAAGGTCCCGTCACGCGGTCGGCTCTTTGCAGTTGCCCGCCTCCGGTCCAAGTCACGACACTTACGCCGTGATCGGGCCGGATGGCCAGCTTGGAATCGAACGGCGGGGCCACCGTGCAATTGGTCTTCTGGATGGTCACGGTGGTGGTGGCGGTCCCCAAAGTGGCCCCCCCCGTCGGATGGCTCAACCTTACTTGGAAGTGGCCAGTGCGAAGCGCCGCCGGCAGGAGCGCAATGGTGAGGCTCTGCACGGTTTCGTTGGCCTCGAACTGCAAAGTTCCGGACGTCGCTTGGTAGTCTCGCCCGGCCTGGGCGGTGCCATCGACCGTGGCATAGGCAACGGCGACGGGGCCCAAGGCGCCGTCGTCGCCGCGCAAGACCGTGAGTTTGATCTCGCCGGCTCCCTGCCAGATGGAATACCTCGAGAGTTCAA
>JAHCLO010000024.1 GCA_026125285.1 Verrucomicrobiia bacterium | reverse complement strand
AGCAGCAGCAGCGCGGACCGGCGCTTTGTGTGGGGCATCCGCTCCGTGGACGACCTGATCCTGCGCGACGACACCAGCCAGCGGCTCTACGCGCTCAGTGACGCGATGGGCAGCGTGACGGCGGTGGTCAACACGGGCGGCACGGTGCAGGAGCGCTATGGGTATGATGGCTTTGGCACGCCCCGCTACATGACTGCGGCTTTCGCTTATCGCGACAGTTCCAGCTACGACTGGGAAACGCTCTTTGACGGCTATCGGTACGACCTCCCGTCCGGCCTCTACCAGGTGCGCTACCGCTTCCTCCATCCCAGTCTCGGAAGATGGCTAAACAGAGACCCAATTGCGAACAAGGGATTTAAACTGTGGGGACTTTATCTTGGAGAAGCATTTAGCGAACTACGCGGGACCCGTTCCACTTGGACCCGAGTGCATAGTAATCTGTACGACTACGCAACCAACGATCCACTTCTCCTCTACGACCGTCTGGGACTAGATATCGGCGTTGGCCGTGGCATCCTTAGTTGTATTAGCGACTGCAGTCAAGCATGTGAAGTAGCGAAGAAGCGAGGCTTAGATGCAGGGGATGCCGGAGGGTTAGTTTGCTGTAACGGCCAGTTGTACGCCTGCGTTTGGGATACCAGCGGTGCCACGGGCGCAAGTCACTCAAAAGCCAGAGAGATTATAGGACGCTGTATCCAAGCGCATGAGGAGGATCATTTACCATTTAGCTTTTGTTCCTCACTTCAGACTGGTCTGAACCGACCCCGTGCGCCACTCTTCGGAAGGCGTCAAGCGGAATGTTCAGCTTATCTCACCGAAGCGCTGTGCTTGATGAACGGTCTCGCGGATTGCGGCGGAGACGTTCAGTGTCTTGCAGAGGTTAGAACGGAATTGGCGCACGTCCGTGGACAGATTGAGGAGTACTGTGGCCGTAGATGAAGAAGAAACTCTTAACTGTATTTTGCTTGGTTGTTTTTCTGCTGGGGATTGGTTTCTACATCTCGAGTTTCTTTCGTTCAAAAGAGAAACTGGCCATTGCCGTTGCGAAAGAAGAGGTGCGGAAACGGGGGTGGACAGCATTTAGAGTTACGAGCGTCCGCTTTGAAAACGAGCGTTGGCTTGTACGTATTGAGCGGCGACCTTACGAGTTTGGAGGACACGCCATAGTTGAGGTGTCCGTCGAAACAGTCTATCGTCCAGGTCGGTGAGGAACGTACAAAATTGCCAGAAGAACGAGAAAACTTGGCCAGCAACCGGCAATGGCGGCAGAACACCGTGGCCGGGACCGGGCAGGACGAGTACTACACCTACGACGGCCTCTATCAGGTCAGCACCCTCAAACGGGGAACACTGACCGGCAATCCGCCCAGCGGCATCAGCGGCACGCCGTCGTGGGAGGAGAACTGGAACTACGATCCGACCGGCAACTGGCGGGGCAGCAGCACGGCTTACTTGACCAAGGTCAACGGCTCGACGACGTTGAACCAGAACCGCACCCACAACGTGGCCAACGAGATCACCGACATCACGGAGAGCACCGGCACCGCCTGGCCGACCCCGACCCAGGACGCCGCCGGCAACCTGACGGTTGTCCCCCGTCCTCTTTCCCTGGGCAACAGTTTTGATTTGAAATGGGACGCGTGGAACCGGCTGACGGAAGTCAAGAACACCGGCGGCAGCGTCATCGCCACGTACCGCTACGATGGCGCCACCCGCCGCGTCACCAAGTATGACGGCACCAACACCCGCCACTACTACTACAGCGACCAGTGGCAGGTGCTGGAAGAACGGCTGAACAGCAGCAGCAGCGCAGACCGGCGCTTTGTGTGGGGCCTCCGCTCCGTGGATGATTTGATCCTGCGCGATGACACCAGCCTGCGGCTCTACGCGCTCAGTGACGCGATGGGCAGTGTGACGGCGGTGGTCAACACCTCGGGCACGGTGCAGCAACGCTACGGGTATGACGGGTTCGGCACCCCGCGCTACATGGACATTGACTTTGACCCCGCGTCCGAACTCTTTGGCTGGGAAACCCTCTTTGACGGCTACCGCTACGACCGCGACTCCGGCCTCTACCAGGTCCGCTACCGCTTCCTCCATCCCTCCCTCGGCAGATGGATTGGAAGGGATCCGGCTAGTGAACTTGCCTTTGAGATGGAGTTCAGACCAGGACAGCAGCCAATCATGGGAACAGAGATCATCAATCTTTACGCTTACGTACGGAACCGCCCGATCAGCGATATCGACCATAACGGGCTCGGAGTGATTGCCATTCCCGTAGTCATACTACTATTACTTCGAGCTCTCCTACTGATACTCCTGTTTTTGGCGGCTGTATATTGTCTTAGCCGTATTCGCTGGCCTCGGATTCGATCAAGATTGCGACAATGCCGATGCACGAAACGTTTTACGGAAGAAGAACCTCCTGCCGATTGTCCAGACCGTGTTTATGGATGGGGCACCACCAGAGGAAGCTGTCAGAGAGATGCGAAAGCAACTGCGCCACCGCATTGCCGTAAGTACTACGGGCACTGTGATTGGACGAAGTAAGTTGCTTCTTGAGCAGTCATGATTCTTTGGACGTTTCAGTCCCCAGCTGCAACTCGTTCGATCAAAGCTAAAGACCGGTATTATGCTTCTTGGCATTATGTGGTTTCTTGGGCGATACCTGCATACAGAATGATGTGCGACGAGCTTCGGGCGCTGAGAGGTTGGGATTTAAAAAGCCCTCCCATCTGGACGTGGCACAAATGTAATAATCGGCAAACCCGCCCGGGAAAACAGTTTGCTCGTCTGCTTCTTTCTGAGGTTGAGAAACAGAAGGGGGTTTATTTGATAAAGCTGGACGCTCCAGAACATTGTATCGTGTTATCTTCTTATCGAATATGGAACCAAGCGTTAGATTTATCCCTCGAAACCGATACAATTCCTAAGAGACTATTAAAGCAGATGTTTTCAAAAGGGGCAATCTCGCAAGATGACACTGTCCAGGCATGCCTTCCTTTCGTCGAACGGAATTGGATCAGGCAAGTAGTGAGATTCTACTAGCCAAGAGAACCAACATGGAGCCGAATCAGAGAATTGCAGTGTCAAGTAACTTACAGGCTTGCCCACTTACAGAGAAGGAGACATGGAATTCTGCCACGTTGGAAGTGAGGACGTCAGGAAACATAAAGAATCAACGCCTTGATCGTGTGGTGGGAAGGTGTTGCCGATTTTTCTCTGAGCGTACTTTCGGTGAAATTGGCGTCGCATGGATTGTGGCGGGTTGACCGGACTGTCATGGTAAATGTTGGCCGAATAGTCACGCTCTGATCGTACGGTTACAACCGCGCTGGCTGATTTGAAAAATATTTCCGTCATTGTTGCCGTTCTGTCCACGCTGGCGTCGTACGGCGGAGTTTTCGGGTTTTGGTGGGTGCTGGCCGCGTTTCGGTCGTAGGCGGCGCACAGGTATAAGTGGTTTGAGCGGTTGGCCTCGCTGGGATCGTACGGCTGGATGTTTGCGGTTTTCGCGAGCGTGGCCGGATGGCCGTCGTACGCGGCAAGGGGGTGGAGTTCAGGGTTCGACGATTTGGCGCATGGCGTCGTGGAAGGAGAGTTTGAGGACGTGGACGAAGAAGTCGATGGCGTTGCCTTCGCGGTTGTGTTGGGGCCAGCGCCAATAGGATTCTTTGAGGATGAGGCCGGGAAAGGCGGACAACTCGAAGTTACCCGCCTCCTTTTCAATGAGCTGGAGGCCGCGTTTTTGAAGCAATGGCACCAGGGGCGCCATTCGCGCGGCGCGGATTTGTTCCCGCGTCCAGCGTTGCGAGTGCGGGTTCATGGCAATGGCAGAGTTGGCGCGGTGGGAGTGTCGCCGTCTTTGCGCCAGTGGGGCTGGAGGAGGACGCGGTTGACTTGCTTGAGGTCCACGGTGCGGATTTGGTCGCGCACGGCTTCGATGAGCGAACCCAAACAGAGGTTGCGCGTTCTGCGTAACAAGCCTTCGCCGGAGCGGACGATGAGCGCCAGCGCTTCCGGCGTGAAGGTGTTGTGACCCAACCCGGCGCGATCGAGTTGGTCCAGGATAAATTGCTCGATGGTTTCGGGGGCCAGGCGCGGGAGCACGACGGAGTAAGTGACGCGGGAACGGATTTCTTCGTTGATGGAGAGCGAGAGCGATTGCAGGAGCGGGGGCTGGCCGATGAGCACGAGGTTGTGCGAACGCGGGAAGTCCTCACAAAGCAAACGCAGTTTACGGAGGCAGTCCGGGGGCATGAGATGGGCATCGTCAATGATGGGCACGAGCATTTTGGCAGCGCGATGGATTTTGAAGGCTTCCTGGAGGAGGAGCCGTTCACAGCGATGATCGTGACCTTCGAACTCGATTTGGAAAGCCTGGCAGAGGATGCGCAGGGTGTTGTGGTAAGTATGAAGCGTGCGGTTGACGACGGGGGTGATCATCCGTTTGGGGTCATGGTTGACGAGCGTCTGTTTGAGGACGCTTTTGCCGGTGCCGGGTTCGCCGAGCACCAGACAAAGGCCACCCTGCTGGGCGTGGACTTTGAGGATGTCGAAGATTTCCTGCTGATGAGCGAGCAGCGTGATGGATTCGGTGTCGAACGGATGGCGTTGGAGGCCGAAGTGGGAGCGGATCATAAAAAGGGGAGTTAGGAGTTGGAAGCTGGGAGTTGGGATGGGAGTGGTTTGCGGTCGTTGGCGACGGGATCGAGCAGCCGGGCTTCGCCCATGCGTTCGCCTTTGTAGTAAACGACGACGCGACCGGCCGGCAGCGAACGCTGGAAACGGATTTGGATGGTTCGGTCCGGCAGGTGGCGCGGGGCTTCCCAGCGGAGCGATTTGAAGGAGAAGGTGTTGTCGGCGCGCACCGTGCGGTCTTCCTCGACGAAGAAGAGTTCGTCGGTGGCTTCATTGGGCGGCAGGTAGTGGAGGCGGCTGCGGTCCAGCGCGAAACGGTCCAGCGGGGTCATTTCCAGGACGGAATGTTTTTGGGCGTTGTAGTTTTCTTCGACCCAATGGATGAACTGGCGGTTGAGACCAACCAGTGAACTTAAGTCTAGTGCCCGCGAGAGGAACTGATCCCTGACTGTACGAAAAAATCTCTCAATTTTTCCTTTTGCCGCTCCATCCCTGACCGGCGTGTGATGCAACAAGCAGCCGACGCGGGCGCAGATCTGGATGATTTCCTTGGACGAATAAATGGAGCCGTTATCGACGTAGAGGGACTGCGGGATGCCGCGCTTGTAAAACGCCGCGCGCAACGCTTCGATGAGCGTGTCCACATTTTCCGCTGGGAAGAACTGACCGTGGCAACAAACGCGCGAGGCATCGTCGAGGAAGGCGATGAGCCGGGTTTGCACGGCAGTTCCCTCGTGTTGGAGGTAAGGACCAATGAGCGTGTCGGCCTGCCACATTTCATTGGCGTGGGCCTTGGAGAAAGCCAGGCGGATTTTGTTCGAGCATTCGGCGTCGGGCTTGAGCAACTCGTATTGCTTGACCAGGCGGCGGAAGGTGGTGTCGGCGATTTGAGACCGGGCGAGCAACCCTTCCTCGATACAGAGGCGATAAAGCATGGAACGACTGGGGTTCCTGCCGTGGAGTTTTGGCAGCACTTTGCGGATGGCGTCCATCAGGTCTTCGAGGACGACCTTGCGGACCTTGCCTTTGTCGGAGCGGGGTTTGTTTTCCATCTCCGTGACGCCGTGCTTTTTGAAACGGGAATACCAGGTCTGGATGGTGCGCCAGGTGAACTGGCGCGGCTGGCCGTCTTCATCGGTGAAGTTCATCTGGCTGACCGCCTTGATGCGGGCGTGGATGGAGTTGCCCGGGGCCAGGTCAATGGCGCCCAACACCCGCATTTTCAGATACACAGTGGGATTGCGCATGAATGAGTTTCTTCGGGTTTGATTTTGTGGTTCCGGCATTTTGGGCCGGTTTTCGTTGACAGGTGCGAAGGTAGGCGGGAGTTGACGCCGGCAGGAATGGCCTTGTGGCGTTGTCGCTCGCCTGGAAGAAATGGCTTCTGAAAATCGGGCGCGGCAATTCGGCCAACCGCTCTGGCGTTGTGACTTCGGCGACCGGGTTAGTTCCCGAGAAACGGATGCTGAAACGAGAGTTGAAAGTCGCTCACCGGACAAAGGCTTGCGGGAAACACTGCTTGGAGATGTTCCACCGAATGGCCGAGCGGATCAGACTGGGAGGAGTGCGGTTCTTTTTGCCGGCGACATAAACGACAACGGATCTCCGGCAAGCGTCGGCGCAACCGCTGCAGCAGGTGG
Source organism: Verrucomicrobiia bacterium (assembly GCA_026125285.1). Lineage (GTDB taxonomy): Bacteria > Verrucomicrobiota > Verrucomicrobiia > Limisphaerales > JADLHS01 > WYBW01. Next base: position 98,311 of record JAHCLO010000024.1, on the reverse strand, counting down.
TAAATCGTCTCCAGCGGAAAAGGCAGGCGCAGATTTTGAACGGCGGTTTTGACGCAGGCGTTGGCCAGCAGCTCAATTAAAAGCCTGCTCACCACCGAGGCGTGGGCGGTATGGCGTGGCAAAACATTCGCCAAAAAGATCGAAAAGGTTTTTCCACAACCCCCGCGACCGCCGCGATCCGAACAGAAGACCCGCTGGCCTCGGCTCAGCCTGCTGCCATCGTTTTTGGCGGGATCATTGCCGTAGAGGATGCTGTGCCGGTTCAAAGTTTCATTTCGGCCGCAGCGGGGACAGCGCTGCTGCTTGAGCGAAAAAGTTCATCCTTCAGCTTCCCGGCGTCGGCAACGAAACGAAAAGAGCGTGACATGGAGCGTGTTGCTGCCGGAACGAAAACGTTTGGTCGAGAACAATTTTGACGGCCCTGCTGACGGCGCGACTCGACTGAGTGAGACCATGGAAGAAGGAAGGACGGCGCTGACGGCGCTTTGGCCGCGCTGAGATCGTAAACTCGTCCGACTTTATGATTTCAATGCGGCCAAAAAACGGCACTTTTTACGACGGCACTGCGGCACTTAACAGGAAGGAACGAACTCCGGGATTATCTTGAACATAAAGATGAAACCGCAAGCTCTAAGGTGAAGGCTCGTGCGCAAGAATTTCGATCCCTAGCTAACCGATTTGGTGGCCGAAATCGCGTGCTCTTGATAGCGCCTCCAGTCACGATACCTGTTAACATGCAGCGCCGCTGCATTCCCCCTCTTGGGTTGTGCTACGTGGCTGCTTCCCTCGAAAAGGCAGGCGTTAATGTATCAATCTTGGATTGCACAGTTGAAGGCTATGACCACTGGGCTGAGTGTGCCGGAATGGTGACGTACGGTTTGCCGTTAGAATCCTTGCGTAGTCGGGTTCTTGAGATTCAGCCTCAAGCTGTAGGCTTGTCGGTGCTTTTTTCCACCGACCTTCTCAGTCTGATTCAGATATGCGGCGTAGTTAAGGAAGTCTGCCCGGAATCAGAAACCGTGGTGGGTGGCCTGCACGCAACCATATATCCAAAGGAGGTGTTTGAACTGGATCGCCGGGTCCACGGCAGGCGTCGCTGTGTGGATTGGGTGCTGCGAGGCGAAGGCGAGCGTCGTCTGGTTGAGTTCCTTGAAGCGCGTCAACAAGGCCAGGTAAACGTCCGACAGGATGGGCTCGCCGGCTATTACCGGGGTGAGTTCTTCTGCAATCCGCAATTTGAAACGATCAGCGATCTGGATTCCATTCCGCCGCCTGCTTTCCATTTATTGCCGCTGGAGCGATATTTTGAGATCAACGTTCCATTCTCTCCGGTTCCGAAAGGACGTCGTGTGCTGCCTATCCTCACGACGCGCGGCTGCCCAATCAGTTGTTCGTTTTGCGCCAGCACCAACCTGTATAAGCAATATCGGGTTCATTCCGTCGGTCGGACTATTTCAGAAATCCGCAACCTTCAACAGACTTACAAGGTTGATGAGATTCAATTCGCGGATGACAATCTCACCCTCAATCAGCAGCGCACGGTCGAGTTGATGCAAGCTTTGAAGCCGGTCGGCATGCAATGGTGTACGCCCAACGGTACGATGGTGAACACGCTGACACCCCGGTTGCTCCAGTTGATGCGCGAAGCGGGATTGTATCAGATCACGCTTTCAATCGACAGCGGGAGCGTGAGAACCCTGAGGGAATTGCACCACAAGCCGGTTGACCTGTCGCGAGTTCCGGAACTCATTGGGACCTGCCGTCGTTTGGGCATCTGGACACACGGCACCCTCGTTGTGGGAATGCCCGGCGAAACCTTGGAGGAGGTACGCAGCGGTTTGGAATTTGTTCTTGAGAATTTACATTTCACATCAATTTCCACGTTCATCGCTCAACCAATTCCCGGGTCGGAGCTTTATCATCAGGCCCTGGAAAACGGACTGATCACTCGTGAATCGGCATGGACCATTAACAGCACCAAGGCACCAATGACATTGCACGGCTTGCCGAAGGCCGAGCTTGAGAGAATGACCGTCGAGTTTCAGAGAGCCTTCAACGCGCGGGCGAAAGCAAGAGACCCGGTTGCGTTTCAGGAGAAGTACGCTTCGATCGCGAACCGAGGCGACTCGTTGGACCATTACGGCGGTCGGCTTACCTGAAACGCCGTAATACTACCTCCCAGTTTCCCTCGCGAAGTTTTCGCTGATCAGGCGTGGCAGAACCAACTCTTCTGCCGCCACCACATCGTACGGAAAATCAATCTCGATCCACGGGAGCCCAGTCGCGTTTTCAAATTGGAAGCGGCCAGTCCTGACGAGCGCGCGAATTATTTCGTCGTATGAGTCTCGACGGGCGAGACCCCGTGAGCGCTTTCTGATTTCCGCAATCAGGAAAGGGATGTCTTGAGCGCCCACCTTGTAAAAGCCGATTGATTCACCCACGAGATCTGCTTCGCCCTCCCATTGCTTTCTGAACTCGAATGGTCGTCCTTCCCGTATGGGCACCAACACCGGATCATCATCTGCTTTTGAATAATTGCAGTCTAAGAGTAGCGCGGTCGGGTACTTGGACTCAATAAGCTGCCGCAGCACATCTTGATGATAGAGGACATCGCCGTCCATCAGCAGTATCGTTCCAGCCGCCCGCTCGATTTCCGGCAGGGACGCCAACATACTTACCGCGCTGCCGCTACAGAAATCCGGGTTGTAGATTTCGAACAGGTCAGCGCCGTAACGGCAGCGTAATGCCGGGATCACCATTCTTACCTGCTCGGCACGATAGCCAGTGACAATTCCCACACGTCTGACCCCAAGATTCATCAGATTTTCGACGTGCCATTGCAGAAGGCTCTTCCCACCGAACTCCAGCAGGATCTTTGTCCGGTCCTGATAGGCCGGTCCCAGGCGAGTAGCTCGTCCTGCTGCGTAGATAATAGCATTCATTGGTCAACACATCGTTTCTAATTGAACGATAACGCTAACTAAGACACGACCTTTCCACAACAAATGCGCGAGTCATGCACTCTTTTCGCAATGGATGCTCACAAGGCTTTTTGATGAGTGACCCTCAAAACGATTGAGAGCCAAAACTATCGAAACGACACGGCCAATCGACTTATCGGCAGCAGTGCGGAAATTGACGAGTAATCGTTTGACGAAAGACTTGGCAGCTTCGTGTGATATTTGAACCAGCATTGTAACCCACAGTCTTAATACGTGTGGATCTTAACCGAACTTTCAGAATTGTTAGTACTTTTCTGAGGTTGACTTCGCTAACAGCGCGATAGCCGCGCGGAATAACCTCAGCTTCCCGAAAGCAAACGTCGGCAAACCTGAAAACACTTCGAGCGTGTTGAACACTCAATATTCGCCGTGACCAACGCACGGTTCCGCTGCATTCCACGGGTTGCTGGTTCGGCCCGGTCCCCCTCTCGACCGCACCCGTTCCACTCTGCCAAACCGTGCGTTCGTCACGAGCGGGCATCCGCAATGTGCCGTAAGCGCGGCTGGCTTCCGTCTGCGGCTCGGCGGCGGGCGTTGCGCTCCGGTTTCATTCCGCTATGCGCTCCTCTCCGCCCTCCGCTCCACTGGCTCACTCGCCCCGCTCGCCGACACGCAGACCGAAGCCAAATGTTCATCGCTTCACCGCAAAGCGTGGAATTCCAAGCTGCACGCGTTTGTTCCGCACTGACGCCAAAAAGCGCTCGGTTCGATGAGTCACATCCGCGTCGGGAAAATTTCCAAGCATACGCAATTGCGCCGCCGTCCAGCTTTTCGGAGTGCGGATGAAGCGCACTTTCGTTTTGTCCAGTCTGCGACTCCGCACACTCGACACACTGCGTTTCAACTTCTTGGCGACTTCCGAATCGCGCATCGTGCCAAGCAAAGCGTCCTCCTCTGGCGACCAGGGACGGCGGTTTTCCCAACATTGGGGAATGCCCAGCGAATGCCGCTTCAATTGCACGGCATACCGTGTTCGTCTAAGCATTCGTGCCACCACGGCATCCGGCCGCTCGCCGAGCAATTCAATCTCGCGCCGCGACCAGCGATTTCGCTGCGGAGCAAAAATCGGGATTCCAAGCGATTCACGCTTCGCGGCCACGGCGTTTGCGCTCCGCCGGAACAAGCGGCCCATTTCCTCGTCGCGCATTCTGCCCAACAACCGGAGTTCGTAATCCGTCCAGCGTTCCCACCGGGACCAACCGGAACGGCGCCGACGATGCAGATTGAGCAGCCGATACGATTGTCGGAGGAGTCGCGCGATCTCGCGGTCCGATTTCGCGTAGATGATGTTCTGAATCGCCAGCCGTTGAGCGGCGGAAAGCTTCTCGCCCGACATGATGCTCTTCATGCCAAAAATCGAAGGCTAGTTCAATCCGGTGACAAGTCGAAATCCGCAAATCAGATCAAAGTTGCTGTGGCATCGCCGTGACCAACGCGCGGTTCTGCTGCGTTCCACGGGCTGCGGGTCGGCCCTTTCCCCCTCTCGACAGCACCCGTTCCACTCCGCCAAACCGTGCGCTCGTCACGGGCGGGCATCCGCAATGCGCCACAAGAGCGGCAGGCTTCCGTCTGCGGCTCGGCGGCGGCATTGCGCTCCGGCTGCGATTCGCTATGCGCTTCTCTCCGCCCTCCGCTCCACTTTCCCCGCTCGCCGACACGCAGACCGAAGCCAATGTCCGTAATCACGGGATGACGTATTCGCCAGTCGGCGACGGGCGCGACTCGATTTGTTCAACCAGAGTTTCAAGAAGCTGAGCCATCCGGCTGGAAGAAGTGACAGCGCGATGAAATCCGGTTCGATTGTATGGCGGCGGCGAGCGTGTCAAGGATACTACGGGTCGGTCGCTTAGACGCGCCCGCTTCCGTTCCTCCTCTGACGCGCCCGCCGCCGCCGGGGAATTTTGCGCTTAGGTTTTCATCGCGGGAAGCTGTCGCTGTTCAGCTTCGGGAACTCCCTTAGCGGACGAGGAGGCAATCTCTCGTCTCGTCGAGCGCGAGAACTCCGCACGCTGGCCGTGCATTCAGCAGACATTCGCTCACCGCGTCACCCACCAATTTCTCAACGGCATCGCGCATCGGTCGAGCGCCGAGCTTCGGGTGAAATCCCTTTCGTACGAGGAATGGCAGCACCGTCGCGTCGAGTTTCAGAGTGTGGCCGCGAGCGGCCAGGAATTCGATTTCACGTGATAGAAACTTCTCGGCGATCTCCAACTGGTGTTCGTAGCTCAGGCGATGGAACACGAGCTTCTCATTCACCCGCGCGAAAATCTCCGGGCGCAAGGATTGTTGCGCTCGCGTGAGGACGTGGCGTTCGAGCGTCGCGTCATTCGAGTGCTGAAGGCTCATCAACTCCGCAGAGCCGATGTTTGACGTGAGCCAGATGTAAAATCCGCTGAAATCGAGCGTCTGCCCGGTCGCCACCGTGATGCGCGCGGCGTCCAGCAATTGCAGCAGGATGTCGAGCACGCGCGGATGCGCTTTCTCCGCTTCGTCAAACAGGAGCGAGCCTTCGGAAGCACGTTCACGCACGCCACCCAGGTATCCCACCTCGCCGAGCCGCGCGCCGAGCAGCAGACCGAGCGCCTCCTGATTCTGGAATTCGCTCATGTCGAAGCGGAACAATTGTCCCGCACCGAATATCTGGTTTGTGAGGACGACGACCGTTTCTGTTTTCCCGACGCCCGTCGGCCCGAGCAGCAGGAAACTTCCTCGCGGACGGCCTGGCTTCGTCAATCCGAGTTCGCCGCGCCGCACGGCGGAGACGATTCGCGGCAGCGCGTGGGACTGGCCGCGGATTTCGCGCGGAAGGAGGGAGTCCATTTCGTGGAGTTTGGCGAGCTTCGTCGGGTCGGTCGTCTTGTTCATTCCCCGGTTCTAGCACGGACTGAGCGCGCATGTTGTGTTCGACATACACCAGCACTTCGCACGGCTGTGAGATGGTCAACGCGTGTTCGGCGGAAAGGCCGCTGACGAGATTAACAAAATCACAAAACGCGTATGAAGTTCATCAAACACATCAAACCCAAGGTTCGTTCGCGGCTGCGCCCGCTCCTCCTGGCCGCCGCCATCCTCACCCTCCACGCCATGCCGGTCTTCGCGCAGGCGTTCAATTCCACCGAACTCAAGACCGGCATCAGCAATAGTCTCGCGGTAATCATGATGTTCGGTTTCGTCCTTGGCATTTCGGCCGTCATCTACGGCGGGTTCGCAATCCGGCGCGGCGACGTGGACCAGGGCAAGATGAGCATCATCGGCGGGGCAATCATCGCGGCCGCACCCGCCGCGGTGTTCGCCTTCTACAAGATCTTCGGCATCGACACGAACAGCGCCGTGGGCATCGGTAATTTCTGATCTTGCCAGAACCCGCCACACATCCCGCCACCCGCCGCCCCGGGCCGCCATGAAAACAGACCTCCGCCTCACCGATACCAACGCCGCGTCCGACTCCAAAGGCAAGACGTGGGGATTGGAGGGAGGTCTCTTCTGGTGGCTCGTGGGCGGCGTCGGCGCGGGCATCACGCTGTTCTTCGTGCTGCTTGTCGCGTTGAACGTGTCGTTCCTGACCTCATTCGTCGTCGCCTTGATTCCCGTCGTGCTCTGCCTTGCCTACATCTTCGGGCTGAGGCAGGGAAAACCGCCCGGTTATGACCGCGATTGTTTCGAGCGTTGGTTTTCCGGCAGTGGCTTCGCGCCCGAGGGCCGGAACAACCGCAACTTCCGGCATCCACTTTCGGAGGAACAACCATGAACCCCAATGAAGCCGCCAACCGGGAAGCCCGGCGCGCTGCCCTGCTGGGGCAACTCAGTGCCGCCGAGGCGGCGCTGCGCTCAAATTTGGACCTGGGCTGCGCCGACGTGACCGCGCGCGTCCACATGCAGCGGGCGCTCGCGCACATCCAGGAAGCGGAAGTCGCGATAAACGGCCTTCGCCGCGCACGAACCGTCTGGCAGCTCGTCGAAGACCTCACAAAACTTAAACGCGAGGACTGCCGGCCCGAACCGGCGAATGTCCCTGCGATCAAACCAAGGCACTGACCCATGCTTGAGCGCGCACCAAACGGTTTCTTCATCCGCGACATGATGATCTTCAATCATCTCCGGCGCGGCGGCTATGTCTCGAAGGGTTTCATCTTTGAAGCGCCCGACCTTACGAACAGTCCGGCAGCGGACCTCAACGATTTTCAGGATCAACTCTGTCTCCTGCTGGCGTCCCTTCACGAAAACCAACGCCTCCAGGTGCAATACTTCTGCGATTCCGATTACAAGGGGGAATTGCTGCGCTATCAGCAGGAGACAGAAAAGTCTTCCAACGTCTGGACCAAGCGCGCCCGCAACGAGCGGTTCAGTCGCTATTGGCAGGCCATGTCGGAACGGAAGCTTCGCCGTCAGCGCGTCATCTTCTACGTCTCGCGCTCGCTGGAGAATGTGCCGAAGGCGTTCCAGACGGCGGCCGCCCGCCGCGAATACTACCACACGCTGCTCGACCAGCTCGAATCCGAGTTCGAGCACATTCACCACCTGCTGGTGGAGATTTTCGGTTCGGGCGGCGTGCGCATTCTGCCCATGTCTGACCTCGACCACTTCCGGCACTACAAACGGTTTCTCAATCCGTCGCTCAACGACCGGTTCGATTTCGATCCGGCGGACGGATTCGTGCCTGAACTTTCCATCCAGGAGAATTGCTGGCACAGCGAAGGCAACGGCCAGAGCGATTTCGGTTTTTTCCTCGATGGCCACTATCACTCGCTCATCGTACTGACGCGCTGGCCGCGCACGACCTACCCCGGCATCATCCAGCGCCTGACCAACCTGCGGCTGCTTGATTACACCATCACGGTCAACGTTGATCCGCTTCCGATTTCACAGGAAATCAGCAAGGAGGAGAAGGAGCACGACCGCGTGGCCGGCGATTACGCCAGCGAAAAGAAGATCTCCCTGCTCACCGTCATGGAAAAGAAACAGAAGAAAATCCACGCGCTGATGCAGGGGCAGACCGTGCCCTTCCACGCGATGTTCGCGATCCGCGTTTGGGACAAGACGCGCGACGGCCTCAACGCGAAAGCCGGGGCGATCAAGAACGCCATCAACTCGATGAACGCGGCGCAATACTTCGAGAGCAACCTGCCCAGCACATCGAAGAATCTATTCTTCCAGACGTGGCCGGGTTGGACGTGGGGACGTTACGAACATCGGAAACTTTACGCCGAACACCGTTTCCTCGCGGACATGCTGCCCGTGACCAGCACATTCACCGGACATCTGGCGACCGCCGAGGCGATTTACGACGGCCCGCACGACAACCTCATCGGCATCGAGACATTTTCTGGTTCAACTGACAACAAGTCGCCGCAGCACGCCGTGTTGCTCGGAATGTCGGGCGCAGGCAAGTCCGTCAGCGTCTGCGATCTGCTCACGCAGACGGAGGGCTATTTTGCTTACACCGTCATCATTGAGGAGGGACTCAGCTACGGCATTTACACGGCGACGGTCGAGGAAGGCGCGCGGCCCATCATCATCCACCCGGACGGCGACCTCACCATCAATTACCTCGACACGAAGGGACTGCCGCTCACGCCGGATCATTTATCAGCCGCGACCGCGCTCGTCGCCCGCATGATTGGCACTTCGGCGCAGGAGGATAAACAAATGCTCCGCCAGGCGCAGATCGCCAAATACCTCAATCTGCTTTACGAGGATGCGTTTCAGGACTGGCAGAAGAAACGCCATGACCAGTTGCTCGACATCGCCCGGCACTCGCTCGCGCTCCAACAGTTTCGCGCCGAGCGGATGCCACCGGGCGCGACGAGTCTTGAAACTTTTGCGGACTTCCGCGATTGGAAGGCGACCCACGCCGACGATGCTGAGAACTATCTCGGACAGTTCGACGAAGCTGGGGCTTTGAAGTTTCTCAAAGACCCCAAAACCAGCAAGGAGGTCCGCAATCTCGCCTTTGCCCACTTCACGCCGGACGAATTCCCGACCCACCGGATGCTTCAGGAGTTGATGATGCTCGACCCGATGGGCGCGGAGCGCGACCAGATCATGGAAATCGCGACGCTCATCCTGCCGTGGTGTCGCGACGGCAACTACGGCTGCCTGTTCGACGGCACGAGCAACCTCTCGCTCACCGGAAAAATCGCCCACTTCGAGTTGGGCTACATCCCGGAATCAGCGAAGGAGTTGAAGGCCGCGGCGGGTTTCCTCATCACCAACCATGCTCGCAAGCACATCATGACGCTGCCGCGCGCTTTGCGGAAGCGGAACATCTATGAGGAGGTCGCGCGTTTCCTCGATATTCCCGGCGGCCAAGAAATCGTTCAGGAGAGCTACGCCCAGCTTCGCAAGTTCAACTGCTGGAACATCTCCATCGTGCAGCAATACGCCCGGTTCAAGGCGTCGCGCATCCGGTCGGCCGTGTTCGGCAACAGCCGCCAGTTCTTCATCATGCGTCAGAACGATCGCGCGGACCTGGACGACATGGGCAGGGACATTGCGCTGCCGGAGGTCACGCAGCACGCGATCATGAATTACCCGTTGCCCGACCATCAGACCGGCCAGAAGTATTCGCCGTTCACCTACCTGCACACGGACTCCGCGCGGAATCTGTGCGGAACGGTCCACAACGTCGCGTCGCCGGAAATGCTCTACTGCTCCAGTTCGAGCGGCGAGCACTTCGACCGGCGCGCCCGCGAGCTGCGCCAGAGTCCGAGTGTCGTCGAAGGAATCATCCACCACGCCAACCGCCGCAACGACGGCGAAATCAAAGCCCATTAACCGTTATGAAAACGAAACACATCACCAACGCCTCCAAACTCCTCTCGCTCGCCATCTTCGCCGGCCTGGTCGCCGGTTGCGCCGCCACGCGGCCTATCAGCGACGTGGCGTTCGGCGCGGGCGGGGCATACCTCGGTCACGAACTTTCCAACGGCGATCCGCTTGCCGCGGCCGCCGGCGCAGCGGGAGGAGTGATCGTGAGCGAAACGCTCCATTACGCCGCGCGGAAGCAGGCCGAGAAGGCCTACGCGACTGGCTATGACAAGGGCAAGAGCGACGCCGTAAAGCAGCAGTATTGGCTTTACGTCTCCATGCAACGCCAGCGCAACCAGGTCGGCCGCGTCCGCCTCTACCCCGTGCAACTGCCCGAACAGCGGATCGACGGGGTGACGTTTCAGCCATCTACAAAACTGCTTCGCATCGAGGAGTAGTGCCGGCGCAACCGTGACAGCTAAGCGTCATTCTACACACTCGAAACATTCACCGACATCACACCCGGCTACGCTCTTGTGCTACAGATCATCCGGCCTCAAGAGGTTACTTGTTTTTGAACAGCAATGACCGCCGCAATTGCCTCATCCAAGCACTTCGCCAGTTTTTTGCCGCCCGGGTTGGAGGTGTCCACTGTATCGGCAAATTTCTGGAGTTCGTTGACTACAGTAGTGCCCGCGTCCAGCACCGCTTTGACTCGTTCGAGGCGAATGGCGGCCGCGGCGGAATTGTTGATCGCTGACTGATTGGAAATGGTTTTGATGAGTCGCTCAATATCGGCTGATCGCTTGCTTAGGTTCTTAACAAGTGATTGATCGAGACGTGCAAGCGTGACGTCTTGCATAGTGGTGCTAGCCACCTCGTCGAGTTCTATAACGCCGTGAATCGTGTCATCCGAATCTGCGATGAATCCTCCAAGTCGTTGGTGTGCGGCTTTCATCGCAGGTTGGTCACCGCTCAAAATGGCTTCGCGAGCCTGATCAATCAGACCTTTGAGGGCATCTGCATAATCGTCGAATGTTTTTGGCATTGTGTTTAGTGGTTTTGTCCAGCACGGACGGTTTTGATGAGTTCACGTATTTCGGCGGCGCTCTGAATCAGATCTTCCACTTGCGGGGGTTTCTTCTCCAGCGCCGCCGCGGCAAGTCGACCATGAGCGGCGGCCCAATCTTCTAAACCCCCGCGCACAATTTGAACAAGATTGATTGCGGCGGTGAGTCGTTCCCGGTCGGCGACCTTGCGCGCATCTATCGGTCTCAATGTGTCGAATTCCACTTTGATGGTGCTTTCCACGACGGCAAGTTCAGCCGCAACGTCGTTCATCAGCCGGGTGACCCGGGTGAGTTCGACTTCCTTTCCACTGTCAGCCGCCTTCAGCAAGTCTGCGCGCAGCGAGTCTCGATTGGTTGCGCCAGCATCGAGCGTGGTGATCAGTGCCGCGCGACGGGCCAGAAGGTGCTTTAGCCGGCCACGCAATGTGCTTACCTTGCCTTTGTCTCCTTCGATAATCTCATCCTCAACATTCTGGTCGTTTTGGTCGCGAACGGCATCCAACGCGTCTTCGATCTGTTTGAAACTCGCACTAAAGTTCGTAGCCGCCTCATCAATGACCGGTTGCAGGCGATTCATGCTTTCTCCCAATGATTTGGCGGCGTGATCTTGCGCAAATTTGCCATACAGGTAAGAGCCGAAATTGACAACCACACCGCCAGCTTGCGCCTGAGGAAGGGCGACGCCGACTGCGTCGGTCAGTTTCTTAAATGAGGCGGTCACAGCCTGGGCGCTCTCTTCACCTTTTTCGCCGGCTTCCGCTATGGCAGCGAGTGAGGCTGAATAATCCACCAACGCATCGGCCAATTTCTGGCGAGATTTCCATTCCTTGCCGAACGTCTCCAATATTTTTGTCGCTTTCTCCCGTCGCTCGACATCCCACTTCGCCGACATGCTGTTCACTTCAGCGACCGTCGTTCGGCCGGCGGTCTTGATTGAGCCTGAAAGCTGCGCCGTAGCGTCAACAAAGGGTCTCATATCTGGCGCAGTGCGACAACCGGCAAGAAGAAGAGCCGAACATGCGATTGACGCCAGTCGAATAGGAAATGTAGCTGCGTTTGAGTTCATTGATTAGGTTGCGAAACTAAAGCAAGTCTTGAGGCCAACCGCAAGACTTGTCCCGTCTGCACAGCCCCGAGAATTACCGCCGTCATTTGGCCGTTGTCGGTTCTTTAGTAAAGAACGCCTTCCACTGGCCAATCCAATCTTCCAAACTTGTAACCGAATCTCCATTGGTCGGATTCCAACCTGCTAAAGCTTTCTGGTTTTGTTTGAATTGCGGATCGCGCTTTTCAGCCAAGAAGACAAGAGTTTGTTGGATTCGTGAACGAGCATCCACACTCTCGACGCGCAGGTTGTTTACCAAGTGGTTGCACAACATGTCCTGATGAAATTGCTGGTCGCGCGCTTGAAGCAGTAATTGCAGGACTAAATCTACACGTTCTATCGGCAAACCCGGAGAGCGAATTGCGCGTGCCAATGACTGGTAAGCGTCAGGTCCTAATTGAGCATCATGTAGATATGGCAAAAGGTTCTCCCTCGCGCGGAATCGGTCACGCTCAGAGTTATTCGGCTTGCCAATGCGCCATGTGTGATATGCGATTGCAACTGTGGGTCTGGTGAACACATAAATCCCCGTCGAAATGAGGCTGCAAAACAAAACAATCATCACACAGACGACAACGCGGGTTCTGATAATTGGCGAATTCCAAATCCGTTTCCCCATTACTTTTCTATTGCCGGTGAGGGTTGCCAGAAAATCGGGCATGGCCGACAAATACAGATAAATCAAACGTGCTCTTTTCTCCAACAGAAGGGAGCTGTCTGATATGCCTGCTCCATCAAGATCTTTAAGTTGATCATCCAGAGCTGCCGAATCTGAGCCGCCACTCTTTGCCAAACCAAGCACCTCATCAAAAATCGCCTTGTCGAAACGCATTCTGCCAACGATGAAATCTTCGAATCGCTTCTCGTATCGTGCCACCGTTTTGATGACTGATTTGATAACGGTGTCGGTAAATGCCTCCAGTGGCTTGAGCATCCCATCAAGGCCACTAGGTGCTTTGATTCCCCCAAATCCCCCAGCAAGTATTGCTGGATAGGCCAAACCCACAAGCAGGGCGGCGAACAAGGAGGTGTCGTTCAATGCACTCATCCTGTCCATCAGCCAAAACAGCCCTAACGGGATGGCGAGGTAGATTGCAAACACCAGCCATGTATTAGGGACGAGCCAAAACCCCGTAATCTTTAAGTCCTGAAACCGCTTATAAAGTTGGAACTGCGCAGAAATGATTCCACAGGCAAAAACAACTGCGTAGCATAAGCGCGCGTCCCAATCAGGTGATATGGACAAGTCCATAATCGAACGCTATTTCAAGAGGAACGCCGATTTTTCGTAAGACGAGGAAAGAGGTGCAAACTGAACCCGGTCGATGGTATCCAGAGTGACTACACCGCTGGCAGTGATAAAATGGCTTTCAATTAGCGGCTTAACTGCGTCCACTAGCTTGACAGGCTCGAAACCGGATAGCCGCTTCAATTCAAAGCCCCTAATCATTCCATTTTCGATCACAAACCGAAGGATCTGCTGGCTCTCAGGCTGAATCGTCATGTTGCTGCCTTTCTCAAATCGTTTTCGCAATCTGAATCACCCTAAAACTCTAACCCTTTGCCCGAGATGCGTCAATCAGCACAAAGCACGATATCCGGGGTGTTTCGGCCAGTTTCGATTGCGGCTTCAATTTGTCTGATGCCGACGGCAACGACTAGCCGCACTTCGGAGACGACGATTTGAACAAGGACACCTTTGTGTTGCGCGGTGATTCGACCGGATTCACTGGTATGCCATCAGTTGGGCAATGCGCAGGATTTTGTCAGCGACCTCCGGCAAAGCCCTGATCTTTACCCATATCTGCGGTCGCTGGACACTGAGCCTTCGGGGTTGAGCGCGGCCCGCGCAAGTTGCCACCCGACAACCATGTCCTCCAAGCGTTGCCAACCGCGCCACAGACACTGAACGCCCGGTTGTCCGTCGTGCTTGCGGCCCAAGAAGCCTCCCAAGCTGGCCACCATACGCACCGCTTCCTGAAGAGTTGGAGGTTTTGGTGTCGCACGGAGGGCGGGGCGGGCCACTGCCACCAACACGCGCCACTGCACCTCCTCCAAACAGGCGGTGCAAGGAAGCTCCGGGGCCTGGCGACCCAGTTTGGTCAAGTGAACCAGACGCCACGCCACCACCAGGTCCACCGCCAGACACGCTTCCAACCGAGCCGCGTTGCGCAACTGGCGGGTCTCCATGCGGCAACCACTCTTGAGCGTACGGTGGAACACCTCGATCTGGAAGCGTTGCGCATACCAGCGCAGCTTCTCCAATGCGCGCTCAAAGTCCGTTACCGGCAACGTCGTCAACAACTGCCAGCAGATCGGCTCCACTCCCTCACGGGCTCCGACCTCTTGCGCCAGCACGGCCCAGACCTTCACCCGCGCCAGTTTGCGCTTGTTCGTGGGCGGTGACAGTTCCACCGCCGCAAAGCGCACGGCCAAATGCGCGACCCGCGCCTTACGCCCAGCCCGGGCCGGCACGTGGATCTCCACCTGGCCGGCCACCGCTTGTTGGGGCAGCCACTCCCAAACCCGTTGCTGACTTTCCGCCAGGGTGCGCTCCCGCATGGCCCGCACCAACACTTCCGCCCGCCGTTGGCCTGCCGCTCCGGCCTGGGTCGCCGCCAGGAACAACTCATACACGTCTGCCTCCCGATCGCCCACACTGACCACCGTGGTTTGGGGACAGGCTTGCGCCGCCTGACAGGCGGCCGCATAGCCCCGCAGCCATTTGACACTTTCCTTCGCTTCGAGGGGCAACTGATGGCGGCGGTGCTTTTTGCCATAGGCTTCGGGATCCCGCGCCCAGCATTGCGCCTGGAGTAATCCCAAGGCCGTGCCGTGCGGATCGTAGGCGATCGTGGAATGGAGATGCAGCCCCAGCCAGCCCTCGGCCCGGTTGGTGATCGGCCCCAACTGTTCGGTGGCCGGATGCGCGCTGTAATTGAGCGTGGTTGTATCCTGCACGGCCAGGACGACGGTCTGCGCCGCCAAGCGCGCGTGGGTGGCAGTGCAATGCGAAGCCAGAACCGGGTCCAGTTGCATGGTCGGGTGCGCGAACAGGCGATAGGCCGCCTTGGTTTTGGCGCGACTGCCACAGGCTTGCGGCAAGGAAGCCCCGGGGCGAGCGAAAAGATCCCGCGCCACCGTCCATAATCTCCGCTGCAGGCGCGCGTCGCCCAGCGTGGTGCGGCCGAACTCGGCCTCCACCCAGTCCAGCGGTTGGTGCTGCATTTTGTTTTGCGGGGTCGGGGCGTGTAGCAATTGTGGCGGTTGCTCACAGAGCAACACGCGCGCTTCCGCCACCAGGGGCAACAGCAAAACGGTTTTGCGTGGCACGGACCCCTGATGCCGCCGATCCTGACGGGAACGGCCCGCGGTCGTGCCCGCTTCCACCCAGTTGGCGGCCCGATAACAAGTCCCCTTGAAGCGACCCGTTTCCACGAACGTTTCCAACAACAAAGGTCGATAACCGTAGCGCGCCTGCCAGTCCGCCGGCAGTCGTTGCGCCGCCAGCGCCAGCACCCGACTGGCCAGGTTCTTCACCCGCACCGAGGGCACGATGAGAAAGCGATCATTGGCGACGACTTGATGCAAATGCGCCCGACGCGCCGATTCTGACCAGCCGATCCACTCATCCCGGGCCGCCAGTCGCCAGGCCGCTGCGCTAAAGGACAGGACCCCGATCACCCCGTCGGCACAGCGAATCAAATAACGCAGTTGGGCGCCACAGGCGGGCCGGTAACCCAGGTAATGATGCGCAGCCACCAGTTGTTTCCACAACCGCGCCGCAGCGCAACGGGGACCACCCACGGGAAGCAACTCCAACTCCCGCAAAGACTCCACCGAACCGCTCAACCGCGGTGAAGCCGGAGGTGGGGACACCGGGCGGCGACGCGGCGGGTCACGTTGCGGGGGTGGCAACTGCAACACTCCCGCCCGTTGCAGCTTGAGCAGCGCACACCGCGCGCTCATCTCTTTGAGGCGACCATTGGCGCTCTTCCAGCCCAGCCACTCACACACCCGCCGCGACAAAGCGCGCCGCGACAACGTCGGATCCTCCCGGATCGTGGCGCGCAAACGTTCCAGCGTCGGCTCGGCAAAACTTTGACCGCAAACAACCATCGCTCCCAAAGTTTGCGCGCGGACAGGCCCAGTGTCCAGCAGAAAAGATGTGGGACACGATCAGGGCAAAGCCGGAGGGTTTCCTTTTGGGCTAGGCCTTTCATTGCCCTTTTCCTATCTGTCGCTCGGACTTCGCCGGATTGTGCAAGTGATACACCGCAACTTTCTCGTTTGGTGATAAACCCTCCCTTGTGATTGGCGGCGTGTCGCCGTCGGTCCGCAAAAAATAACGAAAGGCACACCATGAAAAGACACATCGCACTCACGTTCGCGACGCTCGGCATCACCGTGTCCGCACGGGCGCAGTGGGTCGTCTATGACCCGGTCAACACGATCCAATCCATCATCAACACGGCGCAGCAAGTCGCGCAATTCGTTACGATGATTGAAAACCAAGTGGAGCAGATTCAGACGCTCACCGACCAGCTCGACGAGTTCAAGCATTACAAGGAATTGTTCGGCGATCCCAAGGTGGTCACGCTCACGACGGTTCAGCCGCTCGTGAACGACCTTCGCAAGACGGAACTCGGGCAGACGCTGACCGCCCTCGAAGGCGCGGTAGATGCAGGCGAGGCTATGCTTTACAACGCCAACGGCCTATTCACCAGCATCGGCACGACGTTCACCACGCCGAACGGCGCGAACGTGACACGCCGCGAAGCGCCGTATCTGCCGGTCGCCGCCGTCCAGAAAACAACGGACAATTTCCTGTCCGTCTCAACTGATGCGACGACGCGGCGCATTGCGTTGAAGGAGGAGATCGCCCGCACGACCACGGCGCTCAAGAGCGCAACGACCGACGCTGAGGTTCAGAAGTTGACCGGCGTTCTCATCGGCCTGTCATCCGCGCTCAATAACACGGACTACGAAATCAATCAGGCCACCGCGTCCGCTCTTGTCCAGGACGTGGCCAATCGCAATGAGGTTCAGCGCCAAGTCGAGGCGAAGAAGGAACAGCAGCACGCCGAGTTCACGGAGGCCGTGCAGAAATACGGCCAGACGTTCCGGCTGATGAACGCGCCCACCGCGTTCCCAACTCCGTAAAGTCAGACTCAAATCGTCCCGACGCATGGCCACCTTTGAACAACTGTTCCCGACGTTCCTGCAAAAGTGCGCCGAACTGCACGAATTGCTGCGCATCGTCGCGTTCATGTTGTTCATCGTCGGGACGATTCTCTTGGTCCTCCACGGCTTCACCGGCAAGACGCTCATCCTTCACATGGTGCGATTGTTCGTGCTGACCGCGCTGCTGGTGATGTTGCCTCAGTGGGGCAACGAAGCGCAGCGAATCCTCCAAACCTCCATTCTCGACGGCCTCGGCGTTGACCCGTCCCAGGTTCACGATCAATACAACCACCTGCTCGAAGTGCGC
The DNA here is from genome assembly GCA_026125285.1 of Verrucomicrobiia bacterium. Classification (GTDB taxonomy): domain Bacteria; phylum Verrucomicrobiota; class Verrucomicrobiia; order Limisphaerales; family JADLHS01; genus WYBW01. The sequence goes on along the minus strand of JAHCLO010000024.1, from coordinate 80,896 downwards.
CGTGATACCGGTAATGACCGCTCCTGGTGGGACATTCTGGGCGACATCCGTGCGTTCACTGTCGAGCACATCATCACCGGGATTCTTTGGCTCGTCGGACAGTTTGCTTCGCTGCTCCTTTTCTGGGCCTACATCATCCAGAAGTTCATTCTTTTCAGCGCCTACGCGCTCTCACCGCTGCTCATCGGTTTCATGGCGATTCGCCCCCTGCGCTCCATCGGCTCGCGGTACCTGATGAACATCGTCGGCGTGGTGCTCTGGCCGCTGGGCTGGGCCGTCGCGGCGCTCATCACGCAGGGGATTTTGGATTTCATGACCGACCAGTCCATCCGATTTTTCGACCCGACCGCGCAGCTCTACTCGTTGCAAGCGAGTTTTGGCGTGGCTGTCGCCGCGTTCTGGATTGTGTTCAGCACGATTGCCGCGCCGCTGGTGATTCAAAAAGTTATCGCAACTGGTGAACTCGCGGGAGGTCAGCTCATCGGCGGAGCTTTCAGCAGTTTCTTCCAGACTGCGGCCACTACTGCGGGCGCAGCCGCCGTCGCCGCTCCCATTGGCGTTCCCGCTGTGACGGCTGGCGCGACGGGCATGGCGGCAATTCTCAGCACGCTTTCAAGCGCCGCCGGACACGGCAGCGCCGGGGCGATTATCATTGCCGGCTCTGGCCTGCCGCCGCGTTCCGCTCGCGGGCGACCGGGCGACGACATCACCGGCGACAAGTCCGTGCGTGAACTGATCGCCCGAACCAAAGGCCACTACTACTGACACTATGGAAACCACCGAACTCCGCCCTCGTGAAACGCCCACCGGCAACGGCGCGACCCCCGCGCGCCTCGCCCGGAAACGATTCGACCCGACGCAACTGTTCGCTCAGCGCGACCGCCTGCCGTGGTTCTGGTTCTTCGTGGCGGTCGCCGTGTCCGTGGCGGCAGCGCTCGACCGTTACCACATCATCAACCAGTTCAAGCAGCGCGAGCGCGTCGTCATCATTGACCCGGCGCAAACCTATTACATCAGCCCGTTGCTTCAGTTTTCGGAAGCGAAGGACTTGCACGCGCAGCAAGCGGAACTCGCGACCGTTACATTCCTTCAACGTAATCCGAAGGATTTTGATCACCCCGAATTGTTACGGCAGATGTTTCTGAAGTCGGCTTTGGAGAAGGCCCGGGAGCATCGCACGCGCGAGGCGGTCGAGTTCCGCGCCAAGCAACTTCATCAGAAACCGGAGATTGCGAAGATAGACATCCTCGCCACGCGCGAAAACGAGGTGCTCGTGGCGGTGTATGGCCAGGTGATCCGCACCGGAATCTTTCAGGAGAAGGTTTTCAACGAGGCGTTCAATTTCAAACTGAGTCTCCGCTTCATCCGCAACCCCAACATGGCCGCCAACGGTCGCTTCCCCACCGCTGTCGGCGACTTCAAATATGAAATCACCAATTAGCATCCTCCTGCTCGCCGCGACCGTCGCGCTCGCCGCCCCGCCCGAAGCGATTCAGCGCGTCACGCTGGATGAGCGAGTTGTCATCACCGTGCCGGTTTCGACGAACCGCGTCACCACCATCAGCTTTCCCGGTCCAATCGCCGCAATTGACGCCGTGGGCGTGACTGCCGATGGGAAGACGCCAGGACAGTTTCAACTCGCCCACATGAAAGGTTCTTCGTTCGTGTCCGTTCGCGCGCTGGCGCGCAAGGCGGCGACGAACCTGAACATCCGCTGGAACAAACGCACCTACGTCTTCGAGTTGGTCGAGAGCGAAGCGCCCGTGCTCGCGCTAAACCTCGAAGACCGTGCCTCGACTGAAATCGTCCAACCCGCGCCGCAGGTCACGCCGACGCGGTTGGTCGCGCTGCTGGACAAGGCGAAGGCGTTTCCGTTGCTCAAGAAGCAGCAGCCGGACGCCGTGGCCGGTGCGGAAGCCAGGACGTTTGACGACGAACCGCAGATCACCGACTTCAACGACTACGAAATCCGCATCGAAGAAGTGTTTCGGTTCAACCCGGAGGACACGCTCGTTTTCCACGTCACGTTGCGGAACAAGTCGGAGCACCCGATTCGCTATCTGCCGGAGAGCTTCTGTGTCCGCGTCGGCAATCGGCTTTATCACCAGTCCATCAGCGACGCTCCCGGCCTGCTGCCGCCTCATGCCGCGAGTACGGTCTATTTCGCCATCACTGGCACGCCTGACGGCGGGCGCAACGAACTCGCACTGAAGAACGAGTTCAACGTGTTGGTGAGTCGGTTGCCTTCTTCGACAAGTGCCGCCGCTGCGCCAACCGCATCACCACAGCCGCCGCAACCAGCAATTCAATCGCCGCCAGCACCATCGTCCTCACAAGCGATCGGAATTACTCCAGAGCAAGAAACCCGCGCACGCCAGACGCTTCGGCAGGCGGTTGAGGAATTGGAAAACACGAACGCGCCCAGCGCCAAACAAATTCGCCCATGAAACCCCGCGACTTCCTGAACTTCTTCAAGACCCGCAGCGGCAAACTCGTGCTGTTCGGGGTCGTTTTCAGCGGCGGTCTCGTTGTGTTCAGCGCGCTGCGTGACAAGTCCGGTTCGGATGACATTCGCGTCACCGGGCTGGCGACCAATGCAACCGACAAGCCCCAGGTCGTCCAAAGCATCGAACGGCCGATGCAACCGTTTCGTCCGCCACCGCCGAAGCCCGAGCCGCCGCCACCGCCGCCGAAGAGCGCCGAACCGCCCAGGGTGGTGGTCGAGAAGCCCAAGCCCGAGCCGGCACCGCCACCGCTTCCGGCCATCAGTCTGTTTGCTGACGCGAGTGCCGGTGTTCCCGAACCAAAATCGCTCGGCGAAATCTACGCGCCGTTTGGTCGGCTGATTCCGTGCGAAACTGTCATCACGGTGGACTCGGCCTCGATTCAGACGCCCATCGTCGGCCTCATCACGGAGAACATTTACCACGCGGGCAGGCTGGTGATCCCCGCCGGCACGGAAGTCCACGGCACGGCGCAGACCGACCGCCAGCGCGAACGCATCGCCAGCGGCGGCAGTTGGACGCTGGTCTGGCAGGGCGGCGAGGAACTCCGGCTGAAGGCCATCGCGCTTGATCGCGAGTTCTCCGGGGACCAGGAAGGCTGGGGCATCACCGACGGAAGCGCCGGTCTGCGCGGTCGCATCATCAAGTCCGATGACATGGCGGAAATCAAGCTGTTCGCCGCGACGTTCCTTTCCGGCATGGCCGACGCGCTCACCGAGAAGGAACAGACCATCTTCGGCCCGGTGGACAGCCGCTCGTTAAACAACGCTCCGTTCGAAGGTGCGCAAAAGGTTCTCTCCGTCTATGCGCAACGGATTTACGAGGCAATTCAGCGCGACGGCTTCTATGTCCGCATGCCGAGCGGAAAGCAGTTTTATCTCTACGTCCTCCAAACGATTGACCGCAGCGACGCCGCCATCGGCGGAACGCTGATGCCATTTGCCGTCGAGAACCAATCGAACTCCGTCCCGGCCTTTCTTCCCTCCCCCGCGTTCAGTGTCGGTCATACACCAATCCCGGACGCGCCCAGAGCAAACTCAACCCCGACATTTTGACCATGAAATATCTCGCACTCATTCCACTCGTGCTCGTCGCCTCGTGCGCTTCGCGTCCGCCGCAGGTTGTCGTTCGTCCTCTGCCGCCGCCGGCGGTCGAGCCAATCGAGTCCGTTCGCTACAACGAAGTCGTGCGCGCCTACCACGTCGGGCGCTACGTTGATCCGAACCACCCGGAAACGATGCACGAGCAGCATCCGGTGTATCGCGTCGAGGTCTCCGCGCGTTGGAATCTTCATCCTGGCCCGCTGAACACGGCCAATCTGTTGAACCCGCCACCGGACGCCGCGTTCGCTCCGCCGCCGACGAATGATGTTCTCGTCGCCGAGATGAATCGGCAGCGGGAAGCGACGGCCCGCGTGATGCAGGAAGCGGGGAAGCTTGCGCAGTCGTACGGTGAATTGCAGGGAGTTCTCACAGAAATGAAGAGCGCGGCCCGCAACAGTGCGCTTCTCAATCTGCGCTTCGCGACGAACGAGTCACGCATCGTCGAGTTGGAGCGGGAACTGCAAAAACTCTCCGTCGGGCAGACACCCGCGACCAACGACGCGCCCGCGCTCTCGTCCGAGCCGTCTGACGAGTTCAAACCATAAGGACACTTTGCCGGCGCGGTGTTGTTGCACCGCATTCCGGCGAACACGGCCAATGCCGCGCAACAAGAAACAAAACACGAATCGTTATGAACAAACCGAAAACCTCAGCGCCACCGAGCGCCGGCGGCAATGCCGCTCCCGCCGACCAGCCCACGTTCCGGAGCAATCCCGAAGTGGATGCGAAGATTGATGCCTACATCAAAGACAACCCCAAGTACTGGACCTACGTCCAGGCCATGCCCCGCGAACGGTTGGAACGCTCCGTCGTGCTTAATGAGGTGCGCGAACTGAATCGCCAGCAGCGGATGCGCGAGGGATTGATGAAGCGCATCAATTCCAACCCTGCGCTCAAGCACGCCTACGACACGCTCGTCAAGGACCTGCCGGAGGATCAGAAAGAAGGCGTCATCGCCCAAATCGCGCGGTCGGCACGCCGCGCGGTTGCGCGTACGCAAGGCCAGCAACAGACCAAAGGGGAGGCTGTCGGTGTTTGAACCAGCCAAGCCCGGCTTGCATTCTCCGCGAGAGTGCAAGCCGGGAACGCTGGAACGTGTTGGATTTCTGGCTTTTACTGTAGGACAGTATTTGTCCAACTCGGTCTGATATCGTAAATACCATGAGCAAAAACCCTGTGCAGCCACGGCGGGGCAACGCCCTGGAGAACAAAATACCAACACCGGCTGTGTCTCTCGGAAATGGAGGAGAAGCAGTGCGGGTCGGTCGCAACGCCACCGAAAGGCTGCTGGCAATTCATCAACTGATTTCGGCAAAGCGGTATCCGAACACGGCTCGCCTCGCCCGCGAATTCGACGTTTCGCAAAAGACAATCAAGCGGGACGTGGAATGGATGCGCGTGCATTGGAATCTTCCAATTGAATACGACCGTGAGCGGCACGGATTTTTCTATTCCCGCGAAGTGCCGCAGTTCCCCGGAGTGCCGACCATCACCGAAGCAGAAATGTTTGCGCTTTTGGTCGCGCACAAAGCAGTCGAGCAGTACAGCGGCACGCCATTTCACAAACCACTTCAGATGGCCTTTCGGAAGTTGACGGGCCAACTGGACGACAAGGAGCGGTATTCGCTCCAGGATTCTGAGGACGTTTTGTCGTTCCGGCCCTTCGCGCCGGAGGCGACCGATGTGGAGAGGTTCGAGGTTGTGACGCGCGCGATCCAGCAGCGGCGAGCTTTGCGTTTCCTGTACCGCAAACCGGGCGAAAAAAGCACCAGTGGCCGGCATGTTCATCCGTATCATTTAACCTGCAATGATAATCGCTGGTACTTGATCGGGCACGATGTTGACCGCAGCGATATTCGGACGTTTGCCCTCGCGCGTATGAACGGAGGCGCAGTGCTGGGTGAGACATTTCAGAAGCCGAAGGACTTTAACGTAGAGAAGTATTTGCGCGGCAGTCTCACGGTGATGAGTGGACGGGGTGATTACGAGGTGGTCATCGAGTTCGATGCGTGGGCCACCGATCAACTCCGGGGGCGGCTGTGGCATTCAAGCCAGCAGGTGACTGAACTGCCGAAAGGCGAATCGCGCATGCGGATGCGCTTGAGCGGGCTGGAGGAAGTCGAGCGGTGGGTGTTGAGCTGGGGCACACACGCGACGGTGATTCAGCCAGAGCTTCTCGCCGAGCGGGCAGGAAGCATTGCGCGGGCGTTGGCGGGACGGTACGAGATGCCGTAGTCAGGAGGAGAAAAGGACGTTTGCAATCAGTCTGTTGGATTCAACGCGAAAAAGCTGTGAATAAGTTCTCAAAAAATCCCTGGGTGTAGCCCCGCGATTGTCCCTGTGCCTCGCGTATGTTTTAGCCAAGATGAAGACGAATAGTGCAACAACCGATCTGTGGTGGACGACGCTGTCCAGTGGTGAGAAGGATTTGATTCGCGCTTTGATGCGGATGGTTCAAGGCGCGAAGCGCAGCGAGATTGCCGAAGTGGCCCGGGCGGCGCGGAAATGGGAAAGCGGGCTGACCTTCTTTTTCAAGTGCCGGCTGAAGAATCAGAGAACGAGGCGGATTTATTTGCACAGCTCTGTGCCCCGAGCGACGAAACCAGTCGCTGACAGTCGGATCACTTCATCCCCGTCAAACGGGCATAGCCAACAAGGTGTTTCTCCAGGTCGGAATTGATTGGGCACTGGCTGCGCAACCACGCAAAAGCACGTTCTGTTTCATGACTCAACTCCACTTCCTGAATGTCGCGCTCGCGTCCGCTACGTTGAGCTTGGCCGTCGCTCTTGATCGTGATCTCGACCAACTCAGCGCCCGGACCGGTCCGAACGTCCATGCAGCGGGCGGCGACAAGCTCTGCCTGCTCGCGTTGGTTGCGACGGAAGACGCGGAGGATCGCCGACACGTCTGCGTCGTACACCATTTTTTGGTCGCCGGTGAAAAGGCGGGAAACGTGGCTGCGGGTCAGTCCGGATTCACGGACGATGTCCGCCTGCCTGATGCCGTTCCTCTCGGCGATGCGTTTCAAGGCCGTGCTGAAGTAGCTCATAATTTTTTTACCGGGCGCGTCCCATTTTATGGGAACTCTGATTTTATGCAACGAACTATTGAACTGCTTAACTGAATCACGGACGGCGGATGAGAGATGCAAATGTCATCGGACGAAAGGTCGCGTATCTGCGCAATCAGCGTGGCTGGTCGCAGAATGATCTCGTTGCCGAATTGCATTTGATCGGTTGCATTAACATGACGCGCGAAATCCTGGCCAACATCGAAACTCTGCGCAGCCCGGCTACGTGCAAACAGATCGAATTCTTTTCCGAGGTGTTCGGTGTGCCGGTGCAGGAATTGTTTCCCAAGCAACGGCACTTTGTTGGCAAAGACGTCGGCATGGATCTCCGCATGTTCACCCGGCGGCGGCGCGACCCTGAGCCAGTGGCAGGTTAACTCCGCCTTGCCTGATGCGCCCAAACCAACCAATGTCACATGGCTATCCGACGCAACCATCAGGATTTAGACCAGCAGCTTGACCTGTTCACAGCGCAAAGGCCGACACATGACACCACTGACCCAGTACGGACGGATGGCGGAGAAACACTGGCGCGAACACTGCCCGAAGATGATGCACGAACTGGAGCGGACGGGGCGGCTTCATCAAATGCTTCTGGAAGCGGAGGAAAAGACGAAGGACGAAATGGCCACGCTTCGCACGCAATTGATGCAGCAGGGATCAACGGCGCAACAGGCACAGACGCAGGCGTGGGAAATGGTGAGGGGGAAATACATCTTGCTCCCGCCGGAGAGCTGAACCGACCGGTCAGGGCGGTGCGCCGGCCGGCGCCGGAAGTTCGCAACGAGAGGAACTACCGGATTTCAGACGCGGACAGGATCGGGGAAGGGCCGCCCCGTCAGAAATACCGGCAGAACATCGAGGCCATTCAAACCCTGCAGAAGTTGGAGGCCGAAAGCCGCCACGCCACGCCTGACGAGAAGGCGGCGCTCGTGCGTTACGTGGGCTGGGGTGCCATGCCGCAGGTCTTTGACCCGCGAAATCATGAATGGCGGGAGGCGCGGGCCGAGGTGGAACAGTTGCTGACTCCGGAGGAGTTGGCCGCAGCCCGTGCGAGCACCCTCAACGCTCACTACACCTCGCCCACTGTGGTGCGGGCAATGTATCGAACGCTCCAAAGGTTTGGTTGCGAGCATGGAAGAATTTTGGAACCGGCGTGCGGCATTGGTCATTTCATCGGCCTCATGCCGGAATCGATGCATCAGCACTCGACTGTTACCGGCGTCGAAATTGACCCGCTCACCGCGCGCATTGCCAAGGCGCTTTACCCGGACGCCGACATTCGCGCCCAGGGATTCGAGAGCGCCCAACTCGCCGATGGGTTCTATGACGTGGCGATTTCCAACGTGCCCTTCGGCGATTATCCCGTCCACGATCCGCGCCTGAATGCCTATCGGTTTCCCATCCACGACTACTTCTTTGCCAGGGCACTGGACAAGGTCCGGCCCGGCGGTCTGGTGATGTTCATCACTTCACGGGGAACGATGGACAAGGTGAACTCCACGCTCCGGGAGTATCTGGCCCCAAAAATGGAGTTCCTTGGGGCCATTCGGTTGCCCAATACCGCCTTCAAACAAAACGCGGGCACCGAGGTGACCACGGACATTGTCATGCTCCGAAAACTGTATCGGGGCGAAACCCCACAAGGACCAGCCTGGCGCGAGGTGCGGGATTACACGAATCACAATTGGGAGAAGATTCCCATCAATGAGTATTTCGTGGAGCGTCCCCACTTGATGCTCGGACATCTTCAGTTGACCGGTCGAATGTATCGGGACAACGAGCCGACCTTGGAGCCGGACGGCAGGGTGCTCGCCGATGCGCTCGGCGCAGCGGTTCCAGATCTTCCCACTGGCGTCTATCGCGCGCAACGGGTCGAACTGGCGGAACCGACTTTCGACCAGACCGTTCCCGCCCCCGATTACGTCAAGCCCAATGCCTACTGCCTGCACGACGGCATGGTTTGCATCCGGGAGGAGGATGTTCTTCGTCCTCTCACCGACCTGCCCAGCGAGACGCGCTCGCGAATCCGCCATTTGATTCCGGTGCGTGATGCGGTGCGCGCGTGTCTTCGTTCCCAAATGGATGGCAGCGACGAGGGGCAAGTCACCGAGGCCCGGCAACAACTCAATTATGCGTATGAACGGTTTGTTGGTCGCTTTGGACCGGTCAATCTCCGCGCAAATCAACGGGCCTTCGATGGTGATCCAGATTTGCCGTTGCTCTTGTCGCTTGAGCATTACAACGAGGAAACGAAGCGGGCGACCAAAGCCACAATCTTCACCGAGCGCACGATTCATCACCGCAAGCCCGTCGAATCCGTCAGTGAGCCGAAGGAAGCTCTACTGGTTTCTCTGAACGAGCAGGGCCGGGTTGACCTCGACCACATGGCTGGTTTGTTGAACAAGCCAGCCGAGGAATTCCAGCCTGATTTGAAGGGCATCGTTTTCCTGAACCCGCAAACGAACCAGTGGGAAACCGACGACCAGTATCTTTCCGGCAACGTGCGCGAGAAGTTGGCCGTAGCGGATGCTGCCGCTGTCACCGACGCGCGCTTCCGTGAAAACGTCGAGGCGTTGAAATCAATTCAGCCGGAGGATTTGCCCGCGACGGAAATTGACGTGCGGCTTGGCGCTTCCTGGCTGCCGCCCGACGACGTGAAGCAATTCATTCACAAGTTGCTGAATGTCACATCCGGTGTCGAGGTCGGGCATGTCCACGCGCTCGGCTCTTGGCATTTGAACGTAGATTGGGAGGCGCGTGGTGCGACTTCCAACACGACGGATTGGGGCACAGACCGCTACACGGGTTTGGAGTTGATTGAGGACGCGCTGAATCTCAAGACGCCTACCGTTTATGACGTGGTTGACAAAAAGCCCGTCGTCAACGCGCAGGCAACCGAGGCGGCACGCGAAAAGCAGGAGCGTATCAAGGAAAGATTCAAGGAATGGGTGTGGTCGGATGATTCAAGGCGCGAACGGCTTTGCCGCCTCTACAACGACACGTTCAACCATACCCGGCTGCGCACGTTCAACGGCGATCACCTGACGCTGCCCGGTGCAAGCCAGGTGGTTCAACTTCATCGCCATCAAAAGGCCGGCGTCTGGCGGATTCTGCAAACACCCAACACTTTGCTTGCCCACGTCGTCGGCGCCGGCAAAACTTTCACGATGGTCGCCGCCGCGATGGAATTGAAGCGGCTCGGCCTCGCGCGCAAGCCGATGTTCACCGTGCCGAACCACATGCTCGGCCAGTTCTCAACCGAGTTGCTGACGTTGTATCCCGGCGCGAACATCCTGGTCGCGGGCAAAGAGGATTTCGAGTCGCAGAATCGGAAGAAGCTTTTCAGCCGCATCGCCACTGGCAATTGGGATGCCGTCATCGTCACGCACTCCGGTTTTGAGCGCATCCCGCTCTCTTACGACACGCAGAAACGATTCTTTGACGAGCAGCTTCACGAGTTGGAAATGATTCGGCGAGAGCATGCCGACAGTTCCAATCGCCGTTTGGTGAAGGAACTGGAGAAAGCGAAGAAACGGCTCGAAGCCAAACTTCAGGCGCTGGCCGCGGAGCACAAAAAGGACAACACGCTGACCTTCGAGGAACTTGGCGTGGACCGGTTGTTCGTGGACGAGGCGCACTACTTCAAAAATCTCTTTTACGTTACCAAGATGACACGCATCGCGGGTCTGCCGCAGACGGCCAGCGAACGGGCGTTCGATATGTATCTCAAGGTGCGCCACGTCCAATCCATGAACGGCGGCGGAGGTATTGTTTTCGCAACCGGCACACCGATCGCCAACAGCATGGCGGAGATGTTCACCATGCAGCGTTACTTGCAACCGGACGATTTGAAAAAACACAACCTGCATCACTTCGATTCGTGGGCGGCGACGTTTGGCGAGCCGGTGACGGCGATGGAACTCTCGCCCGACGGCGCGGGCTACCGTTTGAACACGCGCTTCGCCCGCTTCATCAATGTGCCGGAGTTGATGCAGATATTCCGTCAATCCGCCGACGTGCAGACCGCCGCGATGCTCAACTTGCCACGCCCAAAACTTGACGGTGAAAAGCCCGCCGTCCGCAACGCGCCCGCGACATTGGAGCTGAAGGAGTTCGTTCAGGAACTCGCCGCTCGTGCCGAACGGCTGAAAACCAATCGGGTTGATCCGAGCGAAGACAACATGCTGAAGATTACGTCCGAGGGGAGGAAGGCGGCTTTGGATCTCCGTCTGATGAAGCCTTCCGCGCCAGACGACCCGCAAGGCAAAGTCAATCAGGCCGTCGAAAACATCTTTCGCATCTGGCAGGACTCGAAACCGGAACGTTCCGCGCAGCTTGTCTTTTGCGACCTCTCGACGCCGAAGGACAAAGGCTTCTCGGTTTATCGTGACGCAGCAGAAAAGCTGGAGCGGCTTGGCGTGCCGAGTGGAGACATTGCTTTCATCCAGGACTACGATTCAGACGCGGCGAAGCTTTCATTATTCCGCGACGTTCGCGCCGGCAAGGTCCGCGTTCTGTTTGGGAGCACACAGAAAATGGGTTCAGGCACGAATGTTCAGGAACGCCTTATCGCCCTGCATCACTTCGATGCGCCGTGGCGTCCCGCCGACGTGGAGCAGCGCGAAGGGCGGATTCTGCGCCAAGGCAACAAGAACGAAGTCGTCTCGATTTACCGTTACGTCACCGAAGGCTCGTTCGACGCCTACATGTGGCAGACCTTGGAGACGAAGGCGAAGTTCATCGCCCAAGTGATGAGCGGCGACATGACGATCCGCCGCCTTGAAGATTTGGACTCAGCCGCATTGACCTACGCCGAGGTGAAAGCGATTGCATCCGGCAATCCGCTTGTGATTGAGAAAGCCCAAGTGGACGCCGAGTTGATTCGACTCACGCGACTCCGCTCCGCCCACGCCGAGGAACAATATCGCATCCGCACCAATCTCCGCCGGTCACACGAAGATGCCGAGGCGTTCACTGGTCGGCTCGCAAACTTGCGGCAGGACATCGCGGCGCGACAGGACACTTCGGGTGACAAGTTCAGCATCGAACTCGACGGGCAGACCCTCGACAACCGGGGCATCGCAGGCGAGTTGATTTTGCGCCGCGCCGAAAAGATCAAGAGTCGGTTCGGCGACGACGTGCGGGTTGGGCGTTTTGCTGGTTTCGATTTGTTCCTCCGACCCAGCTTCAACAACACAGTTGAAATGATTGTGCGCGGCAAAAATAGCTACGCCGCGAGGGTGACGGACACCGCGCTGGGCACGATTCGTTCGCTCGAAGCGAACATCCAAGGCTTCGAGGAACGCGCGTCCAAACTTGAATACGACATCACCGACGCCAGCAAGCGGGCGAAAGAGTTGGAAACCAAAGTCGGCGCGCACTTCGAGCGCGAGGAGCGTTACCAGCAGTTGACCTGCCGCCAGAGTGAGATTGAAGAAAAGCTGGACCTCACCAAGAACCAAGCGCCCAGCCAAGTCGAAACGGATTCACCGGAGGACACGGCGCGGAAGAATTCCGAAACACAGGATAAGACCGTTCGTCAAAAGCGGCGGGCGGGAGTGTCCGTGTAACGAGCCGGCAACTTGACACCCCAAACCTCATCCACGAAGATGCAATGGCGAACGCCTCCAATAATGGAATACTCGGTTCAAGATTTTGGCAAACTGCTGAATGAGCTTACCGCGTTCATTCATGATAATGGGGATTATCTGTTCATGGTGTTCGCTTGGGGATGCTCCCTCGCAATTGTTTGGCTTCTGTTCCGCAAGCGCAAGTCGCTGCTTCCAATACCGGCCTCGCCTCAAACGCGCGCAATCGTCGGGATCATGCTCGCTTCTCCAGGCATGTCTTCAGATGCTGACGGCGGCCGCACCCGCTTAATCATGGGTGACACTCCCACGCGCCGCACCATCGACTGGCCTTAACTTCGCGCGATTTGTTTCAGCGGCGGATTGATCTTCTCGAATCCAGCCGCTCAGTTGAGCGCCAGCCACCCTGTGACGCCACCCCAGATCGCGTCCGTTTGCATTCTTGATACAAATCTTGGCTTCTTTTTCTCATGGTCGGGTTGTGCGGCAGCTACACCTATTGAGTCGCCACCGGTCGTATGTTGTCGCCCTGTGAAAGTGAAATTATGAATACGATGACAATTCCCGAATGCCAAACTCTCGACGTAAAAGGTAGTGCAACCGAGTTGGGGGTTTGCGAGGAAACAATTCGTCGACTGGTTCGGCGAAAGGTGCTCCGGAAGCTTCCCGGCCTCCGGCGCGTGCTGATTCCGCGAGCTGAAATTCACCGCTACTTGAACGGTGGAAGCCAGCCGCGTCTTTCGTGACCGGCGTGGATGACGGAGTCACCGAGCGTTTTCGACTGCCTCAGTCGACGTGTCAGATCATAGTGCGGTGCAACGATCCAAGAATTGGCCAAGAATTGGCCAAGCACGCTTTCGTGGCTGCTTGGGGACCTTGCGACTTGAGAGCAGAAATGCTTGATGTTCCGACGTTTGGAACTGGCGCACCCAATAGGAGTTGAACCTATAACCTTCTGATCCGTAGTCAGGCGAGCGCGCTACCTGCTATGCCCTATTCTCAAAAGTCTTTCGCGGATTGTTTGTCCACTTGGCTGACAGTCCGGTGCCTCAACCGCAAACCCAAGACGCAGCTTTTCTATCGGGAGTTGCATGGCTTGATCCTGAAGCACTGGCCAGATGTGGCGTTGCCGGCCGCGGAGTTGTCGGCGAATACGGTGTTGCGCTTGGCCGCTTCGCTGGCGGGCGTGTGTTGCCCGTCGCGGTGGAACGCGTTCGTGAGTTTTATCCGGGGCATCTCGCCGCACGGGAAGTTGCGATCGCGGCGGCGGCTGAATGTCCGGCACTTTGTGCCGCCGTCGCAAGCGGAGTTCGCGGCGCTCCTGGCAGAGTGTGACGCAGCTCCGCGTTCACAGGCCGGGCTCGTGGTGCGTTTCCTGGCGTACACGGGCTTGCGGATTTCTGAGGCCCGGGCCTTGACCTGGCTGCATGTGTTCCCGGATCGGATCGAAGTGCCGGCAGAGTCCACCAAGAGCGGCAAAGGCCGGTGTGTGCCGCGCCTGGCGGCGCTGGACGAGGTTTTGATTCGTTTGAAAGGCTTGGACAGCGGCGGCTTTGTTTTGCCGCGCCAGAACGCGCGCAAGGCGATTGAGCAGGCCAGCAAGCGGGCGCTCGGTTCGCAATGGAGCTACCATTCTTTCCGCCACTTGTTCGCCACGCGCTGCATTGAATCAGGCGTGGATATGCCCACGGTGGCGCGCTGGCTGGGACACCAGGACGGCGGGGCGTTACTGGCGAAGACTTACTTCCATCTGGTTGACGAGCACAGCCGGGAGATGGCTGCGCGGGTCAGCATTTAATCTCCGAACTTCACGCGAAAAAATCCAGCGTCCAGCCAGTTCGTGCCGGAGACGGTCGCGTTCCATTGGAGGGTAACGGTGCGCATGTTCGCGGGTTTGGCGGGGACTTCCGTGACGAGTTCGTTTGATGGCTCGCTTTCGATCCCGGCTTTGACGGCCGTCGCCACAAAGTGCCATTGCCCGGGCGCGAGATTCGAGACGGAAGCGGTCAGGTTCGTTCCGGCGTCGAGCTTGACGACGGTGTCAACCAGGTTAGTCCCGATGGGGGTAGTGTGGGCATAGATGCGGTACGTCACACCCGGCGTCGGGCTGGGATCCCACGCGAGCGTTAGGCTGCCAGAGTGAGCGACTGAGGCCGAGGCGAGCAGCCAGGCGAGCCAGCAAAGCGTTTTCCTTGCGGAGTTCATTGAGTTCCTTTTGTCGGGCGCGCACGAACGCGGCATGGACTATGGCCATGCCGCCGGGCGTCGCCTGGCGAATCACACCTTGGCGTTTTCCCATTGCACCCCCAGCCGCGCCGCCGCTTCGCGTTTATAGTCGTCGGCGGTCTTGGAGTTGAGGGCCAACATGTCGAGCCAGTCTTGTTCGGTGGGAGACCAGTTGGCGGGTTTGTTGGCGCGTTCGCGCCAGATCGTAATCAGCGCAGAGATTCCTTGGGCGATCGCGGCGGCGGTAATCGGGTCCATAATCAGAGTGAGGTTATGAGCATGATGACTTCGCTGGCCAGCGCGTCGAGTTCGGCGTTGGACAGTTTGGTCAGGTCGTTTCGCGCGGCGGTGACGGCGAGCCGGAAGGCCGAGCGGTATTGCGCGTGGGCCTTGTCAATCTGCGCCTGTTTCTGCGTGGAGACTTCGCCGGTGACGACGCCAGCCGCGTACAACTGCATGGCGCGGTCAACGAGGATTTGCGTGTCGCGCAACGTGGTGAACGTGGTGACGGTCTGCGATGCGGAGGGAGTGCTACAGCCGGTGAGCGCGACGGGAGCGACGCACAGGCCGCCCAGGAGCGCCACGGAGAGCGCCAGGGAGAGGAGCGGCCCGGCGCCGTTGCTGGTGCGCTTGGGTGTGTGGGTGGTGCCGAGGTCAATGGATTCGATGGGGTGTTTCATAAGGTAGGCACCAAGGTGGGTGGCGAGTGACGTACACAGGACGGCGACGAACGCCTGCCATTGCATCCCGGCTACCAGGCCGGCGCCGGCAGTCAATCCGCCAAGCAGACACGCGACGGTCAGTCCAATTTTCCATTTTTTTAGGTTCATTCAGTTTGGGGTGTATTTGTATGGTGCTAGCTTGCCCTCAAGCTCCGAGACACGCTCGCTGACACGGCCAACGCGCGCGTCAATGTTTTCGATTCGGCCAAAGATCATGGCCAGGAGAAAGAGCGCGAGCACTTGCAGCACGCCGAAGGCGAGCGCAAAGGCGCGCCAGCCGCTCGGTAGAACCTTTTCGTCCATTACTGAATCGCGTCGAGTTCCGCCTGGCGGGCCGCGCCGGCTTCCGTGGCGGCGGACTTTCCGCGCGTCAGCAGCCACCACATGAGGAGCACGCCCAGGCCGATCAAGGCCAACGGACTGATTTGTCTCCAGTTCACGGTTCGGTTACTCCGGCGCAATGATGCCGGTCACAATACCCTTGGTAATGCGCAACTGGTAGATGTTCGTCAGGTACACATTCGTAGTAGCACCGGTGTAGGTGTTCGTGCCGACTTTGATTTCCGGCGTGGCCGTGCTGGTGAGCCGGAAATAATTTCCGTCGCTTGCTGCCCACGTGGCGGGCAAGGGCAAGAGGTTCAGCACCTGGCCAAGCGCCAGGGTGACAAACAGGACAACGAGCGCACTGGCGCCCAGCAGGATTTTCTTGGTTTTGTTCATGGTGTTTTTTTGTGGTGTGGTTTGGGTTTTCAACGGCGCGCCCACTTGGGCACGCCAAGGAAATGGAGGTAGAGGATTCCGCCGATGATGAGCAGCACGATGACGACGGCGGGGTTGCGAAAGAACGCCAGGAAGGTGTTCCCGGCCAGGGTGGTCACAGCCTTGTTCGCGGCGTCGAGCGGCGCGCCGAGCGGATCGGTGACGAGTTGCTCAACGAGGATCGCCGTGGTGGATTGCGGCAAGGGCGAGCCATGGCGCACGCGGTTGAGGGCGTCGCCCACGGCGTAGCGGTCGCCCGTGCTGGCGGCCCGGGCAATCATCTGCGCGGCGGCGTCGCCATAGTCATTGGCCAGGCGCGTGTAGATGTCGCCGCCGTACTGGTAACGTCGAATGAGTTCGGGAGTCATGGTCAGTTCACGAGTTCGCGCGTCCAGTGGAGCGGGAATTGAATTTCGCACCAGTAGCCGGACGGTTTGGTGATGGTTCCGGACTGGGGACGGATGGTGAGGTTGGGCATGTGTTGAGGCCCGGTGCCGCCGTACCGTTGGCCACAGTAAAAACCGGTCGCATTGGTCATGGCGACGGTGTCCAGCCAGCGAATACGCCGGGTCTTATAGTGTTGCCCATTGGTGTACGAAGAATCAAAAACGCACGTCCCGCTTAATTCTGTGCCGCGGGTCCTGCTAGACAGATCAGTAAACCCAGCGTCGTCTTTCCAGTACACACCGCCAAGGCTGAAGGCTGAGGTCCAGAAGCCGGTTCTCGTTCCGCTCGTATTGACCGCGGCTTCCGGTTTCATGCAGTTCCATTCGTGTTTCCAGACTTCGCCGGAAATGTGGTTTCCAGTGCTCGCTTCTTTCCCAATCCGCTCCTGTTGAATGTCGCAAACGTGCGTGCCGATCGTGGAGCCCCAGTCCAAAGAGACACCCGTCAGGTTCAAGGGCGCGTAGGTCATCATGCACTGAAGCGTGACGCGGTACTTGTAGCCCACCCCCACCACGTCGGGACTTGAAAGGTTCGTTTTACCGAAGCAGTTTGTGGTACTGGCCGAACTACCCCAGCCCAGTTGATTGACCGTCCAAGCGGTGCCAGTGACTTCTGCGCTCAGGAAGATGCGCTGACAAATCCAGCGAGAGTTGGCGGAGTCATTAACGGTCGCGCGGTTACCGGCCGAGCCGGTGTCGTACGTGTTGAACCGCTGGGTCTGACTGGCGAGCGTGGCGACGCTGGTGTAGTGGACGCCAAAGTTGGTGTACGGTCCAGCCGGGGAAGCGGGCGGGGTGAAGCCGGGCAGCCAGATGCCAGCGCGGGCGGTGGCGCTGACTTCCATTTCGCTGGTGTAGGCCGTGATCCGCATCTCCGGCCAGGGCGTGGCGCCGTTGATTTTGAGCGTGCGCCCCACGTCGCCAGCTTCAAAAAAGTTTGCGTCCGTGGTAAGCGTGATCGTCGCCGCGTCCGACCAGGTAACCGTCAACTCCGTAGTGCCGCCGCCCAGTCGTTTTAGCACTTCCGCGGTATCCCCCAGATGCAGGTAGTCAATTAAGTTGGCGCCAGCGGTAGTGCCAACTCCAACGTTGGCTGATTCCAGTTGATCCATCCCGTAATCGGTGATCATGTTCGCGCCGGATTGCGTTTTGACGACGCGATGGCGTGAGTCGAGGATTTCGGTTTTCCAGCGCACGGCCATGCCTTGCGGCGGCGTGGCGATGGCGGGCGAGCGGCGCTCCACCAACTGGCCGGGTAACCACAGTCCTTTTTTCGAGTTGTAGATCATGGTCCGTTATTGGCTGAGAGCGTGCCAGGCGTGACGCTGACGGCTTCGCCGCCCGTCTGTAACACCCACACGTAAAGATCGTCCGGGGTGATCGTGCCGGCTTGGACGCTGGCCGCTTCGCTGGCGGTCTGGAAAACAAAGATCGAACCCCAGTCCACGGCTATCGTGCCCGGCTGAACGCTGACTGACTCGTCGCCGGTCTGAAGGATCGTGGCATCGCCGTCTGCCACCGAGAGCGCGCCCGGCAGCACGCCGACGCCCTCCGTCGCACTGTTCTCCACGAAGATGAACAGCGCGTCGGCAGTGATCGTGCCCGCCAGGATGGATACAAACTCGCGCTTTGGCGGGATTTCGTTCATCCCTTCCCATATCCACGGCGTGGGGCGGCATTGAACTTGTGAGGACATGCGTCAGGGCGCCGTGAAACTGACTTGGAAATCGTACGCTCCCCACAGGGAGCCGCCCGACCAGACCATCGGCAGGCCTGCCTCCGTGTAAGCGCCAGCTTGTGATTGCACCTCGTTCCAGCCATCGTCGTAGATCAACAGCCGCCACTGGCTGTTCTCCCAATGAAACGCGGCGGTGTTGTTCGCCTCTTTCCAGAGGCCGTCGGTGGGATCGCGGAGGAACTGGCCCTCCCCACTTGGGGCGACAGGAAATGGCCAGGCTGTATTCGCCGTCAGCCAGATTGAATCGGGCAACGACACTGTGGGCCGTGGGCGAAACCACAGCCACGGTGACGGGATGGAGTGGAGCAACGCACACAATTTATTCAACCTCCACGATGTACCAGACCTGCACGGCCCGGCACACGACGTTGCCCGCCGAATTGTTTTTGACTTTGATGCCTTCACTGGACTCCAGGAGGAACGCGGTGCGGAACATGACGGTAGCGATGATGTCATCGGCGGCATTGACCAGTTCAAGGTCAACGGCGGGGTCCATGTTCGTGATGATGGTCGCCTTGCGCAGATACTTCGGAAACGTCGGGTGCGCGCCGGTCAGGTCCAGCGCCGCCGCCGCCGCGATCGTTGTTGAGTGAGCCGTCATCACGGTCGGGGCGTTCATCACGGGAGCTGAACGCCCGCGCACGATGTTCAGCCGGGCATCGTCCACGTGCGAACTGCCGACGTAAAACTCCACCGTCAGGACTTTATCAGTAGGATTACGGAGGGTGAGCTTCGAGAAGGAATCCCCCGCGCGCAACCGGATGCTGAGGCCCTGAGTGATCGGAACAAACGGCTCTGAGTCAATCTGGACTTCAAACGGCAGCGCACTGCCCACGACGTCGGAGCAAAGGATGAACGAACCAGCCACGTTGACCGGCACCAACTGGCCATTGGGCTGCAACGTCTTTTTGAAGTGACTGAGAAAGCTTTGGCGTTCCTGGCTCATTTGCGGGTGAAAAGGTAGATGGCGCCCAAGACGCCCGCGATTAGCGCGCCGGTGGTCAGGCCCTTGGTTAGTTCAGAGGCGCCGCCGGTCTGCGCGGCCAGCGTGGTCCGCTCAGTGACGGAGCTTAACTCCGTGCCGAAGCTTTCCAGGGCTTTCGCCAGGGTGACGTTAGTGGACTCCGCCAGTTCGACGGCGTCGCGTTGTGCCTGGCTGACCGAGCCGACGGCTTCGCGGCCAAAGTCCAGCGCCTCTCCGCCGAAACCGAAAGCATCGGCGGACAGATCGTGGCCAAAGTCAAACGCTTCGCGCACCGCGCCCGCCTGAGTGTCGAGACTGGCCACGCCATAGTCGGCAAGGTCGCGTAAGACTTCGCGTTGGATGCCCAGCGCCGAAGCCGCAAACTCTGCATCCAAGTCTTGGAAGTTGATCGTAGCGCCGGTGGCAGCGGTGATTTGTGAAGCGCCCGTGCCCAGCGTGGTGCCGCCACCCAGGGAGAGCACGCCTTGATCCGCCGCGCCGTATTGCGTGGAGGTGGTTTCCTGTATGGCGACTGTGCTACCGCCCTTGGTTTTGCCGGTCTTAATCATCGCAGAGCTTTAACCAGAAACACGAGGCCGACGATTCCGGCAATGGTGATCCATACCCAACTGGGGATGCCTGTGCCGCTGGGGGCTGCGCCGCCTTGCGCGGAAGATGCGCCGGTAGTGCCACGGCCCAGCGCCTGACCGCCAATGTTGATGGCGCCGAAGGCCGTCTCACCGCTGCGATAGTTGCGGACGCTGTTGTCAACGCCGGGGTCGCTATCGCCGCCGCCGCCAAACAGGCCTCCCGCCGCACTCGCCGCCGCGCCAATGAGGGCTGGAAACATGGTGTTACTTTTTGAGGCCGGCCAACACCACGATGAGGACCAGAATGACGGCGGCGCCGGCAATCGTCCACTTGATGAGGCCGCTATTGTCCGGCTTCGCCGGCGCCGAGGCCGGAGTGCCGGAAGCATTGGGCACGCCCGCCGAGGTGGTTTGCTGTTTACCCAGCACGCCCGGCAGGACATTGCCCGCCGTGTTTAGGACGCCATCCAATAGGCGCGTCCAGCCGTTGGTTTGTTCCATGTTCAGCCTTGTCGGTTGAACCCCCGACGCACTGCCAATCAACTATGCAGACCGGCAGCGCGCCGGGGATAATGTTTAGTCGCGCGGCCCGTAGGTCTGGCGAATCAGGGAGATGGCCTTGTTCGCCGCCGCCGCGTTGGACAGGGTGATGATGACTTCCAGTTCCCGCACGCCGTTCATGTTGAACGCGCTGTTGGGCAGATCGTCGCGGTCGAAAATAACGTCGAAGCGGTCATCAGAGATCGCCGCGCGGTTGATGCCGTGATAGACCAGGTCGAGATCGTTGACGACCTTGGGCACGTCGAGAATCTCCGCGCCGTCCACCTTGATTTTCACGTTGGAAATCGGGTCGCCCGATTGCGTGAAGAAATCCAGTTCCTGGTACAGGTCGCGTTTCGGGAGGTTGACCAGGTGACGGTCGCCGCTCGCCGTGTAGATGATCGTCTCCCGATACCACTTGGACAGGTTGAGGATCGGGGCGCCGTTCGCGTCCACACTCCCCAGCACGCCGTCCACGGAAGCATAAGCCACGATGTTATGCAGCGTGGCGCCGGTTGTATCCGGCACCGCGATTTCGATTTGCAGCGTGCGCAACGCCTGACCGTTGGCCCAGCGAGTAGGCAGCGACATGACTTTATCGGCGGCGTACTCTTTGCGCCACGGCTCCGCGAAGAACATCGTGAAGCGGAAACGCGCCTTGTCGCCCGCCGCCAGCGGATTGCCGGGGTTGTCGAGGTTCTCGGTTTCCAAGCCGTACTCCGCGCCGTAACGTTCGTAGAGCGCCACCATTTCCGTGGCGGTCGCTTCGCGCTGGGTCTTGCCGTCAATTTGCAGCTTTATGAGGCCGCAAATATCGTCCAGGCCCGCCACCGCCGCGGCGTCCGGTTTCACGGTCGCTTCAAGGATCACTTTGTTGTAGCGCGGCCCGATGGGGAGATCGAGCGTGGCTTTTTCTCCCGCAACTACGCCTTCGAGCGGGGAGGTTTTCTTGAGAATCAGGGTTGGCATATTACGAGAAGAGCCGCCGGATTCCGGCAGGCAGGTTGGGTTTGATGATGTTGAGCACGATGATGGTCACAATGACGATTGCAACCGTCGTTCCGATGGTTTTTCCGTTCATGGTGGGTTAGCTGCCAACAATCAACTTGCGCGCTTGGGGCACGCGGAAGACCACGGCCAGGGTGAGCACGGCAAAGGCGATGATGACAAGGTAGGGTTTGAGCTTTTTCATGGGAGGGTGAGCCTTGGGCGGTCGCGCGGGGCGCGGGCTTTATCAGCTATCGAGTTTTGCGGCGTGCCTGGCTTGGTTTCGCCCCCGTGCATCCCGCACGGCGCTTGCGATTTTCGGCCAGTCGTTGCCGACGCCCTGACTCTCGCACACGGTTTGGGCCCCTCACAACCGCCATTCCACGCCAAATGGCTCAAACTCGAATGTAAGCCCTGTTTATCGGCCTTTGCTCGTACTCTCACTCACTCTCACACCCCTTACGCGCGCGCGCGCGCGCGCGTACGCGCGCATAGGGGGATGTGAGAGAGAGAGAGTACTGCCTTCTCTCTCTCGCTCACTTGCACAAGTCGTTGACTCCGTTGGTAAATTCTCACTTCTCTCTCACTCTCTCAATCAGGATGTGATTTACTGAGGTACTCTCACTTCCCCCACCCCTCACCAGGGGGGAGGGTCTGACGGTGAATGACTGTAGCCGTACGCAAGCGGGCGGGTTTACTCTCGCCGCATGAGTGAAATCCCAACCGCACCCGCGCCCGCACCCGCGCCCGACTCTCCCACCACTCCCCCGCCCACTCCCGATAACTCGCCCGCGCCCCCAGAGCCACCGCCCGCCGCCAAGATCGTCGTCGAGGCCCGCCGCACGGAGCGCGAGCTTGAGCTTGAGGCCCAGCTCGAGCGCGAACGCGAAGCGCGCAAGCGCGTCGAAACCGACGCGGCGTACCTCTCCGATGAGAATCACCGTCTCAAACGCCTGACCAGCCCGCCGCCGTCGCCCGCGCCGAAGAAAGAGCGTGGTGTCTGGGAAGAATTCTTTGACGAGGAGGACAATTGAAATGGCTGACAACCCTGTTACA
Organism: Verrucomicrobiia bacterium; assembly: GCA_026125285.1. Lineage (GTDB taxonomy): Bacteria > Verrucomicrobiota > Verrucomicrobiia > Limisphaerales > JADLHS01 > WYBW01. The sequence goes on along the minus strand of JAHCLO010000024.1, from coordinate 58,599 downwards.
CCGTTGGACTCCGGCCCAGCGCCGGGAGCGAGCGGCAATCCGCCGGTACCGCCAAGCCAGACAGTCATCCCGGCGCGAAGCAATGTTCCTAAAGATGCTGCTGGCCGCGTGCTCTTCGGCGGGAACGTCGGGCGCAAGCCCAGTAGAGACGGCTTCAAGCCTGGCACACCAGAATATGTCGAAGCCAAGCGCGCCGCCGATAGAGAGCGCAAGCGCCGGCAACGAGCCCTTGAAGCGGCGGCCACTCCTCCCCCACCTCTGCCAGCTTCCTCGTCGCCTGGCGTACCGACTCAACAGGATCCTTCGCCCGCCGCTGGTGCGTCTGCGACGAGCTTTACTACTCCACCTGGCAACGCTGGCTTTGCGAGTGACAGTGATCCGGCTGCGGTCCCGTGGCAGGCCGAAAGTCTTAAGCCGCTTTTCGAGCAACTAATCGCCGCCGCCGAAGAAGGCCGCGTTGGTTCGTTTGTCGCGAAGTGCGCCGAAGCTGGACTTACGCCCAAGTTGCTCAAGGAAATTGAATCCGATGCGCACTGGCCGAAGAGCAGCAAAATTCTGTTGTGCCGTTCGCTGCCCCGGCTCGCCGCGAAGTGGCTGAACAATTCGGGAATCTCTGCCTCGTACCAGGACGAGGTCGAATGTGTCAGCGCCGTGATCCTGATCGTCCAGAATGACGTGAAGCTTGGCCAACGTCTGGACACGCTGATTGCCGAACTGAATAAAGCCAGGTCAGACACGCCCGCGCCGGCCAAGACCAATGTCTGACTTCAGGCTCCAACCGGCCAACACGCTGATAGTCGGCATGACGGGATCGGGCAAGACGACGTTCGTCAACCAGTATCTCCTGAATGACGAGGTTGTGGCGTGCCGTTTCCTCTTTGACGACTTGAACCGCATGTGGCCGCGACTACGCCTAACGCCTTGCTACACGCTCAAAGACCTGGAGGCCAGCCTTGGCACGCGCTGGAGTGTCTTTCAGCCCATGCGCGCCTTTGGCGGCGACACCAAGGCTGCTTTTCGTTGGTGGTGCCAGTGGGTGTTTCATTGCGCCACGCGCGGCCCGGGCAAAAAACTCGTCGTGGTGCCCGAGCTTTGGCGCCATTGTACGGAGGATTCCATTCCACAGGAACTGGCGCTACTGGCTCAAGCCGGTCGGGAACTGAATGTGGAACTGGTACTGGACACGCAACGGCCAGAGGCTTTGAATCCGTCCATCACAGGACAATCCACCGAGCTTGTGTGCTTCCGGCTCATGTCGCACGAAGCGTTGCGCGCGGTGGAGAAGCTTTGGCGTGACTGCGGCGTCGTCTGCACGCGCGAGCGGGTAGCGTCGTTACCCTTGGGGAGTTTCCTGGCGTGGAATCGTCTGAGCGGCGGGAGCCTGAGCGGACGGGTTTTCTGACTACAACACCAGAATCATTCTAGCTGCGTGCTCAACTGACTTCATATCCGCCGCTGACAAACTGCCCGTCTTATGCGTGAAACGCCGCTTGTCCACGGCACGCATTTGATCCATGACGGCCACCGAGTCACTCCCGGCACTCGGAATGGAAACCACCACTGGCGGGGCGGACTGGGGACTGCTACTGAGCGGCACCACCACGGGCGTACTGCGTTTCCGATTCAGCCAGTCCGCCGATAAAATCACACAGGGACGATGCTTCCGAATCTCCCGACCTTGGGTGGGGTCCAGATTCACCCACCAGATTTCACCACGCTTCGGATTCATTCAGTTTCTCCCACTCACTGAGGTCCAGCTTCAGGGCGTTGGCTTTGTCACAGGCCGCCTCCAGGTCGTTTTCCGCCCCGCTCAAGCCTGACTGAAGCAAGGAAGTAAGAAAGTAGGACCGGGAACCGGACGGGACGGAGGTCTTAAACCGCTCCGCTACCTCGTCAGGAATTTCAAAAGTCATCTTCACGTCAGCAACCATACACCATATTAGCTCGCTTGCAACGCTCTGTATGGGACACTTTTGGACTCTCCCTCGCCTGCCGGCAAAACCGTTGGCCAAGCTCCGGGATGCTTGTTTTACGGTCAAATTACGCGGAAACGTGACGTGTAACGCTACAGCCTCACTCCTTCAACTTCAACTTCCCGTGTCCGCTCCTCATCAGCAACGGTCGCAAGTAGCCGTCCTCACCGATGGCGCGCCAGCAGGTGGACTCGCCGGCGCCGGCCACTTTGGCCAGGCGCTTCACCAATGCGCCGCTGGCTACCTCCACGTCCTTTCCGAAAGCGTCCCGGAGTTGTTCGCCGGAAATCTTCTCCCGGTCATCTTCGCTGCGGCCCCACTCGCGCGGATCCGTCTTGTCATCGTGAAGAAAGAACGTCCCGAAGCGACGTCGCCACACGCTGGGCGCGTACATCTCCCCGTTGTTAAGTTTGGCGCAACACCAGTAAATCCGGTCATCGTCGGGATCGTCATTCCAGGGCAGCAGCATATAGACGCACCGCGCCGTGTTCACCAGGGCGATGGAGCCGCTGACGTTGTGCGCCAGGCCGCGTCCCTTGCGGACTTCCTCCGCGCGCGGCTTCTTCGTGTGCGCCACGATGCACAGGCCGGGACACTCATCCCCAGCTGGGAAGCAACTGCGAATCTCCGCGAGCTTGTCCACGACTTCCTTGCTGCCATCGTCCGACGCCACTTGCGCCCACGGATCAATCACGACCAGATCGGGCTTGAAGCGCGCAACGGCTTCGCGCACGGCGGTCCTGAAGTCCCCACGATGAAAGGGCAACCCGCCCTCGGGCGGCTCGCTAATGGCAATCCAGGCGTCAAGGTCAACGTCCGGATGTTGGCGCTTCAACGCTTCAAACTCCGTCTTGAGCCGAAACAAACCGTTCTCCGCTTGAATGATGAGCGTGCGAAACTGCCGATGCACCTTGCGCCCCATCCAAAAGCCCGTGCCCAGCGCGCCCGCCAGCGCCAGCGTGAGCGTACAAAGGCTCTTGCCACTGCCGCCCGGCCCGGCCATGAGCGCCACACCGTCGTAACCCGTGCAAATCTCGTTGTCGCCAATCAGCCGCATGGCGGGATTCAAAACCACCTTTTCGAGCGCGCCGGCGGAGAATACTTCCAACTGGCGGCGTTGCTTGCCGTCCAGACCCATGCGCGAGCAAATATCGAGTTCGGCCTGAATCCCCAGCATGAGCGATTGCACGTCGCCTTCGTTGCCGTGGATGCGCACCGCCGCCGTGTGGCAGACGTGAATCATGTTCCTGAGCGCGTACTTCTCCCGCAAGATGACCAGGTAGTAGGGCAGATTCGCCGGGGAGGGCGCTTTATCCGGCAACTCACTGAGATACGCATGCCCGCCCACGTTCTTCAACTGGCGCCGGTCCTTCACCCACTGTTGCACCGTCACGGGATCAATCACGGTGAGCTTCGCGTACATCTCGCGCATGAGCTTGAACAGCGTGGCGTGCCTCAGATCGAAGAATAAATCCACGGGCGCCCGCGCCAGTTCCGCCATCCGCTCCGGCTCTTGCAACACACACGAGAGCGCGCCGGCTTCGGCTTCCGGTGAGTACGGCGCTTGCCCGGTGTACACGGCTTTCAGTTGCGCGGGGGAGAAGGATTGTCGGGCATCGCGTAAGTTCATTTCGAAAATTCATGTTTGATGATTTCCAGCGCGCACCAGCGCACCGCACCGCTTCTAAGTTTCATTGGCCTTGGCAGTTTCCCGGACGCCACCCAGCGGTCCAACGTGCGCTCGGAAATGCCGTAGAGCTCCACCACATCTTGCCGCGTCAGCTTGGGCACGTTCACCCAGGCCGCCACCGCCTTTTCCATTTTTGCCCGGGTGCCCACTTTGCGTCAAAGCGTGCGGCAGAGTCGGGCTATCGAGAGAAGATCGTGCGCCGTCTTTTCCATGTCGCGCGCCAGCGGTTCAAACCACTTCGCGGACGCATCATGGCCATTGTCCTCGGGACTGTTGGCGAGATGACTGGTGACTTTCAACGCCTCCGGGTCTTGCAGCCAGAACGGATTCGTGCGTTGCCAGGCTTCCAGCACTTCATGCACTTCCAGGTGCAACGCGCGCGGACTGGTCATCACCGACAACGCATCGTGCGTCCAATCGGTTTTGCCAGGCATCAGTTGGCAGCCGGGTTCAAATTCAAGGGTGACGAGGATTTGAGTTTTCATTTGGTGAGTTTTGGGAAGTGGCTTTACAGCAAAAGGGACAAAACGAGTTAAACATCACGTAGCCTCGCTGGAGGCTGGGATCATCCATCTGCGAACGGATGTCCAGACCGGCCTGTTGCAACGCGGCAATGTCGCGCCGAATCGTGCGCTCGCTGACTTCGTACGCCGCCGCCAGTTCCTTTGCCGTCGTGGCGCGCCTGGCTGCGTTCAACCGGCCAAACAAAAACACCAGGCGCAGCCAGGTCCGTCGGTCAACTTGCTCTTTCTCGAGAGGATCGGCAGCGGTGATTTGGCGCTCTAGCTCTTTGGCGCATTGGCGAAGACACGTCATCATGGACAGCATTTGCGCGTGCGGCAGTTTTTTCGCCCGCGCTTCTTCCACTTGCGCTTGGTATTGGTCAGCGTCGCGCTTCCAACGCTTAATGAGTTGCTCAACTTGCTCTTTCATTCCCACGAGAGGATCGGCAGGGGTGAGTCCGGGGAGATGTTGTGCCCGGCCTGGCGGGCGGAAAAAGTGATTCGCCGGCCCGCGTTCGCGCCGGTCGCCGGCCTGATTTCCTGCGTGCGCTTCGCCATCGGTTCAATCCGCGCCCGGCAATCGTTCACCATCGTGACGCGGTGCGGCTCACCGTCAAACAGCACCGTCATGCCCGGTTGTAAATAAGTCAGCGTCTTCATGGCTTCCGGGCTTTGGCGGGCGTGTAGGTGCGCCGCGATTCCAGTTCCGACTGAATCAGCCGGATCACGTCCGCGCGGGCCACCAGCCGGATGTGATAGTGATCCTGATCCATGCCCGGCAGCCGCCGCCATACCGGGCAGACTTTGGGGTGCTTCTCCACATAGCGGTAAAAGGTGCGCGGCGTGTTGCACTTGAGGCCGAATTGCCGGCACAGCGCGGCGGCTTCGGTGAAGGAGAGCACATCGGACATTGGCTTGACCTTGAGTTTGGGCATAAAAAGCGCGCCCGGAAATTTGTATGCCGCCTCCGGGCGGGGCAGGATTGTTGAGCCGGGTTTTATGCGGTTGCCCGGCGGGGCTTATGAATCACCAGCGCGTCTCGCACGCCGCCGCAATCCCCGTTTAAGTTTTTTGTCCGCGCGTTTCTTTTGGTATAAGAGCCATCCTCTGCCGCTCCATGCACGGCAGACAGATCGTGTGAGTGACGTTCCTGGCCCACGGATTCCCCGCGAGCCGCCGCTGCGGCACGCACCAGGCGCAAACGTGTTTCCAGGTGAACCAGCGCCACAGGCCGACGAAGATGGAGCGAACAGACCACCGTGCAACAACTCTGACGGTCGGGGGGTCTTGGGCCGGTTTCCCGTTTTCTACGCCTGTGCCGGTCTGTTCGGAAATTCGTAGGCTTGAAGCCCTTTTTTCGTCGTGGAGGCGCGACACTTCATCGTTCAGCCGTGATATTGTCCGGTCGCTTCCATCGCAGCGGCGAGCGAGCCACCGCACTTTGTCCACAGGCGAGTCTGTGCCTATCCAGACTTCACGCGGCACTTTTGGGTATTCAGCCAGTGCAGCCAACGTCTGGCCCGCGTTGCAGTTTTGTTCGTCACTCATAGTTTTCATGTTTTTGTTTCAGTCGGTTGCTCGCTCCCGGCCAGCCGTGGCTGATCTGGAGCGGTGGACCGCGAACCCGCGCCCCCGCAAATTGAGTTCGGCGCCGAGGAAAGCTGTTGGACCCACTCACCGTTGTTGAAAAATCCACGCGCCCACAGACCCGGCACTTGCGGGCCCACCAGTTGCGCGTGATGAGCTTCACTTCTCCGTAATTCCAATCGTGTAAAGACGTGATGGTTTTTTGCTCAGGCATTGAATGTCTCTGAGTCGGTAAACCATCAAACCCCGCGCGGGGCGAGCGCGCTTCCTCGCCCGCTTGCGTTTCTTTTGGTATAAGAGCCATCCTCTGCCGCTCCATGCACGGCAGACAGATCGTGTGCGTGACGTTCCTGGCCCACGGATTGCCCGCCAGCCGCCGCTGGGGCACGCACCAGGCGCAAACGTGTTTCCAGGTGAACCAGCGCCACAGGCCGACGAAAAACTCCCTGGCTCGAACCGTACCCCAAAACAATCTGTTAACGCCTACAGACCGCGATATCGCGTCTTTGGGGGATTTTCCTATGCCAGGGAGCGAAGAAGGGGAAGTCACCGCGCACATTGTTGGAGTTCTTACTTTCATCATGCGCATACGTGTAATCTCTGTATTCGCTGCCGTCAAATCTTTTTTTCACGATTCTTGACAAACTCTCCCCCGCGCTTACCGTCTCACTGTCCAACCGGACTGACGAAAGGAGTTCGTATGACAGAAAAGCTACTGCCCCGGACGTTTCGCCCGTGGCCAGAGAATCAGGAGCGGTTGGAGTTTGCGGAGAAGGTTGGGTTGAACGTGTCTGAGGTAATCAACGAGGTCCTGCAAAAGCACCTCAAGAAAGACCTTGAGGCCAAGACCCGGCAACTGCGCGAAGTCTTATCCGCTCCGGTGCCGTGAACACGATGGAGCATCTGACGAAAGACAGACGGCGGGCGCGCGGGCAAAAAACTGGCGCACCCAATAGGAGTTGAACCTATAACCTTCTGATCCGTAGTCAGATGCTCTATCCAATTGAGCTATGGGTGCGCCCAAGGCTCTGGCAAAATACGGACCGCAAATCCGCCGCGCAAGTCATTTCCCGGCGGCCCCCCGGTGACGATCAGCGCCGTGCCGGTCTTTCCACGGTTCGGCGGCGGCAAACACATTTGACTTGGCTCAAGGCGGCTGGCTCCCCAAACGCGCAGGGTGACCGCGGAAAATGGACAACCGATCCGGCTTATGAGAATTGGGTTTCACACCGACGCGTTCAATTCCGCCTACTGGTTGTTCGAGATATGCCTCCAATGGGCGCATCGCAACCAGGTTCGCTACATCGAGTGCGGACTGATTGACGGCGTGAGTTGGATTCACGGATTGGGCTGTCAGCCACACGTGGCGCTTTACGAAGACCCCGTGCAGCTCCGCCGCAAGCTGGACAACTACGGCGTGCAATTCTCGCAGGTGGATGCCGCCTATCCCCTCTCGCAAACCGACGGTCGGTTGCGCGGCGTGCCCTATGTGATGAAGGCCATCGCTTGGGCAGCGCAAGCCGGTTGTCCGTGGGTGGACACCGCGAACGGGCTGCACGCGCCCGAAGGCCTGGACGATCCCGAAGCCCTGGCGATGATGAAGCGGAGTTACGAGCAAATCCGGCGCGTGGCTGAGGCGCACAAGATCATCACGAACATTGAGCCCCGTGGTTATTTCACCCTAGGAACTTGGCATCAAAGAAACCCGCTGATTTCTATTCAGCCCAAAGCAGGAAAACTCCATGAAAAACCAAACTGACTCTTCGGTAACCCGCCGCCACTTCCTGAGAACCTCCGCCACGGTTGCGGCGGCCAGCACGCTGGCCAGCCTGGAGGTCGCGCGCTTCGCCCACGCGGCCGGCGGCGACATGATCAAAGTCGGCATGATCGGCTGCGGCGGCCGCAATTCCGGCGCGATTGTTCAAGCCCTGACCGCCGACAAAGGCGCGCGGCTGGTGGCCATGTGCGACATCTTCATGGACCGCATTCAGGACAAACTCAACCACATCCGCGCCGCCAAGCCGGATCAAGTCCAGGTGACCCGCGATCACTGTTTCACCGGCTTCGACGGCTACAAGCGGGTGATTGAAGCCGCGGACGTGGTGCTCATTGCCAACGCGGCCAAGTTCCATCCGCTGCAAACCCTGGCCGCGATTCAGGCGGGCAAGCATGTCTTCGTCGAGAAGCCCCACGGCATTGATCCCGCCGGCATCAATGTGCTGCGGGCCGCCTGCGAACTGGCAAAGCAGAAGAAACTCTCCGTCGTCTCCGGCTTGCAGAGCCGCTATCACGCCGGCTATGCGGAAACCGTGCAGCGCATTCATGATGGCGCCATCGGCGATGTCATCGCCATTGAGGAGAACTTCCTGCGCGCCCCGTACGGCGTCACCGAACGCCAACCGGGGCTGACGGAACTGGAATGGCAATGCAGCACGCAATATCACTTCGTCTGGCTGTCCGGCGATGACGTGGTCCAATCGCTGGTCCACAATTTTGACCGCGCCAACTGGGTCCTGCACGGCCAACCACCGGTGAAATGCCACGGCTTGGGCGGCCGTTCCTCAATGGTTGAACCCGTTTACGGCAATGTGTTCGATCATCATTCCGTGGTGTATGAATTCGCCAACGGCGTGCGGATGTATGGCTTTTGCCGCACCACCACCGGCTGCTACGACGAAAGCTCCAGCATCGTGCTTGGCGCCAAGGGCCGCGCCTCCATCACGCGCTGCGAGATTCGCGGCGCCACCGACTGGCGCTGGCGCGGGCAATGTGATCCGTATCAGATTGAACACGACCGGCTGTTCGCCGCAATCCGTTCCGGCGACCCCATCAACAACGGTGGTTACATGGCCGACAGCACGATGATCGGGATTATGGGCCAGATTTCCTGTTACACCGGCAAAGAAGTGACCTGGGAACAAATCAATCAATCCGACTTTGCCTATCCGCCCCGACCGGAGGATTGCCGCGACGGGATGGAAGCACCCGTGAAGCCCGGTGCGGACGGGACCTATCCCGTTTACATTCCCGGGCAGACCAAACTGATTTAGTCCGGTCTTCCCCGTTGCCGCTATTTCAGCGTCCGCAGAAAGGCAAACAAGTTACTGACGTCTTGGGGCGGGAGGGTCTCGAGCAAACCTTCCGGCATCATGCTCATTTTCGTGAAGCCGGCTCTTCGCACGTCCTTTTGCGCAATGCGGGTATCGGGCTGGTTGGGCTGGCGGAGCACAATCGCTTCCGGATCTTCCGACACGCGGATGCCGTCCATCACTTCGCCATCTGCGAGTTCCACGCGGAAGACGCGGTAGCCCGCCTCCACCGCCACATTCGGCGTGAGTAAGTTGCGGAGCAACGCTTCGATCCCCAGCGCGCCGGCGCCATCCAGCACCGGTCCAATCTGGCCGCCCTGACCGCCGACCGCGTGACAACTCGCGCAGGCCATCTGGAAAGTGCTCCGTCCGCCCTCAATGTCACCCGGCTTGGTGGCCAGCGCGCGAAATGTGTCGAACTTCTCCTGAAACGCCTTGGCTTCGGCGGCCGTCAGCAACGCGGGGAAATCCATCGTGCCGGTCACTTGCGCGCCTTTCTTAAGCTTGCCCCAGTCTTCGCCGGAGTAGAGATGCACCAGACCTGCGGGCCGCGGTTCGCCCACGTAGCTGCGGTCGAAGTCCGACCGGATTTCCGCAGTCGTGCGCGCGCGATGCCAGACGCGGAACTCCGTCAACCAGCCGTGCGTTCCCTGCGCGGGTGAAGTCCAGCCAAGTCGGCAGCCCTCGAATGTGTTGGTCAGAATCTTGCCTTGGTCAGTGTCCAACTCGCCATTCAGATAAACTCGCAGTCGGCTATCGGCATCGCGGGTAACCGCAATATGCGTCCACACTTCCGGGGCCATCTTCTTCGTGACAATGATGGCGTCGCCGATTTGCGACCCGGCCCACACGCGGAACTGGCCGGCATGAAAATTCATATCCAGCATCCCGGGCGCACCGAGAATGCCATCACGGTTGTCAATGCCCGCGTCCAGTTTGATCCAGGTTTCCACCGTAAACGGTCCGTCGAGCGTGATGTCGGTGTCCGCCCAAGCCTCGGCGCTGCCGTTGAGGCGCAGCGCGGGGCGGAAGAACCCAGCCAGACTTTGCACGAGGGCCTTGAGGTCGGGATCGTCGCCGAGCAACGTGTGCAACTTGTCCAAAGTGACGGCATCGAGCTCGTCGCGATCGAGGTCGCCACGGCGAAGCCCTCGGACAAACGCAGCCGCGCCGGACTTCGTGCCGGCGAGCGCCGCGACGGCGGCGCGGCGTGGGGCCGCCGGTAGTTTAGGCACAAGTTGGACGAGCCATTCTGGTCCGCGCTCCGAGCGCGAAGCCGCAAGCGCGGACACCGCCAACTCCTGAACCACCGGGGTACTTCGTTGCGCCAGCCGGGCGAAGAGTTCCACCGCCTCGGACTTCAACTCGCGCAACGCCCGCAAAGCGGCGAGAGATTCCGCTCCCAAGGAGGGTTCACCGGCGGCAGTCTGGTGAAGCCGGCTCACCCCATGTTCGAGGACTTGCGTCAATTCAGGCTCAACTGCCGCGAGTTGAAACGCCCCGGCCAGCCTCGCGCCCAACTCGGCATCGGCCTTATCACCACTGGTCAGCAGTTCGCGTGCGGTGTCGGTGAGCGATGGCGCCAGCGGCCCAGCCTCCAGCCGGGTGCGGATTTTCAACAGTGACTCAACCGCCGTCCGACGGGTGGCAGAGCGGCGCAGCACCTGGCCCAAAGCTTCACCGACGCCGGCAGCTTGTGGATTGCGCGCCAGGCAAAGTAATTCCTCCTCGCCAGGGGCGCGGTCAAGTTCCGGCAGCAATTGGGCAACCCGACGCGCGGCCGCTTCAGGCTCAAGCGCCAGCGCAAAAAGCAGCCGATGTTCAGCAGGAAACGACCGGGCCGTGGCGGAATCGAGAAACTCCCCGACCAACAGCGGCTGGCGCTCCAACAGATATCGAATGAGGTAGCGCTCGAACTCGCGTTCGTATGCCTCGCCAACTTTGATCAGCTTGCCACTGTGCGTGCTCTTGGCCGTGGGTTCTGCTAACGCAGGCCGTGCCATCCGCAGCAGCAGCGGCATGGCGCGTTCTTCGAGCAGACTGGCCGTGCGGCCATCCGAGGATGCCAGCAGGAAGTTGCGAAGCCGGATCACGGTTTTGATGAGTTCGGCGCGCACCTGTGGGTCGGATTCTTCCGCCAGTGGGTCGAGGGCGTCGAACAATCGTCCCCAGGCACGACTGGCACCGGCGACGGAGAGCGGACGGGTTCCCAAAATGCGCAATGCTTCGCGCCGGACGTTGCGATTCGGATCCTGCAGCAATGGCTCCAGCAACTCGAACCACGCGGCGCCGGTTTGAACTCGTTCCGCCTCGTCCAATCCTTCCAACGCCCAGAGCGACGCAATTCGACGACCGGCGGATTGCGAGTTGTCCCGGGCGATGCTTTGCAATCGCGGTGTCAGCTCCCGCATCTGCCGGTCCGTGATGGCCTGCCAGGCCAGGTGGCTTTGCGGCGTATTTGCGCCACCCAATCGGGCCAGTAATTCCTCGCCGGATAACCGCATGAAGTCCGGCACGGCGAGCGGTTTCATTTCCTTCGGCTTCACGCGCCAGATGCGGCCTCGCTGCTTGTCGCGCTCCGGGTGGTTTCGCGGCACTTCATTGTGCGAGATGATCTGGTTGTACCAATCCACAAAGTAGAGCCAGCCGTCGGGGCCGAGCCGCAAGGCAACGGGACGAAACCATTCATCGCCCGAGGCCACCAAGTCGGGCAGTCGTTGCAGTTGAAAACCGGAACCGGTGCGATGGGGCTTGATGGCCTGGATTCTTCTGACGATGGGATTGGCCACGTACAACACGTCCGCATAAGCGGCCGGCCAGCCCGTTGGATCACTCAACGCGAGTCCGCTCAAACCGGTGCCACCCATGCGGAAGTCCGGCGCGGTGCCGGGAAATTCCGGCGCGTAACTCTTCCATTGCGCTTCGGAGCAGCCCGGATAATTCGCATACTCGTGAAACGGCATGGCCGGGTAGCCAAAATCATTCGCCTCTTGAATCCACACTTCACCCTCGGCGGTGAGCGCCAGGCCCCAGATGTTGCACGGTCCTTGCGAAGTGATGTCGAACGCGGAACCATCGTAACTGAACTTCGCCATCCGCGTCTGATCGAATTGCACCTCTTCCCCGCGCGTGGTGCGCACCTTGCCGTAATTGAACGCGCCTTGCGCCATCCAGAGCCAGTTGCCGGGCGCACGCGTGAATTGATGCGGAAAGAGGTGCGAATCCTGGATGCCGAATCCGCTAAGAATCACATCCCGCCGGTCCGCCCGGCCATCGCCATCAGTATCGCTGAGAAAAACGATGTCGGATCCGTGCTGCACATAGACGCCGTTTTTGTACGGCAAAATGCCAAGGGGAATCGCCAGTCCCTCCGCGAACACGCGCGGCGTTCTGGCATACCCGGTCGGCGAGGAAGGATCGCGCTCATAGACCAGCACCTTGTCCTTGGCCTTGCTGGCGTAGAGTTCGCGCGCGACTTCGGGACTTTCATTGGCGTCCACGGGATATTCCAGCGCGGTCATGGTCCAGAGATTGCCATGCAAATCCCAGTCCATGGCGACGAACTTGCCGAAGCCTGCCGCAATGTCTTCGCTCACGACCAGTTCGATTTCGAACCCCGGCGGCAGGGTGAACATCGCCAGTTCCTCTTCCGGAGTAAGCGGCGATGATTTCGCCGGCTGGCTCGGCGTCGGCGCACCGAGGAATTGTTGCTCCGCCGGTGTGGGCGGAAGTTCCTGCACGACGAGCTGGCGGACCTGCACCAGTGCCTTGCCGCCGCCATGCACCTGAATGCCGAATTTGCCCCAATCGTAGTTCGCCATCGTGGTATCCGGTTCGAGAAAATCGGTGGCCCTCACGCCGTTAAGCCAAGTGGTGATGCGTGGACCGTCGGCACGGATGATGTATTCGTTCCAGTCATCGCGTTTGATGACCGGCCGGAGCGCGGCCATATCGGAAGCCGACATGACCTTGTTGCGGCGCGCTTCGTCATAGATCGCGCCATACCAGTTCGGCTCGCCGAAGTCGCACTGATAGCCCGACATCTCGTGAGAGTTGGGCACACGCTGGGAACGAATCTGGAATCCTGAATTGATGAACCCCTCCGTGCCCGTGAGCTTGATCTCGAAGCGGAGCAGGAAGTTGGTGTAGTCGCGCGTGCTGGCCAGAAACTCGTTGCGCGCGACCCGCTCGGTCAGCGAGCCGCCCGTGATGACGCCATCCTGGACCCGCCAAGTGCTTTCATCGCCTTCCCAGCCGGCCAAGGTCCGGCCATCGAAAACCGCCGCACCCGTGACTTCGGGCGCAGGCACTGATTGCGCGTTGGCGGTCACCGCGTAACCGAGAAAGCTGAGAATGACCAGCGCCGGGAGCGTGTGCTGCGTGTTGCGGAGTTGCATATCGAGTGAAATCCGCACAACTGATAACCGATGGCCGGGGCATTGGAAAGCAATTGCCGCAGTTCGATGGAATCGAAACGAATGGTGCGCGAGGCGGGGGTCGAACCCACAACCTTCGGCTCCGGAGGCCGACGCTCTATCCAATTGAGCTACTCGCGCACTGCAAGCGGGAGAATACGCAGGGCGACCCCTTTCCTCAAATGGAATCTTGCCCGTCTTGTCAGTCGCAAAACTGCTCTTATGCACAACCGGCGGGGGAGGCTGGTGCTGTGCCTTCAAATTGCAGATAGCTATGTAGGAGCAAACGAGGTCAGTTGTCCGGCAGCTCGTGGCCGGGAATGGAACAAGTGGGAAGTTCGCCGATGGCGTTGATTTCGTAGCTTCCGCCTTTGGGACATTGCAGGCCGTGAAAGCCAACGCGCAAATACTTGTCCAAATCGGCCGGCGCCGGCACAGCGTCTTCATCCTTGTTCTGCTCCAGTGCCCACTGTTGCTTGGCGGAATCCAGTTGGCGAAGGTTATTGATGCACGCATTCCGTTGCGCAGTGTCGCGTGCCTTCACAAAGTTGGGGATCGCGATGGCAGCCATCATGGGAATCAAGAACAGGGCGAAGGCGATGCCGATGTAACCGGTGACCAAACCGGCAATCGCCAGGCCATCACCCGTCAGCGCGCCGCTGGACCGGCGGATTCGTGAATACGCGAGGTGGCCACAGATCACCGCGGGCACCGCGGAGAAGATTGAAAGACAAACCAGGCTGAGCACACCCAGCACGAGGCTCCAGATGGCCAACGCGGAATTCTTCGGGTTGGCGTTTGCGGCAGGTATCGTTTCGTTCATGATGTCTCTCTGGCCAGATTTATCCGCTTTGTAGTCCTGCCGGTAGCGGTTGCCAAGCCTTTACTTTTGGGGAACATCAGAATCGCGCGGCGTCGGGCTCCGCTATGAGCAACTGCGTCCGAGGGCAGCTTCGCTCACGCCGCGCCGTCCACAATCTGGCAAACCTGTGGCGTGATTTTGATCCCCGTCTTGACGGCGTACTCACGCGCGATGTGTTCCATAAAACTCTCCGCCTGATGATAGGCCACGAGGTTGATGGTCGCCCCGCCGAAACCGCCGCCGGTCAGTCGCGCGCCAATGCATCCGGGATGTTGGCGGGCCACCTCCACCAGCACATCCAGCTCCGGGCAACTGTTCTTGAGCGAATCCCGCGAGCTCTCGTGGCTCTGGAACAGATACTGGCCGAACTGCCGGTAATCGTCCGCCCGCAACGCCCGCTCCGCCGCGACCACGCGCGCGATTTCGCTGACAATGTGATGCGCGCACTCGAATTCTCGCGGAGCCAGTTGGGCTTGGTTGGCCTGCAAATGTTTCATCTCCACCGAGCGCAGCGATTTGGCGCCCAGTTTTTTTGCGGCGGCTTCGCAGTGATCGCGCAGGGCGTTGTATTCGCCGCCGACCAGCGAGTGTTTCACCCCGGTGTTGCAGACGATGACGGCCTGGCCGACCAGCGGCGTGTGTTCGACGCTCAGGAACCGGCAGTCAATGTTCATTATGTTCCAGGCCTTGCCGTACAACGACGAAATCTGGTCCAGCAAGCCGCAGCGCACACCGACAAAGTCATATTCCGCGGCGTGGCAGAGCCTGGCGAAGTACATCCGCTCGCCGGGCGGCAACGGTGGCAGTTCGCCGCGTTCGTTGCGTTTGGGCGGCACGGTGGCGCCAGTTTCGGTCAGGCTGAAGGGATACAGCTTGCGCACCGCGAGGGCGGTGGCGATTTCCAGCGCAGCGGAACTGCTCATGCCGGCGCCGACGGGAATGGTGCCGTGAATGGCGGCGTTGAAGCCGCTGAAATGCACGCCGCGCTTGCGCAGTTGCGCCAGCACGCCTTTCACGTAATCGGCCCAGCGCGCGGTGGGGTTGGATTTGAATTCCGTGACCCAGAATTTCTCCGGCTCGGGAAACGCGGAGGAGATCAGTTCCACCTTGCCATCCGTGCGCGGCGCGCAAGCGATGAAGATGTATTTGTCCACCGCCACGGACATGACCAGGCCGTCGTTGTAATCCGTGTGATTGCCTAGGACCTCCAGCCGGCCAGGCGCCTTTACAACGTGCGGCGGCGTGTAGCCGAAATGCTTCTTGAACAGGGTCTGGACGGCGGCGGCGGCGGGTGTGGAGAGAGGCATGGGAATTGGGTTCAGGCGTGAGGCGTGAGGCGTAATGCGTGAGGCGTGAGGCGTGATCGCGTGGCGCTTTAGCTGTCACGCACCACGCATCACGCATTAGGTTTCAAGTTAACCGGTCAAATTGTTGGGCGAGTTGGAAATCCTTCTCCGTCAGCCCACCTTCCGAGTGGGTCATGAGGGTGAGCACCACTTTGTTCCAGCGAATGTCAATGTCCGGATGATGCCAGGCTTTCTCCGCGAGTCTCGCGATGGCGTTCACGAATTTGATCGCCGCCGGGAAGTCCGTGAATTGGAACGTGCGCGTGATGGTCGCGCCGGCTTTTTTCCAATCGGGCACGGTTGCCAGCGCGCGTTTGATTTGGGCAACATTCATCTTTGCCATGCTGGAGGGATGCCATAAATCCTACGGCGCGTCACGCTCCAATCAAGGGAAGAACCTTGGTTATGAGTTGTGGGTGATTGTGGCTGGGTGACAGGCGGCACCTCCACGAGTGAGCAGCGCAATTCAAGTCAACTTGGGCGGCTTGGCAGCGGCTTCGCGGCTTCTTCGGCCTTGCGGGATTCGCGCAGGATTGCCGCGTTGGTGAACCAGGCCCACAGCCATGAGATGCCAAACAAGCCCATGCCCACCAGCGCCCACCGCAACCGCACCCAGAGTTGCAGCAACGTATCCACGGGATCGGCGTCCGGTCCGTAGAGCACGGACCAATTAAGGAGACACCAGACTACGAAGACCAGGCCGAAGCCCAGCGTCATTGCGAATCCGGCCAGCGTCACCACCGCCTGCGCGTAGCCCACCGGATGTCCGGCCATGAGCGAGCCGAAGCCCGGAAATGCCACGTTCGTAGCCACGCAACCCAGCGCGGTTTGCCGGCTCAGACCATGCCGCGGGCCGAGTGCCAGGGTGAGTTTCATGCACCCACCCTGTCACGGCCACCCCGACCACGTAGCCGACGACGTAAGGAGGCGGAATGTTTCCGTTGGATTTTTGAGCCAATCCGCCTCTTCACGTCGGCGGCTACTTTCTCGCACAAGCTCTTCACGGCGCGAGCCAGGCGAAAGCCGGCAGGTTGCGCACCACGGTAAAAACCAATGCCACCGCGAGGAACAGCCAGCACCACGACGTCCGTACAGTAAATTTGGCCGGTTGGCGGCGGAGGAACGCCCAGGCGAAGCGCGCCGCCACCCACCCGCCAACGGCCAGAGTGAGGACAAACAGCGCGTTGAGCCGGAATGCCTCGGCAAAGTGGCCGTTCAACAACTGATGCATCGCCCGCAGCGAACCGCAACCGGTGCAGGTCAGGCCGGTGGTCAGGTAAAAATGGCAGACCGGATAGAAGCCGTACTGGCTGGGATTGAAGAAAAGCAGAATCGCGCCGCCCGCCGCAATGGCGAGCGCCACCAGCGCCGCCGCACGCCAACTCCAGCGGCGCGGCACCGTCACCCGCGGAGGAACGCCGCCTTCGTTGAACTCGGCTTCGTGCGAAACGCCATTCATGGGCCGACAGAGACTTCAGTTTCAGTGGAAGGAACTTTTTACTTCCGGCTTGGCGAGGACAACCAGCGCCCAGATGCCCGCACCGATGTTCAAGAAGCAACAACACGCTCCGCATGGAATGAGGGTTAGGATTGCGGCGGTCATCGCCAAACCATACGACTGCAGATTCATCATCTTGATCGAACCGATCAGGCGTAGAACAGCCAATATGACACCAAGGATGTAAGTGGGCAGGCTGAACATGAATCCTATCTTTTCTTGAAGCTCCGCGCTCTCGGATGACATTCCAGGAAACGCCATTGGAGTATGACCCAGAGTCATAAGACCGATTCCAGCGCTTGAGGCAAGAACATCCAGAATCGCAAGCACCAGCAGAAAAATTGCCGGTCCTTTCGCCTGATTACCAGTATCCGTGCTGCCGACGGATTGAGCGGTGTGCGTCGGCGCCGCTGCCGGGGCGGCGGCGACCGTGGCCGCAAGTTCGGGGAACTCCCCAAGCGGTCTCCAATCCGTGCTGCCCTCGGCCAGCACCTGGGTTTGCGCGTTGACGCGGCCCTCGGTGAACCATTGCTTCAACTGTTCCGCCGTGATGGGGCCGTATTCTTTGCCGTCTGCTCCGATAATTTTATACATGGCGTGCCTTTCAGAATTGGTGATGCAATGATGGATTTAGGAGAAATAGTCAAGGATCCCATCGCAACGACTCAAACTTGGCGCGCGACAACTGCTGCACCGAGCCGTCGGCAAAACCCACGATGACCGAGGTCCGGGAATGTTGGTGCGGCGAGAATAGTTCCGGCCCGCCCGCCGCGTTCCAGCCCGCGTCGCTCTCGAAGAACAGCACCGTCTGGGGATGGATCTCGTCCTCGGACAAGCCGTCCAGCTTGCGGTTGTAGGCGAACGCGCAGCGCAAGTTGGGATCACTCGGACACTGGAAAACCTTGTCCGTACCGGCTTCAGATCGGATGGCATCGCACCAATTGTCAGCCGAAGGAAAGCGGTCCTCATTGTCGGAGGCGTAGATGCGTACCGCCAGGGCGAGTTGTTTGACGTGATTGACGCAATTGATGGTTTGCGCGCGTTCCTT
This sequence comes from Verrucomicrobiia bacterium, assembly GCA_026125285.1. GTDB lineage: Bacteria > Verrucomicrobiota > Verrucomicrobiia > Limisphaerales > JADLHS01 > WYBW01. The sequence continues at coordinate 40,588 of JAHCLO010000024.1, read as the reverse complement.
GGCTTTGGCCAGCGCGGGCAGCAACATGGCGGCCTGGATCGGGATCAGCAGCAGGAACACACCCGAAACCACTGTCCCCGCGATCGCCAGGCCGTTGCCCGAGAGCCGGCCTTCGCTGTTCTTGATCTTGACCATGGCCACGATGCCGAGCACCAACCCGATGAGCGCCGTGGCGCCGCAACTGACCAGGCCGAGAATCCCCAGCACGAGCGAGGCAATCGCCATGCCGCTTGTCTTTGCCTTGACCGGGCCGCCCGGCGCGGGCGGTGGCGCGGCGGAGTGTGTGGTCAATTCCCCCGCGAATTCAGGCAGCGCACCCAACGCCTGCCAGTTGCCCGTGCCTTCAGGTTGAATCTGGGTCTGCGCGTTGACACGGCCTTGGTTGAGCCATTCGCGGAGTTGCTCCGCGGAAACCGGTCCGTATTCCCGGCCATCGGCACCAATGATTTTATACATGGCAGGATTCTCCGTTGTGCTGGTTTATCGTGGTCTGGTTGAACTGATTGACGGGCGCCATGCGTAGCGCGGGCCGGGAGTTTAAGCAAGCGATAAAACCAGCGCGAATCTTGTAGTTCTTGTGAGGTGTGCCAGCCGCAGGATGTTCACCATTGCCGCGACGCGCGGCAGCTTCGGGTGGGTTTCTTTTCCTCACGCGGCCGCGGATGGTCTTCGACGCAGCCGCTTCGGGGACGGTGCCGGGGCGGCGTCATTGGTTTGGCAACGGAGAAACCGCAGAAACCGCAGGTTGAGCGACAAGGCGGTGCGAGTTACCTTGACCTCGAATTATGGGCGCACACCGGACAAATTCTGCGAGCAGCGCATTCACGCTGGTGGAGGTTCTGGTTGTGGCTGCAATTATCGTGGTGCTGATCCTGATGGTCCTGCCAGCAACTGATCGCAGAAGCTCCACTTCAACCATCGCTCCCTGCGTAAACAACCAAAGGCAGATCGTCCTGGCCGAAATGATGTGGGCAGCCGATCACCACGATTCTTTCCCCTGGCGGGCCAAGTTCGAGCAGGAGATGCCGATGGAATTCTCCGCACGCAGGGTGGTGTCGCCATATTTTCAGTTACTCTCGAACTACAACCTGAAATTGGAGTCTCTGATTTGTCCCACTGACATCGCCAGAACCGCCGCCGACAGCTACGCCGATCTTGCGGACAGCAACGTCAGTTACTTCGTCCATCTCAACGCGGCGACGAACAACGGTCAAACCATCCTGCACGGCGATCGTCATTTGCAGGTGAACAAACAGCCGCTGACACCCGGTCTCCAAGTGATCCAGTCGAACGCTCCCGTGAGTTGGACCCGCGAACTGCATGGGAAAAGTGCGAAAACGCCGCTCGGAGTTCTGTCCTTTACCGACGGGCACGCCGAAGTGGTGAAGGAGAAATTGCCGGAGTATTTCCGACGCCAGGGGCTCGCTGCCACACGGCTTGCTCTGCCTTGAGTCGGAATTCCGGCACCCGGACTTCGCTTGAAGTGCCGGGAAAGTACCGTGACAAACAAATCCCGATACAAGGTAGGGCGCGTCACTCCGTGCGCGCCGCAGCCTCCCAATCGCTTTCCCAAAGGCGCGCACGGAGTGACGCGCCCTACCCGCGCCCCGCAGGATGAATCGAGACTTCCTTGTCGCAGTAATGGTCCTGTGTTTAACGATCACCAGGTGACGCTGGGGCGCAACTCAGTCTCATGCAAGCGTTGTGAACGACTTCGGCTGGGGAGCGTGCGCGACTGGCGCGGTGGCGCGCCCGGGTGCGGCGGACGAGGCGTCCGCCGCCGCACGCGAGGCGTGTGCGCTCCCCACTGCAAGAAAGTGAGATGCGCCCGTGGCAATGGGGGAAAATCTTTTGACCTCGTCTGGCCGGTCTGGTTAGCTGGCGCGCGAGTCCGCCGAACGAGATGACCCACGATTCATGAATTCACCTGCCGCTCCGGCCTCTCTCATTGCCCATCATCCCCCCGGCTTCCGGGCGCGCCGCGGCTTGAACTGGGGCGCGTTGGGGTTGATGTACGCCTCGTACTACATGTGCCGGTACAACTTCCGGTTCGCCGGGCCGGGCATGACCAAGGAATTTGGATTCGACGCCGCCGACCTTGCCAATCTCTGGGTGATCTGGTCGCTCGCCTACGGCACCGGACAACTGGTCAATGGGCTGATTTCCGACCGCACCGGCGGCAAAAACATCATGCTGGCTGGCGCGGCGGGGACGATTGCCTGCAATTTCATTTTTGGGTTTTCCTCCTTCGTCGGCACCTTCGCCACTTTTGGGCTGATCGCTCTCATCAATGGGTGGTTTCAATCCATGGGCGCGCCGGGCTTCGTCAAAATCAACGCCGCCTGGTTTCAGCGTACGGAGCGCGGCACGTTCGCGGGCATTTTCGGCATCATGATTCAACTGGGTCAGTTCACGGCCAACACGCTGTCGCCGTTCTTGCTGGCCGGTTTCACCCTCACGCTGTGGGGCATTGGCACATGGGTGGTTGAGCCGGGCCAGTGGCGGCTGCTGTTCATCGTGCCGCCGTTTGTCACGGCGATCATGGCCGTGTTCATGGCCTTTGCCGTGAAGGAAGAACCGGCGCAGGCTGGTTATCCTGGCGCGATCGTGGACGAAATTGACAACAGTGCCGGCACGCGCGTCAGCATCAAGGAGTCGTTCAAGACCATCTTTCGCCATCCGTTGGTCTGGTTCTACGCCGCGGCCTACGCCAGCACCGGGGCGGTGCGACACAGTTCCGATCAGATGGCCGTGATGTTCTTCAAGGAGCACCTGCTCATTGACATGAATTCCAAGCCGCTTTCGGTCCTCATCACCATGAACCTGATGACCCTCATGGCCGTCATCGGCTCGATTAGCTCGGGAGTGATTTCGGACAAGATCTTCAAAGGCTCGCGCTCGCCGGTGGCGATGGGCCTTTACTTCATTGAAGCGGCCGTGATCAGTTGTGCCGCCGTGGCGATGTTTGCGGGCCTCATCAAGCCGGGCACACTGGGGGTCTTCCTGGGCGGCATGTTTCTGGTGATGATTTCCCTGACGGTCAACTCCACCCATTCGATTGTCGGTTCCGCCGCGCCCATGGACATCGGCGGCAAGAAGATGGCTGGGTTCGCCCTGGGGGTGATTGATTCCTTCCAGTACTACGGCTCGGCCTTGAGCTTGTTTCTGTTCGGCAAGTTCTTTGGCAAGTATGGCTGGAGCGCGTGGTACCCGCTGATGGTGATGTTCGCGTTGAGCGGCGGCATTTCGATGTATCTGGTCATGCGCAAACAAAGACGCCTGGCCGGGACGACCAGACTCTAACCGCGCGAACTCTTGGCGGATGGTCCCACCAGTTCATTGTATCGCTACCCCTTCGCGTTCCAGGAGCTTGCGTTTCCAATCCAATCCGCCGGAGAAACCGCCAGGCTTCTGATTCGCCGCCAACACGCGATGGCAGGGAATCAACACGGGAATCAGATTCGCTCCGCACGCGCCTCCCACCGCGCGCCCGGCATTGGGCCGGCCAATTCGGCGCGCAAGTTCGCCGTAGCTGCACGTCTCGCCGGTTTTGAGGCGGCACAATTCCCGCCAGACCGCTTGTTGAAAATTGGTGCCGGATGATACATCCAACGGCGGTAATTCCCGTGGCGACTTCCCGGTCAGTGCGCGCTTGAGCGCCACGCTGGTGGTCGAATGCCATTTGCGAATCACTTCGGGAACGGCCCCAGCCGCGCCCGGCTTGGTCGTCCCACGACGAGCGGGGAAATTGAGACCAACCAGGCCTTTGGAGGAGTAAAGCGCCATGAATGTGCCGTCGGCGGTGGCGATGGCAGCTTCAAGATACCGGGGGATTGTTTTCATGGAGCTTCAATTCCTTTTGTCAGAGTTGGCCGGCACATGGAAGGGCGGTGGTCCATGGATGGCCCCGCATCAATGTTGCCGCACGAACCACCAGAAGATGCCGAGCAACACCAGGAACAACACCACGCTAAAGGCGATGAACCGGTTGCGTGCAACCCGTTTTTCTTTGCGCAGCGGACGCAAGCCCTGGACGCCGCCGGCGGCCAGATAACTGACCAGTTTGGGGTTGCTGGTGGTGGGGCCGCGGAAGAAATTTCGCACGCGCTGCAGGAACGCGGGGAAATCATATTTCCGCACGCCGAGTTCGTTATAGTGCGCCGGTGGGTTGGGGGGTTCGGCATGTGTCTTCAGCCGCGTTTGGTTCACTTCTTCAAAGATGGGTTCGCGGGGCGGGTGGGTGGGCGGGCGCGGCCCGGGCTCACGACTGGAGCCAGAAGCGACGCGGGGGCGAGGTTGACCCGGGTGGGATTGCAATTGCGCATCAAGCCGTTTGATCTCCGATTCCAGCGACGCAATCTGGGCGTTGAGCGCCCGGGTGCGATCCGAGATGGGATCAGGTTTTTTTTTCAACCAAGCCATGAACAAATCTTTCTCCTGCGCGAATAACTGACGTCTCCAGGTTGGGATTCAACCGGCAAGCGCCAGCGCGCCTCAGCGAGTCAGCAACACGGCGATGAGCACGCCCGCGGCGAGCAAGACCGCGAAGGCCAGCGGCCAGGTGAACGCGAATCCCAAACGGCAAAGTTCGGAAAAACTCAGACCGGCAAGCGGTGTCGCCACCTCGGCGTCCGTTTTCGGTGCGGTCCCGACGTCCTTGGATTCACCGGAGAGGACCGGGAATTTCAGTCGGGCGCCGTTCCACTCCATCCGCGCGTTCTCGATGGTTGTCAACGCGCGCGTCAGTTCCACGTTGAAATTATCCTTGCTCCAGTTTTCTTCACGCACGGCTTCCACCTTGGTGAGGGCGTCGCGCAAGTCGGCGATGGCTTTGGCCATTTGTTCCGCGTCGCGGCGGGCGGTGAATTCCGCTTCCTCCAACAGACCGAGGCCGCGGGTCAGGTGGTGGATCATCTCCTGCCGGCCCGTTTGGAATTCCGCCTGTCGGCGGCGCACCTCCTCCAGCGCGGCCCGTTCGCGTTCCAATTCCTCCTGCGCCCGCTTCAACTCCGCGAGTTTCTGCTGCGCTTCCGTGACCTTCAAATCCACTTCTTCGCGGGAAGGCGCGCGGGCGGACAAACCGGCGCCCGCCGGGCTTGAGGCATAAGGGGATTTGTGCGCCTGAAATTCGGTGTCCACAAACTCGGTTGCGTCGTATTCGGAAGCCATGGGGCGACTTTAAGCCCGCGCGGAAAACGTGTAAAGCGGCGTATTGAGCCGCGCGGTCTTTCCGCTTGTCACCCCGAGAAGGCCGTCCTAGATTCCCACCATTGAAAGCACATTTAGGAATTCTGACATGATTGAACTGGTGCAGTTTCCGTGGAGTCCGTTTTGTATCGTCCAACGCCGCATCCTGGAATTCGCCGGAGTTCGCTTCAAAATCGTCAATATCCCCAACGGTGACCGTTCGCTGGTCTGGAAACTCACCAAGCAACGCTATTATGGTGTGCCCGTGCTCAAAGATGGCAAATCTGTAATCTTCGAGGTCAGCGACGATTCGCAGGTCATCGCCAAGTATCTGGACAGCAAATTCTCGCTGGGCTTGTTTCCGGCGGAATGGGAAGGCGTGCAATCCATTCTATGGCGCTACATTGAAAATGACATTGAAGGACCTTGCTTCAGGCTCACGGACATCCACTGGCGCGAATTGATGCCGCCGCGCGACCGGTTGCTCTTTCTGCGTCACAAGGAACGGAAGTTCGGACGCGGTTGCCTGGATCAGTGGCGGACGCAGGAGGCGGCGCTGCTCCAGCAACTGGAGCAGGCGCTGTTGCCGTTCGAGGAAATGCTGACCCACCAACCGTTCCTGCTGGGGGACCGCCCGCGTTTCGTGGATTTCGACCTCTATGGGATGTTGGGCGATTTCCTTTACACCGGGCACTACTCCCTGCCGCCGGTGCATCCGCAAATCCAGCAGTGGCACCGCCGCGTGGCCACGATCAAGCGGTCACCATAAGCCATGAAGTGCGAGGCCGTTCAGTTGCCGCACCATCAACGGGACAATCGTCGTCGGCCAATGGTGGCCGGCTTGGCCCCGCTAATGATGACTTTGCCCTTTCAGCCCACTCCGCATCTCGGCGACTTCCATTTGGAATTGTCCACGCAATGAAGAATTACATTCTCGATACCAACGTCCTCCTCCACGATCCCCATTCGCTTCTGAATTTCGCGGACAACAATGTGCTCGTGCCCATTGAAGTCATCGAAGAGATAGACCGCTTCAAACGCGAATCCACGGAACTGGGCCAGAACGCGCGCACCGTGTCGCGGATGTTGGACGCCTTCCGGGAAGGCGGCAGCTTGAGCGATGGGGTGCGCCTGCCCAACGGCGGCAAACTCAAGATCGGTTTTCAAAAGAAGGACCCCGCGCGGAACGGTCACACCTTCCTGGCCGACAATACCGTGGACAGCCGCATCCTGGCCTTCGCGCGGTCGGTGCAAAAAGCCCAGCCGCGCCAGAACACCGTCCTTGTGACCAAGGACATCAACCTGCGCATCAAGGCCGATGCACTCGGATTGTCCGCCGAGGATTACGAGAACGACCGCGTGTTCATCAAGGACCTGTACACCGGAATGATCGAACTGCCGGTCTCGCCGGAACGCCTGGCCGCCTTCCGGGCCAACGGCGAAATGGAACTCAACGGCGGCAAACAGTACTTCCCCAACGAATACTGTACGCTCACGGATGAAACCACTCCCAAGCGCACCGCGCTCACCAAGGTGGATGCCAACGGCACCAAACTCATGCCCATCATTGACTGCCGCGAAGGCGTGTGGGGCATCAAGCCGCGGAACCGCGAACAACACTTCGCTTTCGACGCGCTCCTCGATGACCGCGTCAAGCTGGTCACGCTCATGGGCAAGGCGGGCACGGGAAAAACCCTCATGGCCATGGCGGCGGGGCTGAAGCGCACGGTGCTCGACCGCGAATTCCGCCGGCTCGTCGTGGCGCGCCCAACCATATCCATGGGCAAGGAACTGGGCTTTCTGCCCGGTTCGCTCGAAGAAAAGCTCGCGCCGTGGATGCAGCCCATTCACGACGCGCTGGAAATGTTGAGCGACCTGAACATGGGCCACGACCACCGGCGCAGCACTGATCTAATGCGTTCCGGCAGCATTGTGGTCGAGGCCTTGAGCTACATTCGCGGACGCAGCATCGCGAACCAGTTCATGATCATTGACGAGGCACAAAACCTCACACCATTGGAAGTCAAGACGATCGTCACCCGCGTGGGTCACGGCACCAAGATCGTGTTCACCGGCGATCCGTACCAGATTGACAACCCGTACGTGGATAGTTCCTCCAACGGCTTCAATTACGTCGTGAGCCGTTTTCGCACCGAAGCGGTGGCCGCGCACATCGAACTGCAAAAGGGTGAGCGCTCGGAACTGGCCGAACTGGCGGCGAATATCCTGTAACCGGAGCGGTGGCCCGGCTGCACGAGCCGCGTTCGAGGGTTCGGAAGGCTCTCGTGGTTTGCGTGCGACCGTTTCGGGTGGATGGAAACTTCCCCGCCATGTCAGACAAGCTGCCCGACATTATCGAGTTTTGGTGGGCGAACCGCCGCCTGATTTTGGCTGATTGGGGAACAACAGGGATGCGCCGGCCAGAACGATGCCGGCCATCACTGCGCCCCACAGAAAATCCAGCCCAGGCACGAAACGACTTTCCTCGGTGACGACCTCCGCACCGGTGAGGTCGCCCATCGAAATTCCTGGCCCGCTGGTTTTCGTCCAACCCCGGTTCGCCCCGGAGAACAACCAGAACGCAATGGCGCCCAACGTCACGGTCAAGGCTGCCATCTGTAATACGCGTCGCATGTTTGAGGTTAGGTTGCTCGCGAAACAATAAGATGCGAACGGCTACAATGCCAGCCCAACTGCGGGCTTCCACGGACGCGCGGGAAAACGCGGACGACCGATGTTTGACCACCGGCCCACGCAAGCAGGTTCAGAAAGACGCTCCGCGTATTTTCCCAGTTCAAACGCCACAAATGAGACTCGGCGACGAGGGATTGATGGCTGGTGAAGCTGGAGGCTGGGTCGCGCTTGAGAACTCTGGCACGGGGTGGCGGAAGGGGAGGGATTCGAACCCCCGTTAGGATTGCTCCTAAGCCTGATTTCGAGTCAGGTGCCTTCAACCACTCAGCCACCCTTCCACTCGTATTGATTTTATTGGATGGAATCGCTTTTTGGCGAGTCCGCAATTTGCGTTTTCTATACTGCTGTTCTATACTATCGCCGTGAATTCTGATTCAGCCGAGAATACAGACCCCCGATGGCAGAAAACGCCGGTGGCCAATCTCGTGCGCCACGTCCAGTCGGGGAACTATTATGCGCGAATCCGCCTGCGCGGCAAGTTGATTTGGAAATCGCTCAAAACCGACCGTATCAGTGTCGCCAAACTGCGCTTGAGCGATTTTCACAAGGAAGAGCGGAAGCGCGCTGCCGCGCACAAGGCCGTTGCCCGAGGAAAGATGACATTCAGGGACGCGCTGGAATCCTACCGGGAGCGACTCAAGGGCGACTACTCTCTGAAGGACCGAAGCAAATCGTTCCGAGAGGAGCGCATCGTCGCTCTCCTGAATTCGTGGCCGGAGCTGGAACAGACCGATGTTGCACAAATCTCCAAGAGCGATTGCCTCGCTTGGGCTGCCAAGTTTGGGCAAAGCGCCAGTCCATCAGCCTTCAACAATACGGTGGGCACTCTCAAATTGATCTTGGACATCGCCGTCGAAGCGGGTGCGAGATACGACAATCCCGCCACGCACATCAAACGGAAGAGAATCCTCCAGAAAGTCCTCCACCTTCCCAGCCAGGACGAGTTCTCAGAGTTGGTCGCGACCGTCCGGAAAGCCGATGGCGCTTGGGGGCGGAAATGTGGCGACTTCATCGAGTTTCTCGCTTACAGCGGTTGCAGAAAGGGCGAAGCCGCGCGAGTCGAAGGCCGGCACTGCGACTTCGAGAAGGGCGAAATTGCCATCCTGGGCGATCCGGTCACCGGTACAAAGAATTGGGAAATCCGCCGCGTGCCCATGATATCCGACATGCGCCATTTGCTGGAACGCATCAAAAGCGAAAGAGGCGAGAAAGAGTTTGAGTCGAACCCGATCATGCGTATCCGTGAGTGCCAAGGCGCAATCAACACGGCTTGCGAGAAGTTGGGAATTGACCGTTTTACCCACCACGACCTCCGCCACCTGTTCGCGACTCGATGTATCGAATCCGGCGTGGACATCCCAACTGTTTCCCGCTGGTTAGGCCACAAAGACGGTGGAGCACTGGCCATGAAGACCTACGGTCATCTTCGTGACCAACATTCGGCAAACATGGCAAAGAAGGTCGTGTTCTCTGAACACTCGGCAACCATTGTTCCACATCCCGTCAAAGCCAATGCCACGGGCAGCGGGTCTTCAGCGGAAGCAACTGCGGACAGAAGGTCGATTGCCGAAGCGAAAGCGAAGTACAGTTATCCGTGGTGGGTCTCGAAAGACCCGATGGAAGTCTTCTGGGGACAACTTAACGAGACCGTCCCAATAGTGCCCGCCGCCAGGTTCCTTGACTGTGCTGAAAAGGCGATGGGTCGCAATGTTTTCATGGAAGAGTTTGCTGACCGCGATGCCCTCAAGGATGAATTCGTAGCGCGAATTTCGGAAACGAGATGCAGTGAACTGAAGCGCAGAATCTCTCCAAAGCAAACTGCCCCGCGAACGGCAATCGCCGTGTAATCTTCTGCCATCGCCCTGGTCAGGCGCAGTTCAGTCGTTGACGATTGGCAGGATTGATTCCGACGGCAATTGCGAAACGCAAGTGACGATTGTGGCCGGGCTTAGTGAACGATTCACTACCCGTGTTCGCGCAAAGCGTCGTCCGGACATAGAGTTAATCCCTCGCGACAATCGTCGCCACATGGCGTCCTATTTGCATCCGCCGATGAGGTTTTCTGTCGTGTTCACCCGCGTGCGCCCGCGCTTCTGGTGCTCCGCGCAACATCGTGCCGGCAGGCGAGAGGACGAAGACAGTTTGCGCCTGCCGTCACTCAGTTGCTGTGCTCCGCGTAACGGGCGCGGGCGCACGCGGGTGCGTTTCGTTCGGAGCGGGGCTGCTCTCCCAGGGGCGGAGGTGAAGAGAGCAGTCCCGCTCCTTCAGAACGAAACGCAAAACATGAACACGACAGAAAACCTCATCTCCGCTGGATGCCCCGCAATCGCTCCGCAACCGATCAACAAAATCGTCAAGCCCATCAAATTTCCGAGTCAACCGCAGGAATGGAAAATCGTTTCACTTCGAGAATGTCCGACACCCGACACCATGCAACAGTGCGAAACACCGGACCAGGCAGCCGCCTATTGGAAAGCACATATTCCCGATCACCCATACTTCAATCCTGAATGTGAATGTCTGGTGGTTTTCATTCTCAACACTCGTCGGCGCATCAAAGGGCACTACTTGGTGTCCATTGGAACGATGGATACGATCCTCTGTCATCCCAGGGAAATCTTTAGATTGGCAGTCATGGCAAGTGCATCCGCAATCATCATTTGCCACAACCATCCGAGCGGCGATCCGACTCCATCTGAGGCAGACATCAAAATCACTCGTGATCTCATCCGAGCAGGTCAACTTTTGAAAATCGAAGTTCTCGACCACATCGTGCTCGGACACCCCGGCCACACGTCACTCAGAACGCTTGGTTATTTTTTCTAGCTCCGGATAATGCCGAGCACACGGGGTGATTCTTCAAAAACACTGAGGGATCACCCCTTTTCTATTCCTTCGACTCGGCATTATCAGAGGCTTTGCAGGAACGCCATCAGTTGATCGGGCGGACGGTATCGAGGCGGCCGCCCGTAGAACGGCTCGGTTTTGGCGAGCGCCTTTTCTTTCAGTTCGAGGCTGGCGTGGAGATAAATCTGCGTTGTGTCCATTCGCTCATGGCCGAGCCACAGCGCGATGACGGAACGATCAACGCCGCATTGCAGCAAGTCCATGGCGGTGCTGTGTCGCAACACGTGTGGCGAGACGCGTTTGGATTTCAAAGACGGACAGTGTTGGCGTGCCGCAGCCACCTGCTTGGCGAGCAGATATTGAATACCGTCCCGGCTCAACGGTTTGCCGCGTAGGTTGGGAAAGAGCGGGGCGTCGGGTTTGGTGTTCCGCTCACACAGCCACGCACGGAGTATCGTGACCGTTTCCTTGCGCAATGGAACGGATCGGGACTTGCGCCCCTTTCCGGTGCAACGCACGTGAGGGCCACTGTCCAATGCAATGTCCTGACAGCGCAGGCCGATGATTTCCGAAAGACGCAGCCCTGTTTGCAAGGCCAGCAGGAGCAACGCGTAGTCACGTCGCCCCAACCAAGTCTGCTGATCCGGCGCCGCCAACAAGGCTTCGGCTTCTGGCCGCGTGAGGAAGTCGATCGGCCTCTTGATGTGGCGCTTGCTCTTGATCGCCAGGACACGTTGGGCCAACGCGCCGAGCGCGGGTTCTTGCAGGGCGACATACTGAAAGAAGGAATGGATGGCCGCCAGACGCACATTGCGACTGCGTGCGCTCACGCCGCGGTCTTTTTCCAGATGATCGAGGAAGCGGCAGATCAAGGCGGCATCCAAGTCCTGCATGGCCAATGCGGTGGGAGGCTTCTTCAGATGCCGATGGGCAAAGCCGATCAGGAGCCGGAACGTATCCCGATAGTTTGCGATGGTGTGCGGACTCGCGTTGCATTCGTGCATCAGCCGTTGCGTGAAGTAGGCTTGCAGCAACTCCGAGAAGGTGGCTTGCGTTTTCATCGTCCGGCCTCCTTTGGTTGCAGGCGTTGGGTCGCCAGTTGCAACAGTTCCGGCACCGCCGACAGATACCAATACGTGTCTCGGACGTGAACATGGCCCAGATACGTGCTCAACTCCGGCAAACGCGCCTCGACGTCCGTGTCGGTGCGATACCACCGCAGCATGGTCTGGATCGCGAAGTGATGCCGCAGGTCATGCACGCGCGGGCCGTGTAGATCGCCAGGTCTGCGCAGGCCGGTTTGGCAGGCCACCAACAAGAACCAGCGATTGACGGAGTCATATCCCAGCCGAACGCCACCGTCCCAGACAAAGAAGGCTGGATTTCTGCGCTTCGGATAAATGATGTCGCGTGTCGACGCATAACGCCGGAGGGCCGCGACAGTTGAGGGATGGAGCGGTGTCAATCGAGTCTTGTTCCCCTTCGCCAAACGGATGGTCAACTGCTGGCGATCCCAATCCACATCACCACAGTCCAACTTCAGAGCCTCGCTCACTCGCAGGCCAGTCGTTGCCAAAAGGCCCAACAGCGTGCCCAACGTCGGACCTTTGATCGGATTGGCAGGAGCGATTTGATACGCCACCTCAACCAATCTGCAAACGTCTTCATCGCGGTAAAGCTGTGGCGACCGTCGGCGCATGTGGTAAGGCAGCAGCTTGGGCGACGGCACTTCCGTGCGTGGATCAACCGTGCTTAGGTATTCGGCAAAGCGCCGGACCGTAGCCAGTCGGCTGCCGCTTTGCACCCGTTTGGCGTTTGGCGGCTGAGTGGCCCATTTGAGCGCGAGCTTGGTGGTGATGAACGGCGCTCGTTTCGCCTCTGCAAAACGAATGAAGCTGCGCAGCAACATCTCCGCACTGTCCAGCTTGAACCCCAGTCCCCGCCGGAGCTTCAGGTAATTGGTGAGATGCACACGCAGGGGGTTCATTGGACACCTCCCGGCCACGGCTGCGCCAAAGCGCGTAGTGCCTTCACATCCACTTTTGCGTAAATCTCCGTGGTCTGTATTTGCTGATGCCGCAGCACCTGGCTGATTTGAGTCAGGGAAGCCCCGTTCCGCAGGAGGTTGGTGGCCAACGAATGGCGCAGCAGATGCGCCCCGCGATTCACCGGATTCAGACCGGCGCGTCCCAAGGCCCGGTTCACAATGCCGCTCACAGCATTGGGCGGACTGCTGAAGCCCACATACGGCGCCTTGCAGTGGACGAATACGCGGCGCGTTGAGCAACGAGGTCGCCCCCGTTTCAAATAATCCGCCACAGCTTTGCCAACCTCCTGAAGCAGCGGCATCCGGTCCACTCGGTTGCCTTTGCCCCGAACAATCAACTCCCCGGCAGCCCAATCAATGTCGTCCAACTCAAGGTTGACCACCTCGCTGGCACGTAAACCCAGCCGGGCCAACAGCACCAAGACGGCATAGTCGCGCCGGCCCGCGTTCTGGCGGCGGTCACAAGACCGCAGCAACTTCTCCACTTCCGCTGCTTCCAGATAACGGGGCAGTTCCGATAAGCGCCCGCCCGCTGTGGCGGGGATTGCAGTCGCCAGATTGGTGTCGGTCTTGCCTTCCTGAAACAGGTAATTCAAAAAACTCCGCAGCACGGAGGTCATCAGTTGAGCCGAGCGACGACCGCGGATGCTGGAGTCTCTCAAAACAAAATCACTCACATCCTTCGTGCAGAGTTCCTTCAGCCGGATTTTCCCATCCCGAAACCGATGCCACAAAAACCGCCTGGCTACCGTCAGATACTGCCCCACGCTGCCCGACATGAAGCTTCGCTCCTGGCGCAGATACTGGCCGTAGGCCCGCTCGATTATATCAACGGGAGTCAGCGGCGGAGGCGTCTGCGGCGGGATAACGTCCAATTGCCGCAAGTGTTGCAGCAAGAGCGCGAGGGTGCATTTATCGCCGCTCCGATAAACAACACGTCGCCATCGGCACCCAAGGAACTTCGTGACTCGCTGTTCGCTGAGGTCTTTTAGCCGGAGCTTTGTTTGAATCATCCAATTGCTCAGAGCAGCGACCAGCCGGAGTTTATTCCAGCCGGTCACACGGCAGTAACGCTGTTGCGCCAACAACGCGGCGAAACTGGCGAGATGCGGCGCAAGTGGGCCTGCTTCCAGTGGATGCAGATCTTGGGGACGGAGACGAAACGGCTTAATCATAGAGGCATTCCTTTCGGTTGTGGTTTGAACCACGAGGAATGGCGTCCTGATAATGCCGAGTCGAGGAAACAGAAAAGGGGTGATCCTTCAGTGTTTTGAAAAATCACCCCATGCGCTCGGCATTACCCGGAGCTAGAAAAAATATCCCTTATGCCGAGCTCGGCATAAGGGATATTTTTACTCCTGAGCCGATCACGGCTTGTCGATATGAGGCCGCTCTTTGATCGGCTCTGCCGAACATTCAGGTGTCGGCGAGTCCACTCCGGCAGTGATCTGCCGCAAGCCGGGTACAATATCATGCAAATCAACTACGCGGACACAGTTGAAATCACATCTATAGAATTCACCAACTGTTTTGAAGCCGGAAGGAAAGCGGTTGTGAAAAGCCGTCCAGATCTTGGCGCGGCGTGAAAGCACACTTTCTATTGCCCGCTTCCCTTCAAGGAATTTCAATGCGAGATCAGCACCCGTTAGGTACAAGAACTTTTGCTTTTCGGACGGGTGCAGACAGAGTTTCACGAGATCAGCAAAAAGGTTGTCCTGCCGGACCGCATCATTCCCCTTCCAAGTTATGAACTTGAACTCAGCAACTTTCAGATTGGTTTCCAAATCGAAATCCTTGCCCGTGTTACCCGCGCCCAGCGAAACCGACTCGACAACCTCACCTGACGTCAGAACATGTGGAAGCGACGCAATTATTCCGACTGCATGGATAAATGTGTTGAGTTCGCTCACGGACCTCTTCAACTCGAAAGCAGCCTCCAATGCCGGAAGCGCCCCACTCGATAATGTCTGAAGACCCAAAGCGGATTCCCGCTCCGATATCCAGCGAGTCAGCGATGTTCCTTGGAGATAATCGTCATAAACTGTGAGGGCTTCGCTAAAGTCCACAGAACTCCCAATACCAAGGATGTTGCTGTTGGGCAAACTTGAATTCGCCGCTTCCGAACAGTCTATCGAAATATCAGTCTGGCACTCTCCGAGATTTCTCACCGTGCTAACTTTCGCAACGTGAGGGTTCGTTCTTCGGTTCTCTCATTTCGTTCACGACGATTTCCACTACTGTCCGGTTAAAACTGAACCAACATCGATTTCATCTCGATAAAACGGGCTTGAAACAGCGGTCATGACTTTTTTCGATTTCATTTTCCGACGGTTGCTTCGCACGGTTTTCCTCCGCTTAGCTGCGGAGAAAGCCCAGCATGAACGAAGGCCGCACCGTGTTCGCCCAGCTCATGGACGAACTGCCCAAATACGAATTCGACAAGTGCGTTCGTCGCTACGGCGGCAACCATCGCGTGCGCTCGCTGCCCACTTACGAGCAATTCCTCGTCATGGCGTTCGCCCAGTTGACCTATCGCGAGAGTTTGCGCGACATCACGACCTGTCTCGGAGCCATCGGCCCCAAACTCTATCACAGCGGCATTCGCCAGGCGGTGGCCCGCAGCACGCTGGCCGATGCCAACGAGAAACGCGACTGGCGCATCTTCGCCAACTTCGCCCACGTCCTGATCGAGCGGGCTTCCGCTCTTTATGCCGACGAACCCTTCGGCGTCGAACTCCAGCAAGCCGCCTATGCCCTGGACTCGACCACCATCGATTTGTGTTTCTCGCTTTTCCCTTGGGCCAAGTTCCGCCGCCACAAAGCCGCCATCAAATTGCATACTCTGTTGACCTTGCGCGGCAACTTTCCCACCGTGGTCATTCTCACCCCGGGCAAGGTTCACGACGTGAACATTCTCGACGATCTCAGCTACGAGGCGGGATCGTTCTACATTATGGATCGCGGCTATCTGGACTTTGCGCGATTGCACCGGCTGCACTCCGCTTCGGCCTTTTTCGTCACGCGGGCCAAACACAACTTCCGTTTCCAGCGCCGCTACTCGCGCCCCGTGGACAAGCGCGCGGGCCTGCGCTTCGACCAAACCGTGATCCTGACCGGCTTCTATGCCCGGCGCGATTATCCCGATCCGCTGCGGCGCATCGGCTTTCGCGATCCGCCGACCGGCCAGGCGCTGGTATTTCTCACCAACAACTTCACCGAACCGGCCCTGACCATCGCCCAACTCTACCGCTGCCGGTGGCGCATCGAACTGTTTTTCAAATGGATCAAGCAACATTTGCGGATCAAAGCGTTCTATGGCACCTCGGACAACGCCGTGCGCACGCAAGTTTGGATTGCGATCAGCGTTTATCTGCTCGTCGCCATCCTCAAGAAGCGACTGCGGCTGCCAGCCAGCCTCTACACGATGCTACAGATTTTGAGCATCACGCTGTTCGAGAAAACGCCCATTTTGCAGGCGCTTTCTCAAACACCATCATCAACGATTATGCCTGACCTCAACAATCAACCCGATTTACCGGGGCTTTTAACCGGACAGTAGTGGACGATTTCATTTATCACCGGCTGACCATCCGGCACGAGTGTCCGCTGCTTGCCGGGCAATGCGGTGAGCAACGACAATTCCATCCGTTGCATCGCAATCTCGATGCGTCGCAAAGAATGGCCGCGTAACGAAACCTCGTGTGTGGCGAAAACTAAGCGAAGTTGCTGCTGCTTTCCCTCGCTCTTGAGTTCGGAGAAGGCGAATTGGTCGAATGGCAGCAACAGGCTTTGTTCAGGCGACAGTTCGATTTTGACCGCGCGAGCGTTCGGGTCGCTCGCCCAACATTCGGGTGTTTTTGTGCTCATGCTTCTGTGCGGGTTGATGATGACGGCGAGAAAGTTTGAGGCGGCAGAAATGGTCTGCGGCGCGGCGACCGAATCGCAGCAGATAGCGATGAAGGCGATCCCAAAGGCGAACGCCACGGTGGTGCGCGAGACCGCTGGCGAGTTCGAGCGCCAGTGGCCTGTGGCCAGAGAGCGTCACATTCTCGCGGAGTTGCTCTTTGTCAGGCGTGAAGATGCGGATGCCTCGTCGCCCGCGTGAAATGGTCACATACCATTGCTGCGCGTTGGTTGCAGCCTTGATGGTCGCGTCGGAGAACAGGACGTAATCCACGGTCTTGCCTTGCGAACCGTAGGACGTGACGGCGTATCCGGAGAGGAACTCGCGAAAGCTCGAATCCAGGACGCGGCCATCGGTGAGTTCAACTCCACCATCTGCACGAACCGCTTTCACTGTGACGAGTTCACCGTTGGTGACGCGGCCTCCTGACGGCAGTTTGCGATTGGCCTTGAGATGCAGACGGTCACCGGTTGAAACAGGACATTCGCGCGGCAGGCAGACCGAAACGCGGTCGAGCATTTTGTTTGAGACGGTGACGAACCGTCCGCCCACATCAACCAGCAATCCCAATTTCACAATGCCCGTGAGCTTTCCTTTCGTGCCGGGTTCAGCTTCGCGGACCTTCTGTTTGAATATCACGACCGCATCTTTCGGATAGAAACGCTCATCGCGCTTCTGAGCATTGGTCAGGTCGAGTTTGTCCAGCACCTCAATGGTCACGTCGCTCGCGCCGAGCAGCCCTTTTGCCTTCAAGGCATCCCGCACGCGAGAATTAACCCGATGAACCTCTGCCCAAGTCTGCGAGACGACTACTGCCGAGGCATCCTGTTCGGCGAGCCGGAGATATTCGTCGGCGAGTGTGTCAGCTTGACCACCCAGGCCGCAGGCAACGACCGCGCCCATCTTGTCGAGTCGTGCAAACGATTCGCCGACCTTGCCGGAGGCTGCCGATTCGACGGCTTTCCGGTACTGCCTGATCTGCTTGCGCTCCTCGAAATCCCGTCCGAGCGACGGGTCTTGCCGGCGAATCTTGCGCAACTCCACCGGCTTCACACCGGAATGACGTTCGATGGCGAGCAGGGCATCCGAAGCCTCGACCGCGCCGTGCTGTCGCGTGTCGCCGGAAAGGATCACGCGCGCATTTCGTTCGCGAGCGAGTCGCAGCAATTCGAGCATCTGCCGTCCGCCGATCTGTCCCGCTTCGTCCACGACCACGACCGCACCGGCGACGAGTTCGCGTTTGATAAGGAAGGCCGCGACTGTTGCCAGCGACGGCAGCCCGGCCTTTTCCATGTCCACGACTTGCTGGCGCTGCGGGGCGAGAACGACCACCCGCCGACCGGCTTGCTGTACTTGCTCGACCAGTTCTCGCAGGACAAAGCTTTTGCCCGTGCCGGCACCGCCACGGAAAATCGAAACGGCATTTGTAGAAGACAGCAGGGCATCAAGAGCCGTGCGCTGCTCATCGTCCAACGCCGGATTCACCGGGCGCGGATTCGTCACGAGTGGATGGCAGGCCGTTACACCCTCCTTCGCGGTCTGGACGATTTCCCATTCGCGGAGCAGCACATCGCGCAGCGTCACTTCAGCAGGATGGGCTTCGTCCCTGATATAGCCACGTCGTCCGGTGAATTCCGTCAATTCGGACACTGAGAAGCTTTCACCACGCGCCCGGCCCAATGCCTCCTGCCAGACCTGGCATTCCAGGACGACCGAGTTGCGGTCAAACAGGTGTTCCTCTGCCCATTGCACGGCCTCAGCCACGGACATTCGCTTCTCCTCGACTGGCCTTTGGGCGGACAGATTGCGGAGACGGCTGATTTCGTCACGCTCTTCTCGCGTCAGTTGCGAATTCCACAAGGTGAGAAGTTCCTCGCGGCTCAAATCCCGTTGCTTTCGCGCCCGCTCGGCAGTCGCCAACAGCCGCCGCGCCGCCATCACGTCACCGCCAGCAATCTCAGGCTTTTCCTCCAGAAGCTTTGCCAGCGCCTTGTCAATCTCCGCATGACGCTTTGAAAACCGCTCACAGAGTTCGTCCGAGACTCCCTCGATTTCAAAATCCCCGCGCGACCGATTACGAATCCCGTAGCCGTAGCCACGCAGTTCGCGAGCAAGTTCATGGTAATAGGCATTCTCAGCGAATTTCCGGGCGCGCAAGAGTTCGTAATTCTGGAGCGCCTTCCACCGGTTCTCCACGGGATCGAAGGTCGCATTGAAAACAATGCAGTGCGTGTGCAGGTGCGGGTCGAGAGCGCGGGAAGTGTCATGCGTAAATAGCGCGGCGGCAAAGTTGCCCGTCAGCCGGTCGCTCTGTGCGCCGCTGGTTCGGATGCGAGTCGCAGCGAACGCCTCGAACTCGCGCAAGGCTGTCGTCACGGCTTTCGCATGGGCCTCGAAAACCCGTTCATCCTTGCCGAGGAATCCCGCGATGGACACTGACTTTGGCGGAGAGAACGTGAAGTCGTAGAATATCCTCCGATTGGCCGCATTCTCGCCGTCCTCAGTCCGTGTGGTATTCAGCCGTTGCGTCAGCGTCTCGCCTGTGGACGAGTTCTGATTCTCGCACAGCCGCAGGAAGTCATCGGCGCGGACCTTGCCGGATAACCTGAGCCGTTCCGCTCCTAGCCCGATCCATTCGCCACTGACACGCCGTCCCTCGTGGTAGTAGTCGCCGACGCAGAGGTGTTCCTCGAAGTATTCGCGCGCGTTCTTGAGGTTGTATTGCGTCTTGGCCGTGACCACGCCGAAGAGGGTACCTCGGCAGCCCGCGCCAGTTGTGTATCACATACACATTGAGGTAGCGGAGGGCATTTCCTCACGCGACGCTTGTGTGCGATTCCTCATGCTCCTGGCAGCGCTGAAGCTCGACCGTCACGTGAACCAACTCTTCGTGCTCACGGAACAGCGCGCGATAGGCATCAATGGGCTTGGGTTCGTGCGCCACGATGCAGACAATGGCGGCGAATTTGCCTGCGCCAACTTGCCAAACGTGCAAATCGGTTACGAGCGAATCACCATCACTTCCGACGGCGCGGCGGATTTCGTCCGGGAGATCAGACGATTCCGGCGTGCGGTCGAGTAGAATGCCGCTCGTGTCACGCACCAGTCCGTAGGCCCAAACGGAAACGACAACGCTGCCGACGATTCCCATCACGGGATCGAGCCAGGACCAACCCAGGAACTTGCCAGCAGTTAGCGCCACGATGGCTGTCACGGACGTGAGCGCGTCGGCAAGCACGTGAATGTAAGCCGCGCGAAGGTTGAGGTCGTGATGATGGTGTCCATGATCGCCGTGGCTGTGGGCGTGTTCGTGGTGAGATGGTGATGAGCATCCTTGAAAATGAGCGCGCAAACCAGATTCACCAGCAAGCCAATGACGGCGACTGCGATGGCCTGGTTGAAATGAATCGGCACAGGGGCAAAGAACCGATGCACCGATTCGCTCGCCATGAGAAACGCCACGACGAACAGCACCACTGCGCTGGCGAACCCGCCCAGAACGCCCATCTTTCCCGTTCCGAAACTGTAACGCGGGTCGCGGGCATGGCGGCGACCGAAGTAGTAGGCGAGGGCCGTGATGAGGAAGGCCGCGACATGCGTGCTCATGTGCCAGCCGTCTGCCAGCAGTGCCATCGAGTTGAACGCGACACCTGCGCCGATTTCCACAACCATCATCGTGGCCGTGATGCCGATGACAATGCGGGTGCGCCGTTCGGCGGCGGACGAATCGTCAGAGAAATCGTGCGAGTGTTGCCAGCGGGATTGATCTGTACGGTGCATACTGACTTTATAGTTACGAGATGCAGCTTACAGCCATCCGCAAAAGCCCGAAAGCTCGACCATGCGCTGCCATCGCGCCAGTGAAACAATCGGTCTGGGAGTATTCCCCGGCAGGCAGGTTTAGCCCGCTGTAGTCGATGAATCAATTCGCCCGACGAGAGCACAGACCGTCTCGCCCCATATCGCGTTTCGGCGAGCGAGATAGACGCCATCTTGGGTCAGGCGTTCTTCGATTTTCTGCCAATCGGGCAGAGTGGCGCGCAACCGAAAGAGGTGAACCACGCCGATATGCGAGAACACGGCCGAGACTCTACTGGGCCGTTGCATGTCCACAATGATCAGCCGGCCACCAGGACGCAAAACGCGCCGCATTTCTGTGACGGTCGCCATTTGCATGGACGCGGAAAGGTGGTGAAGCATCAGCGTGCAGAACACCACATCAAACGAGGCATCCGGAAATGCCAGGTGGTCCGCTGATCCCTCGACAAAGCTTGCCGTGACGCCTTGTGCTGCTGCTTTGTGCCGGGCGTGAGCGAGCATTTCGACGGAGCGATCCACCCCGTGCGCCGAACCGGATGAACCGACGCGCTTCGCGGCTTGAATGAGCAATGTTCCCGTCCCGCAACCGACATCCAGGACGGCGTCGCCTGGCTGAAGTTCCGCCAGGGCGAGTGTGCGTTGGCGAAACTTCCGCTCACCGCCGAACGTTATGACTCGCGCCAGCCAGTCGTAAGCGCGCGGATTGTGGAGCACATGGCTGTGGCCGCCATCGTGTTCAGCGCAACTCGCCGCAGTGTCCTGTTGGTTGCGACCACGCCGCGTCACGAGCCACGCAATGCCGCTGATGATTGCTGCGTGCGCCAGCACCAGCACAACCACAAGCGGCAGCCACCAGTAGGAGACCTTAATGGCGAAGAGGTGGATAGAGATTCCCGCACCAACAACAACGAGACCAACGGTTGTCGCCCGATGAAACCGGCGCGGTTTCACGAATTGGTTGTTGCAGCAAGGCTTGCCAGCGGAGAGGTGATGCATGTGATTGTTTTCCTTTAAGACGAGTGGTCCTTTACCGGCGCGTGGCGGGTTGCCGCTTCGAGACGGTTTCCGTCGCGCTGACTATCGGAAACAGTCCGCGCGGACATGGCTGGCAGCCCGGTGTCCGACTGAACTCCCGCTGGCAAAAGTCGAGCAGCATTTCCTTTAACTGCTCGCGTGCGCGCTGAACGCGCGATTTCGCACCGGAGAGCGAGATGCACAGGCGCTTGGCCAGTTCCACCTGAGAAAGTCCTTCAAATGTCGTAAGCACAAACGCCTCGCGATACGGTTCGGGCAATCGGTCAATGATCCGCCGAAGCTGGACGTGAAGTTCCTCGATCTCAATTTCGTCTGTCGCCGCCGATTCGACTGCCAACGACTCTGACAGTTCGTCGGTCGGCTTCCGTGTTCGGTAGTGGTCAATGATGGCGTTGCGTGCGACCAGGAACAACCAACCTTTGATCTTGGCCGGGTCACGGAACTCATCAAGCTGGCCTTGGAACTTCACGAACACGTCGTGCAGGATGTCTTCTGCTGTCGCCCGGGCAGCCACTCGCGAGCGAATGAACTGGCCGAGTTGCGGAGCGAACTCATTCCAGAGCTGCCAAATCCCCGAATTGATTGCGCCATTCGGATTCAGAGATGTTCTCGCTTTCTTCATTGTTCCCGGAAAGATCGTCGGGCTTCTCCTTAGACAAGACGAACGAATCGCAAAAAGGACGCAAACAATCTCATGCCGCTATCGTGGCTCTGACGGCAAAGAATGCGTCTCAGTTCGAGGCGGAAAACGGGCGAACTTGCGCCCATGCCTCCATCACGTCGCGCAGGGATTCGAGATAGGTCAGTTGCATCATCGCCCAATTGCGGCGGACGGGCAGAACTTCGCTCAGGCTGATGTCTCCGGCATCATAGCGGACCTCAGCCGCTTTGAGCACCGTGTCTGCGCGCGGCAGGATTTCGTTCTTCAAGGCACGGCTGGCCGCCAGGGCGCTGGCGAGTTGCGCGTGCGACTCGCGCAATTGAAGATTCAACTCGTTTTGGGTTGTGCGTGCTCGGGCTTCGGCTGCGGCGGCGTCGGCGCGGGCTTCGCGAATGCGGCCTTGATTTCGATTGAACAGTGGCAGCGGGATGCTCAGGCCGATGTCAATGGTGTTCTCCTTCGTCGCTTCAAGCCGGTGATAGAGGGCTTCGACTTTCACGTCGGGAATCCTCTCTACTTTGGCCAAGTCAATGCGCGCATTGCTGGCACGAATGCTGGCGCTGGCAAGTTGGATTTCAGGTTGCTCGGACAAACTGGCGGTCAGTGATTCCAGCGTTGGAATCTCGAATGTCGCGTCGAGGCTTCCGGCAAGTGACTTCACGCTCAGGCCTACGTTGCCTATCGCGGATGCAAGTGCAACCAGGCTATGCTCCCGCATCGTTGCGCTTCGCTGGAGTTCCACTTTGGCGCGCGCGAGTTCCATTTCCACGCGCGCGAGGTCTTCGGGCACGGCGTCACCGGCATCCACGCGGGCTTTGGTAGTCGCGACGGCTTTCTCGAAGCCTTGCGCAATCCGGCTTTGCGCCAGGAATGCCTGCTCCTGGTAGAGCGCAGTGGCGAAGGCGCTGTGAACGCGTTTGCGCAAATTGCGGTGGGTGACTTCGAGTCCCCTCGCGCGGACTTCGCGTTCGAGCAATTCGGCCTCGCGCGCTTTGCCGAGCCGTCCTCCAAGTGGAATCGGCTGGGTAATGCCAGCCACGTATTCACGTTGGTTCGAGGCGTTGCTGTCGAGCGGGAGTTGCTGCGCGCCCACAATGGCTTCTGGATTGGGAAACGCGCCGGCTTGTTGAGCGCGACCAGAAGCGGCTTCGACGAGAGCGCGGGCCTCGGCCAATTGCGGGTGCATCCGCTCGGCCATTTCCAATGCCCGATCGAGGGTGAGGTTTTCGATTTGGTTCGTCGGCGAAGCCGCAAGGCCGGCTTCCGCAAACAAGATTATGACTAAGATCAAGAGAGTTGGTGGTTTCATAAGCAACCTCACGCAGCTTCGCCCACGGGTCTGCCAAGACGCACATAGAGCGCCGGGACGATAATCATGTTGAGCACCATCGAAGTGAGCAGGCCGAACAGGATCACGATGGCCATCGGGGTTTGGATTTCATTGCCGGGTTTGCCGCCGCCCAGCGCCAACGGAATGAGCGCCAGCCCGGCGGCCAGCGCAGTCATCAGGATGGGAACAAGCCGTTCCATCGCGCCACGACGGACGGCTTCGCGGAAATCCGGCACGCCTTCGTGCTCCTGCAAGTGTTTGATGTGCGAGACGAGCATGATGCCATTTCGCGTGGCAATGCCGAACACGGTGATGAATCCGATCAGCGATGCCACGCTCAGCACGCCGCCCGATACGAACACGCCCGCGACGCCACCGATGAGCGCAAGCGGCAGATTGAGCATAATGAGCGCGGCGTCGCGGGCGGAATGGAAGGCGAGATGGAGCAGGAAACCAATTCCGATGACAACGCCGATGCCGACCAGCGTCAGAATGCGTCCAGCTTCAGCGGCGCTCTCGAATTGCCCGGCGTATTCGACGCGGTAGCCGGGAGCATCGGCGAGGATCGGGTTGACGAGTTTTTGGATGTCGTGAACCACGCTGGTCACATCACGCCCGGCGACATTGCATTGCACGACAATTTTGCGTTCCACCTGTTCGCGAAGAATTTGGTTCGGGCCGGTGTCCTTCTGGATTCGCGCCAGAGAGTGCAGCGGGATTTTTGCCCCGGCAGGCGTGTCCACCAGCAGATCGCCAATCGTGTCGAGCCGCCATGTCGCCGCACTTTCGGATTTCGAGTTTAGGGTTTCGGATTTTGACGCTGGCTCATCGAGGCGCACAACGAGG
Source organism: Verrucomicrobiia bacterium (assembly GCA_026125285.1). Lineage (GTDB taxonomy): Bacteria > Verrucomicrobiota > Verrucomicrobiia > Limisphaerales > JADLHS01 > WYBW01. Next base: position 16,218 of record JAHCLO010000024.1, on the reverse strand, counting down.
TCGTAGGAAGCCTGTCCTTCAAGCACACGGGACGCCTTCACGCCTTGCAGCGCCGCTTCCAACGTTTGCGCCACGTCGCGGATTGTCAGCCCGTGACGCGCGATGGCCGGGCGGTCGAACTTCACTCTCAACACCGGCACTTCGGTCTGCGTCTCGACGGACAAATCCACCACGCCCGAAACGCCCTGCATTTCCTGACGCGATTTCTCCGCGAGCGTGCGCAACCGATAGAGGTCCGGCCCGAAGATCTTCACGGCAATGTTCGCGCGCGTGCCGGAGAGCATGTGATCAATGCGATGCGAAATCGGCTGGCCGATGGTGATGTTCATACCCGGCACGGTGGACAACGCCTCACGCAAGGCCGCAAGGAATTCCTCCTTGTTCCGGTCCTTCATTTTGATGGACACGTCCAGTTCCGCCGATTCGACACCCTGCGCGTGCTCATCGAGTTCCGCGCGTCCGGTGCGGCGCGCGACGGAGACCACTTCCGGGAAGCTCAGCAACGTCTGCTCAACCACACGACCCAGTTCATCGGATTCGTGCAGCGACGTGCCGGGGAGTGTTACCGCGCTGATGGTGAGCGAACCTTCGTTGAACTCCGGCAAGAATGCGCGGCCCATGAACGTGGTCGAAATCAGCGCCACGGCGAGCACGGCCACGGCGGGCAAAGTGAATCGCCAAGGATGCGCCAGCGCGGATTGCAGGACCGGCGAGTAACGGGTCTTGAGCCATTGCACAAATCTCGGCTCGTGCTCCGCTTGCACGGCTTTGCTCTTGGGCAAAAGGAAATAGCAGAGCACAGGCGTCACGGTAACGGCCACGACCAGCGACGCGCCCAAAGCCACAAGGTAGGCTACGCCGAGAGGACGCAACAGGCGGCCTTCGACACCTGCGAGAAAAAAGATGGGCATGAAGACCAAAGCGATGATCAGCGTGGCGAAGACAATCGAATTGCGAATCTCCACGCTGGCATCGAACACGACCTGCAAAATGGGGCGACGCTTCTCTGCCGACTCGCGATGGTTGCCGCGCAACCGGCGAAAAACGTTCTCCACGTCAATCACCGCGTCATCCACCAGCGCTCCAATCGCAATGGCCATGCCGCCAAGCGTCATCGTGTTGATGGTCGCACCGAACCATTTCAGCGTGAGCACGGCGGTGAGGAGCGAAAGCGGAATGGCAGTCAGCGTGATCAATGTGGCGCGGATGTTCCCGAGAAAGAGCAGGACGACGAGCGTCACTAGGACGACGCCTTCCAGCAAAGCAGTCTGAACGTTGTTCACCGACACCTTGATGAAATCCGCCTGGCGGAAGATGTCCGTCTTGAGGTTCATTCCGGCTGGCAGCTTCGCGCCGATGTCCTTCAGCACGCCATCGAGGCGTTCCGTCAGTTCCAACGTGTTCGCGCCGGGTTGCTTTTGAATCCCAAGAATGACAGCAGGCTTGCCCATCGCCGAACCTTCACCGCGTTTGAGCGCTTCGCCGATGCGCACTTCGCCCAAATCAGCGACGCGCGTTGGAACGCCCTCGTGAGCCGTCACCACCGTTTCAGCGATGTCGTTCAACGTGCGCACCCGGCCCACGCCGGTGACCAGCCATTCCGAGCCGCGCTCGTTGATGATGCCGGCAGAGACATTCTCATTTCCTTCTTCGAGAGCGCGGACGAGTTGATTCAACGCAACTCCGTGTGTTTGCAGCGCGGCAGAACTGGCAACGACCTGATACTGCTTCTCCCCCCCGCCAATGGGCGTGACCTGCGATACGCCGGACACGGCCAGTAATCTGCGGCGAATGATGGTTTCCGCATAACTGCGCAGTTCGGCGGGCGTATGTTGGTCCGAAGTGAGAGCCAGGAAAAGGATTTCGCCCATGATGGACGATTGAGGCGCGAGCACGGGTCGTTCGACTTCCGGCGGCAGATCGCCCGTCACCGCGCTGATCTTTTCGGTGACGATCTGCCGCGCGCCTCGAATGTCCGTGCCCCACTCGAACTCCACCCACACGACGGAGATGCCCACCGCCGTTGCCGAGCGAACGCGCCGCACGCCCGATGCGCCGTTCACGGCGGTCTCGATGGGGAACGTGATTTGCGTTTCAACTTCCGTCGGCGACATGCCATGCGCCTCGGTGATGACGGTGACTGTCGGCGCGGTAAGGTCCGGGAACACGTCCACCGGCATTCGCGTGGCGGTGTAAAGCCCGAACACGGTGAGCAACGCCGCCGCGACCAGCACGAGCGCGCGATTGTTCAAAGACCATTGAATCAGTTTGTTGATCATGGTGAGAATCGCTCGATAGGAGGCCGGACTGCGGGAGTGCGCTTGACCAGCCGCCAGAACCAAATCGTGCCCAAAACGCCGCAGAGCACCGCGCCGATGAAGTTCGCCTGCGGGCTGATGCTCCAAAGCCACGCGCCGAGGAATGAGCCGAGTGTTACGATGCAGTCGCGAATGAGGTAGTAAGCGCCGTAAGTGCGGGCACGAAGATCAGGCTGCGCTTGAGCGATGATGAGCGCCTTGCGCGCGGGTTCGCCGAACTCCTTCAAGCCCCGAACAACAAATGCCACTGCCAGCCACTCAAAATTGTGAGCGAACAACAACGTGATCGGAAACAGGGTGAAGAAAGCGAACGTGGCGAGGACGAATGGACGCTGACCGTGCTTGTCGGCCAGATGCGCGACAGGGATGTAACAGATCATCGCCGTGACCATCTCGATGGCAACCAGCCAGCCGAATTGTTCGGCATTAACGCCAGCGTGGTTCATCGCCCACAGGATCACGAAGGCGTAGGGAAGCCGTTCACAGAAACGGATGAGAATGTCGCTGACGAGCAGTTCGCGCAGCGTGGGGTTGAAAGTTCTCACGACACCGAAAAGGGAAACGTGCGCCCCGACTGTCCCGGATTCTTCTGCCTTCGGCTCGACCATGAACCATTGAAAGACGGCCGTGAGAGCGCTCAACCCGATGCAGCCGAGCAACGCGAAACGCACCCCTTCCTCCCATCCGTGGCGTGTGATGAGCCACCCGCCGATGAGCGGGCCAACCATCATTGGCACGCGGCGGATCATGGATTGCACCCCCACACCCATCGTGTGCCGGCTTTTGTCGAGTGACGTGGCGACCACTGCGAACGTGGCAGGCAGCGACAGTGCGCTCCACGCGAGGAACAGGAATGCGCCCAGCACCAAAGCGAGCCAATGCTGCCAAAGCAGCACCAGGGCATAACCGCCCAGAGAAAGCCCGTTGAACAGCAGCAACGAACGGCGTTGTCCCCAGCGATCTGTCAGCCAGCCGCCGGGCCAAGCATAGACCGCGCCGAGGAGTGTTTGGAGCGCGTCGAAAAGGCCGATGATTAGAACGGTCGCGCCGAGTGTTTGGAGATACTTCGGCGCGAAACCGAGCCAAAGCCGCTCACCCGTGCCAGCCAGCACCAGCGCCACGAGCAGCAGCGTCGTGTTGCGCCGCAGGGCGAGAAATTTGGCGATGGAGGCGAGGCGGGTCATTTTTCGACCGGAGTCGCGACGCGGCGTTGGCACTCCGCAAAGAGCGCGTCATAGACGATGAACTCGCGTTCCAGGATTTCGCGATCGCTCAAACCGAGCGCGCTGAAACCGAACGCCACCCAGCGCAGGCCCTCGCCCGCCGGATGTGGATTTGACGGATGCGAGTCGGCAGCGCGGACGATCTCACCGAGCAACGTGAGCGCCGGATTGGTGAGGTTGAATTTCTTCAGTATCGAGTTGAACGACACGTCCTCGCCATGATGGCCAAGTTCGCAGCCTTCAATGTCAAACGGCGTTGCGCCCAATTCACGCGCCTTGTTTTCAACCTGGTTCGCAGGCACGAAGATGAACTCCGCCTCCGAATCAACGAACTTCTGGATGAGCCACGGGCAGGCCACGCGGTCCACCTTCACTTTTTCACGGGTGATCCATTTCATGATTGTAAAGGTTGCCGCGTCAGTGCGCGTGGCCGTGTGCGGGTATGACGCCGGAAACGGATGCGAGCCGGATAGCCATTGCGCCCCTGGTCACGACGCGTTCGCCTTCGTGCAATCCATCAAGCACTTGAACCCAATGGCCGTCGCGGATGCCGAGCGTGATCTCCCGCTTCTCGAAGGTCTCGCCGCTGACCTGAACGAACGCGACGAAGTTGCCTGCCTCTTCCACAATGGCAGAATCCGGAATGGCAATCGCGTCTTCGGCCCGACTTGTTTCGACGTGCAAACTCACGGCCTGGCCAATGCGCAGTTCATTCGTGCCATTTCGCGCTTCATAAACCAGCGGAATCGTCCGTGTCACTGGATCAACTTGCAGGCCAGTGAAAACGCGGCGACCACCGGAGGCTTCGATGGAGACCAGTTCGCTGCCGCCGACGGCAAAGCTCGCGTCAGCATCGTTTGGAATCCGGCCCAAGGACGCTTCGGGAACGCGAGCTTCAATCCAGATCACTTCGGGATTGAGGATTTGAAACACCACCCGGTCAGCGGGAACGGGTTCACCAAGGCCCGCGCCGATTTGATTGACGATCCCGGTTACGGGCGCGCGCAGTTCCAGCGAACCGAAGGCATCCGCCTGTTTGGGAGGCGCGTTCGTGTTCGCGCCGGAAAGCTGACGATACGTTGAACGCAGAGCCGCCGCTGCTTCAAAGCTGGCGCGAGCCGTCTGCAATTCCAGTTCCGCTTCCTGCAATTCGCGCTCGGATTTGGCCTGCTGGTCGGCCAGTTTCTTGGTGCGCTCGTAATTCAATTCGGCCTTCTCAAACGCGGCCTTGGCTCGGGCGAATTCGCCTTCACTGTCCGCGAACTTTGCCGCCGCTTCCGAGAAGCTCGGTCGCAGTAATGCCAGCAATTGGCCGGCTTCGACTCTTTGACCGGGCAATGGCAATTCTCCGCCGGGCGCAGTCAGAAGTTGACCCGCTACCGGCGCAACGACCGAAGCGCTGAACCCCGGTTTGGCCATCGTGGTTGCGGGAAGCACGATACGCTCGACGAGCCGCCGCTTCGTCACTGGCTCGGCGCGAGTTAGAATTTTCCACTGCTGCTCTTTGAGGAAGCTCAAGCCCTCGGGCGCTTCGGGAAACTCGGCGTGAGCCGCGCCGTGTTCATCCGCATGGACCTTGATCGTGCCCAGTTCGACCGGTGCATTTGTGCCGTCCGCCGGAATGAGCAGCGTCAATTGCCACTCCCCTGGCGTCTGGAAAATAATGCCCGGAAGATAAATCCCCGCCCGCGCCGGAGCGGCTTGCGGATGCTCCGCCACGATCTCTCCCTGACGCATGACGAATTTCACCATTCCCTCGCGACGCGGCTCTAGCGTGCGCAAATCGGTGACGTGCGTGATGAACGTTGTCGCCTTGCCCGCGACCGGCGCTTGATGTTCGGCGAACACTTCGTAGCCATTCGTCCAGACGGTGATCTGGGCGGTTTGGGCTTCTTCGCCATGTTCGTGGCCGTGGTCGCTGGCCGACTGACGGCAGCCTGCGCCGCCAAGCGTCAATGCCGCCAACAATGCAAGAGGGATGGTGTGGGATCGCATGATGACTCCGGTTCAGTGGACGTGTTTCGAGCCTTTTGGGAACGAGAACGAGATATTCGTGAACGTCGTTCCGTTCAGCGTGATCGCCGGAATGTTCCCGTCGAATTCCTTCGCGGTCTTCAGCCAGTCCGCCTGCGCTTCAAACAAAGCGGACTTTGCCGGGACATTGCCGGACGCGGGTTCGGGCGCACGCTGGAATGCGAGTTGTTCCGTGCCGCCGCTCAACTTCGCGACGAGCACGAAGCTGCTCCCCGGCACTTGGACGTAACCCTCCAGGTGACCGTCCAACACGTACGCCTGCATCTTGCCGGCGGAAGCGTCGAGAACGAGTTCGAGATGGAACTTGTCCTCAGCCACAATCACCGGCGTGCCACCATGCGGAGGGTTGTGATCGTGACCATGAGCCGTTTCGTGGCTGTGGGCATTCTCTCCATCGCGCGAGTGGCCGTGATCTGTCTGCGAATCGCGGCAGCCGACCGCGAAACAAAGTGCAACACCGCAAAGAGCGAAAATCAGTTTCTTCATATCAAAAAATCTCAAAATGGTTTCGGGCTTGTCTCAAATAGGTCGCCGCAGCCCTGTTTCAAAAAGCAGGCGGCTCGTCCGTGAGACACGTGGACATACGTGGCCACACCACACCGTCAACGGCGTGAATGAACGCGGAAGGAACTAGGCGATGGGAGGAGCGCGAGGTTGCGCCGGACCGGGCGGGGATTCACCGGGCGGTTTGATACGCTCGATGACGGGAGTGCTCCAGCTTGCTTCCGGTTCAAGAAGTTGAAGCGCAGTCTCCGTTGAAACAAAAACCATCAGCAGTGCAGCTACCGGTGCGTGGCTCTGCGCCGCGAAAGTCAGATCGTGATCAGCAGCCGGATGCGGTGTGTGACCGTCGTCTGATTTGTCCGCGGGAACATCCGTGTGGCCGTGGTCATGCAGGTGCAGAAGGGAATCCAGGACCGCGACGACAGTCTCGTCCAAGTGCGTCGCCGATGCCAGGTGAGCCGGGATGTAATTGACGTAGGAGGCGAAAAGCAGCGCCATCAACGAACACAACCACCACCTGCCCGAAAACAGGCGTACCGATGGCTCGTAGCGTTGACTTCGACTCAGCATTTCAAAGCGTTACTGATGGCAAAATATGTTGAGGTTAATAGTCGTTCAGCTAGTGGGTGTCAAACCGCCAATTCGAGGCCTTTGATGCCCTCTATCTGACTCTTCATCGGACGCTGTGTGGACTGAGCGCGAATCTTGTGTAGCTGATACACCATCGTCCGAGCCGTCTGTGCTCAATTACCACCATGAGCACGACCGTGACTCCAAGTCCGGGCAACCAACTCTGGGGCATCTATTACACCGACCGGGAGTATGCCCGCGTGATGGGTGATCCGTTGCGCACCGTAGTCGAAGCTCCCACGAAACTCGCAGCCGAGGAGGCCGCCGCAAGACTTGGTTTCGGCGATCCTTGGGCGCATCCCGTCACGCCTGAAGTTGCACGTCAGGCACAATGGCCTCTCCAACGGCGCTCAATTCATCGGCAATCTCACGTCCACAAACCCTCACGTGGCGTCCGAATCTGATCATGCGAACTCCAACCACAGCCCAGGTGCGCACTGCGATTGAAGTGCTGAAGAAGCTCGAAGAGCGCATAGACAATCACGCGACCTTCAACATGATGCAGTTGCCGGAATCGCGAGGCGGCGATGACGCAGCCGCGCGCATCGAAGCGCAAACCATCGAGCAGATTTCTCGCGTCAAGACCGTCATGGCGCAATTGGAGAGCTGGCGGGACGAACTCAGGCAAGACCGGAGGCAACGTGTTGCACAGCATGTTTAATACAGGGCACGCGTTACCCCTTCGTTCCGAAGGATTCTGCGTCCGCGAAGCAGTCGCGGTGAAGCCGCCCATCAACCTCGCAATATGAATTGCTCACGACCAACAACGCGGCATTTCCGCGAACATGAACAGGCTACGGCCACGTCGCAGTCGCGATCCATTCATGTCCGCGAACAGGCCGCATCCGCGTTCAGTCCACGCCAACAGGCGCGGCGGCAGTCAGTCCATGTCCGAGATCACGACACGGTATCAACTGGCAGCGCAAGAGAAGCGGCGACCGACGCGAACAGGCCACAGTCAGGCCGCAGGCGAGAACTGTCCGCGTCCGAAGTCTCGACACGGACCGGCATCGGCCGTGACTCTAATCTGGCAACGAGTCGTCCTCGCCGCCGCATCAGCGTGGCCATTGCTCCGCCCACAATCTTTCCAGTCCGCATCCGCAGGAGTTCAATCAATGTCCTCGTTTGACCCAGCCACAGTCCGCAAGGCGGTTGATGAATTTACGCCGCGCCGTCCAGAGAAGTTCCAAGACCTGATGCCGGCGAAGGAAGTCATCGCGGAGTTGCGGCAGAAGCGCGCGTCGTATCGCTCAATTGCCGATCTGCTCACGCAGCATTGTCTGCCGACGAGCAAGACGGCCATCGCGATGTTCTGTCATCAGGTACTCGGCGAAGGCGTCCGTCCACGCAAACGGCCAGGACGAAGGAAACCGTCTGTCCCGGCAGTGTCCACGGACGAAACCAACCCGCAACCAACGGCGGACACGCCGCAACCCGTCGAATCGCCCCAAACCCACAACGGTGATGAAGCACAGCCGACCCGCACTCGCGGCCCACGCATCGCCCAGGTGCGGATGCTTAAACCTCAAAGTACATGAAGCGTCTCAATTTGATTCTCAACGGCAAAGGCGGTGTGGGCAAAAGCTTCTTCGCCGTCAACTTCGTCCAGTTCCTTAAAGACAAGGATATTGCCCACGTCGCCATTGATTCCGACAACGAGAACTCGACGTTGAAGCGGTTTCACCCGGACACGGGATTCCTCGACCTGGACAACCGTCGCGAACTGGACGGCATCTTCGCCGCGTTGGAAAAGGCGAATCTGGTCGTCATGGATTGTCGTGCCGCATCCACCGACCTGTTCATTGAATACTTCACCGAAATTGATCTGCCCGCCGTGCTGACCGCGCTGAGCGCGGCGCTCACGCTCGTCATGCCGGTGAATCATGAATCCGACAGCGTGGACCAGATTCAGCGACTGACCGACCAGTTCGCGAAGCAATGCAGCTACGTGGTCGTTCGCAACGCTGCGCACAGCGACAGCTTCGCGTTGTTCGAATCATCCGAAGTGCGGGCGCAACTCAAAGACAATCTCGGCGGACGTGAAATCGCGATGTCGCGAATGCAGGACTGGCTCGTTGAAGCACTTAACGCGGAGAACCTGACCATTTCGGGAGCGGTCAAACACCCAGGCTTCAGTCTGCTCGACCGTCAACGCCTCCAAATGTGGCAGCGTAAGCTCTACGCCGAAATCGAAACTGTTGTCGGTCTGCTACTGCCGACCAACTGAACCATGCCAAATTCCGAACAGCCCAACTTCGACGAAGAGTTCGACGAGGCCGTCGCCGAGTGGCGCGATAAACATCGGCTGCGAGAAGACGACGCGGTGATGCTCCTCGTCGAGTTGTTCCGAATCCACCAGCGGCATTGGGACGAAATCCGTCGGCGGGAGTTTCCGTCGTTTGAACAATTCCGTGCGGACATCGCGAAGCTCGCCGAATCCGCGCGGGCATTTCAGGGACAGTCGGCGGCTTTGCTCGAATTATTGCGAAGCCAGCCGCCGGCCAACCGTGCTGCGCGAATCACTCGCGCTGCCGCGTTCTTTGCCACCATCGCTGGCGTGCTCGCCGGGTATCTCATCGGGAGGGTTTGGCCGTGAGACTCGAACTCTTTCAACTCGGCCCGATCATGCCGCCAGACCTCATTCTCGGGTTGAAGTATCCGCAATACGTCTTCGCCATCGGGGGCATTCTGCTGATCCTCATCGCCGTTTGTCTGCTCTTCCTTCCGAGCAGTCGCAAAGGGTTCGTGGCGCGACTCGGCGGTTTGAACTGGAAGCGCACCCAGTTTTGTCGCGGCTGGCTCATCACCGGCGACACTGGTTCGGGCAAGACCAGTTCCGGGATCAATCAGCTCGCTCACCAAGTGTTCCAGAATGAGCCGACCTGGGGCGGCCTGTGCATTGACGAAAAGGGCGTCTATTGGGAAACGCTGGCGGCGATGGCGAAGCACTACGACCGGGAGCACGACCTGATTCACCTGCAAATCCGCTCCGCCGACACGGATGCGCAGTGGAAACCGATCCACCGCTTCAACTTGACCGGCGACCGCAGCATTCCCTTCACTACCTACGCCAAGTTCGTCGTCGATACCGCCACGAGTCTCGGCCAGGGCGGGGACAAAGGCTTCTTCAAGAGCCAGGCGCAAACCCACATCGCCCATGCCCTCGAATTGCTTTACGAGTTGGGCCGCCCGGTGACGTTGCTGGGCGCGTTCGAGCTTTTGTCCGACCGCGATTTGCTGGAAGAAGAGATGGAAAATCTGGAGGGGCTTCTGGAAACGCCGCGGCGCGCCGCCGTTTACGCCCACTTCGCCCATCGCTTTCTCAACCAGCCTGATGAGCAATCGGGCGGCGTTCGTGAAACGATTGGCAACTACCTGCAATACTTCCTGACGCCCGAAGTCGCCGAGGTGTTTTGCACCGGCGAAAGCACCTTCGACTTCGCTGCAATTGATCAGGGCAAAATCATCCTCACCACGATGCCGCAGAGATTCCAAACCGAACGCCGCTACGTGAACACGTTCCTGAAGCTGCTTTACTACAGTCACGCGCTCCGCCGGTTCGACAAATCGAAATCCGAACGCGCGAAGGACAACGTGCTGATCCTGTGGGCGGATGAAGCGCAGCGGTTCATGACGGCCAGCGAAGACGGCACGAGCGATTACAACTGCGTGGACGTGATCCGCGAGGCTGGCGCGACCATCGTCGCCGCCGCACAGAGCACCACCTCGTTCGTGCCGCCGCTCGGCAACGACAAATCCAAAGTGCTCACGCTGAATCTCCGCAATCGCATGGTCTTCCGCGCTGCCGACGAAGCTGACGCAGTACAAACCGCCGATTTTCTCGGCAAGAAGCGCGTCATCAAACGCTCGTGGGGATTCAGCGCTGGCAAGCGCAATGTGAACTACAACGAAATCGAGGAACACAAAATCAAGCCCCACAAGCTCCGCAACCTTCGCGACCACGAGTGTGTGCTCGTCCACTGCGAGCGCGGCTTCCGGCGAGTTAAGCTGCCGCCCCTCGAACCAGACGGCAGCGTTGCAAAGTGGTTCTCACGGTGGAGACGAATCCTCTGACTTAGGGCGGCCCGCGAATCATGCCAATCAAACCGCATCCGGATTTCGACGAGATTAACATCGCTGTGTTGACGAACCGCGCCTCAAGGTTTCTCGATCTGGCGGCCAGAGAACAGCCTTGTCATTGTCACAAAAACAAGGCAGTTTTTGTGACAAGAAGCAAATGCAGACAACGACTCAACCCATTGATAAAGCGATACTCCGGTCAATTCGATCACGACCGCCAGCTTCGGTATTTGCTGCGAGGCATTTCGCCGACCTAGGCAGCCAGGATGCCGTTCGCAAGGCTTTGAGCCGCCTGGTCAAGGCGGGGAAGATTCGGCGGATTCGTCGGGGGCTTTATGATTTGCCGCGCTCGAATCCGATCATCGGCCAGACCGCACCTGACATCATGGCGACCGTGCGAGCGCTCATGGACGGCAGCCACGCGCAGTGGCAGTTCACCGGAGCTTACGCCGCGAATGCACTGGGGTTGTCCGATCAAGTGCCAGCCAAAGTCATCATCCTGACGGACGGTGTGCCGCGGCGGGTGGCGCTGGGGAAGTTGATGCTCGTGTTCCGCCGGGCCGCGCCCCGAAATCTGTTGGGGGCGGGCACGCGCGCAGGACTGGTGATTCAGGCCTTGCGATACCTGCATGGCAGCCCGGACATGCCGAAGCATGTTGCAAAACTGAAGAAAGACTTGGACGCCCGGACGAAAAAGGATCTGGCGGCGCTCACACCCAAGCTGCCCGCCTGGATGCGTCCACTCGCTCAACAGATCACTCAAATATAAGATGGATTCTGTTCTCCAACTTTCGCCCCGCGAGCGCGCCGAAGTGTTTCAGCGCACCACGCAACAAACTGGCTTTGATGCGGTCATCGTCGAGAAAGACTTCTGGGTTTGCTGGACGTTGAAAGAACTGTTCCGACTGCCGGAGATTGGCGAGCATCTCATCTTCAAGGGCGGCACGTCGCTTTCCAAAGTGTTCAAGGTCATCGAGCGGTTCTCGGAGGACATTGATGTTTCGATTGACCGTAACTGGCTCGGTTTTGGAGGCGCCAATGAGCCCGAGGCGGGCGCGAGCAACAAAGAGAAACAACGTCGCATTGAGGCGCTCAAGATCGCCTGCCAGCAAAAGATCAGTTCCGTGCTTCAACCCGCCTTGAATCAGGCCATCAAGGAAAAGGTGCGGACCAATGAGAAGTGGTCGCTTCGAGCGGACGATGAAGACCCGGACAAACAGACCTTGATGTTTGATTACCCGTCCAGCTTTACGCCCGACGCAGCCGGATACATCAGGCGCGTGGTGAAAATCGAAATGGGAGCGCGGGCAGACCACTGGCCCAGCGAATCAAAAACCATTACTCCCTACATAGCGGAAGAATTCCCGCAGGGCTTCCGTGAGACGAGTGCCAAAGTGAAAGTGCTGTCGGCAGAACGAACCTTCTGGGAAAAGGCCACCATCCTGCACGCCGAATTTCATCGCCCAGCGGACAAACCGATCCCGGATCGGTTCTCGCGTCATTACGCCGACTTTCACGAGTTGATTCGCAAAAGAGTGGCGACGGCTGCCGTCGCGAAGCCGGAACTGCTCGCACGGGTCGCCCAGCACAAGAGCCTGTTCTTCAGAACAAGTTGGGCGCGCTATAGCGAAGCGGCAAAAGGAACATTGCACATTACGCCGCCCGAGGACCGCGTGAAAGCGTTGCGGGACGACTACACGCGAATGCAACAGATGTTCTTTGGCAAGCCGCCGGAATTCGGTCAAATCATCGCACTCCTCAGTCAATGGGAGGCCGAGTTCAACCACAAATAGCCAATTACCATCAGCCACTACGAACGCATCGGAAGCTGCCTCCAACAGTCGAGTTCAGGACCCCATTCGTCTCGTGTATGCGGCGAAGCTGCGCGAGGTTTAGAGGTCTGCAACGAACGCAAGCAACTGATGAAGTCCGAGGAAATCGGCCCGTGGCTCTTGAAAGAGATGGAGGAATTTGAAGGCCGCACGCCGGCTGATCTCATCAGCAAAGGCAAAACGGGCCGCCTTTGGGCAGCCCTGTTCTACCTGCGGTCTGGAACACCAGACTAACGCGATAGCCGATGCCTCGGTTCGGCGAATTCCACCAGTCCCTCGGCGACTCATTGTTTCAATCGGCATCTGCGTTTTTTGATGCACGCCGGACTCGCTTCCTGCAACATACCGGCCCATCGTGAACGCATGAAGCAGGTCGTTGCCCGAAACTGAATGCCCGAAACCACTCAACAGAAAGCGCGCCGCGAAATCGACGCTGAAAAAGGGTTGCTGATGAGCCTGGTCAAATCCAAGCAGCGTGTCGCCGACCATGGGGAAGTCTTCACCCCCGCGTGGATGGTCGAGTCCATGCTCGATCTGGTGAAGGGCGAGACCGAGCGCATCGACTCGCGCTTCCTGGAGCCGGCGTGCGGGAGCGGCAACTTCGTCGTGCCAGTCCTCCGCCGCAAACTCGCTGCCGTGGAACTCAAATACGGGAAGTCCGATTTTGAGCGACGGCACTTCGCGCTGTTTGGGTTGATGTGTATCTACGGCATCGAACTGTTGCCGGACAACATCGCTGATTGCCGCGCGAACCTGCTGGAAATCTTTGCCGAGTATTTGAACCTCGACGAGTCCGACGTTTTCTATCGCGCCGCCATCTGTGTGCTTTCTGTAAACCTCGTGCATGGCGATGCCATGAAGATGCGGACTTGGGATGATCTGCCCATCACCTTTGCCGAGTGGGCGTATCTCTGGAAGGGCCGCTTCCAGCGCCGGGATTTCAGCTTGAAAAGCCTTACCCAGTCATCAGCTTTCAGCACTGAGGGGGAACTCTTCGCACAACTCGGCAAACACGAGATTTTCACGCCCACCAAGACCTACCCGCCGATGACCGTGAGTGAACTGGTCGCCGCAACGCCGGAGGCAACACTATGATTCCACAGGCCGGCTTTGCACTACGCGGGCGCAACCCGGACGTGCTGACTTGCATCGCGAACCTCTCCAACGACGAGGTGTTCACGCCGCCGGAGTTCGCCAACCGGATGCTGGACACGCTGGCTGAGGCGTGGGCCGCGAACAACAAGGGCGCAAACATCTGGACGGACAAGACGGTGAAGTTCCTCGACCCTTGCACCAAATCCGGCGTGTTCCTGCGCGAGATCACCAGCCGCCTCACCAAGGGGCTGGAGCAGGAAATTCCGGACTTGGAAAAGTGCGTGAACCACATCCTGACCCGGCAGGTGTTCGGCATCGGCATCACGCAAATCACCAGCCTGCTCGCGCGGCGCAGCGTGTATTGCTCCAAGCACGCCAAGGGCAAACACTCCATCGCCAAATCCTTCACCAGCGACGATGGCAACATCTGGTTCAAGCGCCTCAAACACACTTGGGATGGCGACAAATGCAAGTATTGCGGCGCGGGCAAATCCGTTTTTAACCGCGCGGCGGGACTGGAAACCCACGCCTACGCGTTCATTCACACCGACAACATCAAGACTCAGCTCACCAAGATTTTCGGAGGTAATATGCAATTCGACGTAATCATCGGAAATCCGCCGTATCAATTGGCTAGTGACGGCGGCACGCGCGACATTCCCATCTACAACAAGTTTGTCGAGCAGGCGAAGAAACTTGAGCCGCGCTATCTCTCGATGGTTATTCCCTCTCGGTGGATGGCGTCTGGACTTGGCTTGAGTGATTTCCGCAAATCCATGCTGGAAGACCGACATATCAGAAAGCTGATGGACTACGAGCGCATGGACTTGGTGTTTCCGGGCGTAGATTTCGAGGGCGGCATTTGCTATTTCCTTTGGGATCGAGACAACGCGGGTAAATGCGAAGTAACCACTGTTACGGGCGAGGAAACCATCGGGCCGATGCCGCGCGACCTGAACGAATACGATGTTCTTGTGCGCGATAGCCGTGGGCTAAACATCCTCAAGAAGGTGCTCGCACCAGGCGAGCCGTCCATCATTGATATTCTTTCCGCTGACAAGGAGTTTGGCTGGACATCCAATTTCGAGGGCTTCCGTGAAAAGAAAAAGGCGAATGACGTGGCGCTTTATTATGGTCGCGCTGGCAAGCGGCTCGTCGGCGGCATCGCTCGCAAGGACATCACCAAAAGTCCGCACCTCATTGACAAATGGAAGGTGATGGTTTCTGCGGCCTACGGTGAACGTGGTGCTCGGCCTGCGATGGTGCTCGGCCCAAGCTTCATCGCGGAATCACCTTCGGTTTGCACGCAGACATACTTGTTTTTTTACGTGGGTTCAAAGAAGCAGGCCGAAAGCCTGCAAAGTTATCTCAACACACGTCTTTTCCGCTTTCTGGTATCCCTACGTAAGATCACCCAGCACGCAACTCGCGCAACATACACTTGGATTCCGCAACAGAGATGGGATCGCCTTTGGACGGACGAGGCGCTTTACAAGAAATACCGATTGAGCAAGGCCGATATTGCTCACATTGAAGCCTGCATCCGTCCGAGGGCCAGCGACGATGAGTAAGACCATCGAAGAAATCCTAGCGCCGAAGCCGGAAGCGCGTCCGCGCATCTACGCCTACTCGATTGACGACAAGGCGCACGCGGGTTTGCTCAAGGTCGGCCAGACCACGCGCAACGTAAAGCAGCGCGTCGCCGAGCAGCTCAAGACCGCCAACATCAAGAATTACAGAATTGAACTGTACGAGGTGGCCGAGCGCGACGACGGCACGACGTTCACCGACCATGAGGTACGCGCCGCTCTCGTCAAAAAGAAATTCGAGAACACGGAACTGGAATGGATGCGCTGCACGGTCAAGGACTTGAAGGCCGTGCTGATTGCGCTCCGCAAGGGGCAGCAAATCGCAGGCACGCGCGACCAGAATTTTCCCATGCGCGCCGAGCAGCGTGCCGCCGTAGAAAAGACCCACGCCTATTTCCATTCCATCTGGAAGGAGGACATGCACGCCGTCCCGCGCTTCCTGTGGAATGCCAAGATGCGCTTCGGCAAGACCTTCACCACCTATCAACTCGCCCGGAAACTCGGGGCGAAGCGCGTGCTCGTGGTCACGTTCAAGCCCGCCGTGGAGGATGCGTGGCAAACGGACCTCGAATCGCACGTGGACTTCGCTGGCTGGCAATATCAGTCGCGCCATTCTGGCAGCGATCCAATGAAAACGAAGGTTTCCGCCAGCAAGCCGCTCGTCTATTTCGGTTCGTTCCAGGATCTACTGGGCCGCGACGATGCCGGGAACATCAAGGCCAAGAACGAGTGGCTGCACCAGGTAAAGTGGGACCTGGTCGTATTCGACGAGTATCACTTCGGCGCGTGGCGCGAGACGGCCAAGGAATTGTTCGAGGGCGAAGAAGAGGCGGTCGCCAAAAAGGAAGCCAAGCTGGAATACGCCGCCGGTCTGGAGAACGTGAACGAAGACCTCACCGTTCTGTCCGAAAAG
>JAHCLO010000023.1 GCA_026125285.1 Verrucomicrobiia bacterium | reverse complement strand
GAAGCGCGGGAATTGACGGTGGAGGGGACTTTTACTGCGAACAGCAAGCCGTATGACGGGGAGACGAGCGCGACGATAGCGGAGAACAATTTGACGCTGGCGACGAAGATTGGGGATGACGACGTTGCGTTGAGTGCGGTGGTGGCGTTTGCGGACAAGACAGCGGCCATTGGCAAGACGGTGAGTCTGACCGAGACGTCGGGCTTGACGGGCGTGGATGCGGAGAACTACACGCTCTCACTGGTCGGAGCGCCGACGGCGCTGGCGGAGATCACGGCGAAGCCCTTGACACTGGTGGGCTTGACAGCCGGGAACAAGCCTTACGATGGGAATACCGATGCCCAGATAACCAGCTACGGTACTTTGAGCGGGGTGATAGAGCCGGACGTGGTGTCACTCGATACCGGCGAGGCGACGGCGAGCTTTGACACCGCGGACGTGGGGAATGGAAAAACCGTTACAGTGACCGGCCTCGCGCTCGCCGGGGACGACGCGGGCAATTACACTATCGGCGAACAAACCACGACCGCCAACATCACCGGTGAAGTCGCATCCACAGTCCCGATCCTCGTTGTGACCAACGCTGCCAATCCGTTCACTGCGTATTATGCCGAGATCCTCCTGGCGGAGGGCATGAACTCTTTTGCGCTGGAAGACATCGGCAACCTGACGCTCCAGATGTTGGCCGCGTATGACGTGGTCATTTTGGGTGAAATGGCGCTGACGGAAGGCCAGGTGACGATGTTGACTGACTGGGTGACGGCGGGTGGGAACTTGATCGCCATGCGACCGGACAAGCAACTGGCCGGGCTGCTGGGTTTGGTGGATGAAGACGGTACCTTGTCCGAAGGATATTTGCTGGTGGACACTGCCCAGCGCCCCGGTCTGGGCATCGTGGGGCAGACGATTCAGTATCACAGCGCGGCGGATCTTTACACGCCGGCTGGAGCCACGGCTGTAGCGACGCTCTATTCGAACGCGGATACCGCAACGGTCAATCCCGCGGTGACGATCCGCAACGTTGGCGGCAACGGCGGGCAGGCGGCGGCATTTACCTATGATCTGGCCCGCTCGGTGGTTTACACCCGCCAGGGCAATCCCAATTTGGCAGACACGGATGCCGACGGGGATGGAATCTTCCGCCCCAACGACCTGTTCTTCCCGGATTGGGTTGATTTGAACAAAGTGGCAATCCCGCAGGCGGACGAGCAGCAGCGGTTGCTGGCGAACATGATCATCCACATGAATTCCGACCGGAAACTACTGCCGCGATTCTGGTACTTCCCGCATGGGCACAAGGCAGCGGTAGTGATGACGGGGGATGAACATGGCAACGATGGTACTTCGGCACGATTCGATCAGCACCTGGCCTACAGCGATCCTGAAGGGTCCGTGGAGGATTGGCAGACCATTCGCAGCACGTCTTACATTTATCCCACTGCCAACTCCCTGCCGGCGGCGGCGGCGGCTGGCTATCTCGCTCAAGGCTTTGAAATTGGCCTGCATCTCGACACCGGTTGCGCGAGTCCTTCTGCGAGTGAGTTGTATGCGCTCTTTGAGAATCAGCTTGCCGCATGGAGCGTACAGTACGGAAATCTCCCGGCCCCGACCACACACCGCAACCATTGCATTGCGTGGAGCGGATTTACCGTCTTGCCCGAGGTGGGGCTGGAGTTTGGCATCCGAATGGAAGCCAGTTACTATTACTGGCCGGGGGCTTGGGCGGCGGATTGGCCGGGGTTGTTCACCGGCTCCGGCATGCCCATGCGCTTCGCCACGACCGATGGCGCCGCGATTGACGTCTATCAAGCGGCCACGCAAATGACCGATGAGTCAGGCCAGGTGTATCCTTACACCGTGGATGTGCTGCTGGATCGCGCCTTGGGAGCGGAAGGTTATTACGGGGCCTTTGTGGCGAACATCCACACGGACCCGGACCCTCTCAACGAAATCCCCTCTTCCGCCGAGTTGTCCGCCGCCATTGTCAGTTCCGCCATCAGCCGCGGGGTCCCGGTCATTTCCGCGCGTCAACTCTTGACTTGGGTGGATGCCCGGAACAGTTCGACCCTGCAAGTCATGGGCTGGGCCAACGACACCCTGACTATTGCGGTGGAGGCGGATGCGGCGGCACTGGGGCTCGAAGCGATGGTGCCGGTGCCCGACGCCTTTGATGTGGACAGCGTCAGCCACGATGGCGATCCGGTTGCGTATTCGCTGCGGGTGGTTAAAGGCATCCAGTACGCCGCGTTTCCGGCGTTGAATGGCATTTACGAAATCAATTTCGTTGCCGACGTAACAAAACCAGCCATCACCTCCGTTGTGCCGGAGATTGACGCGGTCAACGTCAGCTTGTCGCCGACCATTAGCCTCACTTTCAGCGAGGCCATGAATCCAGCTACCGTCAACTCCAGCACGATCCTATTGCGTGATTCACTGGCGCAACCGGTGGCGGCCACAGTGTCCTATAACCCCGCCAACTACACGGTGACGCTGGTGGACGGCCCGCTGGCTTTTGCGGAAACGTACACGGTGACCGTGAAGAGCGGCAGCGAAGGCGTGAGGGACGTGGCGGGCAACACCCTCGGCGGCGATGCCGACTTCAGTTGGTCGTTCACCACCGTCAATCAACTGGCCACCAGTGTCTGGGACGATTCGGCTGCACCCGCAATTCCGTCCGCCAATGATGCTGGCGCGGTCGAAGTGGGCATGAAGTTTCAGAGTGCCATTGGCGGGTACATAACCGGCGTGCGCTTCTACCGCGGCGAAAACAATCCCGGGCCGCATGTGGGGCATCTTTGGAACAGCCTGAATCCGGTGACGCCGCTGGCAATGGTGGAGTTTCCGACCCCGGTAGAGGTGGGGTGGCAGGAGGCGAGTTTTGCGACGCCGGTGGCGATTGCGGCGAACACCACGTATGTGGTCTCTTATCACGCACCAGAAGGCGGATACTCAGTGACTGGGGAGTACTTCACCACCGCAGGCGTGGACAACTACCCATTGCGCGCCCTGTCGAACAGCGAGAGCGGTGGCAACGGTGTTTTTGCCTACGGTCCGAGCGGCACCTTTCCCAACCAGTCCTTCAACGCGGCCAACTACTGGGTGGACGTGGTGTTTGAGCCAGACACGACGCCGCCGACGGTGGTGGGGGTGAGTCCGGCGGGTGGGGCGGTGGAGGTGAGCCGCAACGCGGTGGTGACGGTGACGTTTGACGAGGCGATGGACGCGGCGAGCCTGACGGCGGGGACGATCAGCTTGAGTCCGGCGCCGTTGGGGACGCCGAC
Organism: Verrucomicrobiia bacterium; assembly: GCA_026125285.1. Lineage (GTDB taxonomy): Bacteria > Verrucomicrobiota > Verrucomicrobiia > Limisphaerales > JADLHS01 > WYBW01. Next base: position 103,557 of record JAHCLO010000023.1, on the reverse strand, counting down.
GGTGAGTTACGATGCGGGGACGTTTACGGCGACGCTGCATCCGAACAGCCTGCTGGCGGCGGGGACGGAATATACGGTGACGGTGCAGGGCGGGGAGGCCGGGGTGAAGAACCTGGCGGGCTTGGCGCTGGCGGCGGACGCGGAGTGGAGTTTCACGACGACGGAGCAAACCAGTTACAGTATCTGGGCGGAGACGGCGGTGCCGACCACGGCGTGGTTTGAGGATGGCGGGAACTATGAATTGGGAGTGGTGTTCCAGAGTGACGTGGCGGGGTATGTGACGGGGCTGCGGTATTACAACGGGCAGGTGGGGAGCGGAGCGCGGACGGGGCATTTGTGGCGGCGCTCGGACCAGGCGTTGCTGGGGACGGTGGAGTTTGCGGACCCCGTCGCGGTGGGGTGGCAGGAGGCGAGTTTTGCGGTGCCGGTGGCGATTGGGGCGAACACGACGTATGTGGCGTCGTATTACGCGAACAACGGGGGGTATGCGGTGGATACGGCGGTGCAGGCGGGGAATCTGGTGGCGGGAGTAACCAATGCGCCGTTGCGGGCGTTGCCCAATGGGGTGGACGGGGGCAATGGCGTGGCCCGGGTGGGGACGGGCTTCCCCAACAACAGCACGAGCGGGGTGAACTACTGGGTGGACGTGGTGTTTGCACTGGACACGACGGCGCCGACGGTGGTGGGGGTCACGCCGGCCGACGGGGCGACGGATGTCAGTGTGGGGGCGGTGGTGACGGTGACGTTTGACGAAGCGATGGACCCCGCGAGCCTGACGACAGGGACGATCGTATTAAGTCCGGCGGTGGCGGGGACGGTGAGTTACAACGCTTTGACGTTGACGGCGACGCTGACACCCGATGCTGCGCTGGCCAACGCGACGGAATACACGGTGACGGTGGTGGGCGGAGTTTCCGGGGTGAAGGACGCGTCGGGCAACGCGCTGGTGGCGGATGCAGTGTGGTCTTTCACCACGGAGGCGGGCGACACGACGCCGCCGGCTTTGGTGAGCATCGCCGAATCCACGGAGACGCCGGGTGAATTCACCCTGGAGTGGCGCGTGGTGGTGGGACGGACCTACGAATTGCAGTGGAAGGCCAACCTGCTGGACACAGAATGGACTCCGCTGGACACGCGCACGGCGGATTCCACCCTTGAGACGTTCACCTATGATGTAGATGCGGAGGAGGTTGCGTTGAGCGGCTTCTTCCGATTGCTGGATGTGACCCCTTAAACTTTGAGTAGTAACCATGAAAACCATGATGACCTTGTCGAAAATACCTACAAAACAATCCTTGATTTTGCGCCGGGATTCAGGCAGAACTGTCGGGCAATACAGCGCAGACGGCGAGCAACGAACCAACGACATGCAACGAGCAACTCCAGATAGTTCTGTGAAGCTGGCCTTGATGCTGGTCGCTCTGCTTTTGGCCTTGCCGGCTTTTCGCACGCAGGCGCAGCCCGCCAGCGATCCCGCCGGGTTCTACCGGATCAACTGCCTCAGCAATTCCGACACGATTGTCTCCATTCCTTTCTCGCGCCCCGCCGCCGCTAATGTGGTGGTGGACTCCGTGACGGGCAATGAGGTGACGGTGAAGGGAGCGCCTGGGTGGACTCCGAACCAGTTTGTTTACAGCTCCACTGCGGAGCCGGTGCCGCAGACCAACACCTACTACCTGCGCTTCCTGTCCGGCGCCAAGGAAGGCAGTTACCTCCCTGTGACCGCCAACGGCGAGGACACGCTCACTCTCAGTCTGGGTGGTGACGACCTTTCGTCCGTGGCCGATGGTGACCAAGCGGCGGTAATTCCGTATTGGACGCTGGCAACCGCATTCATGGGGGGGAAAGGGGCCGTGGCCAGCAGTAGTGTTTTGAATCCCAGAACTGAAGTGTTAATCCCGGATCTTAGTGGTGTAGGCATCAACTTAAGTCCGACGATTTCTTACGTGTTTTTAACCAATGCTGCAAATCTCTCTGGAGTTTGGCGACAGGTGGGTGAAGGAACAGTCAATAAGAATGATGCTGTGCTGCTTCCGGATGTCTATTTCATTGTTCGGCACAACACGACTAACGGTACGGTTTTTTCGGCCCAAGGTAGTGTACCTGTATCAAAACTCGTCATCCCGATGTTGACTCAAACATCAACAAAGCAGGATAATTTCGTTGCCGTGGCAAGACCGGCAACGATGACGCTGGATGAATCCGGCTTGTTTCAAAGCGGCGCCTTCCTCGCAAGTTCTAGCGGGCTGAATCCTACTGATGTTTTGCTAGTGTTCGACAATCAGGTTGCGGCGAAGAATAAAGCTCCTGTGGAAACATATTACTACTTGAACACATGGCGTCGCGTTGGTTCAGGCACCACCAACATGAATAACCAGGCGGTATTTGTTCCAGGTACGGGTGTCATCATCCGTAAGAATTCCACCATCGATGGTTTCTCCAGTTTCTGGATTAACTCGCCCAATTTTTGAAATTGACGTCGGTCCAGTTCATCACATCATCAACCTCCACAACCAGATTATATGAGAGTGAGACTACTGTGTGTCCTAGCCATCTTTAGCGTTTCCTGCCTAGCTGCCCGAGCAACAATTACGCTCACCATCAATGCAGGCGAACTGAGATCATCTGACGGTTCGGAGTTGATGCCGATCGGAGGTCAGTTGTTCTTGGTGGCCAGTACAGCCGATGCAGTTTTTGGTGCCCCGCGCGCAGATTATTTTGTGAGTGGAGATGATGTTATTCTCTTTAGGTGGAGCTTGCAGGAAATCGACGAAGGGCCGGGCTATTTTACAGGCAGCGCCCCGGGGCTTGATTTAGGTGATTTCATCGGGCTGAACTCAGGTGATCTATTGCAGCTGTATTGGTATCCGACCTTAACTGCGGGGGCAACCGAGCCAGGCGAAGGCACCCCGTATGGGTTCTATCGGCATCCTACGGGGTTGGATGGAAGCGCTCCTTGGGTCGTGCCGAGTGACGGGTCTATAGTTACACTGAATTTCTTTACTGCAAGTAGCGTGCTAGAAGGAAGTAACGCTGACGAACTAGGCTGGGCTACTTTCACAGTGGCTCCGGTACCAGAGGCATCGAATCTTATCTTCGGCGGCCTTGCCTTGGGGTTGGTTGCGTTCCGCTTTATGCCGCAGATTCGCCGGAAGCTTGCGAAGTCCTGACCGAGTTGACTTTCGCCGGGTTCGGTTCCACGTTTCCGAATTGGTCCTCGATTTGCTGCTTCGCCCCGTGTGCGTTGCGTATCCTTGTTTTTCACTCAGGGCGGTAGCCAAGGAGAGGCGGACGGGATTTGTGGTTAATGGGTTAGGTGGAATATGCTGGCGCAATTGTTCTCGGTTTGCTTCAGTAGGGGCATGTCTATTCATCTTGCCGACGTGGTGGTGGCGGGATTGCCACAAGAAACGCTGTTGCTGCGGGAGGTCAACCTGCGTTTGATTGAACCTCTCGAACAAGCCCGCTTTGATGAACTGCTGGCCAAGGAACACTACCTCAAGAACGCCACCGTCGTTGGGCAGGCGTTGCGTTACGTGGCCGAATATCAAGCGCAATGGCTGGCATTGCTGGTGTTCAGTTCGGCGGCCTTTCACGTCAAGCCGCGTGATCGCTGGTTGCATTGGTCGGCCCGCCAGGTGGCGCAACGGCGTCATCTTCTCGCGCAGAACCAACGCTTTCTGGTGCTGGCGGCGCCGGGCCGCTGGCCCAATCTGGCCTCGCGCGTTTTGAAACTGGCCTGCGATCGTCTGGCCCAGGACTGGCAGGGGCACTTTGGCCATCCGGTCCTGGCGGTCGAGACGTTCGTCGATCCACAACAGTTCCGCGGCACCTGCTACAAAGCCGCCGGTTGGGAGCGACTGGGGCGTACGCAAGGCTGTCAGCGGGACTGGCAGGATTTTTACACCGACACCAAGCATCCCAAGGAGATCTGGGTGCGCGCCTTGAGTGCTGCGGCCCTGGAGCAGTTGCGCGCCGCCGAACTGCCCGCTCATTTGGCCGCCCATCAGCGGCCCCTGCCCCCGCCGTGTCCGGTGGCGACCGATCAATTGCTTTCGTTGTGGCAGTATTTTCGGACCGTGCTTACCGACCCGCGCAAGCCCAAGGGCAAGCGCCATCAACTGGCCACGATCCTGTGCTTGATCGCCCTGGCCGTGGCCGCGGGCTGCAAAGGGCCGCATGCCATTGCCGAGTTTGCTGCCAGCCTCAATCACGGGCAACGCCGCGCCTTACGCTGCCGCCCCCGATCGGGGACGCGCCGTCAATGCGACGTTCCGGGCGAACGCACCTTTCGCCGGATGCTCGAGGCCGTGGATGCCGAGCCACTCAAGGAGGCGTTGGTCCAATGGATGGAGCAGCAGGACCCGCAGCCTGTTGCGGTATTGCACCTGGATGGCAAGGTTGTCAAAAACGCGCAGCCTGCGCCGGCGAGCGCTCCAGCCGAGTCGGTGCCCAATGAAATCCCGGTTGAACTGCAAAAGCCCAAAGCCGACAAGGCCCTGACGCTGGTCAACTTCGTCACCAGCCAACAGCGGCTGGTTGACCAAGTGGCCGTGCCGCAAAACACCAACGAGGAAGCGGCCGTGGCCGCGCACTTGCCGAAAATGGATTTGGCCGGCTTGTGCGTTACTTTCGACGCCGCACACACCACCAAAGCCAACGCCCGGCAACTGACCCAAGCCAACGGCGCCGATTACGTGGCGATCCTCAAAGCCAATCAGCCCCACGCCCTTGCCAAAGCGCACCAGCTCCTCTCGGGCGCTTTTCCCCCCTGCGGCCCAGACGACCGACAAAGGCCACGGACGGATTGAAGATCGGGCTTTGTGGAGTTGTGAAACCGATCCGCAAACGATGGGACTGGCCGGCGCGGCGCAAGTGATGCGCATCGAGCGCAAGGTCGATGAGATCCGCCAAGGTCGGGTGACCAAACACACCGAGGAAACTGTATTTGCCTTCACCAGTTACCTGCCCGAAGAAGCCGGACCGGAGCAATTATTGGAAATCGTGCGCGACCACTGGCAGATCGAAAACGGCCAGCACTATCGTCGGGATCGCACCCAGGACGAGGACCGATGCACAGTGCGGGAAACCAACTCGGCGCGGGTGCTTTCGTTGTTTCGCTCCCTGGCAATCTTCCTCCATGAACAACAGCGTGGCCGCCCCGGTGGCAGCAAGTCCTTGCCTGATTTCGAGCGGCGCGTGTGCCGTCAGCCTGCCAGCTTGATCCGACGATTCATGACCGCTGGGCCATAAGCGTTGTCGGGAGATTGAGAATCGGCCTCCAGCCTTTGCTCGGAGGATGGACTCGCTTTGCCTGTGCAGGGACTGCATCACCGGAAAATCCCCCGTTCGTCGCCAGAACCCGGCATTGAGATCGTTCAGCCCAGCGATCGCTCGCCTTGCACACGCCTCCCCGCGACTTTGTCAATGGCCGTGGTTTTTCACTTCAGCAATTCAATCGCTTCCTTGCACAACCGCTTCTCTTCCGGCAACATTTGCGCCTTCTCCGCCAGATCCAAGAGTTTTCGCGCCTGCTCCTTTTCCCCAATGGCCGCCAGTGTGAGTCCGTGGTAGAGAGCAATGCTGGGCTTTTGCAGTTCCGTTGCCGGCAAACTGCGCAACAGTCCCAACGCTTCAGCGGGTTTGCCTTGCAGGTGCAAAGAGAACGCGCGTGTGGAGACGAAGGACGAGTTGTCAGGCGACCGAGTGGCGACCTGTTCCGCCAGGGAGTGGGCCTGCGTCAGATTGGTGTTCAGTAAGAAGCAAACCATGGCGAAGTTATTGGCGATGTCCAGGTCGTCGGGTTGCGCTTTCAACATCTGGCCAAGCACGCGGTAAAGCCCGGTCGTGTTGCCTTTGGTGTAGTAGGTCAGGCAAACTGCCGCCGTGGCCCGGCGGTCCTGGGGGAAGCGGCTCACGATCAACTCCAGCGTTTCCTCCGCCTCGGTCTGCCAGCCCCACGATTCCAGCATCTGGCTCAGGATGGCCAGCTGTTCCACCCGCCGCGAAGCCGCCCGCACGGCTGCCTGCAACTTCAGTTGAGCGGAGTCCCGAATTCCCTGATTGCGCAAGGCCAGTGACAGCAGGGCCAGCCGCACGAACTCCTGCCCTTCCCACTGCTGACCGTTCAGGACGGATTCCAGCTTGGGCCAATCCTTCCGGGCCAGCAGACCTTCCACCACGGCTTTGGGCACGGGTTGCCGGGTCTGCAAATCAGCCGGCAGGCCTTCAATCCACTCCAAAGCTTCTTCGGCCATTCCCCGGCCAATCATCCAGTTGGCGAGTTGATATACGGCCAGTTCGTTGGTCGAGGCCTCCTGCCGCAGGGTTGTAAGGAACTCATCATACGCTGGATCACCTGCTGCGTGCAGGATGCTGAGATGCTGCACGCGGTCGGCAAACGCGGCCTGTGGTTGGGCCAGCAGTTGATGGGAAAACTTGAGGGCGCGTTCGCGGTCCCGTTTGTCGAGACTTTCGCCGATCAGGGAACGCAGGGCGAACGCCCCCAGGCGCGGGTGCTCCCGGAATTGTTCCAGTGTGGCGCGGGCCCCGGTCACGATGGCCGGGTCCTCCGCCTGCAATCGCAGCACGGCCAGATTCAGCCGGTGAGATTTTTTTTCCGGCTCCAGCTTGATGGCTTGCTCGTAATGCGCCTGTGCTTCCGCCGTCTGGTTCAATTTGATGGCCACCTGGGCGGCGATGACGTGATAGGCGGCGTTGGTCTGGCCAGCGGTCGGAATGCTGTCCAACGTCTGGCGCGCGAGCGGATACGGCGGGCGCTCGAACAACATGGCGGCGGCCGCGAGTGTGAGTTGATTCTCCAGGGTGGGGGACAGTTGCGCCACTTGCCGCCGCCAGGCCAGGGTCGAGGGATCGCGGGCGCGCTCGGTTAATTCGGCCATGATGCGGCAGGCTTCCACATTCCGCGGGTTGGCCCGCAGGATCAACTGTGCGGTCAGGTGGGCATCACGGTATTTGCCCGCCTCGAAAAAGTTCCGCGCCTGGACTGTGCGGCGTTGTTCCTTGAATTCTCCGTAGTAGCGGACGCCGAACCAGAGTCCGGCCCCCAACGCGATGACGACGCCGGCGAGCCAGAACCATTTGCGCTTGTTGCCTGAGTCCACCGCGGGCGGGTTTGGGGTTTGCATGGTTGATTCAGGCGTGGCGTTGCGAGTCAATTTCGTCAATCTGGACGCCGTAAAGTAACCCTGATGGACGGGGCTGGCAATCGCAGCGTTTGGCGCCCTTTGGCCAGCCGCCGTGCTCCGGGCTTTCGTCCAAGGTCAACGTCTATCGCTCCAACTGCGCGGTTGCCCGGGCGGAGAGCACCTTGCGCGAGGGCACATAGTTCGCGATGAATTCGCGGTGGAAATCGGCAAAGGTTCCGGCTGCCAACGCCGCGCGCACGTCCGCCATGACCTTGAGAAACACGTGTGAGTTGTGAACGCTCAACATGCGCAGGCCCAGAATCTCGTTCACGTTGAGCAGATGCCGCAAATACGCGCGCGTGAAGTGCTGGCAGGCAAAACATTCGCAACCATCCTCGATGGGGCGGAAGTCCGCCTTGTACGCGCCGCCCTTCAAGCCGTAGGCGCCTTTGCACGTGAACGCGGTGCCATTGCGGGCCACGCGCGTGGGCAGCACGCAGTCAAACATGTCCACGCCGCGCGCGATCAGTTCCACCATTTGTGCCGGCGTGCCGAGGCCCATCGCATAGCGCGCTTTGTGCGTGGGCAAGTGCGGTTCGGTTAATTCCACGGCCTTGAGCATTTCGGGTTCGGGTTCGCCCACGCTCACCCCGCCGATCGCATAGCCGTCAAACTCCAAGCCCACGAGCGCCCTGGCACATTCCTCGCGCAACGCGGCGTTGCTGCCGCCCTGCACAATTCCGAAGACCAACTGACCGGCGGCGCGCGGTTGCGCGCGGCACTCGCGCGCCCAACGGATCGTGCGCTCGACTGCCAGCCGTTGTTCCTTCGCGGGCGCATCGTGCGGCGGACATTCATCAAACACCATGGCAATGTCCGAACCGAGCACGCACTGGATTTCCATTGCCTCCTTCGGGCCGAGGAAGAGAGGCGAGCCGTCCAGGTGCGAGCGGAACTCGACGCCGTGCGCCTTGATCTTACGGATTTTGGCGAGGCTGAAGACTTGAAAGCCGCCGCTGTCGGTGAGGATGGGTTGCGGCCAATTGATGAACCGGTGCAACCCGCCGGCGGCGCGAATGATGTCGAGCCCGGGCCGGATGTTCAAATGATAGGTGTTGCCCAGAATGATCTGCGTGCCCATCTCCAGCAGCTCACGCGGATCGAGCGCCTTCACGCTGCCTTGCGTGCCCACGGGCATGTACACGGGTGTGTCCACCACGCCGTGCGCCGTGGTCAGCCGGCCCAGCCGCGCCTTGGTTTGGGAATCCGTCTTCAGCAACTCAAACATGGCGGCGGAGGTTCGGGAAAAACCGAGGGGTTGAACAGCAATTTTGCGAACGCCATTCCGCCTCCACGAAGGTCTGCGATGCAAAGAAGAAGCCTGTTGGTCCAGAGTCTCTTTCCAGCCAGTGGCAACGGAAGTGAGTCCACAGTGGTCTCCTGGAAGCTTGGGCTGGGCAACATCGGATGCTACGAGATGTTGAACCTCGATGGAAACAGGCGTCAAGCAATCCCCGAGATTCAATTCACCAGGCGATACCAATTGTCTCTTTGATGCGGCTTGTAACCCAGTTCGGTGATAAGCCGTTGCATGTCGGCCACGGTCATGCGGAAGGTGGTGCCGGCCTGCGAGACGACGTTTTCCTCGATCATGATGCTGCCGAGATCGTTCGCGCCAAATTTGAGCGCGATCTGGCCAATGTCCGGTCCTTGCGTGACCCACGAGCTTTGCACGTTCTCGAAGTTATCGAGATAGATGCGGCCGAGCGCCTGGGTGCGCAGATAGTCGTGCGCGCCAACGGTGGGCGCGCGGAGCTTGGTGTGCTCGGCTTGAAACGTCCAGCAGATGAACGCCGTGAAATGGCCCTGGAGCGCGGCTGTCCCAGCCGCAGCACTTTCGCCGGCGGAAAGGTGACGGGAATCTTCAGACGAGGGGCTTGCGCTTGGAGCCGCTGCGGCTGAGGACAGCCGCGCTCCGTTCGCGTGCGCAAGTGACTTGTCCTGCTGCGCCCGCAACCGTTCCAGATGCTCGATGCGATCCTCCACCGTTTCCACGTGGCCGAACATCATCGTCGCGCTCGAATACAAGCCGAGCCGATGCGCCACGTCCATGACTTCGAGCCAGTCGTCGCTCATGGCTTTGAGCGGCGCGATGCGTTGCCGTACTCGGTCCACGAGAATCTCCCCGCCGCCACCGGGGATAGAACCAAGCCCGGCGGCTTTGAAGTCGCCGATGATCTTGTACAGCGGTTCGTTGAACACGTCGCGGAAATGAATGAATTCGCTCGGGCTGAAGCCGTGAATGTTCACCTGCGGAAACTTTGCTTTGATGTGCGCAAGCAAATCCAGATACCACTGTTTGGTCAGCTTGGGGTGATGTCCGCCCTGCATCAAAATCTGCGTGCCGCCGAGAGCCACCGTCTCTTCAATCTTGCGATCCATTTCTTCGAGGGAAATGACATAGGCGTCGTCATCCTTCTCGGTGCGATAGAACGCGCAGAACTTGCAATAGACATTGCAAACGTTGGTGTAGTTGACGTTGCGGTCAATGTTGAAGGTGACGATCGCGTTGCCACGTCCATCGTAAGCGTCCGCTTTGGCGAGTTGTCGGCGACGATCCGCCAGCGCGCCCAGTTCCTCCAACGGGAGATGATAAAGCCGCAACGCGTCGGACGGTGTAATGCGCTGGCCGTCCCACACCCGTTGCAGCAGCTCATCGAGCGAAGCGTCGTGAATCACGCGCGCAAAATAGCGGAGTTCAACGTGCGAGACAAGCAACGCTCGCGCAACGGGGGTGCGGCAGTTTGGCCAGTCCCGCCGCAAGTGAGGGCGCGGTGTAGCGCAGATTGTCAATCTGCCGTATCGCCGAATTGCATTCGGCGGATTGTCGAAATGTAACTACGCCTTGAGTCTGCCGGGCGGTTGCGGGTTGAAAATCCGCGATACAGCAGGATGCAATCCTGCGCTACAAACCGAGGAGGCTCGTCCTGCATCCATCGCAATCTAGCCCCGCTTGGCAAATTTGATTTCCTTCAGCTCGATGCTGCCCGCCTTCACCTCCAGAAACGGTTTGCCGCGTTTCACGCCCACCGTGCCGTAGCCCGTAGCCGTGGAAAGGAAGCTGCGGAAGTCGCCCTTCAAACTCGGCTGAAGATACAGGACTTTGTCCACCGCATCGTACCACGCGCCGCTCAATCCTTGCAGCAGCCCGTAACTCGACATGGCCCGGGCGTACCAGTGGCCGCACTCGTATTCGTTGAACGGATTGCGCACCCGGCCATCGTAGCGGTCGCGCGCGGCGCGCACGATGTCGAGACCCTCGTTCACGCAGCCCATCAGCATCAGATGCGACGCGACCTGGTACTCGATACCCGTCCAGACTTCGTTGGAATACACAAACGGCAGGGACAGTTCGCCGCCCTTGGGCCAGGTGCAAAGCAGCAGTCCCCCTTCGGCGCCGCAGGCGTAACTGGGCCGCTGCGGATTCGGATGCGCCGTTAGGTCGTGTTTGAGGTTGTATCGGTGGATTGCCTTGAGGTGGCTGGTGATCTTCTGCGCATCCAGCACCTGGCCGACGCCGCAAACCAGCGCCAGCCACGATCCGAGCACGCCGTCGGCGAGACAGCCGCAGCCGTATTGATATTTCGGCCCTTCCTGTTCGAGCAATGCGCGCGCTTCCGGCGTGTAATTGCCCACCATGCTTTTGACCTCCAGCGGATTCTGCGCGCGCAAGTTCTTCCATTCGACTTTTTGGATGAAGTATTCGCCGTCGAACAACTCGCCTTCCATCCGCCGCAGACCTTTTTCGAGTAACTCGGCGTAAAGCGGGACGGAGTCGCCCAGCGCCTGACCCATGAGCGTCGCCGCTTGCAGCGCGCCCAGATAGAAACTCGTACACATTCCGTCCGGTCCCCAGAACTCGATGTCATAGGTGTTGTGATGTGGTTCCTCCAGCCAGCCTTTGTGACCCGGATCCCATGATTCGATGCAGTAATTGAGACTGGTCTGCACTGCGGGCCAAAGCCGCCGCAGCCATTCGGTGTCGCCGCTGATGCGCCACTCGCGATGCACCTTCATGATGCCGCCGAGTTGGCCGTCCGCCGCCGCGTGGAAATCATGGATCAAAGGCCGGATCGGCAGCGCGCTGCGGAATTGCTGGTGGCCGCGCTCGTCCTGTGACGGGCCAAATTCCGTCTCCCGCAGCGTCCGCTCCAACGCCGGAAACAGATGCGGAATGGCCTGCGCATAATTCCAGACGTGCGTGCAGGAGCCGTGACAGCAACCGCCGCCATCCGAGCAACCTTCCCAGCCCCAGAATTTTCCGTCCGCCTGACGCATGACGGTGGGAGACTTGAGAATCGTCAGGTTCGCGGCGACGGCTTCAATGACTTCCGGCGGCAGCGTGGAATCATGGAAACAATCGCTGAAGCGTTGGGATTTCTCGCGCAGGTCGGCGTAATGATTCCGCCAGTAGTGGGTCACGTCGCCGATGTTGGCGAAGCGTCCGGCATACCACGGTTGGTAGTTGCCCGGCACTGTCTCCTGACCGGGTTTCGCCTCCGGGTCGCGGCCCAGGCGGAGGCTGGTTTCGCCCACGTGCCACGCGAGCCGCAGCACGATCGTTTTGGAGGCGCGCGGTGCCAGGGTGAACGGCACGAACAATGTCGCGCCCGGCGACGATCCGCCTTCGGTGACGGGCGGGCGGTCGAAACAGTTGCCTTCCGCAACGTCCTTCCACGCCATGGTCAGGGAATCGAACCAGCCACCCCGGAACCACGCATGATTCACTTTCACGGCCGGATCATCCACCGTGACGGTGAACGCACCTTCTTCCCAGCCGCGTTCCTGCGGGGCGGTACACCACAACATAAAGCCTCCCGGTGCGAACTTGACGCCGTTGGAATTCTTGCCGAACGCCATGAAATTCCTGGCGCTCCAGGAGAACACGGCGTCGCGCGGTTGGTTGCCGGGGTTCGTGAACCGATACTCCAGTGCGGCCACCGGCAGGCTGGCATTGTCCGCATCGCCCGGCTCGAATGGGCTCCAGCCGGTGATGTCAACTTTCAACGGCACGTCCTTGTCCGCCAGTTCAACTGTGGCAAACGGAAACCGCGCGTGAAATTCCGCGCTCCGAAAGCGCGGCAGGCCAAACGCGGCGCCGGACGCGCCATTGCCGCTGCCCGGCTGGCCGAACTTCTTCCAGATCGGCACCGGGCCTTCGAGCACCCGTGCCACGTTGGGTTCGCCCTTCACGCATAACCCCGCGAAAGTGACTGGCTCGTGAAACACCTCGGGCCGGTGACGCAACGAGACATGCGACAGCGCCCCGGTGCCTTCCAGGCAAATCATGCCGGCGCCGATGCCGCCCATCGGAAAGGCGACGCGACTCAGGCGGTCGCCGGCGTAGGTGGCGTTGTATTTGGACTTGCCGCGCGGGCGATTCCGGGCGGATGACCCGATGGCCGAACCGCCGCCCATTTGTGCCGCCGCAGGAGGCGCAACCCCGGCAACGCCAAGTGCGCTGATGGTGGTAGCTGAGAGCTTGAGGAATTCCCTCCGTTTGATGCCCGTGTCATTTTTTTTGACTGCCATAGCGGCCCCTTTCGTTGACTGAACCTGCGGTTGAGTTTTATGCCAGCAACCGGGGTTCAGGCAAGGACGGAATTGACGGAATTGACGGCTTGCGTATGTCGCGCAGGGTGGACGCGGTTAGTGCCAGTTGCGTAATGTCGTCCGGGCCGGACTCAAAGGTCCAACATGACTCAACCCCAGTGTTCAAAGCCGTAATGATGCAATTGCGGCAGGCGAGTTCTTACTTCGAGGGGCGGTTTACGCGGATCAACTGTCCATTCAGCAAGCCTCGCCCGGCTATGGCGGTATGAATCCGTTCTGCTTGTCCCGTAAAATCAGGGTCAACCGTGCAGGCAACGATGCCAGCGTGTTGGGTGCTTTCCCGATGCAGGCGGATGAAGTGGCGGCGATTCAAAGTCAGCAGGATGCGGTTCTCAGCAGTGGCAAATTTGAGCACTTTGTCGTCGGGCAATGCCTGATCGGCTTTGCCCGCTTCCTGGATGGTCAGCACATCATGGCCGAGCGCGCGAAGGCTCTCGACGGTGGGAAGCGGGAAGTTCTCGTTGGAATAAAACCGCGCCATCAGTCCGCTTCGTTTTGCTCGATCTGATGGCTTATCTCATCGCGGTGCGAACGGGCGTAAGCCCAGGCGTTCGCCAGGTCTTCGGCGCGCAGTGTGGGATAGGAGTTCAACAACTCGGCTTCGGAGACGCCGAGCCGCCGCGCTTGTTCCAGTACCCACACGGGAATGCGCGTGCGGACGATGCAAGGCTCGCCGCCGCAGACGCCGGGGCGGCTCTCAATCCCGGGAAAAGCATCGCTCAGATCGCTTGCCGCCCAACGCAGCAACTGCGCTTTCTCTGCACGCGTGAGTTTGGCAAAGATTTCTTCAGCTGCTTCCAGTGCGCTCATAGGACAGCCGGAATGTAAGTTCGAATCGCTTTTCACGCAAGATTGGCTTGGCGTGTGGCTAGGCGTGATTGGTCTGGCGAGAGATTGCCGGACAAATGAACTTCCACAAGCTGTCGGCTGATTGGCTTTCAATACCTCTGGCCTGACGGCTTCATGCCATTCTCGCGGTTGGATATGAGACTCATTTCGCCCTGCCGCGCGGCGAGGTAAGGGCCGGTGTAGGTTTGCGTGGCGGCGCCAAGGTTGGCGTCAGCGCGTCCAGTTTCTGTTCCAGCGTTTTGAAGTTCTGGCGCAATTCACGGTTTTCCTTTTGCAGGTCCAACACCTGGGTTTGCAGGTGGCCCAGACCTTCCACCGGTCGTTTGGCGTTGGCGATGCGGTGCAGGGCGTTGGTGGCGGCCCGGTGCTCGGGACTCCCGGCCGACGCGAGACTGAATTTTTGCAGGACGGCCACCGCGCGTTGGTCTTCCAGCGTTCCCAACGCGTTCAAAGCGCCGACGCGAACCGGACGGCGCGGGTCGTTCACGTAACCCACCACAAAGTCCCGCACCTCCTCCCGTTGGCCGGCTTCATCGCGGGCGAGCAGGGCCAGCGTGTCCAATGCACTGGCGAATCCGCGGCTGGTGTAATCCGCCTGGCGCGATCGGAGATTCTGCATCAGCGGTTCAATCCAGGTCGGATCGTGAGTGCGGCGCAGCGCGCGCACCGCGGCATCGGCGACGCCATTGCGGTAGGAAGTCGAGTTCAAGGATTGCCCCAAAATCTCCCGCATTTCAGCGTGGGGATAGCCTCCCAATTCTTCGATGATGGCCGCCTGGATGTCGGGGTTCTTCTCTTCCTTCAGGCCGGCGGTTTTGCCGGCATACGCTTTCTCGTGATAGAACCCGCCAATGGCGTCGAACACCTCGCGGCGCACCCGCGCATCGGTTTGTTTTGTCGCAGCCAGCAGCGCGTCCAGCGCCTCGTCGCTGTGGATCGTTCGCAACGCTTTCGCGGCCTCGACGCGCACGCCGTAAAAGGGATCGTGGTTCAGCGTGCGCTTGAGTTTGGTCACCGCTTGTTTGTCGCGCTTCCGACTCAATGCTTCGACAGCGAGCAACCGGCCAATGACGTCTGCTTGATCCTCCAATTGCGCCTCGAGCATGGCTGCGGGCGGATCGAACTTCACGCGGGCCAACAGGGTGTACTCGGGATCAATCCGCACGATGATCGGCGCTTCGGCGAGAGGGAAATAAAAATCCTCGGACTTTTGTTTGACGGTGATGGTGTGGTTCTCCGTACCTGATTTGGTTTTGAACCGCACGGTCAGCGGGAAATTGAACAGCAGCACCCCTTCGCCCAGGCGCTGATTCTGTTTGAGAGAAACGCGTGCGAGTTTCGTGCGGGCGTCCCAGGCGTAGGTGGACTCAAGATCCGGCACACCGCCGTGATAAACCCATTGATCGAAGAACTGGTCGTAGGATCGCCCGGAGAGTTCTTCGATTACACGGTTCAGGTCTTCGGTCACCACTGAGCCGTACGCGTGGCGCTCCAGCCAGGTCTTGATGCAGCGGCGATAGAGGTCTTCGCCGAGTTGCGAACGGAGCATGTGGAGCACCCAGCCGCCTTTCTGGTAGGCGAGGTAGCTGAACATTTCCGTGGGCTGATCATACTTGCGCTCGACAATCGGGCGGGCATCGGTCCGGTTCACGATTCCCCGGGCGCTGCTGTAAAGCCCATAGAGCAGAAAATCGCGGCCATGCTTGTGGCCGTCATACAGGTGCGCGTAATAGGTCGCGAAACCTTCATTCAACCACAGACTGCTCCAGTCCTTGCATGTCACCAGGTCGCCAAACCATTGATGCGCGAGTTCGTGTGCGACGAGTCCCTGGCTGGAGCGGAGATTCTCGGTGGCGTCCGTGAACAGCGTGCGGTCGGTGAGTGTCGTGGCGCTGGTGTTCTCCATGCCGCCCGCCACGAAGTCATTGACCACCACCTGGTCGTACTTCGGCCACGGATAAGGCACACCGATTTCCTCCTCGAAGAACGCCAGCATGTCCTTGGTGTCGCGGAAGGAATTCATCGCTTCGTTGATGTCCGAGGGCGGCGTGTAAAACGCGAGCGGAATGTCCCGATAACGATCCTCCAGCTTTTCAAAGTAACCGGCGCAGAGAGAAATGAGATAATTCGCGTGCGGCTTTTCCTGCCGCCACGTGACGGTCACCAGCCCGGTTGCCGCGTCGGTCGCTTCCGAGACTTTGCGGCCATTCGAGATCACCGTCATTCCTTCCGGCACGCGACAGGTTATCTCGGAAGTAAACTTCTGATTCGGCGCGTCCGGGCACGGATACCAGTGCCGCGCTTCGATGGGCTCGCCCTGCGTGAAGAGGTGGGTGTCGCCCGGTTTGTAACCCATCTCCGGCGTGCGGAAATAAAGACCTTTGACCGGTTCGGCGTGATGCTCCACTGCCACCCACGCCTCTTTGTCCGGCGGAATCGGTTGCGCGAACGTCACGATGATTTTCGCGTCCGTGACCTGGTATTCGAGCAACGTCTCGCTGGATTGCAGCGAAGTGACGCGCAAGTCCACAGCATCAAGTGCCAGTTCCGGCAGCGGCATGGCGATGGGTTTGAACTTGATCGTCGTCTTGGCGGTCACGGTGCGGTTTGTGAAGTCTGGCGTAACGTCAATGGCCAGGTTCAACACGTTGATGGCGCGATCCGGCACGTATTGCCGGTGATCCGGCGAATCCGGCGGTGCCAGGAACGCGCTGGATTTAAGACACTCGATTTGCTGCGTGGATTCTTCAGCGTGAAGTGCGCTCGCGACGTTTAGCGCCAGCGTCGCGACCAGGAGAATGGGCAATTTCACGTGCCGTGTTTACCTGAAGCCAGCGTGGCTGTCAGCGTCCGATTTTGTGAAATTCATTTGTGTCAGCCCGGATTCTGGACTTGACGCCATCGGTAACGGGTTCAGTTTAGCCGGGAATGAAACTGGGGTGACAGCCGGGGCCGCGATGAAATTTCAACCGGACAACCAAACCAGCCGCGTGGTGAAGCACACTCTGTCACCTGTGCCGCCGGCAGACACTGGAGCATTATGAAGAACGCACATCAATTCCCAAACGCACTCAGCCGCAGGACCTTCCTGAAACGTGCCGGCGCTACCGCCGCGGCCGTTGTGGCGGTGCCCGCTTTCATTCCCGCCAGCGCCCTGGGCCGCGGCGGCGCCGTGGCTCCGAGCGAACGCATCGTGCTCGGCGCGATTGGCATCGGCAACCGCGGCAGTTATGTGCTCGATTGTTTCCTCCCCGAGCCGGGGGTGCAGTTCGTGGCCATTTGCGACGTGCGCCGGGAGCGGCGGTTGGCCGTCAAACAGAAAGCCGACACCCTTTACGGCAACACCGACTGTGCGATGTATCGTGACCTGCGCGAATTGCTGGCGCGCACGGATATTGACGCCGTGCTGATTGCCACCGGCCCGAACTGGCACGCGCTGGCTTCCATTCTCTCCGCCCAGGCGGGCAAGGACGTTTATTGTGAGAAGCCCTGCACCAAGAACATTGCCGAGAGTTTGATTCTGGCGCGCACCTTCCGGCGCACCGGACGTGTGTTTCAAGCCGGCACGCAGCGTCGCAGTCTGCCCAACTTCGCTTTTGCCGTGGAACTGGCGCAACGCGGCAAGCTGGGCAAGCTGCACACGCTCCACGCGCAACCCCGCGGTCTGGAAGCCAAGAGCAGCGGTTGGTATCCGCCCGAAACCGCGCCGGCGGATGAACAGGTGGATTGGGACCTTTACCTCGGCCCGGCGGCGTGGCGACCGTTCAACAAACGATTGCTCAACGCGTTCAATTTCGAGAAGGGCGGCGGTTTCATGGGCGACTTCGGCGGCGGCGGTTGCCTCGAATGGGGCTCGCATTGCGTGGACCTCTGCCAATGGGCCAACGAGGCCGACCACACGGCGGCGGTGGAATACTGGCCGGAAGGCAACCAGCTCCACGCGCGTTACGCGAACGGCGTCAAGCTGGTCATGCGCGACGATGGCTGGCTGCCTTTGGGCTCCTGCCCGGTGCGCTTCGAAGGCGAGGACGGCTGGGTGGAAACCGGCGACAACGGAGAAATGGCCGCCAGTCCCGAGGGGTTGATTGCCAGTCCGCGCCCGCGGATTGCGGGTTATCCGGCAAATTTCCATGTGCGCGATTTCCTCGCGTGTGTCCGCACGCGGGGACGCACCCGGGCCGACGCGGATGCCGCCTGCTGGGCGCACGTCACTTGTCATGCCGCCAACATTGCCCAGTTCCTGAATCGCAAGGTGAAGTTTGACCCGGTCAAATGCGAGTTCATCGGGGACGAGGAGGCCAACCGGCTGCGTTCCGAGGCGCTGCGCGAGCCGTGGCGGATTTGAGCAGGGAATGGTAACGAACTGGAAAACTTAAAGGAGTTAAAGATGATCACGAATTGCATCAAATTGACGGACTTCGGAGTCTCCCGTTGGCTCGCAGCGGGAGTCCTTCTCGCCTGCGTCCTGACGGCGCCCGCCCAAACCACTTCTGCCGAGAAAGGGCGACAGGCGCTGCGGGTGCTACAGTCTGAATCGTCATCCGCGGACAAGGCTTCGGCGTGCAAGGACCTCGCCGTTTACGGCACCGGCGAGGCGGCGCCTGCGCTGGGGGCGTTGCTGGCTGACGAGCAGTTGGCGGCGTGGGCGCGCATTGCGCTGGAAGCGATCCCCGGGCCAGCCGCCGAAGAGGCTTTGCGCAACGCGTTGCCCAAGCTGCAAGGCCGGCTGCTCGTGGGCGTCATCAATTCGATTGGCGTTCGCCGTGACGCACAGGCGGTTCGTCCGTTGGCTGCCAAACTCGGCGATGCCAATGCGGACGTGGCTTCCGCCGCGGCTGTGGCTTTGGGACACATCGGAGGGAATGACGCCGCCCAGGCGCTGCTCACCGCACTGGCCAAGTCGCCTCAATCCGTGCGCTCCGCATTGGCCGAAGGCTGCATCCTCTGTGCGGAACGCTGGTTGGAGGAAGGCCAGACGACGCAAGCGGCCCGACTCTATGAAGCCGTGCGCCAGGCGGACGTGCCGCAACAACGGCGGCTCGAAGCAACGCGCGGGGCGATTCTGGCCCGACAGGAGCAGGGCCTGCCCTTGCTGCTCGAAACCTTGCGCTCGCCGAACAAGCAGCTTTTCAACATCGGCTTGAGCACCGCCCGGGAATTGCCCGGTCGTCCTGTCACCGAAGCTTTGGCTGCGGAATTGAACCGCCTGCCGGCCGAGCGCCAGGGGCCTTTGCTGCTCGCAATCGCGGGTCGTACGGATGCAGCGGTGTTGCCCACCTTGCTGGCCACCGCGCGCAGTGGCGCCAAACCGTTGCGACTGGTCGCCATGGATGTGCTGGTCCGTCAGGGCAACGTGGCCGCCGTTCCGGTGTTGCTCGATACGGTGGCGGAAAGCGATCCGGAACTGGCCCAAGTGGCAAAGACGGCGTTGGGAAGTTTGCCGGGCAAGGAAGTGGACGACCAATTGGTGGCGCGCCTGCCCCGGGCCACCGGCAATACGCGTCGTGTCCTGGTGGAACTGGCCGGGCAACGCCGCATCACCGCCGCCATGCCGGAATTGATCAAGGCCACCGGTGACGCGGACCCGGCCATCCGGGCCGCTGGCATCAAGGCCCTGGGCGAAACCGCCGATGCCGCCGATCTTGGCGCCCTGACTGACTTGCTCGCCCGGGCGCGGACCGAGGCGGAAGTTTCCACCGTTGAAGCGGCGTTGGAATCCGCCTGTGCGCGCATTCCCGATCAAGCGGCCACCGCCAATCATCTGCTGGCGCGCCTTTCAGGCAGCGCCATTCCTGCCCGCTGCGCCCTCCTGCGGGTGTTGGGAACGATCAATACACCCAACGCTCTCGCCGCCATCAAGTCCTCCGTGGCCGATCCCCAGCCGGCAGTGCGCGACACCGCCGTGCGGGCGCTGGCGGATTGGCCCGAAGTGACGGCCCTGCCTGATTTGCTGAACGTGTTCCGTAAGACAGAGGAGGAGACGCACCGCTTTCTCGCGTTGCGCGGCTGCGTGCGTCTGCTCAATCTCGGCGATCTGCCCGTGCAGCAAACGGTTTCGACTTTCGAGGAATTGTTCGCCCGCACGCAACGCACTGATGATCGCAAAATGCTCCTGTCCGGTCTGGCCAACGTTGCCGACCCCGCGGCGCTCAAGTTGGTCGAACCGCTGTTGACCCTCCCCGCAGTGCAGGCCGAGGCGGAACTGGCCATGCTGGGGGTGGCTTCCGCCATCAGGGGCGCGTCGCCGACGGACGCCAAAGCTGTTGCGACCCGGCTCAAAGCCGAATCCAAGAATGAAACCATCCGTAATCGTGCGGCAGCCCTGCTGTCGCAATTGGAGAAAGTGGAAGATTACATTGTGGCCTGGCAGGTTTCCGGACCCTACACGCAGGCAGCCCTCGGGCGCTCCATTTTTGACACGACATTCCCTCCGGAACAACCCGGTGGCAAGGCGGCTTGGAAGCCGCTGCCGGCCGGCAGCAAGCCGGATCGCCCGTGGATGATTGATCTGCTGGCAGCGTTGGGCGGGCAACAGCGTGCCGGCTACGCCCGCACGTGGATTCACTCGGACAAGTCGCAGTCGGCTCGCATCGAATTCGGCACCGACGACGGTCACAAACTCTGGTTCAACGGGAAACTGATTTCCGAAGTCAATCGCGGCGGCGCGGCCGTGCCCGGTGACTTCAAGCAAGCGGTGGAACTGCGCGCGGGCTGGAACGCCTTGTTGCTCAAAGTCACGCAAGACACCGGCCCGTGGGAATTCTGCATGCGCCTCCGCAAACCGGACGGTGGACTGCTCGAAGGCTTGCGTGCCAGCCCGGTACCGCCGGGAAGCTGAATTGCGGGGCGACGAGTTTTGCCGCCACAAGCTCTGGCGCTTGCCGCATGGGTGGCAGACGGTACCCGTGTGAATTGACCATCGGCCGGCGGCTGCGTGGCGGCTGTCGTCTGCCCGGCAGAAACCGCCAATAGCAAGGCCTCAGTCGTACCCGATTGTTGCGCAGACTTGCAGTCTGCTGTATCGCCGAGTTGCATTCAGCAGGCGCCGGCAGCCCGCCACCGTCTGCGGATTTCAAATGCGCGATACGGCAGAGTGCAACTCCGCGCCACGGCCGATGGCGTTCCCTCTGCTCAAGGCCGAAACATTGCCACCACTTTCTCCTTCCCATCGCCAATCAAAGCGCCAGAGCGTCGCCAGCACTTCGCGCGTGGTCAGGCCCGGCGCGTGGGCTGCCAGGCGCTTGCGCAACGTGACGTGCAAACAATACGCCCGAAAGCAGACCAAGATGTGCGCCTCGATCCGCGCCTCGACGTGATGCCGGATGGGGCGCAGATGCAGGTCGCTCTTGAGGGTTTTGAAGGCGCCTTCGATTTCGCCCAGTTGCAGGTAGCGTTCCCAGAGGGGCGCGGCCTGGTCGCCGGCGCGGAAGGCGCGCAATAACGTGTAACCGTCGCGTGCTTGCGCTTGCTTCAACGCATCTTTGAGCAATGCAAATTTGAAGGGGTCGGGGCGGACGCTCTGGCGCGCTGTGGGCAAGGTGATTTTGACAAAACGCCACGCGCCGCCGGCTTCCTTGTGCGCGGCGCCGAGTTTGTGCAGGAGCGTGTCGCCTTTCCACGGGCGTTGGCGCACCCGCCGCAGCGCACGCAAGGTGCATAAGAGCCGGGCGAGTCGGCGTCGGCGCATGGCGACTTCTTTGGCGCGCCGGCCCTGGCTTTGGACCAGCACGTAGAGTTCCTCGCCGTGGACCAGGAGTTTGACGGCGATCCCGGCGCGCAGTTCCTGCCAACGGAGCTTTTCAAACCCGGCGCGGAATGGTTGCCACCGGGCGCGCGGCGCGCCCACCAGATAGGAGACGGGCGGATCGCTGGCGCGCATTTCACGCAGCACGTCTTCGGTGGGGATGCCGCGGTCCATGATCCAGATGCGCTGGGCCTTGCCGTATTGCGCTTCGATCTTTTGGAGAAAGTGCCGCAGCGTGGTCTTGTCGCTGGTGTGGCCGGGCATGATTTCGTAGGCCAGCGGAAAACCCTCCGCGCTCAGGACCACGGCGATGACGACTTGCCGGCAGTCGGGGCGCCGGTCGCGGCTGTGGCCGTGTCGGGCCTTGGGCGCTTGTTCCATTTGGCCCTCGAAGTAAGTGCTCGCCCCGTGAGATACGCGAAGCTGCGGCGCTTGATTCCTCAACGGGCTCTATCTCACGGGGCGAGTCAGATCGTAGAGCAACAGATCGTAAGGGGCGCCGAAGAGGTCTTTCCAGCGGGCTTGCAGGTGCGTGAAGAGCGCGGCGCGCTGGGTGTCAATGCGGTCCAGACATTCGTAGAGCCGATTCTTGGCAGCGAGGGCAAAGTCCTCATCGAGCAACTGGTCCATCGCGCTGGCGAGAAACCAGCGGCGATGCAACTGCCACTTGCTGCCCGGGGAAACGAGTTGGCGCACGGCCAGCAGTTCGAGGACTTTGCACCAGGGGACTTCGGCCTTGCCGTCGGGCAGGCGCTTGCGCCAGAAGGAGTTCAGTTTGAGTTCATCCCACAAGCGGCAGGCCAGCCAGCAATCGCCGAAGACGCGCGGATGTTGCAACGTCAGTTCGGAGAGTTTGACCTGCAGGCCGTTGAGGACGTCCGGCGGCACCTCGCGGTCTTCGGGGAAGAGACAGATTTGTTCGGTGAGTTGGGTGGCTTCATTGAGTGCGTCGAGATGCTTGCGCCAGGCGGCTTGTTGCGTGTCATTGATTTCGCCCAAATAGAGAACGGTGCGCTGGGTGGTGTGGCCGGCGCGCAGGCGGCGGTTCTCGACGACGCTCCAGTAGCGATGCCGCTTGCCGTCTTTGTGGCGGGTGTTGAAACGCAGGAACATCTTTTGGGCGCGAGTGTATCATGGGGGGAGCGGGGTGTGGAAGGGGCTGGGTCTCCACTTGCGGCGTTTGGAAAGCGCGGGGCTTGGCGTGCAATCACTTGCACCGCGCGCACGGCGAAAAAAGGTCAAAACCGCCTCGCATCCATGAAATTTGGGCTATCAAGTTAAACAGTCACAGGCGGCAACTCCTCCCTTGTACGAGGGCTTTGCCAGTTGTCGCCCTTGGTTGCCTGAGTAGCAATTGAACTCCGGGCAACTTACCATTTCACAACACCCAGGACTTCGCCAAAGCCTGACTTCACACAAAGGCGACTCAATGGCACATCAATCAGCATTATGCACATCAAGATGAGTCATAACGACTCCATTCAGCAAGCATTTGCAGTTGCCGCTATCACCGCATGCAACTGCTAAATAGGTAGTTATACACGTTACAAGCTGCTGGCATGTCGGCAGCTTTTATACTTCTGACAACAGTGAACAATGCAACCGAAAGGATAACCAACATGAACGTAATAAGATGGCAAAGACCGTTTCTCACTCCTTGGCAGAGCTTCGGACGGCTCTCCGATCTCCGGACAGAAATTGACCGTCTGTTCGAGTCGCCGCTAGCCGAGTTGGCCGGTTCGTCGGGACTCTTGAGCGGTTGGACCCCAGCCTTGGATGTGTTCGAGGACAATGACAACTTCGTCGTGACCGTTGAACTCCCTGGCATGAAAAAGGAGGATATTGAGGTTTCGCTGCACGAAGGCGCCGTGAGCATCTCTGGCGAGCGCAAGAGCGAAACGAAGCACGAAGGCGCCGAAGTCTATCGCGCCGAGAGATACGTCGGACGATTCCATCGGACCGTGACCCTCCCGTCGCCCGTCGCACCGGACAAGGTCAAAGCACATTACAAAGACGGCGTGCTCACGGTCACGCTGGCCAAGACCGAGGAAGCCAAACCCAAGCAAATTGACGTGTCGGTCGGCTGATTCACGAACGAATAACCTCCGGCGGACAAGTATCCGCCGGAGGAAATCCAAAGCACTTTCAACCCGCAAAACACCATGAAATCAACACTTCAAAAAGACTCATCCAAGACCAACCAACGCGAGCAAACCGAGCAATTCCTGGCCCCCGAAGTGAACATCTTCGAAACCAAGGATGGTTATGTGCTCGAGGCGGAAATGCCTGGCGTCAACAAGGACGGCTTGGAAATCACCCTCGAAGGCACGGAAATTACCATCACCGGACGACGCACCTTCAACTGCGGTTCCGGTGAACCGCTGCTGCGCGAGCGCCGCGTGGCGGATTTCCGGCGGGCGTTCGAACTCGATCCGGCCATTGACACCTCGAAGATCAGCGCGCGCATGAATCAGGGCGTGCTCACGTTGAACTTGCCAAAATCCGAACGCATCAAGCCGCGGAAAATCGTGGTGAACGATTAATTCTTGGGGAATCCCCCGGCTACGCCGAGGGATTCCCGAAGTCTGACAGTTCCGTGAGTCGTTCGTGAGATTGCCGATCGTGAACCGCTCAAAGTTTACGAAAGGAAAGCCATGCCGCTTTCAGCGGTTCACGCAATCTCAAGACTCCGGCTTTGCCGTAGGTCGCAGACACAACGCCCGGATTCCTACGAGCCATCCAAATTTGAAATCATCCCCGCCAGTTTCTGCAAGGTGCGTCGAATCCGTCTTCCATTTCATGGCGCTTCACCCAGCCACCGCGCCAGCCATTCATGGATTTCGCGATAAAAGACGCGGCTGTTTTCGCCTTTGAGAATCCAATGATTCTCATCCGGCCAGACCAGCAGCCGGCTGGGTACGCGCTGACGCTGCAAGAGACTCCACATCTCCAACACGTTGTTCAACGGCACGCGAAAGTCATTCTCACCGATGGTCAGCAGCATCGGGGTTTGAAAGTGCTTTGCGTAGGTGGACGGGCTTTGGTCGAGCCACGCCGCTGTGATCTCCCAGAATGGCCCGCCCATCATCCGCTCGCGATGATAAATGACGTCGCTGGTGGCCCATTGCGAATACAGGCTGACGAGGCCGGCGTGGCTGATCAGGCATTTGTACCGCGTGGTCGTGGCTTCCATCCAGTTCGCGAGATGCCCGCCATAACTCGCGCCCGCCGCCGCCTGGCGCGTGCCGTCAATGAACGGGAAGCGCCGGATGGCCTCGTCCGCCGCCGCGTTGATGTCGTCCGCCGGACCGCGCAACGGATCGCCGAGAATGTCGCGCGTGAACTGCTGGCCATAACCGGTCGAGCCGACGTAATCCGTCAGCAGTACGACATATCCGGGCTGCGCCAGCAGGTGATAATTCCAACGGCGCGTGATCGAGTCGCGCCACATGCCGGCATGGCCGCCGTGCATGAGCACCAGCAGCGGATACTGTTTTGATTCGTCGAAGGCCGGCGGCAGCGCGAGATAACTGTGAATCGCCCGGCCCAACTTGTTCGTGAACCAGAACTCTCGCAGCGGCGCCCAGTCTATTTTCGCCACGGCCTCGACGTTGAAGCTCGTCAGCCGCGTGCGCCGTCCGGTCGCCACATCAACGCGATAGGTTTCCGCCGGACTGTGCGCGGCTTCCCAGTTGGCGAAGAGCAAGGGGGTTGCCGCCTTCTCGGGCACGCTGATCGAGAGCCAGACACCTTGCGGTGCGTCCACGGCCAGGCGCGCCTCACCGCCGCGGGCCGGCGCGGACCACACGCGAACCCGCCCCGCCTCTTCGGCCGTAAAATGGATCGTCCCGCTGTCCGCCGAAAAGGCGAGGCCTCCAACTGAGCGGTCGAACGCCGGCGCGACCGCGCGGGTGCTGCCGTCCCAGGGCCACGCGGCGATGCCCAGGCGGCTGATCGAGTAGTAATGCTCCTTGACGGCGCTGGTGGTGAAAGCCAGCAGTTTGCCGTCCGGGCTGAACGTGGCGCGTTGATGACTGAGATCACCGCCCGTCAACGGCCATGGTTCGCCGCCGGCCACCGCGACTTCGTAAAGCTGATACAGGACCTCCGCGTAGGCCGCGGCGTCCAGATTGGTTGTCGCGGTGAAGACGAGTGACCGCGAATCCGGTGTCCATGCGGGCTGCAAGTCCTCACCCGCCCCTTCGCCAAACGCCCCGCGGTAGCCCGGGAGTTGCAGCAATGCAGTGCCCCCGAGCAAGTCGCGCGGGGCAGAGGTGCCGTCGGCGGGCATCACGAACAAGCGCGTTTGCACGTCCTCGAGCCATTTGTCCCAGCGGCGAACCGGGAAACCGTCGTAGGCGCGCACCTTGGACTTCGCCTGCTTGCGCTCGTCGGCGATGCGTTTGTTGTCGGCGTCATTCGTCGCGTCGCGGTGCATGGGCGCTTGGAAGGCGATGCTCTGGCCGTCGGGACTCCACAACGGGGCGCGCGCGCCGAGTGCCAGTTGCGTGAGCCGCCGCGCTTCTCCGCCATCAATCGCGATCACGTAAATCTGCGCCGCGTCGTCACCGTCGCGTTTGGCAGTGAAGGCGATTTGCCGGCTGTCGGGACTCCACGCCGGGGACGATTCCTTGCTCTTGGCCGTGGTAAACCGGCGCGGCGGCGCGCTGCCGTCGCCCGGCACAAGCCAGAGATCGGAGACTTCGTCCTTCTCGTCGTAAGCCGGTTCCGTCACTGGTACGATCACCCACCTGCCATCAGGTGACGGAGCGGGAGCCCCCACTTGTTTCATCAACCAAAGCGCCTCGTGGGTAATGGGCGATATGGTTTCGGCCGCGGAGAGCGCGGAACTGCCGGCAAGCAAGATGCCAAGAACGAGCGAGGGTTGAATGTGTTTGAGCATAAGAAGTAGTTCTGGCGTGATCGCCTAGTTGGCTTGGGCCGGTTTCAATGCCGGGTCATCCAGGTCCAGACGGTAGAGAATTTGGTTGTAATCGTAGCGCGGTGTGGGATGCGGTTTGTCCGCAAACTGCATCGTGTAGGTGCCCTCGAAAATCAGGATCGGCGAGTCGGCGGCGGTGAACTCGGGATGGATGCGCGGGTTGTAGAACGTGTAATTCTCATGACTCAGGATTTTCACGGCTTCGCCCCACGGGCCGGTGGGCGACTTCGCTTCTGCATACCAGAGTTCGCCGAACACGGACGGCTTGCCGAAATGCTCCATGAACACTGTGACCCAGCGCATGCGCCATGGATTCCACGCAATGGAGCCCGTGTGGGGTTTCACCGGCTTGCTGTCCGCCGCGGAAACCAAACTCTCCTGCGGTTTGAGTACTTCCCACTTCGAGGAATCCTGCCAACCCTCGAACGTGGCCGGACAACGCAGCGTCGGCAGCGGATTGCCGAAGAGCACCCACTCCTTGCCGGCGGAGTCTTTCCAGAGCGCAGGATGACCTTCCGGCACGGGCGGTTGTTTCGGCGTCGCCGCGGATTTGGTCCACAGCACGCGCAACGGCTCGAAGTTGGCGGTGGCATCGTTCCACACACACAAGCCCCACTCGTAGGCTTCGAGCGGAGGTTTGATCTTCACGTACGCGCCCACGAGGCGGGCCTCGCCGTGACGGTCCGGCAGACTGAGATAGCCGGTCACCCACGTTGGCCCCGAACCCGGCATGGTGGCCACGTTCCGCGGCGTGCCCTGGTCGTCGGTGAAGTAATCCAGCTTGAGGCGGATCGGTGGTGTGAACTTCTCCAGCGGCTGAATGGGGGTGGTCGCACTCGTGCCGTGGAAAAGCCCGAGCGGATATTTGGCGAGCGTGGTGTCGCCCCAAAGCCAGAACATCTTCCCGCGATGCACCGCGTTTTGGATGCTGTCGCAACCCAGAATCCCCGGCTCGCGCCAGTCCAGTTCCTGTCCGAGCTTCTGGCTTTCGGCAAACATCCCGCCCCCCGTGAGGCGGCCGAGCCGTTTCGCGATGATCGTGCGGTTGACTTCAATTTTCAGGGTTTTGTCTGGTTCAGGTTTCAATCGCACGCCCCGATAGCCGAAACCGTCCTTGGGCACTTCGTAACCATTGCCGATGATATCGAACCATGTCTCCCGGCCCATCAACTCCGGCAGGTCGAAGGCGATGACCCCGGCATTGTCGGTGAAGAAGCGCGCGTGATGCGTGGTGCGCAATTCAACCAGCGGCACCGGCCAGCCGGTGCCGCGCTCGACGACTTCGATACGGCAGGGTTGGGCGGCGGACGCAGCTTGGGTGGTGCAGAGCGGAATCCACGAGAAAGTGAGCAGGGCGATTGCCAGGGATGTTTGAGGGCGGAATGTCTTGCGCATAGCAAATGAGTCTCGACTTGCCTTTGTTCGCAAGGATTTGAACGGCTGGCTTCCGGCGTGTCAACCGCTCATTCCGGCTCATTAAGACCTGATCTGCAATCGAGCCTCTATTCGTCCATCGGCCTTGGGCCGCGACCAGTTCATGGCGGGATTCGCTCGAAAGCCGACCGGGGAGAAAGTAGAATCCAGGGCATGGGCACACACTCTCATTCACATAATTGGAAAAGCCGGGGCGTAATCCGATTCCAGTTCCTGATTTGTTTTTGGGTCGTGCTGCCCGTGGGTGACGCTCAAGAGATCAAACACGTGATTGACGTGGCGCCGGTTTGGTCCGGCCACCCGGTTGGATTCCATTCCTTGGTCGCCAGCAATCATCAGTTCATTGCGTTCTACGATGCCGACCGGCGGATGACGGTGGCGGCGCGGCATCTGTCAGCTACCAACTGGAACTTCGTGCATCTGCCGGAAAGGGTCGGTTGGGACAGCCACAATTACATCACAATGGCGCTGGACAAGAACGGTCACCTGCATTTGAGCGGCAACATGCATGGTAATCCGCTGGTCTATTTCCGCTCCGAACAACCATTGGAGATCACCACCTTGAAACGCATTCCCGGGATGACGGGACAGGATGAACAAAGAACCACTTACCCAAAGTTCTTTGAAGATGCTCGCGGCGAACTGGTCTTCACCTACCGCACCGGCGGCAGCGGCAACGGCAACCAGATTTACAACGTGTATGAGGCGCCAACGCGCGCGTGGCGACGGTTGCTCGATCAACCGCTCCTCGACGGCAAAGGCCAGAAAAGCGCCTATCTCAACGGGCCGTTGCGCGGTCCGGACGGCTACTTTCACCTGACTTGGATTTGGCGCGAAACTCCCGATTGTGCCACGTCTCACCACGTGTGTTACGCGCGCAGCCGGGACTTGATCCACTGGGAAACGAGCGGAGGGAATCCGCTCCGTCTGCCCATGACGTTCGAGACGGGTGAAGTGGTGGACCCCGTGCCCTTGTACGGTGGCGCCATCAACGGCAACGTCGCGCTGGGCTTCGATGCGCAGCAGCGTCCGATTGTTTCCTACCACAAATTCGACACCAACGGCTTCACGCAGGTCTATAATGCCCGGCTGGAAAGCGGCGAATGGAAATCGCACCAGGCCACCGACTGGACCTATCGCTGGGAGTTTTCCGGGGGTGGTTCGATCGAATTTGAAGTGCGCGTGGGGGCGGTGACGCGCAATGCCGAGGGCCAGATTGAGCAACGACTTTCCAACCGGCATCACGGGTCGGGAACGTGGGTGCTCGACGACCAATCTCTGAAGATCGTCAAGCGCGCCGTGGTCAAACCACAGTATCCCTCATCGTTGGGAAAACCGGTTTCCACCTTCCCCGGCATGCAGGTGCATCTGCGTCCTGTCATTGGCGATTCGCGCCTGTGGTTGCGTTGGGAAACCCTGGGGGCAAATCGCGACCGGCCCCGCACCGAACCGTTGCCGTCGGCGACCCGGTTGCAGGTTTACGAGATTGCACCAGCCGCCCCGGACGCCGACGCAGTGCGCAACGATCCGTGAACTCGCAGCCCTGAAAACGAGCGCGGCTGCATCACACCGCATTATCCACTAATGCCGCGACACGGAAGTGTCGTTACCTCCTGCGGGGCGCGGGTAGGGCGCGTCACTCCGTGCGCGCCGCCACCGACTCCTGGCTTTCCCACCGGCGCGCACGGAGTGACGCGCCCTACCTTGTCTCGAACAATGTTCGTCACGGCACTAGATTTTTCTTCCCAACCGCTCCGTCAACCGTTTCAGCGCGGATGAATGGTCGTGCGGGTCAAGGATGGCTTCGATCAGAACAAAACTGTCGCGCTGCGTTTGCGCGGCCCGCAAGGCCCGATCCAGTTCATCCTCGGTCTTCACCAGGTAACTGCGGCCCGCCCCCAGCACGTCGGTCACCCGATGGTAACGCCAGGCGGCCACGTCGTTGTACGGACCGTCCTGCATCGGGCGCTCGGTGCCGAAGCCGCCGTTGTTGAACACCACCACCACGGGATTCAAGCCGTAGCGCGCGATGGTGGACAACTCCATGCCGGTCATTTGAAAGGCGCCGTCGCCCACGAGCACGAGCGGGCGCAATCGGGGATTCGCCAATTGCACGCCCAGACCGGCCGGCACGGCAAAGCCCATGGACGTGTAATAGGCCGGGCCCAGGAACTCCGTGCGCTGGTGAATGTATAGGTCCGCCGCGCCGAACAACACGTCGCCCACGTCCGCCACCACCACGGTGCGGTCGTCGAGAAACGCGTTCAATCGCTGGAACAGTCGTGACACCGTCAGGTTTTTACCGGCCACCGGCTTGAATAATTGCGACCGTGGCGGACGCGGAATTCTCCCCAACTTCCGGCGACGCAGCCCCGGCCGCGTCAGGCCTCGCACGAAGTCCTTGAACCGTACCTCCTCGTAGCTGTGGTAGCGAATGGACAGCTTCTCACTGGTTGCATAAATCGAGCGGGCCGGATCCAGCCGCGCGGTGAAGATGCCGAGATTCATGTCGGTCATGAACGCCCCGAGCAGAATGACGCAATCGGACGATTCGACGTAACTGCGCACTTCCTCGCGGCCCATCGCGCCTTCGTACACGCCGAGATAAAACGGATAATGCTCGCCGATCACCGACTTGCCCAGAATCGTCGCCGCCACGGGGAGGTTCGTCCGTTGCGCAAGTTTCAGAAGCGCGTTCTGCAATCCGAAACGATGGACTTCCACATCCGCCAAGATCACGGGCTGCCGGGCGGCGTTGATCATCGCCACCGCCTCGGTGAGTGCGGCGCGCAGTGCCCGGGGATTGCTGGCCTCGTGCAGTTTCGGCGGGCGATAGTGCGGAATGCCAGACTGCGAGATCATGTCGCGTGGCAGTTCGATGTACACGGGCCGCTTGTAACGCAGCGCCGCGTGCAGCACGCGGTCAATTTCCTGGAACGCGGTCTGCGGATCGCTCAACACCGTCGAGGCAATGGTGAGTTGCTCGAACACCTTCTTCTGCGTGTCGAACTCGCGAACCTTGTGATGCAGCAGCGGATTCTTTTCACGCTCCTTGATACCGGGCGCGCCACTGATCACGACCACCGGTGATTTTTCGGCAAACGCCTCGGCCGTCGTGTTCGCCACCTTCAGTCCGCCGACACAATACGTGATACAGACCGCGCCAAGTCCCTTTACGCGTGCATAAGCGTCCGCAGCAAAGCCCGCACCCTGTTCGTCGCAGGTGTTGATGACGCGGAGCTTGCTGCGTGAGAGCTGATCGTAGAACCCGAGCACATAATCGCCGGGAATGCCGAACACATGCCGCACACCGTGCGCATAGAGTTGGTTGATGAGATACTGGCCGATGGTGAGTGAGGTTTTCATTTGAGATGGAAGTGGTCGAGCCGCACAAGCGTACCGGGTCAAAGCCGCCAGGGCTGCCCCAGCGCCGCCTTTGCCTCCGCAATGGCGGCGTCACGTGCCTCGACCGATGCAAACGGATTGAACGGCGGAATCTGCCGGGTCTTTCCAAGCGAAAAGGCAATCCAGTCGCACCAGCGCAAAACCGATTGGCTCCCGACCTCGGGCCGTTGACCCTCCGGCAGGTCCAGCGGGTGACCGCTGGTGAGTTTCACGCGATTGGTCAATGTCATCGCAGCGTGATTCGCCGGGCGCCATTCGATGTGACCGCAAACGGTCTGGTCGTCCAGTTCCCGTGCGAGCAACTTCCGAAAGGCCGTCACCCGCAGAAGATCGGATTCCACTGGATTGAATCTCAAGGACGGCGTCCAAGGCAGCCGCCCCCAGGGCGAGTTCGTGTTCGCGAACAATTCCTCCGCGACAGACTCCAGGATCGCGTTGGTGGGAAACTTCCACAATGGCGCCAGACTTTCGGCCAGCGACTGCTCCAGTTCTCCGGGCGGCGTGGACTTGAGCCAGGCGGCATATTCTGTCAGGGCTGCGTCCCCACCCATTTCCGCCCGGACCATGCTGAGTCTCGCGAACAACGGCCCCCAGGGAGAAATGCCGCCGCGCGACGGCGGGGCCGAGTATTCCAGGGTGGCACGACAGCGCTCCGCCAGTTTCTTCAGCACCGGCCGCGCGGCGCCCGCGTCCCACTCCGCGAGCCGAAATCCCATCTCGCCCGCCGCCGCCAAGTCGTAAGCCGCCATGTTGGTCGGAGAAATCTCGAGCGCCCGGCGCGCGAACAAATCCGCCACGGACGGGTTGGTTCGCCCTCGCAACACTTCGCCGCGCATCGGGACGGTGTCGTTGGTGGTCACCGGATATTCGGTGCTGTAGCCCGTGCCCGGCAGACTCCACTTGTTGGTTGGCTGCACGATCAAGCCGGCCGCTTCAAGCCAGCGCCCCATGCCCGCGGAATCGTCCTTCAAAATCTCGAACCAGCGGTCGTGGATTTTCAGATGGCCATACTGCTTCCAATAAGCGCGCATCTCCGCGGCGCTGCCGAAGCGCGCCTGCAGAATCGCGAGCAACGCGGTGTTCGCCACGTTGCGCACGGGAAGCACCGTGCGGGAACGGAAAAAGTCCCGGCCAAAACCGACCGAGCGTGTCAACCGCCGGTCGGTTTCGAGACAATCCAGCAACGGCTCGACGGCCGCATCGCCCTCCGCGATCAGTGCGGCCACAATCGGATCCTGGGTGGGTATCACCCAGCCCGGCTGACCCATCTGTCGCGCAGCCACAAGGTCAAGATCGCGAATGAGCGCCGTAATGCGCTGGCCCGCGTCGGCGAGGTTCGTCAGGCCGCGCTCCAGAGCGGTGACCCGTGGACCTTCACTTACACGACGTTCGAGGTCAGCCAGCAGTTCCGGGAGTTGGTCCAGATAATCGAGGTAGGGTCTCTCCTTTTCCTTCCTGCGCGGATCGTAGTTCGATTGGCGTGGAAAGCCGCGCCGCGCCGCCTCCGCCTCGATCCTGGGTTGCACGTCGGCCAGCGGGCGCACCGTTGCCAGCGCCAGCGCTTCGTCGCCGCGCATGTGGGAGTTGATGGTGCGATCGAACAGTGCCCACGCCCAGTCACCGGCAAATTGCAGGTACGGATCGTAGGCCGGCGCGTTTGAACCCGGCGCCAAGACGGCTCGCGAAACGGCCCGGTACTCGAGGGCGTGCCTCGGCATGAAATTCGTCAACGCCGCAGTCGTTTCACCCAGCCGCAGTAAGAGCAACACGCGCGTTGAGGCCGCCGTGGCGAGGAACACGGAGCGCGACTCGCCGATGGCGCGGTCGGAAATGCCGGAATAAAGAATGATATTCGTGCCTCGCGCGGCTTCGCGCCCTTCGATTTCCGAGCGCAGGTCGGCCGCGTCTCCGAGCTTGAGCACCGGATAAATCAACCCATTCCAGGCAATCGCAAAGCGTGGCGCGCCGGTCGTTTCCGGCAGCACCCATCCGCGCGTGGCGGTTGCATTGGTGCGTCCGTCCCAGACGCTGCTCGTGATGACTTCAATTTCGCGATACTCGCAACCGCGCGGGTCGGGAAAGCCGAGCGCGAACACCGCGTTCGCTGCCGACAAGATGTTTGTGGGTATGTCCGCCGGTTCACGCCAGGCGGCGTTCTGTTGCGGCGGGACGGGGAGCTTTAGGAATTGAGCGCAACAAAGCGCGGTGAACAATGGGAAAATCCCTAGAAAGAATCCGGCCCTCATACGTCGTCTTTGTAGTCCCGAAGCGCCTCGTGAACAACCGAAATAGTGCGTGACGTTCATGTGCCGCCGGCTAAAGTTTGCCTGTGAATGTAAAGGGACCATTCGCAACCTCGGGTATTCGCGGCTTGCTGGTCACGTTGATTCTGATCCTGCCGTCACCAGCGTTTGCGCAGCGTGCGGACGAGGAGGGAGAGCCGGAAAAGTTGCTGCGCGCCATTCGGCGGCACGATACGAACGCCGTCGCGCAGTTGCTTGCCGCCAACGTCCGGCTCGCCGACGCCCCGAGCTTTGGGGAAAGACGACCCTTGCTCCAAGCCGCAGCGGAAGGCTCGCTCGATATCGTTGAGTTGCTGCTCAAAGCCGGCGCGGACGTTCACGCGGTCGGCGACACGTGGGATACGGGCAATAAACGGATGTCCGCACTGCAGGTGGCCGTTTGGTGCGGCCGGAAAGGTCACCCCGCGATCGTGAAACGCTTGCTCGAAGCTGGCGCAAACCCAAACTACGTCAGTCCTTCGGATGGCAGCGCGCTCCACATGGCCTTCGGCTTCAAGCGCGACGAAATCGCGGCGCTCTTGTTGGATCATGGCGCAGACCCTTTTCTGCTGAATCCCTTTCCATGGAACAACAAAAAGTCCGCGCTCGAACTGGCGATCATTTACGGCGACGGAAGACTCGTGCCGCGAATGCTGCAGGACCGCTCGGCGGCGGAAACATTTCTGCGAACGAACGGTCTCGCCCTGCTCGCCGCCGCCGCGAATCACGGGCAACTGGAGTCAGTGCGGGCATTGTTGGAGGCCGGCGCTTCGCCAAAGGAATCTGTAGCAACCAATCGCTCGCTACTTCAATCGTGCGCGCTTTCGGCGGCGTCGTCGGCTGGACACCCGGATGCTTCCGCAACCAACTGGGCGCAAGTCCGCGATCTGCTTCGCGAGAACGGCGCGGAATACGACGTGTTTGCAGCCACGGGATTCGGCGATTTGGACGAGACAAGGCGCCTGGCTTCCGCAAATCCGAACCTGGCGGGCGCACGCGATTACCTCGGTGAAACTCCCTTGCACTGGGCGGTGCGCACGGATCGCCTTTCCCTAACCTCGTTCTGGCTCGAAGCCGGCGCTCTTGCCGGCGCAACCAATTCAGCAGGACAGACTCCGTTGCATATCGCCGCCGGGATCGGCTTTTCCAAACAAGTGGAATGTCTGCTCGCTGCGAATGCCCCGACCGACGCGCGCGACACAAATAATTGGACGCCGCTCGATTCCGCCATGCAGGCGAAACAAACCGAAACCATCCGTCTGCTGCTTGGAAGTACGAAGGGGCCACCACCAGATCGCGGTGTCGCGATGACAATCCACGAGGCCGCCGCGAGTGGGAACATCGTAGCCCTTACTGAGTTTGCCACATCCGAAAACCTGGAAATGCGCAACGAGCTGGGCTTCACGCCGTTTCACTTGGCGATGCAACACGGGCAATTGGGCGCCGCGGCGTTCCTTCTCGACAAGGGAGCGGACATCAATGCGACTGATCCTGACGGCAACACGGCCCTCCTTCAAATCGGCGGCAAGTGGGGCTACACGATCGCGGGCAGGCCGTCAGCGGCTTGGTTCACGCGTCACAGTCAAGACCCGCGCAAAGCGGAGTATTTGCGATTACTAACGGAAGGAGGGGATCAGGGATGGCCGCGCTATTTGGTGCAGGCCATCGGGTTTCTTTTGGCGAACGGGGCGGACGCAGCCGTCACGAACAAGGCCGGGAAATCCGTGTCGCAGCTAATCTTGGGTTCTTCCACCTCGGCGTTCACGGAAGAGCGTACTTCGTTGCTGAAACTGTTGGGCCGCGCCGACGGACTGCTCGACGAGCGCAACGCAAACGGCGAGACCGGGCTGCACCGCGCCGCGCGCGAAATCCTGGGCGACAACGCCGGGGCATTGATCGCGGCCGGCGCCGATCTCAACGCCACGAACAACTTGGGCCGCACGCCTCTCCATGCCGCCGTGGAAAGACTCGGCGGCTGGGGCGACAGTCAGCCGTTTGCGCTGATCTTGAATGCCAAACCCAACGTGAACGCGCAGGACAACGAAGGGTTGACTCCGCTCCATGTTCTGGTGCTGTCTGACTCCATCTTCATCCGCGAAGCCACCGAGGCGTTGCTCGCCGCAGGCGCGGATCCGAATCTTCGCGACGAGGCTGGACGCACCCCGCTCCTGTGCTCGCTGGCGGGGAAATGGCCCTGGCGAGCGGCGGAGGCGAGTCTGCGTCAATTGGTCGCCGCCGGCGCCAACGC
This sequence comes from Verrucomicrobiia bacterium, assembly GCA_026125285.1. Taxonomy (GTDB): domain Bacteria; phylum Verrucomicrobiota; class Verrucomicrobiia; order Limisphaerales; family JADLHS01; genus WYBW01. The sequence continues at coordinate 67,832 of JAHCLO010000023.1, read as the reverse complement.
CGACGCTGCTGATAACCAGGGTAACACCGCCCTTCATTACCTCGCACGAATGGGTCACCCGAGCCCCATGTTTTTCGTTCCTGAAGCCGCCAGTCATTTTGCCTCGCTCGACGTGAACGCCACCAATCGCGCAGGAGACACGCCGCTGCATGTCGCCGCGCGAGCGGGCGCAACGGACGTGTTCGACTGGCTGCGCAGCCGGGGCGCGCGTCTGGATGTCACCAACGCCGCCGGTGAAACGCCCCAGCAACTTGGCCTTCGCAATTCCAGCCCGTTTGCTCGCTTCAATCTGGGCCTCCCCGCCGAACTGGCGAGCGCAGCGCAGCGGGGAGAGATTGAAACGCTAGAGCGTGCGTTGAAGACGGACCCGAGCCTCTTGAACGCTACCAGCCGCGCTGGCGAAACCGCTTTGGGCATCGCATCTCGGTTCGGTCAAACAAACCTGGCTGCCGCGCTGCTTCAAAAGGGCGCCCGGTGGGATGCTGTTTCAGCCACTTTGTTGGGGCACGCAGATGTGCTGAAAGACCTTCTGGCGCGGAATCCAGCGACGCTCACCAACGCATCTCAAGGCAAGCAGTTGATCCATCTCGCAGCCGAATCGGGCGACGTCACCATCCTAGGAAGCCTCTTGTCTGCCGGCGCGGACGTGGAGGCGCGCGCCCGCTCGGGTCTTTCGCCTTTGGGGATCGCGCTGTTGCACAAGCGAGACGCCGCTGTGGCCATGCTGCGTGCCCGGGGCGCCAGTGAAAACTTGTTTGACGCCGTCGTGCTGGACTTGCCGGAAAAGGCGGTCGGATTGCTTGCGCTCAAGCCATCGCTTGGCCGGGAGGGCAACCAGTTTGAATTCACGCCTATGCATCTGGCGGTTGCGCTGGAGCGGCCGGCTATTCTCAAAGTGCTCCTGGAGGAACAAGTGTCACCAGACATTCCCGCTGGCCGGACGGGGATTTCTCCGCTACACGTAGCCGCCGCCTGCAACCGCACCAATGCCATCAGGCTGCTGATTCAACACGGGGCAAACGCAGAATTAAGGGACAATTCCGGTTGCACACCGCTGCATTATGCAACGGCACGCGGTTCGATGGCCGTCGCTGCTCTGCTGCTCGAACTGGGAGCCAGGCCGGACATTCCGGTTTTCAGTGAGCCCTCGCGCATGCGGATCAGCAATCTCCAGCCGGGGAACACCGCACTGCATTTCGCCGTGGCGGCGGGTCAGACGAATATCGTGGCGCTTCTGCTTAAAGCAGGGGCAAACGTCAACGCGACCAATTCATTCGGCCAGACCCCGCTGGATTTGACCCGCCCCGGCATGCCGATGTCCCAGCGATGGGGTTCGCCGCTGAGTTCGCCAGGGGTTGAGTTGGCGGCATCCTTTCGCAGCATGGGATTGCCCCAACTGGCAAATCTCATTCCAGCCCGGCCGGCATGGTTGGATTTACCCAACCATCCCTCGTTGGCGGCCATGCTTGAACGGGCTGGCGGCAGGTTCGGGACTGGCTCCAACTCCGTCAGGCAGCAGTGAAGTCGCCGTTGCACGCCTTGCGCTCATCCCGTTCCCGGCGAGCCGCGGATGACAACGACCGACACCGACTACTTGCCGGCGTTCTCGCTGGGACTCAATCCCGTCTCACCCCCAGGCGATAGTAACGCTGAGTTGGTCCCACCGGCACGTCGCGATATTCCATCATTTCTCCGACTCCAGGCAGGTTTGGCATCAGCGGATGCCAACTTCCTGTCGTGCCGAAGGAGTCTCCGTAATCGAGCGTGTAAGTCCGGCCTGTCACCGAAAGCCAGCGAAGCGCGACCCGATTCTCCAAGGGAAGCAGGGTCGCACTCAGTTTGAGCACGGACTCCGCATCAGTGGGATTCGTCCCGGCAACGACCTCCGCGGCGTCGGACATCCCATCGCCATCCGCGTCCACCTGCGCATGGGCGAACTCAAACGCGCCGATGTCCCACCGGGCGGTGCCGTCGGCATTGCCGTCCAGCGGACGCGGCACGCCGTCGAAGTCCGCTGGCGCCGCGAACAGGTTCGTCCCCGCATCAATGCAGGGCGAGGCGGTCAGCAACCGAAAGTCGCCAGTGGCGGGATACACGAACTGCGGGTCGGATTGGAGGTCGGATGGACCGGGCGCAAGGTTGATGTAATTATTGGCATTGCTGTTGAACACGCAATTGTGATGCAGGCTGGCCGCGGCGAACGAACCGGGATGGCGCCAGATACCGGAGGAGTTGGAGACGATGATGTTATTGGCCAGGACGAGCTTGTTGGTCAGGATGGTGGCCGCGAGGGCGCCGCCGACTTCGCCGCCGAAGGAGGCCGTGGCCGTGTTTCCCGCGAACGTGTTGTGCGCCATGACCAGATCGTTGGTGGCGTTTTGGTTGATCATGCAGTAAGCACCCCCGCCCCATCCCGCTCCGCCCGCAGTCGGGTCATAGCTCCGGTTCCCGAGGATGAGATTGTTGACGATCCGCCCGCCCCAGCAACTGGCCAGGTTCAAGCCGCCGCCAAACGCGGCGACATTGCCCGTGATCGTGTTGGCCTCGATGACGAAATCGGGCGCGAAGGAAAGTGTGATTGCGCCGCTGTCCGACCCGAGATAGACCGGCAGCGGATAGGTGTTGTACATCGAATTGTTTTCGATGAGGTTGCGCACGATGTGAAGCGAGGACAGGGAAGCGTATAGGGCAGCGCCGTTCTCCGCCCGGTTATCGCGGAACACATTCCGCTCGATCCGGGCGAGGGATCGCAAGCTGTAAAGGCCTCCCCCGCTGCCATCGAACGTGTTCAACACTTCGTTGTGGGCGAAGGTGTTGCCGGTGATTTCGGCATGGCTCAGGTAAGCGTATAATCCGCCGCCCAACACCTTGAAGGAATTGAACGGACTACCCAGTGAGTTGGAGCGAATCACGCTGTTCGCGATCATCGGCCCGCTGACCCGACAGTAGATGCCGCCGCCGAGAAGGTTGTTCGTGCGGCGGGACAGGTCGGGGTGAAACACATCGCCGCCGGTGAAAATGCCGCCACCCTGCACGATGAAGCCGTCGAGCGCGCTCACCCGGTACCCGGCATTGCGGAAGTAAACGACCGGCGCCGTGCCCCCGCCGTCCAGAATGGTGGCCAGTGCGGCGGGATTGCGCTGGTTGCGATTGGTCTCGCTGCCGGCAAAGCCGCCATACAGCCGCACGAAGGCCCGCGGTTCGACGCGCTCGGGATACATTCCCTGCGCCACCCAAACCTCGCCGCCGGTCGCAGCAGCCTGGGTGATGCCGCCGGTCACCGTCTTCTTCGCCTTGGCCCAAGTGCTACCATCCGAATCGTCGCCGGTTGGAGTGACACGCACCACCGGCGTCGGCACATTCCAGGTCGTGCCGTCGGATTCATCGGCGCCGATGTCCACCGCGCTGCCCTGCACGCGCGCCTGGCTGTCTGCATCCGGCCAACCGCTTGGCGCCAGCGCCGTGCTGCCCGCGTTCACACAGGGCGAATCCGGCTGGATATGAAAATCCCCAATGGCGAAATTGGCAAAATTCGGGTCGGCGGAAATGTTTCCTTCCGTGCCGGTGCGGTCGGCAGTGATGTGATAATTGGCCGGCGCGCCCAGCACGGTGTTGCCGAACACGTTGTTGAAGCGGATGACCGCCTCGTTCGTGAAGTAGCGACTGCGCTCGAAACCCCGCGCGTTGAACGCGACGATGTTGTTGTCGTTGGTGGGCGAGGTGTTGGCCCAATAAACCCCGGCACCGTTGTTGGCCACAATGGTGTTGTTGGCGATGGTGGCCGCGCCATAGAGCGAGTCAACGACCGAGATACCACCGCCATCGTTGCCGCCGTTGGCCGCAATGACGTTGTTGACGATGACGGGCGCGCTGATGGCGAAAGGAATTGGCCGACCGTCCAGGTCCGTCGCGGAGGCAAAGATGCCGCCGCCGCCCGCGCTGGCCGTGAGTTCATCGTAACTCGCCGAGTTGGCGACGATGAAGTTGTTGGCAATGACCGGAAAGGAGTGCCGCCAGCAGGCGATGCCGCCGCCGTTGCGCGTGGCGGTGTTACGCGCGATCACATTCCACGCAATCACGGGCGACGACCCGACCACCGCGATGCCCGCGCCGTCCCCTTCGTCGTTGATGGCCTGGTTGTCAACGATGACGTTATTCGTGATGACAGGGAAATATGCCTCGGTGCCGCTGATCAAATGGAAACCCCAGATGCTGATGCCCGCGCCCGCACCGTCGGTAATGTTGTTGCGGATGGTGTTGTTCGCAATGATTGGACCCGAGCCGACCACGGAGATGCCACCACCGTGGATGCCAATGCCGCCGCCGATCGTGAATCCATCCAACCGAGTCGCTGGACCAGAGTTGGTAATACTGACCACCACCTGGTTGGTCGTTCCCCAGAGTATCGAGAGATGATTGGTCCAATTGCGCTCGACGCGTGTCACCTCGACACCGGCGAAACCGCCGTACAGCGCCACGTCCGGTTTCAATATCAGGTGGCCGGCGTACGTGCCTTGCGCCACCCAGATTTCATCGCCAGCGCCGGCCGCGTTCAGGGCAGAGCCGACTGTGCGCTTGGCGTCGGGCCAACTGGTGCCCGGCATGACGTCGTCGCCATTGGTGCGGACGAACCACACGGCGGCATCTGTTTTGACAGGCTCACCGACGTTGATGAGTAACGCGGCAAGGATAATTGGAAGTCTGAATGATTTCATGGATCCAGGCAGGTTGAATTGCGTCACGGCGGGTCTCGACCACCGACCGGAAGTGAGAGTCGGAAAACAGGTCCGCCGGCCGGCGCGACCTGGGCGGAGTCAAGGGCGAGGTGGAGGCGCAAGCAATCCCCATCGCGGGCGAAGGAAACAATGCACGTCACCCGACCTGAAGACCACGATGCTCTGGCTTTCATGAGCAACCCCGATTCACCAACCAGGCTCGACCGGCAATCCGGTTTTCTACCCGAATGCAAAATCCTGCAAGCGTAAAATGTGTCGAAATCACCTTCTCCGCGCCCGGCAATTAAGCGTTGCTTCGGATTAGGATTAAGCGCCAGGCAGGAGTGGTTCGACGCACGTCAATTGCTGGCGTCATTCCCACCAAGCGAGATGGGAGGTGAAGTGGATCATCTGAGCGCTTGGCAATGCGGTAAGAACGACAACGGGCACCACAGGAATTTCCGTCCGGAGCGTTGGAGGTTCACGGCGTGCCTCGAGGAGATGGAATCGGCGCGGGCATACGGCCCGTTCGTTGCCATTCGACCGGCCGAGACGCCTGGGCAACTCCCCGGCTCATGGCGTGACCGCACGTGTTTGACCATCGAAGATTATGCCTTGAATTGCGGCTCTTGCCTCGTACTTTTCCCGCAACCAAATCTCCTCCATCATGCACCACGGCAAAGTCTCCCCGGAAATCGCCCAGGGCCTCCTCGCCCTCAAACAACGCATCGCGGCGGCCAAAATCCCATCGTCGAAACTGGATGAAACGCTGAACCTCGCCACTTGGAATATCCGCGAGTTGGGCAAGACGCGCCGCACGCAACCCGCGGTTCATTACCTCGCGGAAATCCTCGGCCAATTCGACCTGATCGGGATCGTCGAGCTGCGGGACGACCTCACCGACCTGGGGCGTGTGCTGAAGATCCTTGGACCGTATTGGCGCGCGGTGTACTCCGACATGATCCCTGATGCCGGCGGCAATCGCGAGCGGCTCGCCTTCATCTACGACAAACGGGCCGTGGTCTTCAACGGTCTGGCCGCCGAGGCCAACGCACCGCGCAAGAAGAAGGGGTTCGAGTACCTGCCGGAGCAATCCTTCTGGCGGGCGCCCTACCTGGCATCGTTTCGGGCAGGCAACTTCGATTTCACCGTCCTCTCCGCGCACATCCGCTGGGGGGACAACACCGAGGCCCGCCGCGCGGAGTTGGAAATGCTGGCCGACTGGATCGAAGCCAAGCGCCGCGAAAAGCACAACGAGGACAAGGACCTCATGGTGATGGGCGACTTCAACATCCTCTCCCGCACCAGCGTGCTGTTCAAGGCCATTACCAAGCACGGCCTGGAAATTCCCAAGGCGCTATTAGGAGCGCACGGGACTAATCTGGCCAAGGACAAACGCTACGACCAGATACTGCACTACCCGATCTACCCGGAAGAATTCGCCAACGTTGGCGGCGCACTGGATTTCTTCGTAAGCGAAGCGCACATCGCCGAACTTTTCCCGGAGGGCATGACGAAGGAAAAATTCACCTATCAACTTTCCGATCACCTCCCGCTCTGGATGCAAATCCGCACGGACATGGACGAACACGAATTGGAACAACTCATCCGGGGCTGACCTACATTCAGGACATGATTCAACGGTTGCGGACGAACAGCTTTCCCGGCATCTGTTTCACGACCCGCTTCATTTCCAGACTCAACAGGGCCACGCTCACGGCGGAACTGGGCAGGCCGCTCTTGCGGATCGCTTCGTCAATGCTCGTCTCCTCTTCGCTCCGCAGGGTGTCGAAGACTTTCTGTTCGTTCTCCGAAAGCTCAAGCGCCGGGAGCACGCCGGTTTCACTTGGGGAAGGCGGACGATTGCTGGCGGGAAACAAATACTCGAACTCGCTCAGGATGTCTTCCGCGCCTTCACACAGTTTGGCGCCCTTCTTGATAAGGTCGTGACAGCCTTTGCTGCGCGGCGAGTCAATGCGTCCGGGTACGGCAAACACCTGCCGGCCGTATTCGGTGGCAAAGTTCGCGGTGATGAGCGCACCGCTCGTGAGGTTTGCTTCCACGACTACTGTGCCCAGCGTCATGCCGGCCACGATGCGGTTGCGGATGGCGAAGGATTGCCGGTCGCCGTTACGGTTGAAGGGGAACTGCGTTATGACGGCACCATTGGCCGCAATGCGCTCGAACAACTCCTGGTTCTCCGAGGGGAACACAACATTGATACCGGTGCCGAGCACGCAGACGGTGCGGCCTTTCGCGCTCAACGCGCCCTGGTGCGCCGCGGTGTCAATTCCTCGCGCGCCGCCGCTCACAACGGTCACGCCGACGTAGGCGAGTTGATACGCCAACTTGCGCGCCGTTTCGATGCCGTAATGCGTGGTCTGCCGCGAACCGACCATGGCCACGGCGTTCTTGTCTTTCGCGGTAAGTTCGCCTTTAACATACAACACGATGGGCGGGTCGTAGATTTCGCGGAGGGAGGCGGGGTATTCCTCGTCGGATGGAATCACCACGCGACAGCCGAAGTCCGCGATGCGTTTCAATTCCCCCGCGAGGTCCACCGACTTTTCCCAGTTGGCAATCGCCTCCGCCGTGTCGTCGCCGACGCCGCGCACCTGAAGGAGTTGGGATTTGCTAGCGGAGAGAATACTGGAGGCGTCATCGAAATGTCCTAACAACTGTCGCACCCGCACCGGGCCAACACCCTCGATCAGATTAAGCGCCACCAGAGCTTCACGGGAATCCATGGGTGGGAGAATAACGGGCGGTCGGAGACTGCGCCAGTCTGGAGGTGATGCGTGATGCGTGATGCGTGAAACGTGACCTGCGGTCGGCAACCTCCGATTTCACGCATCACGCATCACGCATTAAATTAGCGGGATCTGCGCACGCTCGGCCACTATGGCGTCGCTCAAGCCCATGACGCGGCCATTGCGGCGCTCGATGATGTGCTTGCTGACAGCGGGATCGTACGGCACGGGGTATTTACCGTCGTAACACGCCATGCAAAACCCGTCCCGAGGTTGGCCGGTCGCGCGGATCATTCCATCCTGGGAAAGATAGTGCAGTGAATCCGCGTTGAGGTACTTGCGGATTTCATCCAGGGAATGATTGGCCGCCATTAATTTGTTGCGATCGGGAAAATCAATGCCATACACGCACGGATGCATGTGCGGCGGGCAGCTCACCATGACGTGGACCTCCCTCGCGCCGGCTTCTTTGAGATTGTTCACGCGCGCCTTGCACGTCGTCCCGCGCACGATGGAATCATCCACCACCACCACGCGCTTGCCCCGCACCAGTTCGCCGATGAGATTCAACTTCACGCGCACGTTGAAATCTCGGATGAGCTGGGTCGGCTGAAGGAAGCTGCGGCCGATGTAATGATTGCGCACAAAGGCCATCTCAAAGGGAATGCCCGACTCCAAGGAATAACCCAGTGCCGCGCAGTTGCCGCTGTCGGGCACGGGGACCACGAGGTCGGCAGCGACCAGATGCTCCCGCGCAAGTTGGCGGCCCATCTCCACCCGCACTCGGTAAACATTCTGATTCGCCAAATGGCTGTCCGGGCGCGCAAAATACACGTACTCAAAAATGCAGAACGCCCGCTGTGCGTGATCGGGAAACGGCTTGAGGCTCGTAAGTCCATCCTTGTTGATGATGATGATCTCGCCCGGTTCAACGTCGCGGACAAACTTGGCATGGATCAAATCCAACGCACAGGTTTCGCTGGCGAGCACCCAGCCGTCGCCCAGCTTGCCAAGACAAAGTGGACGGAAGCCGTGCGGATCCCGCACGCCGACCAATTCGTGCTCGGTCATGATGACGAGGGAATAGGCGCCTTCGAGACGGTGAATGGCATTGACCAGATGATTGGTGCCGTTGCCGACGCTGGGCTGGGCCAGCAGATGCACGATAATCTCGCTGTCCACCGAGGTTTGAAAAATCGAGCCGCGCGCTTCGAGACTTTCGCGCAACTGGTTGGCGTTGGTCAGATTGCCATTGTGCGCCACGGCGATCTGGCCGCGCCTGCAATCCGCCGTCAACGGCTGGGCGTTGCGCAAATGCGATGATCCCGTGGTCGAATAACGCGTGTGCCCAACGGCGATATGCCCGACGAGGTTGTGAAGGATGTCGCCGTCGAAGACCTGCGACACCAGCCCCATGCCGACGTGCTTGTGAAATTGGCGGCCATCACTGGTGACGATGCCGGCGCTCTCCTGCCCTCGGTGTTGCAGCGCAAACAGTCCGTAATACGTTAATTCCGCCGCGTTCGGATGACCGAACACGCCGAACACACCGCAATAATGTTTGGGATACTCCTGCATCGCCGAGCCAACAATATGCAACAGGCGTTCGCCTCCCCAAGCAAGCGTGAAATTCCTGTGCCCTTGGCCAACGCTCCGCCGAAGCTAAAGAGGCTGTACCCCCTCATCCGGTTGTTGATATGGAACGGCAATTCACCCACCTGTTGACTTAAATCAAATTCATGTTGTTTGCGGCCAACTAGACTCAGGACCGTAACGGGCCTTATGAATCGAGTTGCCAGACAGGTAGTTCGTTTAGCGCTGGTGGTCGCAGTCATAGCCATCCTCGGCGGATGGTGGCGTTCCGGCATTGCAAACGAGGCTGTGGTCCCGACACGCGGGCAGGTATTGCCGCCCACGACGCTCCCCATCGTCGCCAAACCTCCCGCCGAGCAGCCGCCCGTTGGGCTGGCTTCCGACACGCACCTCGACAAAACCCCGCCGCGCGCAACGAAGGGCCTCGACTTGGTCAAGCTGGGTTGGACCTACAATTGCATGGAGTGCCACACGCTGCTCAAACCGCGCTGGCATTACGACCGGCCCATGGTGGAGCACAAGGACATCCGGCTCGATCATGGGAACAATCGTTTCTGCCTCAACTGCCATCATCCCACGAATCGCAACGCGTGGGTGGATTACGACGGCGCGGAGATCGCCCAGGCGAACGTGGTGCAGCTTTGCGCCAAGTGCCATGGGACGACTTATCGGGATTGGAATGCCGGCGTCCATGGCCGCCAGAACGGGCACTGGGATGAAACCAAAGGCGACAAAACCAAGCTCCGGTGCATCCAATGCCATGATCCGCACAGTCCCAGGTTCCAGGCTATGAAACCACTGCCGCCGCTCACCTATCCGGCACGAGCGGCCGGCGCGGATGCGGCTCACGCGCTTCACGCCCCATGACTCCAGAACCACAGAACGAAGTCAGTCCCAGGACCATTGAGCAGGTCTATCGGCCGATGACGCGCCGGACGTTCTTGAAAGGCGCCGCGGCTTCGATGGTGGGCGTGGCGGGTTTGATGGCGGCGCTCAAGCCGCTGCTCGAACTGGAGCGTGGCGCGATCTCGCTGGATGAGTTGCTGCAAAAGCATTACCGCCAACTCACCCCCGAAGACCTGCGGCGCATCATGGACAACCTCGCTGCCAAAGCCGGGAAGGAATACGGCGTTCAGCCCACCCTGCGCGACCTTCAGCCGCTCGATGGCGTAGAGTTTGGTTACGCGCTGAATCTCACCCGTTGCATCGGCTGCCGCAAATGCGCCCACGCCTGTCTCGCGGAGAACAATCAATCACGCGCGAATCCCGACGACATCGAAATGTCCTACATTCGCGTGCTCGAACTCGACAAGGGCGCGATCAACCTCGAAACCTCGAACGTTTATTACAACCCGGAGACCGTCCCGCAGCCGGACAAGTATTACATGCCGGTGCAATGCCATCAGTGCCGGCAGGCGCCCTGCACCAAGGTTTGTCCCGTGCAGGCGACGTGGCAGGAGCAGGACGGCATCGTGGTGGTGGATTACAACTGGTGCATCGGCTGTCGTTACTGCATGGCCGCGTGTCCTTACGACGCCCGCCGGTTCAATTACCAGAAGCCCACGATCGCGAAGGAGCAGATCAACCCAAACCAGACCTACCTGAGCAATCGCATCCGGCCCAAGGGCGTGGTGGAGAAATGCACGTTTTGCCTCCATCGCACCCGCGATGGCAAATACCCTGCCTGCCTGGAAGTGTGCCCGACCGGCGCGCGCGTGTTCGGCAACCTGCTCGATCCCAACAGCGAGATTAACTACATCCTGAAAAACAAGCGCGTTTACATCCTCAAGGAAGACGTCGGCACGCAGCCGCGCTTCTACTACTTCTTCGACAAATGAATTGGAACAACGATCAACCCACGGCGCGTGCGCAAGCTTGTAGCGCAGATTGTCAATCTGCTGTGTCCGCCGACTGGCAGTCGGCAGGACGCTCGAGAATTGGGATGGCCGCGGATTGCCAATCCGCGATACGGCAGACTGCCAGTCTGCGCTACACCTTCACGTGAAAGCCTACCTGACATTCCTGTTCCGCGTCTGGCGGCTTTCGTTTCAGGGGAGTTGGATGTTTTACGCCTGGATGACCTTGCTCACTGTCGTGGCCCTCGTCGGGTTGCACGCCTGGGCGCGGCAGTTTGTGGACGGGCTGCAAACCACCGGCATGACCAATCAGGTAAGCTGGGGCGCTTACATCGCCAACTTCACCTTCCTCGTCGGTGTGGCGGCGGCGGCGGTGATGCTCGTCATCCCGGCCTACATCTACAAGAAGGAGCACATGCACGAGGTCGTGTTGTTTGGCGAACTGCTCGCCATCGCCGTCATCGTCATGTGCCTGCTGTTTGTCACCGTGGACCTCGGGCGGCCCGACCGTTTCCATCACATGATCCCGCCGTTCGGCATCTTCAATTTCCCCGGCTCGATTCTCTCCTGGGACGTGATTGTGTTGAACGGCTACCTGCTGTTGAACCTGCACATCGCCGGCTACCTGCTTTACTGCCGTTACCGGCATCAGAAGCCGACGAAGAGGTTTTACATCCCGTTTGTGTTCCTCTCGATCGCGTGGGCCGTCAGCATTCACACCGTCACGGCGTTTCTCTACGTCGGGCTCGCGGGGCGCGGTTACTGGCACAATCCGCTCGTGCCCTCGCGCTTCCTGGCGTCGGCGTTTGTGGCCGGACCGGCGCTGATGATTCTCACGTTTCAGATCATCCGCCGCACGACGAATTATTTCATCGGTGATCAACCCATCTTCACCCTGCGCATGATCATGACCGTGGCGATGATCATCAACATGTTCCTGCTCGGTTGCGAGGTCTTCACCGAGTTCTACTCTCCGACGCAGCACACGGCGGCGGCGCACTATCTGTACTTTGGCCTGCACGGACACAGCGGACTGGTGCCGTGGATCTGGACCGCGATCACGTTGAACGCCATCGGGCTCACGTTGCTGATCACGCCGTTGAGCCGGAAGATCGGCTGGCTCAACCTCGCGTGCCTGACCTGCTTCGTCGGCATCTGGATTGAGAAGGGCATGGGACTGATCATCCCCGGCTTTGTGCCCTCGCCGCTCGGGCAGATTGTGGAATACCTGCCCACGCTCAACGAAACGCTCGTGTGCCTCGGCATCTGGGCGTTCGGCCTGTTGATGTTCTCGTGGATGCTGCACGTGGCGATTCCCATCATGAACGGTTCATTGCGCGACAAACCCGAACTCTCCGCTCAACCAAATTGAAACCTGAAATCCGAATGACGAAATCCGAAAGAAATCCGAAGCCCGAATGCCGAAGCGGAAAACGTATCCGTGTGTTCGGTTTTCGGATTTCGGGATTCCTTCGGGATTCGGATTTCGGATTTCGGATTCTTGAAAGGACCACACTTATGCCTACAACCACCATGAAACTCGCACCGACCCTCGCCGTGCTGCTGGCCGCGCCGCTGGCCTTCGCCGGTTTCACCCTCAAGGAAATGTCGCCGCAAAGCACCGCTTGTGTGGCCTGCCACAAGAAGGAGAGCGCGGCCATCTACGAACAGTGGGGTTCGTCCAAACACTTCCGCGCCAACGTCGGTTGTTACGAATGTCACATGGCCAACCAGACCGACAGCGACGCCTACGAGCATTACGGCCAGTTCATCTCGACCATCGCTTCACCCAGGGACTGCGCCCGCTGCCATGAACGCGAGGTGCAGGAGTTCAATGACTCGCACCACGCCAAGGGCGCACGCATCCTGGGGTCGCTCGACAACACGCTGGCCGAGGTGGTCGAGGGCAACCGGGCTTTCAAGACCACGGCGTTCCCCCACGGGGTCAGCGCCGCGGCCGTCAACGGCTGCTGGCAATGTCATGGCTCGGAGGTGAAAGTGCTGCCCACCGGCCGGCTGGATCCCGCCACCTGGCCGAACACCGGCATCGGCCGCATCAACCCCGACGGCAGCGAAGGCTCCTGCACCGCCTGCCACTCGCGCCATTCGTTCAGTGCCGCGCAGGCCCGCACACCCGACACCTGCGGCAAGTGCCACATGGGACCAGACCATCCGCAGATCGAAATCTACAACGAATCCAAACATGGCATCGCCTACTATGCCAACATCGCCCGGATGAACCTCGACAATCCCAAATGGATCGTCGGCGAGGATTACAGCGCCGCGCCCACCTGCGCCACCTGCCACATGAGCGCCACCAAGGACCAACCGGTCACGCACGACGTCGGCATGCGCATCTCCTGGAACAACCGCCCGGAACTCTCCATCCGTCCGGAGGTCGGCGACGCCAAACTCGGTTTGCCCGGCGCGAATATCTCCTGGGAAAAACGCCGTGCCAACATGCAGAACGTCTGCATCAATTGTCACAACGCGAACTATGTCGGCGCGTTCTATCAGCAGTATGACGCGCTCATTGACCTCTACCACGGCAAGTTCGCCGAGCCCGGGTTGGCGCTTTACAAGGCCGCCAGGCCGCTGCTCCCGCGCCCGCAGTTCGCCAACAAGGTGGACTTCACCTGGTATGAAATCTGGCATCACGAAGGCCGCCGCGCCCGGCACGGCGCTTCGATGATGGGCCCGGACTACACGCACTGGCACGGCACCTACGAGGTCGCAAAACATTTCTACTCGAAATACATCCCCGAGTTGCAGGAATTGGTGGAGAAGAACATCAACTCGACCGACCCGGAAAAGAAGCAGCAAGCGGAGGCGTTGAACAAGCTCATCGAAGACACGCTGAACCACGACAATCACAAGTGGTATCTCGGCAAGATGGACCCCGAGGAAAAGGCCCGCCGCGAACAGCAACTCAAGGAATTCCAGAAACGCTACGCCAAATGAGTTGAACCATGCCCATCTCCTCCTACGTCATCCGCTGCGCGCTGGTGGATCAACCCGCCGTGCAGGACCGACTGCGGGCGCTGCCTGGCGTCGAGCTCGGTGAGCCGATGGTCGCCGGCATTCCCGCCGTAGCGGACACGCCCACCACCCGCGCCGCAGAGGAGTTGGGCGCGCAATTGCAGAATGTGCCCGGCGTGAAATCCGCCGTGCTCGTTTATCACAACTTCGAGGACGTGGCGGATGAAGCTGCGCCGCTGCCCAACAGCTTCCGCACGGCATGAATGTCCTCGCGCCCGCCCTCACCCTGATCCTCTCCCCCGGGAGAGGGAACGGCTATCGTTCGGTTTCAGATTGGCGGATGAACCGCCGGCTGCGCCCGTCACACGACATTTCAAATCGGCGGCGGATGATCCCCCCTCTCCCAGCGGGAGAGGGCCGGGGTGAGGGAGAACGTGTCGCCAAGTCCGCTCAAGCTCCGGTTGCGCTCACCCTCACCCTGACCCTCTCCCTGAGGGAGAGGGAACAGCAGGCGATTCTTTGCTGTAATCGTCTGCGAGCCGAAACGCCAACAGACTCACGACTTCAATTGGCCCGGCGGATGATTCCCCCTCTCCCAGCGGGAGAGGGCCGGGGTGAGGGAGAGTCCCAGGGCTTTTGTGATGAGGTCGAGTTACGTCCATCGTCCCGTCGTCATTTTCATCATTGGTTTGGCAACAAAAAGCCAACACACGGACGCGTTATCACCCACACTCGCCGCACCAAACATCTCCAACTCTTTCGTAATCACCCTTCGTTCGCCTATGCAAACCAACCGTCGTGACTTCCTCAAACAAGCCGCGCTCGCGTTCGCTTCGAGTGTTCTCGCGGGCACGATCCCCCGCCAAATGTTTGCCGCCACTGCCCAGGGCGCGGACGGTCTCACCTGGCAGAAAGCACCCTGCCGCTTCTGCGGCACCGGCTGCGGCGTGATGGTCGGCGTCAAGGACGGCCGCGTCGTCGCCGTTCAGGGCGATCTCGAAAACCCCGTCAATCGCGGATTGCTCTGCGTGAAGGGCTATCACGCCGGCGTTGCGCTCTATGGCAAAGACCGGCTCACCACCCCGCTGATCCGCAAGAGCGGCAAGCTCACGCCCGCCACCTGGGACGAAGCCATCGAGTTGATCGCCAAGGAGATTGTGCGCAGCCCGGGCACGTTCAGCATCTATGGCTCGGGCCAATGGACCATTCCCGAAGGCTGCGTGGTGATGAAGTTCATGAAGGGCGGTCTGGGCAACAATCACGTGGACCCCAACGCCCGCCTCTGCATGGCCAGCGCCGTCGTCGGCATGACCACCACTTACGGCGTGGACGAACCCAGCGGTTGCTACGACGACTTCGATCTGGCGGACACGATCATTCTCTGGGGCAACAATCCCGCCGAGATGCATCCGGTCCTCTGGTCGCGCATCATTGATCGCCGCGCCAAAGGGCAGAAGGTCGAGGTGATTGACCTGGGCACGCGCCGGACGCGCAGCACCGAGGAGGCGGACCATTACATCGCGTTCACGCCGCAGGGCGACCTTGCCATCGCCAACGGCATCTGCCACCTGCTGATCAAGTCGGGCAAATACGACAAGGATTGGGTGACGAAACACTGCAACTTCCGCAAGGGCGGCGATGCCGAGGGCGAAGCCATGACCTTTGAGGAATACGCCAAATGGCTCGAAACCTACACGCCCGAATTCGTGCGGAAGGTGGCCGGCGTGCGCCCCGCGCAGTTGCAGTTGCTTGCCGACCGCTTTGCCGACCCGAACCGCAAGATCGTTTCGCTCTGGTGCATGGGCATGAACCAGCACACGCGCGGCACGTGGATCAACAACCTGGTCTATAACGTCCATTTCCTGAGCGGCAAATTCGGCAAGCCCGGCAGCACCGCGTTTTCGCTCACCGGCCAGCCGAGCGCATGCGGCACCTGTCGCGAAGTCGGCACGCTCGGCCACGCGCTGCCCGGTGGTCGCCTCGTGGCCAACGCCGAGCATCGCAAGGAATGTGAGGAACTGTGGAATCTCCCGGCCGGCCGCATCAACGCCAAACCCGGCCATCACGCGGTCGCGATGTTCGAGGCGCTGCAAAGCGGCGAACTTACCGGTTGCTGGGTTCAAGTCACGAACCCCGGCCAGACCATGCCCAACTTGAACCGGCTCACCAGCAAACTGCGCGAGCGGTTCCTCGTCGTCTCGGATGTTTATCCCACCGCCACCACCGACCTGGCCACGGTGGTTCTGCCCAGCGCGATGTGGATCGAAAAGAACGGCATGTTCGGCAACAGCGAACGCCGCACCCAACAATGGTTCAAAATGGTCGAGCCGCCCGGCGACGCCCGCGACGACGTCTGGCAGGTCATCGCCGCCGCGCGAAAATGTTTCGAACTGGGCCATCCCGGCATGAAGAACCAGAACGGCGAATTTATCTTCAGCTATAAAGGCGCGGACGGCCAGCCGCTGGAGTTGTGGAAGTGGGACGTGTTCAAAGCGCACAACGCGGACAAGTTGCTTTTCGATGAATACCGCCCCTTCACGATGATGAAGAAGTACGCGCTCGCGCCGTACGACGAACTGGTCAAGGCGCGCGGGATGCGCTGGCCGGTGGTGCAGGAACAGAACGGCGCGTGGCGCGAGACGGCGCGGCGCTTCGTCGAGGGCGAAGACCCGTTCGTGAAGCCCGGCAGCGGGGTGGATTTTTATTGGGGCAAACTCAAGGACGGCAAGGCGCTCGTCTGGGCGCGGCCCTACGAAGCGCCGCCCGAGGTGCCGGACAAGACCTATCCGTTCTGGCTCTGCACCGGGCGCGTGCTCGAGCACTGGCACACCGGCACGATGACCCGCCGCGTGCCCCAGTTGCACCGCGCCATGCCGCGCGCTTACGTCGAGTTGAATCCCATGGATGCCGCCGAAATGCGCATCGCCACCGGCGACCAGGTCCGCATCAAATCGCGTCGGGGCGAAATCCTGTTGCCCGCCTGGATCAATGGCCGCTCGATTCCCGCGCGCGGCTCGGTGTTCGTGCCGTTCTTCGCCGAGGAAGCGCTGATCAACCTGGTCACGCTCGAAGCGCATTGCCCGTTGTCCAAGGAACCGGACTACAAGAAATGCGCCGTGGGCATTGCGAAGGTGTGAAATGAAATTCATCTCCAATTCGCAAATGGCCGCGTGGAAGCAGCGGTTTTCAGACCGGAGACCGGCGACGGAGTATGCTGCGCCATCGCCGGGTGTTTCGAGCACATCCACTTGCTGTCCCCTCCCCGCGAACCTTGTGGCAGCGGACGTGAGTCCGCTCCATCCGCGAACGGGGAGAAGTCAGAGCCGACTCACGTCGGCTGCTACAGTCCAGGGGGTCAAAGCGCGAACTCTGGTTCGGGGAATTGTTTCCCCGGGAGAGAGGGTCTGGGTGAGGGGGAAAGCGATCCACCGATTCTGGATTCTTGGATTGCTCGGGGCTGCGGGCATCGCGTCGTTCTTGCTCGCCGCTGATTCCCCCATCATCACCAGGAACACGGGCCAAGTTTACCCTCAGCCCCGTTCCTTCGCCCAACCCATCCGCCCGGACGTCCTCGGCACAAACATCACCGCTGACCGCGCGTTCCTGGGCGCGCCGCCCGTCATGCCGCACACCTTTGCCGGGGATCGCGACGGGCGTTATTGCCTCGAATGTCACGCCCGGGAGACGCGCATCGAAAAGCGCCAGCAAGCCATCGCGCCCGTACCGCACGCCGAGTACTCCCAATGCCAGCAATGCCACGTCAATGGTTCGGACAAGACCGTTGGCCTGTTTCGCGCCAGCGATTTTCTGGGGCTGGATTTCCCGGGCAAAGGCACGCGCGCCCATCCCCTCGCGCCGCCGACCATCCCGCACAAGACCTTCATGCGCGATAACTGCCTCTCCTGCCACGGCCCGACCGGCAAGCAGCGCATCGCCACCCCGCATCCCTGGCGCAGCCAATGCCAGCAGTGCCATGTCCCCGACGCATCGAAAAACTACGACCGCCCGCTGCCGTGGGAGGAACTGAGAGGGGAATTGTGATGCCATGACAAGACATCACGCACAAACGGTGAAAAACTTGGAGATCATCCGTCGGCGTTCTCCTTCTCCCCGCGGGAGGGGGATAATCGTTCGCCGACGCTGTGGAAAACCTGCGACGGAGTCGGTTCAGCAATGCTATGGCAAAAGCAAATCAGGTGATGACCATTCCCTCTCCCTCAGGGAGAGATTTCTCCCAGATGAAATCTCGCGCCTTGAACCCCTGAACCGGAGGGCGCGGTCGGAGCGCGGGTCTGTGACCCGCAGCGCGCTGGACTGGCCGAGACCGTTGCGGGTCACAGACCCGCGCTCCGGTCGAGGGTTCATGGGGAGGGTTAAGGTGAATGTGCCATGGTAGCAATGAGCTTCACCGCCAACTCTCCCTCACCCCGGCCCTCTCCCGCTGGGAGAGGGAGAATTGCCGTCCGAGCTAATGTCATTGCCAATGCTTTTTGTTCGGGAGGCCAGCCGCTCCGGGATTTGGTGGGTAAAAGCTAAACCGGTGCGGTGAGGTGAAGACGAGCGACCCAGATGCAAAAAGATTGAAGAGTTGTAAACGCATGACGACCAGCACTCACGCCGTTGAGTTGCGAAAACTCAATTCTGCCGAACTGGAACACCTCGGCCAGCAAAGCCTGCGCGAACATCTCGTGGCCCAAGCGATTGTCGCCCATCAGAAGCACGGCCCGCTTACCGCCGACAAACTTGATGCCCTGTTGCACGACCCGGATTGTCTCCGCCATCCCGTGCGACTCGTCTTCGAGTTCGGTGAGATGGCCATGCACCAGTTCGCGCAACCGGACCTGGACTGGCGCAACCCCGAGCAGGATGGCCGGGTCCTCTACCTTCGCCCCCTGCTGCGCGACCGGCCCGACCTCCTCCCGCTCGCCGTCGCCTACATGATCCCGCTCCTCAACTACGGTGACATCATCACCGACGATCACTGCCTCGCCTACGGCGCCACGCTGCTCGGGATGATGGAAGAGGAGTACTACACGAGACTTTGTGCGGTGGCGGATTTCCTTGGTGCGGAGAAACGACTTACGAGACTTGGGCGCACGTAACCTGCTCTCGATAACACCCCGAGTTGACGACGATCCCGGCAAATGCCTAGAGTCTGCGCAGTGAACCAACTGCCGTGACCGACACTCCAGAACCACATTTCCAAGCCCCCAGCGATCTCGAAACGGTGCGGGCGACGAGTCGCCGCGACATTCAACGCACCAGCACGGCCATTGCGATTATTCTGGTGATGGTGCTGGCGCTCGCATTGGCCGCGGTGCTCGCCAGCCTGCGGGCCGCACGGAACCTGCATCGTGCCGAAACCGCGGAGACGGCAGCTCGCGAACGTTTGTGGCACGCTTACGCGGCGCAGGCGCGATCCGTACGGTTGACCCCCGAAGCGGGGCGTCGTCAGCACGCGCTCACGGTCATCAGCAACGCGGCGGCCATTCAAACCTCTCCCGGATTGCGCACGGAAGCCATCGCCGCCCTGGCGCTTTCGGACATTGATATTGTAGGCGATGTCCGGCCTGCCCCGCGCGACACCGTCCAGGTGGAAATGGATGCCACACTCACCTATTTCGCTCACGGAGATTCCCAGGGCAACGTTTTCATCGGCCGGCTGACAGACGGCATCACGCACCGGACCTTTGCGGCGCAGGAACTCGGTCCCGGCACACGAATGCCGGTGCGCAGTGTGGCGTTCGACCCGGAGGGCCGAAAACTGGCGGCCCGTTTTGAGGGTGGGGCCATGGTGGTGTGGGACGTGGCCACCGGCGCGCGTCTGCTGGCCAGCGGAGTCAATGCCACGAACCTCGTCATCGCCGGAATGTCGTTTTGGCCGGATGCGAACCGGTTAAGCTTTGGTGACGCGGACGCCAACGGCCAGATTGCATTGTTCGATTTCGACTCCTGGGAAATCTTGCATCGCGCCATCCGGGTTGGCGCGCGAACCTTTCGCTTTCGACCGGGCACAATGGAAGTGGCCGTGGCCACGGATGCGTCGGTGGATTTGTACGCCTATCCCGAAAGCCGGAAACTCGCCACCCTGGAAACCACCACCCGCGTGTTCACCATGGCGTGGTCACCGGATGGCAGTCAACTTGCAGTGGCGACAGAGGATGGCGATGTCTATCTCTGGAGCGTCCGTCGCAGCGCGCAACGCATTCTCCGCGGCCACAGCGAGCCCTGCGTTCGGCTGGGTTTTAGTCCGGACGGCGCGTTTCTCTTCTCCGGTTCGCGAGATGGCACGACCCGGCTCTGGGACGCGGCCCTTGGCCAGACCATTGTGTCAGCGCACGAGGGGGTCGGACACATTTTCTCGAATGACGGCGAGCGGATTGGTTTCTGGCGGCCTTCTGTTGGCTTCGGGGTCTGGCGGTTGTCGCGCAGTGAGATTTATCGCCAGTTGGTTTGTCCCAAGGCTGACGGGGCGTTCCTGTCCGTGGACCTTTCGCCCAGTGGCCGCTGGTGTCTGGCCACGCAGAGCAAGGGGTTCCGGCTCTGGGACCTGGCGAGCAAGGAGGCGGAAGTGTTCGTGGCGGTGGAAGATTTGGTTTCCGCGCGCATGGCCCCGGATGAACGTTCACTCTACCTATGCCGCCGTAGCGGGCTGGAGGTCTGGCCGTTCGATGGACATTCCCTTCCACCTACTCTTAATCCGGCGGACCTCCGACGGATTCCCCTGCCCGAGGAACGCGGCGCGCGGGCACTGGCCATCAGCCTTGCCGGACATCATGCCGTGGTCGAGTTGACGGATGCGCGGTTGGTGGTGCTCAACCTTACGACTGAGGAGGCCCCGGTGTTCCTTGGGGAAAAGTGCCGCTTTGCCAGCTTGCGCAGTCCGGCCAGTCCCACCGGTGCGGGGCGATTTGCCATCAGCCCCGATGGCCGATGGGTGGTCACCGGTTTCGGTGTGGGGGAAGGAGATCACCCCAAAGTCTGGGACGCACGCACCGGGGAGAAGATCATCACGCTTAATGCTCCGAGCTCGGTCGTTGCCTTCAGCGCAGATGGCCGGCTGCTGGGGACGGCGGGAACGGCGGCGTCCGCCATCTGGTCGGTGGGCGACTGGAATCAACTCCAAAAGATTGCCCGCGATGAACCCGCCATCACCCACGGCTCGTTGGCGTTCCTGGGGGATGGCAGCGACATGGTGGTCACCCGCACCCGCCAGCAGGCGCAATTGCGTGCCACCCTCACCGACGAGGTGTATGCCAATTTGATCGCACCCCAACCACAGAGCGTCAGCAGTGTCCGCATGGCGCTGGATGCATCGGTGATCGTGACCGCGAGTGCGACAGACAAATTACAGGTGTGGCACATGGATCGGGCGAGACAGCAGCTCGCCTTGATCGGACTCGATTGGAATGGAATTCCCTCCATCCGCGACGATGTTGCATCGCTCCCCGCTGGCGTGACCCCCATGCAAGCCACGTTGTTCATCAGTCTGGCGGGATTCGGGTTGGCGTCCGCCTTCGCGCTGCTCACGCTTCGGCGGCATCGCGCGGCCATCGTGGGTTTTCTTGCGGCGGAACGCCGCGCCGCGCAACGCAATCGCGAGCTCGAAGTGGCCAAGGTCGAGTTGATGCACAGCCAAAAGATGCAGGCGCTGGGCACACTCGCCACCGGCATTGCCCATGACTTCAACAATCTGCTGTCCGTCATCCGCATGTCGAACAAACTCATTGGGCGCGAAACCCGCCATCAGCCGGACATCCAGGAAAACGTCGCCGATATCGAACAGGCGGTCATGCAGGGCAAGAGCGTCGTCAGCTCGATGCTGGGTTATGCTCGAAATGAATCCATATCCGCCGCTGCCGAACCCACCGACGTGAGCGCGGTGGTGGAGGAAACGGTTTCGCTGTTGAGCAAGGAATTCCTGAGCGGCATCGCCCTGACCCTGGAACTGGATCGCGAGGCGCCGTCGGTGAATGTCGGTCGGGGCCGATTGGAGCAGGTGCTCTTAAATCTGGTGGTGAACGCCTCCGAAGCCATGCAGGGCAGGGGCAGACTGAGAATAACGGTTCACACCCGCACGCGTCCTGCCGCCAAGCCCTATGCGTTGCGCCCCGTCGAAGCGTCGCAGTTTGTCGAAATGACCGTGGTGGATTCCGGGCCGGGCATCGCGCCGGAAGTGCAGGCGCGTTTATTTGAACCCTTTTTCACCACCAAGCGCACGAGTGCGAAGGCGGGCACCGGGCTGGGTTTGTCCCTGGTTTACTCGATTGCCCAGCAGGACGGCTTGGGTTTGAGCGTGGAAAGCGAAGCGGGCAAAGGGGCAACGTTCACACTCGTCATTCCCGTGGCTGCCGGACTGTCCCCTGTGCGCGAGACGCACAGTTCCCAAACCCGGAATTCACCCTAAACTCGCCCGGATGACGGCAACTGAAGAAACCATGGCCTCGATATTGATTGTCGAAGACGATCCGAAGCAGCTCAAGCTCTACGGCAAGGCGTTGCGCGGTTATCGCCTCACCTGCGTCTCCACGGGCCGTGCGGCCCTCGAATCCATTGCCGACACCAAGCCCGACCTCATCATCCTCGACAACATCCTGGACGAAGGCGAGAAGGGTTTGGAATTCCTGCCCAAGCTCAAGGCCGTTGCCGCGCACGTGCCCGTCATCATGATTTCTGGCACGCTGCAAATCCGCGAGAAACTCGCCGCGCTGCAAGGTCCACGCTCGGCGCATTACATTTTGGAAAAACCCGTGGACCTGGACGAACTCGACCGAACCGTGGAGATCGCCCTCACCGAATGTGGCCTCGGGGAAACCGTGGCCCTCCTCCAATCGCTGGAACGGGCTGAGAAGATTGAATCGTCAGAACCCGACCGCCGCTTCACGGAACGCCTCGCGCGCCAGCACGAAATGATCAAACGCCTGCGCGGCACAACCGAGCGACCGAACGTCTCCGGTCTTTCGCGCGATTTCAATGTCTCGCGCAAGACCATCATTCGCGACCTGCAAGACTTGATTCGCCGCGGGCAACTGCCCGAGGACATTTATCCCGAATGGCGTCAGGACGTGGGCGGCGACTGATCACATTGCTTTTCTCGTCGCCGCTTCCCTCCGGGAGTCAACAGTCGCAGGATGCAGCCATGAAAGTGTTCTACCCAATTCTCGTTGGCCTGCTCTCCGCCCCCATCGCTTCCGTGGTGGTAACGTTGGCGACGTACGGTGTGTTTTGTCTTTTCATGGCTGAAAATCAAGGCCGTCGTGGTCTGCTGGCCGGAGTGCTGGGAATTCCCGTTGGATTGTTCACTGGATTTATCGTGGGTCACACCGTGACGACCTGGTTGCTTTTCAGCAGTTACACTCTCTGGCGGTCTCTCGCTCTGGGATTGCTTATCGCGGTGCCCGCCGCGATCATTGTGGGCGGGTTGGGTCTGATCCTTGGCACCCATCTGGCGGAAGCGCGCGGGATTTCCAATTACGCCGGAGAACGGGCGGCATGGGGATTGTTCCACGTAGCGCTTCCGGCGGCCGTTCTGATCGGGATTGCCGCATTTCTCCTGGGTCGGTTGCTTGCGAGGTAGCGCATGAAACCGCCAGCCGAGACACCCAAGCTCTGCGCGCATCTGCAACCGGCACTTCGTGATTTGCTGGCGCGGGGAGCGCGCATCACGTTTGCGGGTCAGGCGTGGAGCCAGAACTGCCGGTTGTGGGTGTACTTCGATCTCGAACTCGATCTGGCCGACCTGCGGAAACGGCATGCGCTGGCGGCCTGCGTTATCAATCACGAACACGCTGGCACCCATGATGGTCGGGAGCGTGGGTTGGTCTGCTGCCGGTGTCACGACGCGGTTATGGGACTCTTTCCGCCGGCTTGATTTCCCGTTGAGCCGGCATGCACCTGGTTTTGGGGCAAGCAACAATTGCTCAATAGTCCTCCGCCATTCACCTCTCCAAACCGATGTTGGCGCGTGGGTCCTGCCGAATCCGCCACCGGACATCCGGACGCAGGTGTGCCCCAGATGCACACCCCTGTGCGTGGCTTGCACAGTTCTCAACGCGGCGAGGTCAGAGTAAAACCACGCCCCAATGAAACGACCTCTCGGTACACTCGCGAACCTCGCGATCAGAATTTTGAGTCTGGCTTTCGTGGTCCTGGGTCTCACCCATTCCGCCCGGGCGCACACTTACGAGACGATTGAAAACCTTGCTTTGACCAATTTCGTCGGCTGGCTTGTGGATTCGGACGCGAACAACGCCAACGCTGGTTATGACCGCGACGCCCTTAGCGTCAATGCCGCCATCCGTTACACGACCACCAACTCGTTGTACAGCACGTACCAGTATCAAGCCGCGTTCCGCCTGTTGGACAGTCAGAGCAACGCCGTGGACCTGATCACGGCGCCGGGCCAGACCAACACGGCCCTTTATGTGACCAACCAGATCACCCTACCCTCCATTTTCATCCCGGGCGTCACCAGCACGGTTGCCAGTCTGAATGTCCAGTTGAAGCCGGCGACCAGGCTGAGTCCGCTGCTGGGTTACCGCGTGGAATTGCGCCTGTCCGAACGGCCAGGCACGACGGGCACGAATCAATTCGTTTTCACCGGCGACGAGCAAACCACCACCGGCTTCACGGTGTATCACTTCACGAATCAGGTCAGTGGCGACCTATCCGTGAATGCGTTCGCCACGCTGAACAATGTGGTCAATTCCCGCACGTTCGCGGTCAAGACCGTTCCTGGCAAGGACACGTTTCAATCCTCCGTGACCTATTCGGTGCGGCGCTATGACGACTTCAACGCGCCGTCGGCCAACAGCGTGGTGGCGGTGGTCTTCAATCATCAATTGTACAACGACACCACCGGCCAGTTCGTGCCGCTCAAGACCAATTCCACGGTGTTGCTCAAGAGCGTCCCCAACTGGGTGCAGGCCGCGATCAAATCGCCGGGCACCACCACGTTCACGGACGTCCTCGACTTGCAGCCGGCGGACGGCGTGCAACTGGATTCGGTCAACCACCAGTTCCGCACGATCGTCAGCATTGCGCACTTGGAAGTGCTGGGCCAGCCGGTGGTGAACGGCAACAGTGGGCAAAGTGGACTGAACCGTTTGCTTCATTTCAACGGCGACCTCCATTTCGGCGCGCTCAAGACCCGGTTTGAGAGCATCGCCAATTCGCCGTTCCCAATGAGCTTTCCGCCCGATGCCATATTGACGTTCCTCAACGTGGACAACCAAAAGGGCCATGTCCTGGCCGCCACAAATCACACTTACGGTGACGGCACGACGCTTTCCGTCCATCTGCGCGCGGATGGAACGTCGCACTACGTCGGGGTCACGCCGGTAAACATCGCCGGGCCCGCCCCGGACACCAACACGCTGAACGGCATCCGCTTCCAGCGTTTCAACGTTCAACTTGGCACCAACGGCGGCACGGGAAGCTTCATTGCCTGGTATCCCGCCGGTTTCGGCACGCGCGCCAACGCGGAGCCGACGAATCGCTTGCTCATGCCTTATGCCGGATTCCTCAATCTCGCGCTCAATGGATCACTGCTTCCGACGGTGAATCCGGTCAACTCCACGCCCGCGTGGGGTTGTGAAGAGACCAAGCCCTTTTTGTTCAAATTCAATTCGCAGGCCTGGGACATTCCCAATGGCCGCTTCGTCCTCGATCCGACGGGCGAGATCAAATACACGCGCGCAGATGAACTCGCGGCGCTAAAAGCCGCGCCGGTTTCGCTCTCGTACAAATTCAAACCCTCCAACGAAGCGCAGATGCAGTCGGTGCTGCAGGTCGTCAGTCCGCAAGTCATCGTGGCCGCGGACCCGCAATGGCAGAGCGCGCGGATGACAATGGACTTGACGGTGGGAACGAACGCGTTCCTCGCGCATTTCCCGCATCAAGCCGTGGTCGTGAGCACCAACAGCACCACCGTCAATATCGCCAACGATTTGCTGACCACGGGTGCCAGCGTGATGGCGGGCGTTGCCCAAGTGGCCGTGGCCTACACCCGCGATTGCACCGAGCCGGACTGTGCGGGCGGACAGGGCACGGAATCGTTGCTGTTCGCGCCGCAGAATCAGACGCTTTACTTTACGCGTGATGGCGGGCTTGCCGCGAAAGGCGTCATTGCCCAACCGACGGACCTGACCTGGGGCTGGATTCCCTCAAAGAACCGTTATGCGCACCGCGTCGAGGCGTTCAGTCCCGCAGGCCTGCACATTCCCGGATTCTTCCTGCGCGGAGGTGAGACATCACAAAGCATGGCGAATCGCGCCGCGGTGTTGTTGTTCACCGGCATCGGCACGAACACATCCACCCAGATTGACTTCTCGCGCATCGAGCGGCCGTACACCACTTCCTACTCGAACGGCACGAACGGCGGCTTTGGCGATTATGCCGGTTTGAACTTCCGGGTTGGTCAGGACGGCGACAAACACGCAGACAGCACGCTCGCCGCTGAACCCACGGGCTGGTATCCGTTGACGGGACGCTCGAAGTATTACTTGCGCAAAGGCGGCGTCAGCGGTGTTCACGAAGCCGTGTTTGGTTCGTTCCCCGCCACGAACAAGTGGTACGGCTATTCGTTTCAGGTGGACAATTTCGGCCTCGCCTTTCTCGACAGCCAGAACGTGGATTCGCGCACCGAAGGTTCGGTTTACGTCAAGCATCCCAGTGACATCACCCAGAACTTCGACAAGTTGATCTTCAACTGCCTGGGCGGGCTGGACTACGCGCAAATTCCCGCGACCGAACACGGCCAATACAAGGAACTGAATTACTGGAAAGCCGACATCTCGCCGCTGGCGATCAAATTTGACCGCGACGAAGCCCTTGCCTGCGATCCGGGCCAAGGCAAACTCGTGCTCGGCGTCAAGGCGCACGCGTCGCCATTCCCCGGCGTGGCTCTGTTTGGGGAACTGGGTTTTGAGACCAATGGCAATCTCATCACGCTGATCAATTCCGACGTGCTGAAGATGGACTCGCGGCTCAAGCTGCCAGGCCAGTTGTCATTCGCCGGGCCGGCGGGTGAGAAGTGGAGTTTCACCCCGGTCAATGACGCTTATTTCAACAACTACGACCATCGCGGTCCGGGCGACGCGCAAGGCTGGTTGAACATCGCCGGCAAACTGGACGCGCCGTTCTTCGAGGATTTGAAAGTCCACATGCACTGCGCCGCGGACAAGGACAACCCCAACGCGCCGGTCCATCTCGCCGGTGGCTGGGGTGCCGCGAACAAGGGTTACGAATGGCAACCAGGGAAGAACTTCTTCAACCAGAATCCGTCGGACAAGGACAACGCCGGCTGGCCCAAGGGGGTGGCAGCGAACGTCAACGCGTATCGCGACGGCAATCCGCAGACCGAACAATGGTTGGTGCGCGCGGAGCGCTTGTGGCTGGACGTGGTGCCGTTCGACTATCCCCTCCTCTGGGATCGCCCCGTGCGGACTTTCCGGTCCGCCAGGGACGTGCAGAACGACCTGCTCGTGCTCAACGTCGAGCACAAGTTGAAGTACCTCGGCCCGCAACTCGCGGACATCACCTTTGGCGCGCAATACGACGGCATCCCGCAGTTGAGTCTCGCCAACATCGCTTACGATCAGTTGGGCGGTTTGCAGAGCGCCGTGCAGGGTGTCATTGGGAACACGCTTGACCAGGGCATGAGCAAACTGACCGAGACGCTGTCGGTGCAGGCGGTGGAATTGTTCGATCCGGCCTTCGAGGCCATCTTGCGCCCGCGCATGTTGCAAATGGTGCAGGCGTTGAAAGCCAACTACACCGCCAATCCGTGGAACGACGTGAACCAGGCCGTTGCCGTCATGGCGAATTACACAACCAATGGAGTAAACTCGCTCGCGGACCGCCTCACCAAGCTTGCCAGCTTCCCGGGCGCGGCCACGGACTTCGCCAAAACGCTGCAACAGAATCTCAACACGGTGGAACAGGCGCTGAACACGGTGGACAGCATCCTCACCAAGGACGGCCAGGGCAACCGCCAGCTCATCAAGAATCTCATGCAAGCCATCGTCGGCAGTGCCGCGCCCGACTTCCTCGGTTCATTGATACCGGAAAAAGTGCATGATCTGCTCAAGCAGGCGGACCCGACGCTGGATCAATTGAAGCAGGTATCAACCGCGCTGCGTCAAGCGGTGAACACCGCCAAGAGCCTGCTTGATACGGGCGGCCAGTTCCAACAGGAACTTGTCAACCTCCTGAACAGCCAGGCCAACGCGATCAACGGCCTCGTCGTCAAGGCGCAGCAGGATTTTCGCAACGTGCTCCAGCCCTTCCAGTTTGGCCTGAACGACAATCCCTTCCTCCACTACACCGACCAACAACTGACGGACCTGTTCATGGACCGGCTGAAGGACCGTTTCTTCGGTTCGCTCGTCTCCAGCAAGCTGCGCGAAGTCATCAAGCACCGGTTGTATGACCTCGATGCATCCATCCGCCAGACCACCGACTCGATGTTCCAGCAGGTGAACGTGGTGGTGCGCGATCTCATTTCGGAAACTGCGCAACAGCTCGACAACACCATTGCGCCGATGATTGGCAATCTCAATTCGGTCTGCGGTGCCGGCAAGCTCAACGGCTACGCGCACATCAACGGCGACAGTCTCAAGGAGCTGCGTGTGGACGTTTACGCGTCGCTGAAAGTGCCGTCGGACATGGAGTTCCACGGCTTCCTGCTGATTCGTGAGTTGAACTCGGAAAACTTTCCGGCGGGCTGTCTGCCTCCGGGCGGCAAGGCCACGGAAGTCACGCTGGGTGCGGACAAGATCCCCGTAAAGTTCGCCAACTGCAACGCGAACATTTCCGCCACGGCCAAGTTCACCTTCAACGGTAACAACGGCTACCTGCTCGGCATGGCTGGCGGCCTGGACCTCGACGGCAAGATCACGCTCGGCCCGGCCACGATCAAGAAACTGAGTGCGGGCCTCGCGTTCGGCGCGGAAGAGAATTACTTCAGCGCCTCCTGCGGCGTTTCCATCAACAGTTACACGGGATTCGGTGGATTGTTCTTCGGCCGCACCTGCACGCTGGAGCCGCTCAAGTGGGACAAGGAAATCCAGAAGATCATCGGCCAGCCGCCGTTCACGGGCGCTTACACTTACGTGGAAGTCTGGATTCCCGTGTCCGAGGCGCTGCTCGGCATTCCGGCCAGTTGCATGTTCCAGGTGACGGCCGGCATGGGCATGGGGGCGGGCTTCTTCGCTGAAGGCCCGACCTTCCTGGGCAAGGCGTTGTTGGGGGTGTCCGGCGATTTCCTCTGTGTCGCCTCCATCTACGGCGATATCAAGCTCGCCGGCAAAGGCAGTCCACAAGGCATCACCATGCTCGGCAGCGGTCGGTTCGAAGTCGAGCTTTGCGCCCTCATTTGCGTCTCCGCCTCGAAGACAGTGGACATCAAATACACGAACGGCAGTTGGGACATTGACTTCTAAGGCGCACCCGCCATCCGAAATCTCGAATCGAACACGTATTGACCATGAAACTGAATCAAATCCTCCCTGCTCTTGGCACCTTGCTGCTTGCGCTCGGTGCGTTGACGGTGCGCGGCAACGAACCGCTCGCCAACGCGGTGTTCAGCATCGGCACCACCACGACCAACGCGCAAGGCGCGGCCTGGGCTTACGTGCTCTGGCAGCCAACCGAACCGAACGCGCTGGCCGGTCGCAAAATCGCCGTCTATGCCAAACCCGGTGCGCCCGACTCGACCGCCAGCTACGAACGCCGCACCATCACGCAACGGCAGGTGGACCCGCTCGTGATCCAATCGCTGCTCACTCGCGCCGTCAATCTCGGCGACGATCTGTTCCTGCTGGAAGCCCGCATCAATGCTCTGTTCGCCGCGGCCATCCCGAGCCAGACGCTCTCGTTGGCGGAGAAAATCTCCGCCGTGATTCGCGGCGCGGAGCACGATCCCAGGTTGCTCGGAAACATCGTGTTTCTGGGCCGCTTGCATCCGTCCCTCAACCTGTGCCTCGGCCATGCCTGGGCAGAACCGATTGCGCCGGGCAAGACGACGTTTGAGATTCGCGATTTCGACATCGCGAACGACACCGACCGCGGCGTGATTGGCCGCGTCACTGTGGACCCCGCCGCACCCATCGTTCTGCCGGCACCAGGCATGCCGGTTCAATTCAACGAGCCCAACCCGAAAGGCGATTTGAACATCAAGCTTCGTTGGGCCACGCCGAACAACCTCCGGGAAGTGGGGTTGCTGCAGCATGGCTACAATCTGTATCGCATGACCAAAGCCTTCGCGGAGGCCGGCAACTTCCACAATGTTCCGCCCACCCGCGCTCAACTCGCCGGCCTGCTCGCTGCAGGAAATCTCCAGCGCATCAACGAAACGCCCGTGACCGTGAACAAGCTGCACGACGCGGTTTCGGTTCTGGATTTCGCGAATGATCCGACCTGGTACGTGGCGGACGACAATGGCCGTTACCAACCCGGCGGCGTGGGCTTTGTGAATGGCGAACAGTTTTATTACTTTGCCACCGCGCGAGACTTGCTGGGCCGGGACGGTCATCTTTCCGCCGGCGGACTGGCGCTGGCCTGCGATCGGTTGCTGCCCGAAGCGCCTGAAGGCGTGAAGGTGGAGAACCTTTACACATTTAACAACGGCGCAAGCGATCAGGTGCTCAAGGTCACCTGGCAACAAGCCGCCAATCTCAGCGACAGCGTTACGGCGTACCATGTCTATCGCTGGACCAATGCCACCGACGCGACGACCTACGGTGTGACCAACATGAGCCTGAACCGCATTGCTGGTCCGATTGTTCACGTGCCCGGCCAGCTTTATGCGAGCTATGTGGACAACGGTCCGGGTTCGCCCAAGGCGCCGACGGATTACGACAAGACTTATTGGTACACGGTTCGCGCCGTGGACGCCGGTGCCTGCTCGAACAATCTCTCCGCCAACAGCGCCCCCGCGTTCGGCGTGTTGCGCGACCGCACCGCGCCCGGCGAGCCGACGGGCGAAATCGGCATCTTGTGCTGCCGCCCCGGCGGCCGGAGCGACAAGGACTTTTTCACCAGCGACGTCACCGCCACGGATACGAATCAGGCATACTACCGATTTATTGTCACACGCACCAACGCAGCACTGGGGTACGTGGAATTCTATTTCACGCAGGGAAACCTCGCGACGAATGTCATTGGCCGGATTCCCTTTCCGGCGGCCAGCGGGCCGTTGATTTTCGATTGGACCATCAGCCGGGAGATTGCCGGCAGCGGATTTCATCGAACGTTTGCCCGCATCATTGCAGAGGACGACGAGCCGACCACTCTGATCGAGACCAGCAACAACCAGCTCCCCGGTGCGGGCACCAGGCACATTATCAATGCCGTGGCTTATCTCAACTGCCAGCCCGTTCGCGTCCGCCCGAATCCGCTTGGCCCGACCGGAGGAGATGACTGCGTTCATTCGCCCGTCAATCCGGCCGACGGCGAAACCATCGAGCCACCGACCGTCTTCTTCGTCCCGGCATCCGGTTCGAAGGAATATCGGCTTTATCGCCGCGTCAATTTCGGCCCGATGACTCTCATCAAGCAGGGCACCATCACGAATGATCCGCCGGTGGAGATGCCTGTGAAAGACCCGGACCTGCCCGTGGACTCGGCAACGATTTGTTACTACGTCCAGACTCTCGACGAGCATGGCAACGCCGGTCCGCTCACACAGATCAGCGATTGCCTCAAGCTCAAGCTCGGCGTCCGCAAACCACTGTTGTCGCCACTCGAATCCGAGGGCGAGGAGACCGACCCCAAAATGGCCATTACCTGGTTCTGCCCGCCGTTTGGCATCGAACGTTTCGAGGTTTACATCGCCGTCGGCGGGGCATCGCTGCCGGCGGACATTGGCGGCGGACTCACGCAGGTTTCGCCCTTCCCGGTGACCAAGTGGATCAAACTGCCCGGTTCGCCGAATCTGGTGCCACGGGAGTTCTACGTTTACCGCAGTCCGCGCATCGGACCGCAGTTTGGCGACGGCGGCTTCTTCCAGAGCGTCGTCAACATTAAGTTGAACGTGAACTATCTGGTGTTCATCAAGCCGGTCGGTCTGGACGGCTCGCCCGCGCCGGACGCGAAGAACAGCAGGCTGGAGAAGTTCTTGTGGAACGTGCCGGTGGTGAAAGGACCGCAGGTGCCCTGGCCGGCCCGTCCATTGCCTCCGGTCAGCACGAACTCGTTCCCCGAATGGGTCGCCCCCGTCTTCATCAATCACACCAACATCACGACCAACTTCGTCGGCGTCGGCATCGTCGTGGGCACGGTCGGCAGCGCTGGACGCGAGCGTCTCGCGCTCGGTCAACCTGCCGTGCTGGCCAACACGGGGAATCCCTTGAACTGGATCGCCAAAAACAAAAGTGATGAAAGCCTGTTTCCGCTCGTGGTCTATCGCTATCAGGAAACCAATCAGTTCTTCCCCAAGGTTTCGGGGGATCTCACCCAGGTGACGCCCATGATGGAGAGCATTGCCTATTCGGTCGGCAGCGCGCCGGGATTCGGCACGGGCGCGCTAATCTACGATCCGTTCATTGATGTCTATTCGGCGTCGCTCCTGGACATCCCGGTAGGCGGCTCAAGTGTCGCACGCAACGCCATCGTCCTGCTCGACACGCAACCGGTCGTCCTCGGCGCGCGCTATCGCTACCTGCTGGTGCGCTTCGGCGAAGACCGGGAAATCACCGATGTCGTTGTCACACCGCCCGTGGATGTGTTCTGACTACGGCCACTTCCTGAACCCACAGATTCATACCTATTGAAATGAAAGCCAGACTCCTCATCCTGCTCTGCCTTGCCGGCTGCGCCGCGTCCGGCGCGGTCTCGGAAACGCCCGAGGAATTCCACGCCACCGCCGATGTCAACGGCGATGGCCATGCGGATACCGTACTCGTGGACAAAGCCACGGGCATCTACCGGGTTGCTTACGGCCAGGCCAACGGCACGAACGTCTGGACCGAAGGCCGCGCAAGCGGGATTGAAAGCGTGACCGGTTTCAGCGCGGGCCGCATTCTGAACACGGCGCGCGATGCACTGGCTTTCACGTCGCCCGGGGCGAATCGCATCAATGTCTTCGACGCATCCAGCTTGGGTCAGGCTGGGCAGCCCGTGAACGTTTTCATCGGTTCGCTGGGGCCGAATCGCGTGGTGGCGCTCGACATCGGTGGTGCGGGCAACACCGCGCATCACGACCTTTACAGCCCCAGTCTCGCGAACAATCCCGCGGCGCCCTATCGTTTCACGCTGACGCGCTCCACGGGCAGCACATTCTCGCAAATCCTCGACGATACGCTGTCCGGCTTCGTGGTAAACGCTGAGGCCGTGAAATTGAAAACCAACGCGGCGAATCCAATACTGGTCGGCATCATCAATGAAGAGGGCGGTGCGCGCACCTTCGTCGCTCAGGCACTCGCCAGCGGTTCGCCCGCGAATGTTGCCGCCATCAACAATCTCCCACCGGCCGATGCCCTGCTATTTGCCAACTTCAACGGCACCGCGTTGAACCAGTTCCTGTTCTACCGCGGCGGAGATTCCAATTTGCTCCTGTATCCGGTGCAGGAACCCGTCACCGGGACGTTCACTTTTGCCCCGGGCACGAGCTTCACCTTCCATGCCGCCTTGCGGCAGGTCATTGCCGTACCCGGCCCGAATGACATTCGCTTGCTCATCATCTTTGGCACGGGCGAAACCGCGGGCATTTATTCCTTCGATGGCCTGAATGAACCGCACCTGCTCGAATCATTCATCGCCGAGCCGGGTCAGAAATTCACCGGGGCGGTGGCCACTGGCTCGGGCCACTTCACTCTGCTCAACGGCACGGAGGGCAGGTCCTCGAAGTTCCAGGACTGGAAGCGCGCAGGCAACGGTTACACCAAGGGGGCGGGCGGCGATTTGCCGCCCGTGAACCCGCTGACCTCCGCCGCCAACGTGTTCCTTTTTGTCAACCAGCCGTTCGTGCATCCCGCGCCCCGGCTCGTCAGCAGTCTCAACGCCGCCGACTGGGCGTCCGGCCTGCAAACCACCAATCCACCCGGCCAACTCACTGCAACCACCGAACGCTTCGTGAATTCCGAACAGGGCCTCGATCATCCAACTCCGCGCAACCTCGGACCACTTCCCGCCGGTGCGGCATTCGGCCTGCCCAATCAAATCGCTGAAAGCTTCTCCCTGTTGAGTTTCTCCCCCGCCATCGGCAATGAGGTCGTGGAAGTCAAGATTTCACCCAGGCCGGGTCACTATTCGCTGGGGGTTTCGGTCACGTTAAGCACACCGCCGGGCGCAACCGGATTGATCTTTTATCGTCTCGGCACCGACGACACTTGGAAGCTGTATGCAAACCAGCCGTTGCCGCTTTTCAAGAACACCACCATCTCATACTACGCGCTGGCCAACGGTGCGAAGACCACCATCCGTTCGGCAACCTACACCTTCGACCAGGCTCCGGAATCACTCGACTCCGACGGTGACGGCGTGCCGGATTTCGTCGAACTCGCACTCGGTGGAGACCACGCCGCGTTGAACAGCAAGGATTCTGACGGAGACGGCTACTCGGACCTGGCCGAGATCCTTGCCGGCACGAACGGCCCGCCCGGGAGTGTGGGCAATCCCTACAACGCCGCCATCGTGCCGACCAATGCGCCGCGCGCTGACGAATTGTCCGCCTTCGATTGGGCGATCTTCTCACGCGGATTTGCGGGCCTCATTCCTGCGATGTTGAATTGCCAGACCGGTACGGTGGTCAGCGCGTATGACTTGCATGGCGGTCTGTTGAATAGCTGCCCCGCCCTGCCATTTTTCAACAGTCCGGTTTCCTATTTCTCCAATCTCTTCGCCGATATCAGTCAGCGCCTTTATATCGCTGCCACGGAACCGCACTTTGACCTGCACACCAACGGCACGAGCTTTCCCGCAGGCTCGGATACCCGGGTGGGCCGTGAACTCCTGGCATTCTTGCCCGTGCCAAAAGCCGCCACCGGTCTGCAAGTCAACTACACCTACGGTGGCGGCACGCTGCAACAGGAGGCCGCCGCCTGGATCGCCGCCGCGCGAGCCGCGCAAGCCGCGGTCCAACGTCCGGTGCTCGTCAGTGACTTGTCATACGAAGACACGCTCGTAGCGCTGCTGTGCGAGCGGAAACTCGGCCAGATGCTTCTGAGCCGCGGACTGATTGCCGCGACAAACAAGATCACTTTGTTTCCTTTCCGCCCCCAGGACGCGGGCCGCGTCAACCCGTCGCATGGGGATTTACTGTCGTTGGAAACGAACTTGGTGGCGAGCACTGGCGCGCCCAACCCCGCCTTCCCTGGTCACAAGCTCGCGGACCTTTATGACTCCATCAAGCAAGCCGTGATTGCGCCGCCCACCACCGGCGTTGAAAAGTTGAACCAGCTTGCGGCGGAGATCTATCTCATCAGCGCGCTCTCAAACAACGCAGCGCCCGGCAAGTTCCCCGCGCCCGTGGACGTGTTACGAGCGTTTCTCGAAGAACAAACACTCCACTCCAACTATCTGGCGGTCGTAAGCCTTTCGACTGGCGAACTTGCGGCGGCGGCGACGGGCGTCGGCGAGGTGCTCGCTGGCGTGGCGGCCCGTCCCACAGATCACGTGACTCTCCGCGTGCGCACCGACTCGTTCACGGGCAATTGCGTTATCCTCGAAGCACTTCTGGGTTCACCGCGCAGTCTGGTGTTGCCGGACGGCACACCGTTCAAGTTCCCGGTGGCGTTCCAGCTTGTGCCCGGCAGCCTGGTGGACGTTCACGCATATACCGACCTCTCTCCAACCTGTGGCGCCGCCACGTTGGAGGTGATCGCCTTGAATGTGTTCGCGTTCCCGGAAGTCAGTTCGGGCGACGCCAACGGCAATCTGCTCGCCGATGCGTGGGAGTGGCTTTATGGCGTTACCGACCCATTCGGTGATGCTGACAACGACGGTGCGAGCAATCTGAAGGAATTTCTGGACGGTACCGATCCGAAGAATGCCATCAGTGTTGGCAGCAGCGATGATGCGACGCCGCCCGTGGTGGAAATCGAACCGACGCCCGGTGGGCAATTCAAGTTGACCTGGAACTGGCCCGAGAAGTATGCCGACAAAATTCAGTTCCAACTCGTTGTCGCGACCACGCCGGACCAACCGTTCCAACCCGAAAATGCCCCGGTACAGAAGCTCGGCAATGGCAACTTCCAGATCATCGCGCCCACGCCGGATGCACCCTCGAAGTTCTTTCGGCTGCAAATGACACTGAAATAGCCTCGTGGTCCGGTCGCGTCGCCCTTTCGCCTCGCGCGCCACAGCGGACCCCAAGTCTTGAGTCGGCGCACCATGGCAACGCTCTTGCAACCGGAGTGTGCGCCACTCGCACACCCCTGTGCGCCGTTCGCACAGTGTTCAATTCAGCGCCGCCAGATTATTTCATGCGGATGACAGAAAACTTCGGTTCATCGTCAGCCCCCACTCCGTCGCGCGTGGTGGCGGAGGCCGCCGCCCGCGAACCCGTCGGCTTCGGCACGTTTGGCCCCGGAGCGTTCGGCCATCGCCCCGTACGGCCCACGATTCGCTCGCCTCAATCCTCCTTGGCGCGACTGGCAGTGCTGAAGACACTGCGCACTGCCTCTTGCTCGCGCTGGATTGGGTTCTGCCTGCTGGCCCTGCTCGCTGGCAACGCCCGCGCCCAACTCATCCAGACCGATGCGTTTGACTACCCCGACGGCCCGGTGGTCGGCGCAGAAGGCTCGCCGTGGGTGGTCAATTATGCCGCCGAAACCCAGACTCAGATTCTCGCAGGGCGACTGCATCTCACCCAATCCGAGGGCGAAAGCGTGCGGCTGGACCTGCCGGCCAACCTCAACACCGGCACCGTTTTCGCTCGCTTTGAGGCAACCTTCACCGAGTTGCCAACGGGCAACGGCAACTATTTTGCGTTCTTTCGGCAGGCGGGCGTGGACAATCTCCGTGGCCGGCTATGGGTGTCCACCAATGGCGCGGCGCCAGGTAAATTCCGGCTCGGTTGCCTGACCATCACCGGCGTGCCGACGATGATCCCGGCGGACCTCTCGTTGCACACGCCGTACACGCTGGTGCTTCGTTACAACATCACGAACTACACGACTACGCTGTGGATCAATCCCGCGCATGAGGACGACACGGCCC
The DNA here is from genome assembly GCA_026125285.1 of Verrucomicrobiia bacterium. Lineage (GTDB taxonomy): Bacteria > Verrucomicrobiota > Verrucomicrobiia > Limisphaerales > JADLHS01 > WYBW01. The sequence goes on along the minus strand of JAHCLO010000023.1, from coordinate 30,779 downwards.
GGCGCGCGGACAACACCTATCTCGAAGGCAGCATGAGTCACAGTGTGGGACATTTCGGTTTCAAGCAGGTCGCCGGTTATGAAGCGAAAGCACACGGGATGGGAAGCCTTTATGTGGATAATCTCGCCATTGGCCGCAACTTCTACGATGTGTGGAACCGCCCGCACATTACCTCCATCACCCGGCTGCCGAATCACCTTGTCCACCTGACGGCCGTGGGAATTCCCAGCACAAACTATCTAATCCTCGCCAGTACCAATCTGGCGACGACCAATTGGACCGTCTTGGGGAGCCAGCCGGCGGCAGTGGATGGCTCGTTCGATTTCACGGACGTAGCCGCTCCAGGCCACTCCGCCCGCTTCTATCAATTGCTCACTCAATAAAAAAAACAGGCGACCATCGTTGGTCGCCTTGGAGAATCTTGCAGTCGAATCGCTGAGGTCAGGCTTTGGCCAGCGTGGCGGCAGGCTTGTTTTTCAGCGCGGCTTTGGCCACGTTCACGATCTCGACAAACGCGGCGTTATCCTGTGCGGCAATGTCGGCCAGAATCTTTCGATCCAGTTCGCACTTGGCGGCCTTCAAGCCCTCAATAAGCCGGCTGTACGTGATCCCCGCAGCGCGGGCAGCCGCGTTGATGCGGACCTGCCACAGATAGCGAAAGGTGCGCTTCTTGACGCGACGGTCACGGTAGGCGTATTGCCGGCCGTGATCCACCGCATCCGAGGCGTAGCGGTAAAGTTTGGAGCGTTTGAGGCGAAAGCCTTTCGCCGCTTGCAGCATGCGGTTGCGGCGTTTGCGGGAAGCGGGTGAATTGGTGACACGCATGGGAAAATCTCAGTTACAGGAGTTAAAGGTAATCAGGCGTCGAAACAATCAGTGACTCCAAGGGAGGTTCTGCTTGATCCGGTATTCATCGGTTTCGTGGACCAAGCCGGTGCCACGCAAGCCGCGACGACGCTTCGGGCTTTTGGTCTGGCAAAGATGGCGCCGGCCAGCCTTGCTGCGCAGGACCTTGCCACTGGCGGTGACTTTGAACCGCTTGGACACGGATTTCTTGGTTTTGATGCCTTTGGGACGACGCATAAATTCAACTTTCTTCCAAAAAGAGCGCGCAATATAGGAAGCCCCTATAGCCCACGCAAGAGCTAATTTGGAGCTATTTGGGCACGCCGACAAACTGCCGACTTGGTTCGGTCGCCGCCTTGCTACCACCAGCGCGACGAAGTGAAGCAGTTGATGCTTGGTTGACAGATCGTTGATCCCTGTGCCACAGTGCCATGCGGCGACGGAGCCGTAACCAGGTAACGCGAGGCTATTATGAACCGAACTCACCTTCGGCTATTCGTGTCAGCGATTTGCGTTGGCATATTTCTCTCAACATCCACTCCCACAGCACGCGCCGACGCGCTGGACAATTGGACGACCAATCAGGTGAGCACCAATTGGTTTGGGCTGGGTCATGTGGTTTATGGCAACGGGCGATATGTGGCGGCAGGGAGTTGGTCTTCCTATGGTGCCTATTTGAGTTCGGAAGACGGTCTGAATTGGATGCTACGCGTCCAAGGCGATACCAACGGAGCTGGGAACGTGTATTCCCTCGTTTTTTCGGAGGGCAGGTTCATGACTACCGGCGGGCCTTTAGGCGCGAGAACGGGCATCTCCACAAACGGCATAGATTGGCTATTCGGCTGGGTGGATGTGGCCGCTCATCTCAGGGGCATGGCTTACGGGGCAGGGAAATACGTCGTGGTGGCGGATGCACTCGACGGCAACAGGAAGAACTTTTTCACTTCGACCAATGGTACGGATTGGGCCGGCCCGCTGCTGGCGACAGCGAGAGATTATAAGGACATCGCGTATGGTGCGGGTGTCTTTGTTGCGGTCACTGGCGATGGCTATGTCCATGTCAGTTCCGGAGGCACGGCCTTTTCGAGGTTCCCGGAGTTTGCGGGCACGGGCAGCAGCATCAGCTACTGTAAAAACCTTTTCATCTCACCTTCAAGTTCAGGAACTAATGCGCTGTCATCGGACGGGTATTTCTGGACTACGGCGTACACCGGGATTGCCGAGGAAATGTGGCGTGTAAAGTATGAGAATGGTATCTTCATTGCCCGTACCACCAACCATCTCGTCACGTCAACAGATGGGACGAATTGGGTTCAGCAAACAGCTTCCGCTCTGCCCGGCACAGGAGAGATCGCTTTTGATGGAACGCGTTTCGTCAACGTCGGGAGCCGCTGGGTGTCGTCTCCGCTACCTATGGCATTTGACAGTTTTGTTTACGCGTCCGCACCACTCGTAGCCCTTGAGCTTGCTTGGGAGGCTTCCGCCCAACTCCGTCTCTCCGGCCTCGTGGGTCACCCCCATCGAATCGAGTATCTGCCCTCCCTGCCCGCCAGCGCCACGAATCCGTGGCAAACGTTGACGAATCTGATTCTGCCCAGCAGTCCCTATTTCATAGCCGATCCCGAGTCGCCGAGCGCGGCGCAACGCTATTACCGCGGCGTGCTGTTGCCCTGATCCGGCGTATGTGAACGCTGCTTCGAGAAGAGCGCATCCAGGTCCAGCGTGAATTCCGGCAGTGCCGTGCAGATTAGTTGTCCGCCGGGGCCAAAGGAATCTGGCTCGGCAAATTTTCCATCGCCCGGTTGGCGGTGAACCTCGATTTGCTTCTCCGGCGCGAGCACGAGCCAGACTTCCTTCACTCCGGCACTGGCGTAGGCGCGCAGTTTCGAGCGGTCATACTCATGGCTGGTCACGCAGATTTCGATGACGAGTTCGGCGGTGCGTGGGTGTTCAAGACGGAAGTCTTCGACACTCCCCTTTACCACCGAAACGTCCGGCTCCGGCTCGGAATCCGCGCAGGTGATGGGCTGTTCGGAACGCAGAAGGTGGCTCGCCGGCACAACCCGCAATAGCATCTGCAGCAACTTCTGCAACAGGTAACAGTGGATGGGGGACTTGGGCATTTTGCGATAGACGAACCCATACAGCAGTTCGGTGTTTCTTGCGATGAGCCCGGCTTCCCCCAAGGCATGATACGCGGCGATGGACATTGGCCACATCGGCGCATCGCGGAGCGGGGCTTGCGGGAATTCAACCGTTTTCATCACGATGAGACACTAACTTGAACCGCGCTGGTTTCAAGGCCAATTCTCCCAGGGCCAATCAAAAGAACGGATTGTTCACCTGCTCTTCCGCCACGGTGGTCAATGGCCCGTGCCCGGGACAAATCAATGTCGCGGCGGGAAGCGTCAGGATTTGGTCGCGCACTTTTTGTTTCGCCAAACCACCGTGTTGCGGGGCGCCGCCCATGGAGCCGGCAAAGATCGCGTCACCCACCACCGCCACGTGGGGCGCGTCGTCCGGCCAATTGCCAATCAGATAGGTCACGCCATCCTCCGCGTGCCCGGGCGTGTCGCGATTCGTGATGCGCAGGCTGCCGAGCTGGATGCAATCGTTGCGGCGGTTCTTGTGTTGCGGCGGTGCGCTCTTCGCGTCCGTGTGCATTCTCACTTTCGGGAATCGTGCCTGCACGGATTCCAGGTCCGCAATGTGATCGCGGTGCGTGTGCGTGATGAACAAGTGGCGAAGTTGAAGCTGGTGCTCCGTGATGAGTTCGAGCGCCGGCGCGGCATCCCAACCCGTGTCGAACAACGCCGCGTCGCGCGTGACTTCGTCCCACACGAGGTAACTGTGGACGATCATCCCGTTACCTTCGGTGCTTAGTTGCCGCAGTTCGCGCCAGACGCTCAAGTCTTTCGGCGAGGGCAGCCAGCCATTGACGAGGCCTTCCAGTTTCCCGCCGTGCAAACCCAGCAATTCCGCGAGCGCCGCGTAGTTGGGCTTGATCGGCGACTGGCCGGAGTCTTCGAGGGTGGCGTAATCGGCTTCACTCAGTCCGGCGGTTTGGGCGGTGACGCCAGCCGCGAGGTCCTTCATCAATCGCGCCTTGCGAATCACATCTCCAGCATGGTCTTCCAGGTTCATGGCGCAACGGTAACAACGCGCGGCGGCCCGTTACAAGTTGAAGCTTGCGGTCCGCCGTAATGCCTCAGTCTGGTCCGGCGGTAGCGCAGATTTTCAATCTGCTGTATCGCCGAATTCCATTCGGCGGACCGAACGAACGCCCGGAAACACCGGCCTTGGCGAAGGTCTGCGGATTGGAAATCCGAGATACGGCAGGATGAAATCCTGCGCTACGAGCGTTTTCGCCGGGCAAGACTGACGCATTACCTGTCCGCCGGCCATGGCAATAAACAATGCGACTTACCGTGAGTCTCAATCCGCCGCCGACCAGCGATCCGCAGCCTCTTGCGCCAAACGCGCCAGCCAATGTGCCGGATTGGATTTCGCCTGCCCGACGTCCGTCAAATCGGTCAACGCCGCAACGCGCGTGAAGAGTCGGCTCCGTCGGCTCTCCGGCGCAACCACCCCGCCTAGCCCGAGGCACGGAAGCTTCATTGCCTGACAGCGCCGCGCGACCTGGCCCACGCCCTTGCCCATGAGTGTGGAGTGATCAATTGCTCCCTCGCCAGTGATGACAAGGTCCGCCGGGCGCAACCGGGCCTCCAGTTTGGCGAGCCGCGCGAACAATCCGAAGCCGGGCTCAACCCTCGCGCCAAGAAACGTGAACAAGCCAAAGCCCAATCCACCCGCCGCGCCCGCGCCGGGCATCGCTGCAAAATCTTCGCCGAACTGTTGCTTCACCACGCGCGCCAGTCGCCCAAGGCAGCGCTCGGCCCGCTCGAAATCTGCCGGGCGCAGACCTTTTTGCGGGCCATAAATCCGCGTGGCACCACGCGCGCCCAGCAGGCGGTTCTGAACGTCAACGGCCACGATCACCTGCCCAAGTGATGCACCACCCAATTTACCCGGAGCGCGGACAGCCATGTCCGCGCCAGCAGAGCGACGGCGTTCCGCACGCCGATGTTCACCGAAATTCGATTGCGCGGACTCAGCGGTTCGCGCTCCGGTTGACGGCGGACAAATGCTCGTCAACTCCTCCAGGCCGGTCCATTTGTGAATCGGCTGGCCGTGACGGTTGAGGAATTCCCAGCCCAGCGCCCGCGCCAGACCGAAGCCGCCGTCGTTCGTGGCACTGCCGCCAATACCGATGAGGATTTGCCTTGCGCCTCTTGACTGCGCCGCCCGCAGGACGGCCCCCAGTCCGAAGGTATCCAGTTGGAAAGGATGAAACGCCCGCGGCGGAAGCATCGCGAGGCCCACAACTTTTGCAGATTCGACGACGGCAAACCGGCTTTCAGGTTCCCACCACCACGCCGCCTTGCACGGACGATGCGCGGCGTCCACGGTCTTGATGGATTGCGCCCGGGCGTGCAGCAATTGACTGATGACTTCCCCAAAGCCATCGCCGCCATCGCTCATCGGCAGCAGTTCGAGTTGATCCTTCGGGCGCGCGCGGCGCCAACCGCGGGCAATGGCCTGCGCCGCGGCGGCGGCGGTGAGCGTTCCTTTGAACTTGTCCGGCACGATGAGCACGTTAAGTGGCATGAGAGAGTTTTCAATTGGTGCGGCGCATTTGGCAACTCCAGGATTGGGATAACGGGCCAGGCGCGCGGCTTTTGTTTTGACAAGTCCGGGCAAAGATTGTGGCATGACGGTGCAACGCACTGGAACCCGGTTCATCTGATTTCATGAAGAAATTCAACGTTGGCGTCATCGGTTATGGTTGGGCGGCCTCGGCGCACATTCCCGCCATCAATGCCACCACGCTCGGACAAGTCACCGCCGTGTGTTCTTCGCGCCCGCTCGACGCGGCGGAACTCAGCGCGCAATACGGCAGCGAAATCACGGTTTACAGTGATCTCGCCGAGATGCTCGCCGATCCCAGCCTCCACATGGTTTCGATCTGCAGCTACCCGGCACAGCACGCCGAACAGGCGATCAAAGCCGCCAAAGCAGGCAAGCATCTCATCATTGAAAAGCCGCTTTGCCTGTCGTTGAAGGATCTGCGCGCGATGCAGAAGGCCGTGAAGCTGGCCCGCGTGAAGACCTGCGTTTGTTTCGAGGTCCGCTTCTCCAGCCAGTTCCTGACCACGAAGGCGGTGATTGATTCCGGCATCCTCGGCAGAATTCACTACGGCGAGGTGGATTACTATCACGGCATTGGCCCGTGGTATGGCCAGTTCCGCTGGAACGTGAAGAAAACGGCGGGCGGCAGTTCCTTACTCTCCGCCGGCTGCCACGCTTTGGATGCGCTGTTGCTTTGTATGGGTGGCGAAGTGGAAAGCGTGTCCAGTTACGCCACAAATTCGGCAAACCCCGAGCTCAAGGCTTACGAATATCCCACGACGAGCGTCACGATTTTGAAGTTCAAGGACGGCCGCGTGGGCAAGGTGGCTTCCTGTATAGATTGCCTCCAGCCTTATTATTTCCACACGCACCTCGTCGGCAGCGAGGGCAGTCTGTTGGACAATAAATTCCACTCAACCAGGCTCGGGGTGAACAAACAGAAATGGAGCGAACTGTCCCTTAAACTCACGGATTCGGGCGACGTTTCGGATCATCCCTATCAAAACCAGTTTGAAGCGTTCTTCAAGGCGCTGGCCGACGGCAGGAACATGCCGCTGACCACGCTGGAAGACGCGGCGAAGACGCATGAAGTGGTGTTCGCCGCCGACAAATCGGCGGCCTTGGGCCGCCCCGTTAAATTGTCCGAGTTGAAATGAAGACTGCCATCGCTATCGGAGCGCACCCGGACGACATCGAATTCTACATGGCCGGGACGCTGTTGTTGCTCAAGCGCGCTGGCTGGGAGATTCACTATTTGAACGTCGCCAACGGCTGTTGCGGCAGCCAGCAATACAACGCCCGGCAACTCAGCCGCATCCGTCTCGCCGAAGCGAAACGCGCCGCCCGCGTCCTCGGCGCGCACTTCCATGCGCCGCTGTGCAACGACATGGAGATCATTTACGACCTGAAACTGGTGCGCCGCGTCGCCGCCGTGATTCGGGACGTGAAACCCGCCGTGGTGCTGACCCATCCGCCGCAGGACTACATGGAGGACCACACCAACACCTGCCGGCTCGCGGTCACCGCTGCGTTCGCGCACGCGATGCCCAACTTCCGCTCGCTGCCGCCGCGCCCAACTGCGGATTATGATCTCACGGTTTACCATTGCATTCCGCATAGCATGCTTGACCCGTTGCGCCGCCGCGTCGTGCCGGAGTTTTTTGTGAACACGACCTCCGTTCAACCGGTCAAGCGTGCGGCCCTGACCGAACACCAAAGCCAGCAGGCGTGGCTCGTTGCCACCCAGGGAGTGAATTCGTTCATCGCCAAGGCGGATGCGGACGCGCGCCTGGTGGGTCGGGCGTCCAAGAAATTCAAGTGTGCCGAAGGCTGGTGGCGGCACCTGCACTACGGCTTCAGCGCTGAGGAGGTTGACCCGTTGCGCGAGGTGCTGGGGAAGAATTACCTCGTGAACCGGCGAGGAAAAGCCGGCTTGTAGGAAGTTGAGAACTTTGGGCAAATCGCCGGATAGGGCAGCCGCAAGCTGCATTTCTCCATCGCTGATCATGACCTTGCCTGCTGGTCATCATCCAACTCCAGAACACCGGGTTGGCGTCTTGTCGGCCAGCCCGGCCCAGAGTAGTGTGTCCCCATGACAGCGGCGAAAGTGATTGAAGAAATTGACAGCCTGTCGCCGAACGAACAGGTAAAGGTGATTCAACATGCGCTCAAACTGGCTCAAACCCGGCAACTCACCGGCGAAGAGCTTGGGAGACTGGCCCAGCGCATGGTTGAGTCCGACGACCCGGCCGAAATCGAGCGGTTGACATCGGCCATCACTCGCGGCTTCTACGGCGAATGACCCATGCCGCAGATTCGCCGCAGCAATTTACCACCGGCGTTACTGCAGCAGCTGCTGGAGCGGATCAGAGACCGCAAGATTTCTGCCGAGCAGCTCGTTCGGCTGGCTGACTGGCTGGCCACTTGCCCTGAAGTCCCGGCGGCGAGGTGGTTCAAGCGGTTTCCTGAAATGACTGTTTGTGGCGAAGCCGGCATGATTACAACCTTTCTTCGACTGGGGCAGGTTCCGGAAGGCAAGGAAGTGCAATGATTTCTCCATCAGCCCCGGCAGTTTTCTTGTTGAGTTATTCTCCAACGCGCCGAAACTTGGTTCACGATTTTGCCCGGCTCATTGCGCGATTAAACAACCAACACCTCCAACTCCCAAACGAATCATGCCCCGCAAACTCAGCGGTATCTCCCCCGATTGGTGGGATTACACCACGCTCGACGACGAACTCATCCGCGATGCCGCCGCGCTCACGCCGCAGAAAATGCAGCGCCTTTCCCGTCCCGGGTTCAAGGTGGTGATGTACGACACCCTGGAGGATTTCTACCTCGCCGAAGCCCTCGAATACATCACGGCTTGGCAGCAGTCCACACCGGACAACCCGGTCGGCCTCTGCGGCCCGATTGGGCCGACGGAACAACTGCCCCTGGTTGCGCGGTTGGTGAATGATCTCAACCTCAATCTCAAGTCCGCGCATTTCTGGGGCATGGACGAGTGGTTTCTCGATGGCAAGGAAGCGCCGGTCACGCATCCGCTCTCATTCGAGAAGGCGGATCGCGAATTGTGCTTCAATCGCATCCGCAAGAACCTCGTGATGCCGGACGCCAACCTGCATTTTCCCAAAGGCGACACGACTGAATTTTGCCGGAGTTGGGACGCCGGTGTGCGTTGCGCCGTCATGCAAGGTGGCCAGGGCGATGTGAAGCATTGGGCCTTTAACGACCCGCCCAAGCGCGCGGGGAAATACAAGGACGCGCCACCGTCGCCCGCCGAATATCGCAAGCTCGCCACGCGCGTGGTGGATTTGCACCCGTTGACGATTGCGCAGAACGCGCGCACCTCCGGCGGCGGCAACATCTCCTTGGTGCCGACACAGGCTATTTCCGTCGGGCCCGTCGAGACGTGGAAAGCGGAAAAGGTTTCGATCTGGCATGCCGGCAATCATGACAATCCCTTTGGCCAGCGGCTGACGTGCTTGATGATCGCGAAGAAGCTGCCGGACGCCGCCGTGCCGATGTCACTGCTGGCGGATCATCCGAACGTGCAGTTCAATTACTACCGCAAGGGGCTGGGGACTTGCGCGGTGGAGATGCATTGAGGGCGACGCCGACGAACAATAGCTGGGATGGATTCTCGTGAAACCTAACCAAAGTCTATCAACGATGAAATCTGCGGCTGATCCGTAGTTTCGGCGGTGTCAAACGCATGGTCATTGCACGCATCAAAGAGATGCTTCAGAAGTATCCAGATGTCACCTATACGGTCGCTGGTGGCTACTTGGAGATTCCTGCGCAGAGTCCAACCGGATTTCGCGTTTGGATTCAGGAGCGACGGGGCGGCTACACCGTTGGCTTCGAGGGATGGCACGAGGAGTTCACAGACGCGGAGGCAGCACTCAACTGTTTCACTTTCGGTCTTTCCCCTGCTTGTCGCCTCAGAGTCTTTCGCCGTGGTGGCATGGACTACAAGTGGCAGCTTCTCCATCAGGTGGGCGGCCAGTGGGTCGTCGAGACCGAAACCGGTCTGTTCATCTTTCCGTTCTGGCGGCGGAGAGAAGGGCGGGAGTCGCAGAATGACATTGTCCACGCCGCCTGAACGAGTATTAGGCTACTGAATCCATGCTCGCCAGATTTGCCGACCGTTTCGAGTTCGAGCGCGGACTTTGGTCGCGCGGCGCGACGCGCGTCGCCAGCGTGGACGAAGCCGGGCGCGGGCCATTGGCCGGGCCGGTCAGGGCGGCGGCGGTCATCCTTCCGCAGGTTTGGCAGGCGCTTGCCAATTCCAAGACGCGGAGTTACCATTTCGCCATGATTATCATCCGATTCCCAGATGCCGAGACCGAACGCAAGGCGTTGGGCAAACTGGTCGGCCGGTTCACGTTCAGGACCTGGGACAACGGTGAAACCATGGTACCGCGAATGGCGCTCGGTTATCTGGCCACAGAGAATATCACGTTCACGGTCGTCGGTCCCGCGGATTATGAACGTCTTGCGCCATTACGAAATTCTCCTGCCGTTGCGGTTTAATGATGGCCGGCCCGTCCCGGAGTCCTTGCGCGCCGAAGTCGTGCTGGAATTGCGGCAACAGTTCCGGGCGCTTACCTGCGAAACACAGGTCCTTCAGGGCTTCTGGGAAAGTGAAGGGGTGTTCTATGAGGATCAATTGGTGCGGATTTACCTCGATTTGCCGGATACGGCTGACAACCGCGAGTTTTTCAAACGATACAAAGAGCGCCTCAAGGAGCGATTCCAGCAACTCGACATTTGGATCACCTCCCATTTGGTTGACGCGCTCTGACTTAGGGCGGCTCGAACTCTCGAAACCGTGCGTTCCGGCAAACTTCCCGACCGTCTCGAGTTTGAACGAGCGTTGTGGTCGTGCGGTGTGACCTGTGTTGCCGGCGTGGATGAAGCCGGGCGCGGGCCGTTGGCCGGGCCGGTCGTGGCGGCGGCGGTCATCCTGCCGTCGGTTTGGCAGGACGGCGGGTTTGATGAACGTCTGCGCGACCTGAACGATTCCAAGCAACTCACCGAAGCCCAGCGCGAGGCGTTCTTCGCCATCCTGACGGCGCATCCGGACATCCGCTTCGGCATCGCGACGGTGGACGCGGCGGTGATTGACCGGATCAACATCCTGCAAGCCACGCATCGCGCGATGAACGAGGCGCTCGCCCGGTTGCGTCCGGCGCCCGAGCACGTGCTCGTGGACGGAAGACCTGTCAAATCCATGCGGTTTCCCCAAACCGCGATCGTAAAGGGTGATTCCCTCAGTTACACAGTCGCCGCCGCCAGCGTGCTGGCCAAGGTCACGCGCGACCGGATGATGGTGGAGTTCGACCGCCAGTTTCCGGGCTACGGATTCGCGGAGCACAAGGGCTACGGTACACCGCAGCATCTCGCGGCCATCGCCAAACTCGGCCCGTGCCCGATTCACCGCCGGAGTTTCGCGCCACTGAAACCGGATCAAAGCGAGTTGTTCTGACAGTTCGTGCGGTCAGTGGATCAGCAGGCCGAGACGCAGCGCCGGTGGCGCAGACCGACACTCCTCACGGTTGCGGCGCACCCAGCGTGGCAGCGATCTGGTCGGCGTTGGCGGGCGTGGCAAGATAGTAAAGTTGATTGAAGATCGCGCCGGGGTCGCCACCGATGCCAGCCTGTTTCGCGGGATCAACACCGGAACGCGGCAGGATGACCGCGCGGATTCGCCCCTGTTTCAGCGCCGTCAACCAGTTCACCGTGCCATCCGGGTCGAACACGAAGAATGGCGGGCTCGGCTGTCCCTCGGGAAAAAGCTCCGCAATGTCCGCCGGCACGGAGGCGTAGGAGACGTAAGCCAGCGCGTCGGGAAACCTGGCGATGGCCTGCTGAAATTCCGCCAGGGAAACCGCCTGGCCCTTTGGCGGCGCTTCGAGGGTGACGCTTTGCACCTGCCATTCAGGATGTCCGCGCAGTAATGGTGCGCTGAAAGCGTTGGCGTAATCCTCCGCCAGCCGGGCGTTCAGTTGTTTGGCCGGGGGAAAGATCAGCACCACCACCCCGGTGCGGCCGGCGATTTCCCGTTGCGTCTGGTTGGCGAGGTAGAAACTGACAACCGCGTGGGCACGGTTGGGCATTTTCTCAGTTGGAGGAAAGAGGCTTTGCCGCGCCTGCCACCCCATGATGGCGAGGCAGCCCAGCGCGCCGCCCACCATGAGCACCTGGCTCAACAACAGGTATCGGCGGCGCACCAACCAACCGAGACCCGCCACCGCCAGCGCCGGCAGAAGGAGCAGGTAGTAAGTCATACAACGATGCAGGCCGCCCTTACCCGCTGGCTTACTGGTGCTTGGTCACCAGGAAAAGGTTGTTGGACGCGCCGCGCAGCAGTTCAACGTGGGAATCAAGAAACACCACATTGGCCCGGCCCTTCCGGGCGTTCTTCACCCCATACATGTCGTAGTAAACGCTGTGATCGTTGCCGCCGCTGTGGCGATAGCAGACGTTCGCAATCGCGTGCGGGTCCGGATACAGCAACGCATCATAGCCCTGCGTTTCGCCGAACATGATGGTGTGAACCGGCTGTTGCACGTGGCGCAAGGCCATATCCGCCCGCCCGGCGTTGATCAGGTAGTTTTGGGCGTAGGTGAGGAAGCCCCAATAACCACCGCGCGGACTGGAGGAGCAAATGAGAACCTGATTCGTCTGGATGGAGGAGGACGTCTTCCTGCCCAAATACGGGGGCAACGTCCGATACCAGATGGATTCCCACGGCAGCGCATCGGTGGGGTAACCCACGGGCAATACCTTGTGGTCGTCCTCATACAGGGTCGTCGCAATGATCAACTGCCGCAGATTATTCGCGCAGAAGGTCGTCTTGCCCTTGTCCTTGGCCTTGCCCAACGCCGGCAACAACATGCCAGCCAGAATCGCAATGATGGCAATCACCACCAACAATTCGATCAGGGTGAAGGCCAGGCACGACTGTTTCGCTCGCGGCACGCCTTCACCGCCGGTCACCGTGAATCCCCCGCTCCCGCTGTTTCGAGGCTCATACATAATCGTCGTGTGGACAACCGCGCGGGCAACCCCGCCTACGCCCGTTTGGAATATGGCAGATGCCACGGCTTACGATACTTCACCCCCACGAGTTTGTCCGCATCGGTGTGATTGCTGATCCGCTCCTTGACCGGATCCCAGACAATTGTGCGTCTGCTGCGGAAAGCGATGTTGCCCAGGTGCGCCACGGTGGAAACGTGATGACCGAGTTCAAGATTGAGCACTGGCGGCTGTCGCGACTTCATGCAATCGAGGAAATTGCGGACATGCGCGGGCCGCGGATCCCCGCTGCTCTTGTGTTTCACGGGATCGAGATTTGCTTTGCGTTTCTCGATGACCACCTCCCAACCGGCGTCGTTCATGAGAATCGTTCCCTCCGTGCCACTCCACGACACCCCCCACGACCGGCCATTCAACCCCACCCCCACCCCGCTCTTGTGTTCCCACACGAGCTGATAATCTGGAAATTCGTAAAGCGCGATCTGGGAATCGGGAGTTTCCCGCATGTCGTTTTGGACGAACGTGCCGCCGCTGGAGCAAACGGACTTCGGCGGCTGATTGTTAGTGCCCATGAGCGCCATGTTGATCAAATGCACTCCCCAGTCGGTCATCAAACCGCCCGCATAGTCCCAGAACCAGCGGAAGTTGTAGTGAAAACGATTCGGATTGAACGGCCGTTTTGGCGCCGGCCCCAACCAGAAATCGTAATCTGCTCCAGGCGGCGGCGTGCCATCCGGTGGCCGGCCGATTTCCGGCTGCCAATCCAGCCAGGCCCAGGCGCGCACCATGCTGACCTTGCCCAGCTTGCCGGACTTCACAAACTCGGCGGCATCAATCATGTGCTGACAACTTTTCCACTGTGAACCCATCTGCACCACGCGGTTGTGTTTCTGCGCGGCGGTGAGCATCGCGCGGCCCTCGTCAATTGTCGTGGCCAGCGGCTTCTCCACATAAACATCCTTGCCCGCCTGACAGGCAAGCACCGTCGGCAAGGCGTGCCAGTGATCCGGGGTGGCGATGATCACCGCGTCCACATCCTTGCGGTCCAGAACGCGCCGGAAGTCCTTCACCGTATCGGGCCGCTTGCGTTCCCGCTTGGCGCAGACCTCGAGGCCCTTGGCCATCATCGCATCGTCCACGTCGCAGATCACGGCACATTCGACCTCGGGAAAGCGGAAGAAACAGTCCAGATCGCCGCAGCCCATGCCGCCGGCACCGATCAGGCCGACGCGGATTTTGGCGTTGGCGCCGGGCTCGGCGGCGCGGGCACTGCGAGCGAACGGGGAAACCAGACTGCCGGCGGCGAGCGGGGCGACGGCGGCGGCCAAAGCCGATTGGCCCAGGAATTTGCGGCGCGAGAATTGTGTCATACGTGAAAACCGGGTCTCTGGATGGTAGTGCTACAAACTTGAAATTTCAGATGCGGGATCGTCTCACAATTATCCGTTCGACTCAAGGGTGGGGTCGCTCCCCGCCCGCTTCCATGCTGCGAGCGGGGAGACTTTTCGTTCACAACCCACTAACCCCTATATACCCGACAGGGAGAAGCTACACTCTCGCGCCACCCGCAACAATGACGTGTTCGCGTCAGGGCGCGGCGGACTTCCTGCCATCAACCGGACGGAAGGCGGGCACTTGGGCGAGGCCAATATCAACACTTCCGGCTTCACCGGCAACCCGACTCTTCACGGATCAATCCGTCCCTCCTGCACTGGATTCACCGTCCAGGAGCTTTCGTAATGCGGCAAATTGTCGTTGTTCCACCGCCGCCGCCAAAGGTCGTTGGCCGGATTGATCACATCGAATCGCTTCGGCCCTTCCGCGTGGCCATCCGCGAACATGATCCCGGTGCGGCGGTTGTGCCGGTTGGAGGGCCACTCTGCCGGGGTGGTGGGATCAATGTTCCCATCGAAGGACCCATCCGGTTTGCTGTCGCCCAACATGATCATCTCGGATGGTCGTTTCACCTGCGACTCTTTGATTTCCGGGAAGATGTCAACGTCGCCACCCAGACCGTACGAGCCGCCCGCGGGAAATGAACCCCAATCGTTGAAGCCGTAGGAGAAGCGGGCCGTGTGCGTGATCCCATAGGGATCGCGCACATTGCCTGGGGCGATGGCGCCAAGCCCATTCGGGACTTTGTTCAGATTCGTATCCCAGGAACTGTTTGGATTGGCGGCGGGGCACCAGAACGCGCTGCGGTTGTTGCCCATAAAGGTCAGCAGGCGCGGCGGCCACACGTAATAGAAGTTCGGCAGCGTGGCGGGCGTAAAGAGACAGCCCGGATATCTGCCCGAGTCGCCGATATACATCACGGTGGCAATGCCTATCTGGCGGAGATTGTTGGCGCAGGCGGTCTGCTTGGCCTTGGTCTTGGCCCGCGCCAGCGCCGGCAGCAGCATGGCGGCGAGAATCGCGATGATCGCAATGACGACGAGCAATTCAATCAGCGTGAACGCCGAAGGGCGGCACCGGGGCAAGACTGGCGTTGGCTTTTTCATTGGTTGAACTCAAGTTACGCGCAGCAAACCACTCCGTCAGGTGGCATCAAGCGCCCTCAAATAGTGGAAGCGCAAACTCCAAACAGCAAACTTCAAATGCCATTGTCGGCTCAAAAAGCCAATCGCATCGCCCGTGAATTTTTGCGCCATGCAAATGTGCGCCCGCAATCTGAAATGCGGCCGTTGGTTTGAAACGGTCAAGCCGCAGCTTCGTGAAACGCCCAAGCGCCGTAGCCGACAACTTCCGCGCGTGGACCGGCGGTGTCGCCGGAATTGCGCAGGTCAATCGTCTCGACGCGCAAGCCATGCGCCTTTGCGGCGCGCAACAAACCGCGAAGCGGCACGCGTCCGCAGGCTTGTTCGCGGCCAATCTCCTCCGGGCGCAAGCGTTCGATCGCGCGCGCCGTGGCGGCATCGAGTGTCCGCGCCGTGACGTAGTCGTGGTAATGGCTCAGGTCTGAACTGATCACGAAGCGGGTCGTGTCGCCTCCCCACAGCGTTTCGATGACTTGGAAGACCTCCTCATCTTCCGCCTTGCCGACGACCAGCGGGACGATCTTGAATTCGCCGAGCACGACTTGCAGAAACGGCAGATGAACTTCCAGCGAATGTTCCCGGTCGTGGGCTTCGTCCCTGATGCTCACTGGCGGCAGCATCGTGACCTGGTGAACGGCTGGGGTGTCCACTCGCACGGTGCCAAGCGGCGTGGTCCAAGCTTCGGCGCTGCTGGCGGCCAATCCGCGGAAGGCCACGCAATGCGAAGGCCCCAGCAGCACCACGCGCTTGATGACGTTGCGTGCCGGGATGAAACGCGCGTAGGCCGACGCAGCGACCGGGCCAGAATAGACATAGCCCGCGTGCGGCGCGATGACAGCCTTGGGCGTTGAGGTGGAGGCGGGCTTAACGTAACGCAGGAAGCCTTCGATCGTGCGGCGAAGTTCTGTTGGATCGTTTGGATAGAACCAGCCTGCCACCGCCGCCGGGCGAGTTCTGCGCGGAGGTCGCAGCGGGGACGCGCGCTCTGGCATTTTGTCGGGTTTCGTCATTCGGATTCTGGTTTCAGCTCAAGTCCACTCGCTTGGCCGAGCGCTGGTAAAAATCCAGCATCGAACCGCCGGTGTGGACTTCCACCGCTCCACCAGCGGGCCAAATCCCAGGAACAACTTTCCTACACTTCGGGCACTTGCCATCGCCGGTGATGTTGTAGTCGCGTATCAAATAACCAACCCGCTCGATCAACAATTCGCCGCAACCCGGGCAATAGGTGTTTTCCCAATTGGCGACCCGGCCAGGCGCATTGCCGGCATAAACGAAGTGCAATCCTTCCTCCATCCCGATCTCCGCCGCGCGCACGATTTGCCGCGCCGTGGTGGCAGCAGGTTCGGTCATTCTGTAATCAGGGTGAAACGCCGTGACGTGCCAGGGAATGTCCCGGCTCACCGAGGCAATGAATCTCGCGATGTCGCACAACTCTGGTTCGCTGTCGTTGAAGCCGGGCACGACGAGCGTCACCACTTCGAGCCACAAGCCGCGCTCATGCACCATGCGGATGCCATTGGTGACGGCCGCAAGCGTGCCGCCGAGCGTCCGGTAACGGCGATCGTTGAATCCCTTCAAGTCAATCTTGTAAGCAGTGATCCACTGCCTCAGAAAATCCAGCGCCTCGGGCGTAGCATTGCCATTGGAAACAAAGGCACAGGCAAGGCCGGCGGACTTGGCGGCCGGAAAGACCGCCCCCGCCCACTCGGCGGTGATCAGCGGTTCATTGTAACTGGATACCACCAACCGCGCTCCGCTGTGGCGGGCGGTTTGGATGATTTGTTCCGGCGCGAGTTCAAGAATGGACGTGCCTGCGGCTTCATCGCGCAAGGCCTGGCTCGTGACCCAGTTCTGGCAGTACGCGCAGTGGAAGTCGCAACCCAGCATCCCGAACGTCAGGGCATCGCTGCCGGGATAAACGTGAAAGAACGGTTTCTTCTCGACCGGATCGCTCGCCAGTCCGCCGGCCACATAACCGAAAGGCACGCGAAGCTGGCCATCGAGATTGAACCGCACTTTGCAGATACCGCGCCGGCCTTCCGCAATCAAGCAGCGATGACCGCAAGCGACGCAGCGGATGCGCTTGCCTTCCGCGCGCCAGAGCGCACCCACAGTGGTACGCGAGTCAAGGGCGAGGGCGAGGGATTCACTTCGCGTGCGCGGCTTCGCCGGAGCAACCTTGGCACGCGATGAACGCGTCGAAGTGGCAGTAAAAGTGCCGGTTTGCATAACATTCGGCAGCAAGCCTGTGGCAATCTGGCGCTGCGAACTGCGATTGTCAAAAACCGCGGTCCGCCCGCGCGACGACGGCAGCGGTATGTGTCGCGCAAACTCTCGCACCAGACGTTAATGCCGTCGGGCGCAAAGGCCTTGACCACGGCGTCCAGGTCTTGTGGTTCTTAAGTAATGACTTCCAGCGGTCCGGTGCGCGTGAAGCAGGCAGCTTTCATTCGTTCAATGATAGTCCGGCTCCGGCAGTGTGGTCCAGAAACAGAGAACTATTGGGATGGCGCCGCAGCAATGAGGAAGGAATATCGCTGGTGATTTCGCCTCGAAGCGTACGACGGATAATCTCGGCCTTGTTGGCGCCACAGGCCAGCAACCAGACCTCTCTTGATGCAAGCAAGTGCTTCAGCCCAACGGTCACACCCCAACTCGGTGCTTGTGCGTGGGCGAGATAACGACGAGACGCCGTGACCGTGCTGGCGTGCAACTCTGCTCGATGCGTCGTGGTTTCGACGGGCGTGCCTGGTTCGTTCATTCCCAGGTGACCGTTTAGTCCGACGCCGAGCAGCGTGAGATCGAATCCGCTGCCTATGGCCACATCGTATTGGCGACACTCGCCGGGCAAGTCCTTGGCCTCAGTGCGAAGGGAATGAAATCGCTCGGGCGGCAGGTCAATGTGGTCAATCAGGCTACGGCGCAATTGCTGGGCGCAGCGTCCGGGATCGTCCGACACGAGCTGGCCAAACTCGTCCAGCGTGAAAACTTCTGCCGCACGGAACGACACGCGGCCCGCTTGCACGGCCTTCACCATCTCCCCGTAAACCGGCACGGGTGTGTGACCCGCGGGCAGACACATTCGGAGGGAGGGACATGCCCGGAGGCGCTCACACCAGCGCTCGGCGATGGCATCCGCCCACGCGCTTTCTGAATCGAACTGCACTATTTGCATGAGAGTTTCAAGTTTGGCTCAGTCAAAACGAATGCCCGTCATGCCTCAACCGAGCCACAGATCAATCGGCTTCGCCACTTTTGCGTGAAACGGCAATGTGACTTTTCGCCCGGTGCCGGCTGAATGGTAGGCCGCGTAGATCAATTCCAGCACCGCGCGGCCATCCTCGCCGGTGACGAGTGGTTGTTTGTCTTCGCGCACGCACTCGATAAAGTGTTTCAACTCCTGCGGATAACCTTGATTGAACGCTTCCTCGAAGACCGTGAAGGTCCAGCCTTTCGTTGCGCCCGCCTTTTCCATCGCGTAACCGTAACCCTGGTCGCTGTAGGTGAGCGCCGCGTTGCCCTGGAACAGGTCCGCGTAACACACACCGCCGGTGCCATACACTTCCGCGCAGTCGTCCATCCCGCCAGGTTTGGCCCAACTGTCTTCCGCGACGCCAATCACGCCACCCTCGAACTCCACCAGGATGATTGAATTCTCCTCGCCCCGCGTGCGCCCTTGATGAAGCAATCCGGTTTGCAGGTGCGCGAGCACACTGACCGCGCGAGGATTGCCCCCTAACATCCAGCGGAACCACGCCAGCGCATGGCAGCCCATATCCATGATCACGCCGCCGCCGGACTGGTTGACGTCATAAAACCAGTCACTGTGCGGACCGCTATGTTTCTCGGCCTGCTTGAGCAGGTATATCTTTCCGAACGCCCCTTCGTTGGCCAGCAAGCGCACCCGCTCGTACTTCGGCGCGAAGCAAAGTTCCTCCGCATACATCAACTTCACTTTCGCCGCCTTGCACGCCGCGATCATTTCATCCGCTTCCTCCAAAGTCAGGCTGAGTGGTTTCTCGATGATGACGTGTTTCCCCAACCTAGCCGCAAGCATCACTGCCCGATGATGGAGAAAATTCGGCACGCACACATCAACCACCTCGCAGTCCGACTCTGCGATGGCCTTGTCGAGGTCCGTGAACCAAAGCGGGATGCGATGCTTGCGCGCGAACGCTTCAGCGCGTTCCTGGTTGCGGGTGTAAACGGCCACGACTTCCGCCTCGGGCACGAAGCGGTGATACGATTCCAGGTGGATGTCAGCGATGAACCCGGCCCCAAGCAGGGCGATTTTGGTTTTGCTCATAAATTCTCAGCCGCCGGGTTGAGCCGCGGGCGGCACTCTGGTTTCCAGGAAAACTCCATGAGCTGGCTTTCTGGTTTGGATTTCCCTTCTCCCGGTGTCGCCGCGACTCACCACACATGCTTGCCCGCAATCTCCACCGGCGCCACCTCCGGAAACTCGTAAATGACGCTCCATTCGGCGGTGAGCAATGAAAGGTCTTTCACCGGCAG
This sequence comes from Verrucomicrobiia bacterium, assembly GCA_026125285.1. GTDB lineage: Bacteria > Verrucomicrobiota > Verrucomicrobiia > Limisphaerales > JADLHS01 > WYBW01. The sequence goes on along the minus strand of JAHCLO010000023.1, from coordinate 11,145 downwards.
TGGCTGCGAAACCTCAAAACGAACCTCAATCGTTTCACGCGAGCGCGGGGCCAGCACCCGCTCCACCTGGGCCGGTTTCACGTGAACCTGTTCGGTGGAGTGGAATCGCGCGCTGAACTTCATCGGCAGATCGGCGTCGTTGGCCAGGCGCACCTGGGCGGTGGCGCCGGGAAACGTGGTGCTGGTGGCGCGGAACAACGCGTTGGTAAACATCTGTTCCATCATCACCGCCTTTCCGGCCAGGGCGCTCCGCATGGTTCGAGCCATCTTCTCGGTGCGAACGTTCTCATCCCAAATGCCATCCAGGTAGAGGTTGGCCAGCAGTGGTCCCTGGTCCGTCATCGTCACCCAGGCGACCTGGTCAAACTCGCCAAAGGCCCGGCCGCGCAACTGGCTGCCGCCGCCGGTGGTGGCGAGAACGATGTAGCTTTGGTTGTTGCGCTCAAACTTGGTGTAATTGTGCCGGTGGCCGGCGATGACTGTGTGCTGACGGTCCCGGAGCAAGTCTTCGATCGCGCGCCAGCCGGTATCCTCCTCGTAGTCCCAGAGCGGTTTGTGCATGAAGACCAGCGTCCAGCGGACCTTCGGATGCTCCATGAGCACGCGCGCCACGTAATCCCGCTGCGCCGCACTCATCTTCGTGGGTGGCGGGTCCTCGGTGTTGAGGCACAGGAAGAGCACGTTGCGATAGAGAAAATGATAATACGGCTGGCCAAAGCGTTTCACCCATTCCTCGGCCATCACTTCGTTACTGATGTCGTGGTTGCCGGGCACGAAGAAGAACGGCATTTGCAATTGCTCGACGAATGATTGGAACTCGCGCCATTGGGCCTCGATAACCTCGAGGTCGCGCGTGCCGCCTTGAATCAGGTCGCCCACGCTCATGACGAATTCCGGTTGCAGCAGGTTGACCTTGCGAACGCCATCCTCGAAGACACCCGGACGCGCCCCGCCGGTGCGATCGGACACCACCACAAACTGGAAGTTGTCCGGCTTGTTGTTGAACGCCAGATGACTCCACGGCTTCACTTCCGAGTCCACCGCCACCCGCGTATGGCTGGTGGGCTGGCCGGGACTCGAACAACCATTCGCCAACAGCATCAGCCCGAAGCTCAGGACAATGATTGATGTCGGAAGCCAACGTTTCTCCGCCGCGAACGCGAACATTGCTCTCGTGATTTTCATCTGTTATGGAAATGGCTTGTGACCACGCGGCCAGTGTTTGTTTTGATCACGCTACGCAATTGCGTTCGTTTGGCAATCGAAACCGCCAGAACGATCCGTGCGGGCTGTCTTGTCCTGGCCGCTGGGTTGGCAACGGCGGCGGAACAAACTCCGGCTTTCATCTCTAACGCGGAACACTCGTCCTTGGCCTATACGGTGCAACTGGAAACCGTGATGAAACACGACGATGGCCAGTTTCTGTGGTTCCATCCCCGTGCCGCCGCCATCCCCGTCCACGGCGGAGCCGGTCCCGCCGCGGTGATGACGATTCAGAAGCACTTGAAGATTTCAGATTATTACTCCGGTCTTCATGTCATGACGCGCGCGAATCTGGCTGCGCCGTGGACCGGCCCCATCCTGCCGCCAGAACTGGATTGGCGCAAACAACCCGATGGCGTCACCATCAGTGTCGCCGATGTGACACCCGGCTGGCATCCACAGACGGGCAAGCTGCTCGCAATTGGCTGCCAGGTGCGTTACAGCCCCAAGGGCCAGCAACTTGACGATGTCGTCCGCGCCCACCAGACCGTCTATGCGATTTTCGATCCGAACACAAAACGGTGGCGGCCGTGGCAGGTGCTGGAGTTGCCAGCGGACGAACAATTTAACTTTGCCCGCAATGCGTGTTCGCAATGGGTTGTGCGGTCTGATGGCCGGTTGCTCGTGCCGCTGTACATAGGACGCAACTCCCGCGAACCATTCAGCACCACCGTGGCCGAATGTCGCTTTGACGGCACAAAGATGACCTACGTTCGGCATGGTAATATCTTGCGATTGGAGCTCGCGCGCGGACTCTACGAACCATCCTTGATCGTTTTCCAGGGTCGTTACTATCTGACGCTGCGCAATGACGTGCGCGGCTACGTGAGCACGAGCGACGATGGTTTGCAGTTTGAGGCGCCGCAGCCGTGGCGGTTTGACGATGGCGCGGAACTGGGCAGCTACAACACCCAGCAACACTGGCTCGCGCACAGCGACGCGCTATTCCTGATTTACACCCGGCGAGGGGCCAACAACGACCACATCATCCGCCATCGCGCGCCGTTGTTCATGGCCCAGGTGAACCCCGCAACGCGGCGGGTCATCCGCCGCACCGAGCAAATCGTCGTGCCGGAGCGTGGCGCGGAACTCGGCAATTTCGGCGCGGCCGCCATCACCGAAGCCGAGTCCTGGATCACCGTGTCGGAAGGCATGTTCATGAAGGACTCCCGCCAGCGCGGCGCGGAAGGCGCGACGTTTGTGGCCCGAGTGATCTGGTCCAAACCCAACAAGCTGGCAACCCCGCTGCCTTGAGCCTTCGGTTTTCCGGCCCGCGAGGCAGACTCAGGTCGGCTCAACCGCGGCACATTCGATCCAACAGATTGCGGGTGATTCTTTGGACACGCGGATCGGGACCTTTCGGCGACGTGTAAACCGAAGGGCGCACGTAACCGGGCGGCGCCGACAATCCATCACCCCACCAACACGTGGACGCATTGAATACGAAATTGCCCTTCGGCCCCGAGTAGATCGTCGCCGTGTAAATGCCGCCGTTGGGTTTGCCGGGAGCATCTTGGGTTGGACCGGTGGCCACGATCTCAAGACCGGGAATCGGTGCGGGATCACCATGCCATTCCCAACCGACCAGCCCGGGAATGCCATCGCCCTGCTTCATGTCGGTGCCGGCAAACAGCCAGTGATCCGGTCGCGCGCAAATCCAGTCGGCCCCGCCGGTGACCGGACCGGTACTGTGCGCGCCGACCAACTCGTTCGCGTAAGGCCGCTCGTGGGGCAGCGACTTCATGGCCACGAATTCACGCGTCCCACCCGGCGGCCCGAAGACTCCCACGCGCCCGAAAATGCGATTCGCCACGCCCCGCGGGCCCGGTCGTGGATTGATGCGACCGCAACAGGTGTTGCCTGAGAGGAAGGCGATGTTCACGCCGCCGGCAATGGCCGCTTTAAGATGGTTGAACATCTCAGTGGAGTAATACTCATCGTGGCCGACGGACAAGAATCCTTTTGCCCGCAGCAGTCCCGCCGGATCCGTGTGCGTGTCGAGGTTGGAAATGTAAGTCACATCGTAACCTTGCGCCTCCAACCAATAGGCGACGGGGTATTCCCAGAGCAACCATTCCCCCGAACCGGTCGAGAGCGGCGCGTCGAAAATCTGGCAGTATTTGCCGTAAGGCCGGTTGAAGCTGATGTCCACCCCCGGCCCCCAATACCACTGATCTTGGCCATTGTCATAGAGGGAAAACTGACTCGGCCAGCGGTTGTACGCCTGCCAGGTCGTGTCCGAGCACTGGAAGATGAAATCCGCTCGGCGGTCGTCGCGCACGATGAAGATCACGTAGCTCTGCCATTGCCCGTGCTCGGCAGTGAGCTTGCCCACGTACACCCCGCTCACCCAATCACGCGGAATCTTGAACGTCGCACAAGGCGGCCACTCGCAATCGCGCAGCCGATTTGGCCCAATGGGCGGATCCGGCTGTGCTGTCCCGGCGAACGGCCCCCGGCTGGCGACGTGTCGTGCGCCCGCACCGCCGTAATAACCCATGCGATAAATCTCCAGCGTGAAAGGTGAAGCCGGGTTGGTGCTAACGTGAAAACTGATCTCTTCCCCGACGCGAACACTGGTCCGCGAGCAGTAACCCTCAATCCACGGGCAGCGATACCTGGTGGCAGGATCAATGCGCGTGTTCTGCAATTGCCAGTCGCGCGTGCCAGCCCTGGCGTTTTCGCGACGAATCAATTCTGGCTGTCCGCGGCTCGTGACTTTGTCACCGGAAGTGGAGCAACCCGCCGCCGCCATAGCCGCCAGACTGGCCGCGCGCTTGAGCAGATCGCGGCGGCTCAGGACATTGGAAGCGGGCCGTGCGCCAGTTGGAACATTCCGGTTCAAAGATTTCATACGGGAACGATTCTAATATCCCTTTTCCCAGCGAGGTTCGATGTTCTCCGCGAGGCTCTCGCTCACCCAGACATCCGTGCGCAGTGTCTGGAGAATTGATTCAGGAATGCGCGGGGTCACCGGTCCGTGCAGCACGAGTCGCGTGGTGAATCTTTGCCACGAAGCGAAAGAGCCGTCCACCGTGATCGCATGCATGTCAATGCGGTGCTTCGCGGCGATTACTTCCGCGGGGCCTATGGTGGCCGCTTTGGGCGGCACCGCCGCAAGGTCACCGCTCATGCCGAAGCTTCCGTGCAGCGAATTTTGGGCAATTGTGAACGGACTGAGGGTGCAAATCCGCGGGCCCATTTTCTTCCATTCCGCGAGGCTGCCGGCGAACTCCGGCGCATCCGGCTCGATGAAGGCCAGGTGTCCCGTCCAACCCGGGCCACTGTAACAAATATCCGCGCCGCCCAGATCGGCAATCATCCGGCCATAGTCTTTCAGGTTCTTGTTGGTCGGCCCTTGGATTTGCTTTTCCGGCGGTCGCAGCTTGCGATCAAGGTTCGCGTAAAAGTATTTCTTGAATGAATGAAGGAATCCGAACTCCCAGGTCTCCGGGGCAATTTCACCGTGTTCGTTGGCGTATTCGTCCATGTTGAACGTATGCAAGTGCCGGCAATTTACCCGGGCTTGATTGAGCAGGTGCGCCAACCGACTGTAGGCCGGCCAGGGATTGGGCATGATCATCACCAGCCGCCGCCCTTCGTCGGCGGAGGTTTTGATGCGATGAAACAGGTCCGCCAGCCAGAGAAACTCAATCTCCGAGTCCTTGACAATCCTGATCTTGAAATTCGGATTGCGATGCTTCGTGAGTCGCTCCTTCGGGATGCGCCGAACTCGCTCGATGACGGCTCGATCTCTGAAGGGAACAAACTCCGCGGGACTGAACTTAAACACCGGTTTCTTCGCGCGCATAGACACATTCTCCTTCCACCCAGGTTAGGACGGGATGCAAATCCTCGCCCCACAATACCAGATCTGCGACGGCACCGACCTGGAGCGTGCCCTGCCCGCTCAATCCAAGCAAGCGCGCCGGATTTGAAGTGCCCATCGCCCAGACTTGTTCCGCCGGCAGATCCAGCCACCGCAGAAGATTCGCGATGCCGCGATCCATCGTCAACGCACTGCCGGCCAGGAAATTCTTCTCCGCATGACGTGCCGCGTCGCCTTCGCGGATTCGCACGCGATAACCCCACGGCGTGTCGTGCTCGCCGGGCGGCCCCCCGGCCCCGATATTGGAATCCGTGATGAGCACCACACCTTCAAATCCCTTCGCCGCCACCGCGGCACGGATGGCCATGGGATGCACATGCACCCCGTCCGCGATGAAATCCACCGTCGCCCGAGGGTCAGCCAGCATCGTTTCCACCACGCCGACCGGTCGCACCCCGGGTTCCGTCTCCGCCGGCGCCGGAAACACATCGTAGAAATGCGTGGCATGCGTCGCGCCAGCGTCAAGAGCAGCCTGCGTTTGTTCCACCGTGGCTCGCGTATGCGTGAGAAATACCTTGATGCCCCGCTCGCACAGCCGTTCGATTACCGGCAGAACGTTGGGTGTTTCCGGGCTGACTGACATCACGCTCACTCTTCCGCGGCACGCGGCCAGTAGTTCTTCCAACAATCCCAAGTCGCCATCCACTGTAGCGCACGCCGCACCGGGGATGGCCACGAAAGGTCCCTCCAGATGTAATCCGGGCACACGCACGCCGTGGACTGAAGGAATCGCGTCAGCAATTTGCTCCAACTTCCTCAGGAACGCCTCTTCGATCCGTGGCACCAAGGTCGGGATGACATAAGTCACGCCAAATCGTCCCAACTCCTTTGCCGCTGAAAGCAACGCCTCCGGGCCGGATTCGTAGATGGAGTGCATGACTCCGTGAGTATGGACATCAATCAAGCCCGGCGTGAGTAATCCGCCGTGCCCGTCGAGCCGCGTGGCGTGGGGCGGCGCGGGAGCGCCGGCCGGTTCGACGGCGGCAATTCGCCCCGCGCGCAGCAGCACTTGTCCCGGGTAGATGCGCTGGCCCGGCTCGACAATCCGGACGTTGGTGATCAGTTGGGCGTCCATTTCAGAAATGGCTTGTCAATCATTTCGCACAGAGATAATGTTCGTTTCGCACATTTCGGGCAAGTCCAATGTTCACCTTGAGCGAACGACAGGAACAAATTCGCAACCTGCTGGCCACGCAGGGGCGGTTGAGTGTGGCCGCGCTGGCCCGCAAGCTGGACGTGGCGCCGATGACCATCCGGCGCGACCTGACGGCGCTCGAACAAGCCGGACTGCTCACGCGCACCCACGGCGGCTGTGTGTTGCAATCCCCCTTTGTGGCCGAATTATCCTTTCCGGAAAAGCGCCGCCGCCGACAATCGCACAAGACCGCGATTGCGCGCGAAACGGTCAGGCTGCTCAAGCGCGGCGAAACGGTCTATCTCGACACCGGCACCACCGCCCTGCAGGTCGCCCGGGCGCTGCCACCGCATTTGGCGCTCCGGGTGTTCACCAACAACCTGCGGGTCGGAATGGAACTGTTCGGACGCGAAGGCGTGGAAGTCGTTGTTTACGGCGGGGTGCTGGCGCGACGGAATCCCGATCTGGTGGATGAAATCGCGCTCGCTCAAATCAAGCAATACCGCCTCGATGTGGCCATCGTGGGCGGGGACGCCCTTGATGTGGCGCGCGGTGAGTTTTACGGGGCGGACACCGGAACGGCGGCGCTGTCCCGGGCCGCGCAGCACCAGGCCGATCGCGTGATCGTGGTGCTGGACAGCTCGAAGTTTGGCCAACACAGCCTCGCGGTGGCGGGGCGGCTGGCACCGGGACTGACCCTAGTGACCGACGATGAAGTAAGCCGCAAGGACCGCGCAGTCCTTCGGGAAACGGGGGCGCGGATTATCTTCGCAACGACCAACTCGAATAGTTCAAAATGACAACCGACACGCTCACCTCCTCCAGTCTCAAACCCACCCCAAAGGCGACTGGGCCTTTCGATCCGACCCGCTACGCGGTGGACTTCCAGGAATACCCGAAGATCGTCACCGACACGTTGCCGGGGCCAAAATCAAACGAATGGCACGCGCGTTGCACAAAGTATTTCAAGGGCTTGAGCGGCCAGGTGAAGTTGTTCCCCGTGGCATTTGAATCCGGGCAGGGCTGCACTTTGCGCGACGTGGATGGTAATCAATACATAGATTTCAGCTCCGGCATCTACGTCACGACCCTGGGCCACTGCCATCCGAAAGTGACGGAAGCGGTGCGGAAATACGCCGGGCAGTTGATGAACTGTCACGACTTCACCACGCGCATCAAGACCCGGCTCTGCGAGAAACTGGCCGAAGTGCTGCCCGGCGATTTGAACGGCTTCCAGTTTTATGACTGCGGCACGGCGGCGGTCGAGGCGGGCATGCGGGTGGTCCGGGCCGGCAGCGGCAAGCATGAGTTGCTGTCCTGCTTCTACGACTTCCACGGCAAAACTTACGGCGCCGTGTCACTGGCCGAAATCCGTTCGCCCGTTTATGGCGCGGTGCGTGCGCCGGGCACGCACCTATTGCCGCGGCCGAATCCTTACCGTCCGCACTGGACCAAGCCGGACGGCACGATTGACACGGACAAGTACATTGAGTTTTACGCCGAATATCTCGACCGCGCCACGGTGAACGCCGTGGCGGGCTTCGTGCTCGAACCCATCCAGGGTTGGGGCGGTTCCGTGATGCCGCCCGATGATTTCTTTCCGAAGCTGCGCAGGCTCTGTGACGAGCGCAATATCCTGCTCATGGCGGATGAAGTCCTAACGAGTTGGGGACGCACCGGCAAGTGGTTGTGCCTGGAACACTGGGGAGTGGTGCCCGACGTCGTCGCCATTGGCAAAGGATTTGGCAACGGGTTTCCCGTGACGTGCGTTGCCGTGCGGGAACCCTACAAGGAGAAGTTTGAAGCCATCAGTGCTTCCTCGAGTTATGGCGGCAACCCGATGGCCTGCGCTGCGGCCCTGGCGTCCACCGAGGTGATCGAGGAAGAGGGTTTGCTCGAACATTCGACACGCCTTGGGGAGCTGTTTGCGCGGCGCATGGTCGCGTGGAAGGAAAAATTTACCATTGTTGGTGACACGCGAGTGAAGGGTTGCCTCATGGGCGTCGAACTTGTGAAAGACAAGCAGACGAAAGAACCGCACAACGAAGCGGGCAGGCTCGTTTATCAAAGCGCTTTCCGTAAGGGACTGGCGTGGATTCCGGCCGGCCACATCTTGCGCATGAGTCCGCCCATCGTCATGCCGGAGGAAGTCGCCCACAAGGCGATGGACATTATTGAAGAATCCATTGCTGAAGTTGAAAATGAACTCAGTTGAGTCATGAGCCTGTACGCCGGCGCCGCCACCCGCGGTATAAGTCCGAAGCAGCCGATGCAGTTGTGCGGTTATCCGCATGTGCGGCGGATTTCCACGGGCATCCACGATCCGCTGCTCGCGTCCGCGCTGTTCCTGCGCAACGCGTCGTACGCCGTCCTGATGTGCTCCCTCGATCTCATCATGCTCAACAGCGATGTCGCACGCCGCATGCGCCGCTCCGTTGCGGAGGCGCTTGGTTTGGCGGAGTCGTGTGTCATGATCAGTTGCACCCACACGCACTCCGCGCCGGTCACGTTGGAGTACCTTCCTTTCAAGGACGACGTTGCGATGCCGTTGCCGGAGATTCCGTACCTGCAATCTGTGGAAAGGCTCTTGGTGGAGGCAGCGCAGGAGGCGCAGGCTCATGCCCAACCCGCTGAACTGGGGTGGACGAGCGCGAACGCGCGAGGCGTCGGCGGCAATCGTCATTCGCCTGATGGCCCCACGGACCCGGAGGTGGGAGTGCTCGCCGTCCGATCGGCGGGCATGCCAATGGCAGCGGGGTTGATCTACGGCATGCATCCCACGGTGTTGCACGAGGATTCAACACTGGTTTCCGCGGACTTTCCTCACTATGCGAGAGAGCAACTTCACGAAACGCTCGGTAGTGAATTGGTGGTGCTCTATAACACCGGACCAGCGGGCAACCAAAGTCCGCGCTACCAGGTCACCGGCCAAACCTTCTTGGAAGCGGAGCGGCTGGGGCGGAAACTGGGCAAGGCCGTGCTTGCCGGGATGGAGAATCTGAATTTTACGGACGACGTGGTGCTGGCTGGGTCGCTGAAATCGTTGGATTTGAAGCAACGTCAATTGCCTTCCGCAAAGCAGGCTGAAGCAATCCTGGCGACATCCCGCACGGAGTATGAGCGATTGAAAGACGCGGGCGCAGGACAGGCCCAAGTTCGCACAGCCGAAGTGTCGGTATTTGGCGCGGAGGCCCAGTTGAAACTCGCGCACGCGCAGCAATCCGGAGAACTTGACCGATTGCTTGCCCGGTTGCGGCCTTTTGAAGTGCAGGTCTTGCGCATTGGCAATGCCTGTGTGGTCGGATGGCCCGGCGAATTCTTTGCCGAGTACGGATTGCAGTTGAAGCAACGCGCCGCAATGAGGAGCTTCGTCGTCACTTACACCAACGGAGAATTGCAGGGTTACATCGTCACACCCGAGGCGGCGAGTCGGGGCGGCTACGAAGCGGCAAGCAGCCTGTTCGGTCCCGAAACCGGCGCCGCGATGATCAGCACCGCGGTTGCGGCCATCTCGGAATTGGCGGGCGAACATCCGGGAGAGATTCCTCCCAAGCAAGGTTTGCCCCTTGATCCCCACAACCGTAGCCGCCGACGTGAGGAGGCGGAATCTCCCGGTTCACAATCCCATCCGCCTCCTCACGTCGGCGGCTACCAGCAGCAGGGTCATGGGAAGGTATCATCGTGATTCTGGCGATTGATCTCGGTTCAACGTCGTTCAAGGCGGCGGTGGTGGATGAACGCCTGAGAATACGCGGCTTTTTCGGGCGTGAAATTCACCATCGGTTTCTTGCCGGCGGCAGAGTGGAGTTGGACGTGGCGGAGGCAAACGCAGCGCTGCGAAAAGCAATTCGCGAGGCGATTCAGTCCGCCGGGGTTCGAGCCGCCGGATTGCAGGCCGTGGCCATCACGAGCCAAGCCCAAACCTTCACGATTCTCGACGAGAAAGGACACGCTCGATTGCCGTTCATTTCCTGGCAGGACCGCCGGGCGGCTCGCACTTGCGAGCGGCTGAAGCGACAGAGCGCAATGCGCGACTTCGGTCGTCACAGCAGCTTCGGCTCATTGGTGCCGCCGCTGCAATTGTGTCAGCTCAGACACCTCCGGGAAACGCAGCCAGCTTTGCTTGCCGCCGATAACGTCGTGGTGTGCCTGCCCACTTATCTTGTTCACCGATGGTGCGGAACCGGGGTCATTGATGAAAACCTCGCAGCGATGAGTGGCATGTATTCGCTGGCCCTGCGAGCGTGGTGGCCCGCCGCCTTGCGCCTTTGTGGTTTGCTGAACAGTCAGTTGCCGGATGTTTGCCCGATTGGAGCTGTCGCTGGTCGCACGGATGTTGGCGCTGCTTCGTTCGGGTTGCCCAAGGACCTCCCGGTCATCCTGGCGGGCAATGATCAAACCGCCGGAGCCTACGCCACACAATTGGACGAGAATCACGGACTACTGGTGACATTGGGCACCGCCCAGGCGGCCTATATTTGCACGGATCGCATGCCGCCCCCGCATGCCAACCTGTTTCGCGGCCCGTTCCCGGAGCGCGGATATTACCGCATGGCGGCCGACAGTTGCGGCGGGAGTGTGATCAATTGGGCGAAAACGGTGATTGCGGGATGCGAGACGGATGAACAGTTTTTCGCGCACGCAGCCCAGTCGCCCCCGGGTTGCCGTGGTTTGGAGTTCGACCCGGATGGTGGCCACGGCTTGGGCGGTTGGAAGAACATCGGCCTTCACCACACCTCGGCTGATTTTGCGCGGTCGGTGTTGGAATGTCTGACGCGACGCATGTCCGCATTGGTGCGACAACTCGGCGTTCGCTTGGAGCTATACACAACGTCAGAAGTAACGCCGCGTGAGGGCA
>JAHCLO010000022.1 GCA_026125285.1 Verrucomicrobiia bacterium | reverse complement strand
CATCATGTTCCTGCCAGCAATGTTCATGTCATCAAATGACGGTAGGGCGGGCAGTCCCCTGCACGCCGAGTTGGGCTTCATGCACGGCGGCGCGCACGGAGTGACGCGCCTTACCAAGAAGGCATCAGGCCGGTCCCGCAAGACCGGCCTGAAGACAAGCAAAAGGAAGTCTGGTTTTCGAACGAACGCCCCGGTTACGCCGCGCGACGGTTGCGCAGCTTCCGCAGCGTGCTCATGCCGAATGGGAGCAGCAACAACGCGCCGGCCAGAACCGTGGTGGGCTCGGGAACAGGAACTTCCGCGGTTCTAACCAACGCATCCGTGTAGCTACCGCTGTCACCCGGCTGGACGGTCATGATGGCCATATCTCCGATGGACGGCAGCAGGCCGCTGAAATCGGGATACAATCGGTCCAGAAGCGAAACGTTCAGCAGCAATTCCCAACTGACCACCTGATTCAGCGTGTCATCCCAAAGCCAGATCATACGGGCAACTTCCTTATTTAACGCGGCGTCACCATCCCAAAGGATGTGGCTATCCTTATCGAGCACGAGCAATTGACCCGAGTCGCCATCCCAAGTCCAAGGTTCAGTTTGTAAGGGATTGGGAGTTCCCGTCCGGAAGTAACCAGAGGTTCTAATCTGCACTCGGCCACCGCCCGAGCTGCTGCTACTGTTGCCATTGCCACTGCCGGGTGCACTGGTACTGGTAGTCCACGTGGCGCTCTCGGTGCCGAATTTGGCTTGCAGCTTGGGCCCGACGTAAGGTGATGTCGTCGGTAAGAGGGAGTTGACTTCGATGCCGCTGATAGTCCAACCGGGGTCGGCAGGAACTTGGAATATTCCGCCCACGCCCAGGACCGTGTCGCCGGCCAGCCAAGATAATGAACCAGCGCTGATTTCCAAATTCGATCCCGCCTGGACCGTTAAACCCGCGCCAAAAGCCTCATAGCCATAGTTGCCTGAGCCTGTTACATAAGTGCCGCTCGCCAGTGAATTGCCGTACGAGGTCCACCCATCGGTCAACGGGTTGCCCGTAATTGATGCGCTCACGGTCCACGTGCCTGCGAGCATTGCTGCTGCTGTGATTGCTGCTATTCTGAACTTCATAATCTCACTCCTTCTGCTGTTGGTTACGTCTTGCTGCTATTTGCCCCACCTACTGGTCGGTCTTTTCTCACGTCATTTGTCGCACAAGCGGGGTCCGCCCCTCTATCCCATTTTGGGCCATCTTGATGCAGTTTTGGGACATCTGGGGGAGAGCGGAAATTGGAAAAGTCGAAAACTGAAAAGAGAGCCACGGACAAAAGGGCAGCAGGACTCCGGCACGACAAGACAAACGGGCGGTGGGAGGACGGAACTGGGAGCTCCGCAGAGGCAGCGGAATGGTTGTCAGGGGAATGAGGACAGCGCGGTGAAGACTATTTCTCTAACCTGTATTCCCATGACTTCAGCCCGCGATAACATGCCGGCTGCAAAATGCAATCATCCCGGTCTTGCGAGCCGGCCTGCGGGGTTCAGAAACTGATTCGTCTGCGATTACGCCGCGCGTTGCCGGCGGAAGAAGCGGATGGTGCTCGCCCCAAACGGCAGGAGCAGCAGCGCGCCCGCGATCACGGTCGGGGGTTCGGGGACGGCAACGAGCGAGACGTTGTCAATCCAAGCGGCGTTGGAATCGTAACCGGTCGCGTCCATAAAGGTGAGGGTGGTGGACGGAGACGTGGCAACAAACTGATAGGTCAAACTGACTGGAATCAAGCTGCCCGCAGGAGGGACCGGGAGTGAGCCGGGCGGCAAATCCGCCGCACTGGAATAGGTCACCAACGCTCCGCCCGATGCCTGCAATGTCAGCACCGGGCCATAATATGGGACGTTTTGCTGGCCACCGTTGTACCAGCGGGAACCGTTGACGGCATCAAACGTCACCAGATACAACTGCCCCACCACGGTGGAAATAGGATCGCTGATTACACCGCCGCTGCCAGTGGTATTGCCAGTTAGATCCAAGAACTGTGAATTGTTATTGGGCCAGAGCAGGCCGGTTTGGTTAACGTGGTGGATATTCACCCCGGCACTGCCAACCACGGTCCATCCCGTGACCGCCGTGGAGCCCACACCGTAAAACGTCCCCGTTCCACCCAAGTCAGGCTGTTCAAAATCGCCGTTCAAAATGAGACTTGCACCAGCCGGGCCAGTCAGCATTGCCCCGGACAAGACCGCCAAGAACGTGCGTGTAAATGTGGTTTTCATAAGGAATGCCTGCTTCTGGTGTTGGACGCCCAACAGCACGGTCGCGGGTCAGTCTGCCTAAGAAGATAAATTCCATCTATCCCCTGGTGGGACATCTTGATGCACTTTTGGGACATCTCGGGGAAAGCGGAAATTGGGATAGCTGAAAGCTGAAATCAGGAGTGGGAAGCAGCGGGAGGGAGCACTGAAGGTTGATATTGAGAGAGCAGCTTGGTGAATTGGGAGCCAGCCTTCACAGCCCGAGCAAAGCGGAAATCAGAATTGCAGGTAGCCTCTCAGTGAACGTGGGCTGAACGCCGACGTGTGGTCGGCTTTCCCGCGCGGTTCCGCCCAAAGCCGACTGCAAGCCGGCGCTCCGTCGGAATTGCCTTACAACTGCGGGACTACGAGACCAGCAGCCCAAGGTCGGAAATCGGTTGGAGCACGCCTACCCGCCAGCGGTGTGTAACCGCTCGCCCTTCCCCGGGAAATTATCAAGCCGGCCCTGGGCCGGCTTGATGTGCAAACGAAGGTGGAAAACGCCAAATACCTAAACTCTCACGCCTGGCGATTCCGGCGCAGCCGCCGCAGCGTGCTCACCCCAAAGGGAAGCAGCAGCAACGCGCCTGCGAGGTAGGTCGTAGGTTCGGGAACTACCGCCCCGAATACCTGCACATTTACGTCAGAAGCCTTGTCCCAGCCATTGCCGAGGGAAGTCCAAGTCTCTGGAACTCCGGCGGTCCCGTTGAGAATGTTCACCCAAAGCATCGTGTCATCTGCCCCGTCTTGAGGAGAGCCACTCAATGCAGCATTGGACGCATGAACAAATGGAACGGTATAGTCACCTCCAGTTCCATCAAAAAAGAAAGCATAAGTCTGACCTGCCGCTAGTGCGATACTGACGGTAAAATCAACCTGGTACATATCTCTGAACGCGCCAGAAGAGCCTTGGTAGGTGCTGGTATTCGCGTAAGTAGCGGCGGATATTGTGCCCAAAGCGGAGACGACGCCAATGGTTGAGTTCTCAATTCCACCCCAAAGAGTCGCCGTGGTGATTGGGTTCATAGACCACACTGTGATTTTGTCAATAGACCACGGCTGCGAGCTTGTGTTCTTGAAAGTGTCGCCCACCAACCAGTAGTCCGTTGGCGTGTATCCCCCATCCACCCACGCGACATTGGCGCGACTGGCACCTGCGGCGTTGTTAAGGTTGTCGGTGGGGAGACCGCGGTCAACGAGTAGTGCTGCATTGGCGGGCAATGCGACCACCACTCCCAGCAGGGCTAGTGATGCGAGCAGGAACTTGGATGTTATTCTCATACGTACGACTTTGTTGAATTGCTTCTGTTTGATTCCACTCTATCTAACGGTTCGATAATGTCATAAGCCGCGCGCCGCCCTCTATCCCATTTTGGGCCATCTTGATGCAGTTTTGGGACATCGGGGGGAAAGCGGAAATTGGGAAATCTGGCGCGGGGAACAGCGGGAGCAAACAATCACAGCTGAAACTGGGAGAACAGCCCAGTGAAGCATGGGGGGAGGCTTCACGGGCCAGGGAAAGCTGAAATCAAGACCATGAACAAATGAACAGCAAGACAACGCGACGAAAAGACCACAAGACAAAGGGGCGGTGGGAGGACGGAACTGGGAGAGCCGCAGAGTCAGCGGAATGATTGTCAGCGGAATGAGGACAGCACGGTGAGTTTTACTCCTCTGACCTTCATTCCCCTGACACCGGCCCGCTTTGGGTGCGGCTTCGTAGCGCCGGCTTTCCAGCCGGCGACTGGCGGGCCGATGGGAAGGTTGGTGTTACGGGGTTGTGGATCATGGCGAGCTGCGACGACCTGAAAACGCACATTGGGACCCTGAACGGCAGGAGCGCGGACAGCCTTGTCAGCGAGTTTCTTCCGTTGAGTTCACGCGGACAAAGCTGTCCGCGCTCCGATGGGCGGTTCAGGGAGAGAATTCCCCGATCTGTACATCGCGCTTTGCCCCCTGAACCGTAGCCGCCGACGTGAGGAGAACCAGAGCCTCAAAAAAAGGCGGCATGAGGCCAATGAACTGCCTAGCCTGAGCAGCGTTCTGGAGTTGTGCGTGCGGCATGGTCGAAATTAAACCTGGTGTTAACAACCCGTTGAGGAGATTGGCTTCGCTGCGTCGCAGAGGCATGATTTGGTGAGTGCAGGCATTTCCATGGCTGCATATCCCGCTTGGCAGGTTTGTCTTGTTAAAAGAACAACATACGCGGCGAGCACGCATGGCTTTGGGAACACCCAAACGCTATGAAAAATCCATTGGACCTTCCGATTCTTAACCCCCACGCCGCCGGTGTCGATGTGGGCAGTGAAAAGTTCTTTGCCTCCGTGGGCGGCCAGGAACCCAAAGTATTTCTCACCGTCACCGCACAGATGCGTGAGCTCTGCCGCTATTTCCAGGCGCAGGGCGTATGTACCGTGGCCCTGGAGGCGACCGGAGTTTACTGGATCAATCTTTATGGCGCTTTGGAGGAAGCTGGAATGGAAGTGCTCGTGGTCAATGGGGCGCATTGCCGCAACTTTCCGGGGCGCAAAACCGACATGAAGGATTGCCAGTGGTTGGCGGTGCTGCACGCACACGGTTTGTTGACCAGCGGATTTGTGCCGCCGGGCGACATCCGCCGGCTGCGGGACTACCTGCGGCTGCGCGACGACTTGGTGAGCATGGCGGCGCAGCACGTGCAGCACCTGCAAAAGGCGCTGGATCGGCTCAACGTGAAACTGCACGTCGTGATCAGCGACATCACTGGAGTCAGCGGCCTGAAGATCATCAAAGCCATTCTGGCCGGAGAACGGACGCCCGAGAAACTGATCGAACTGTGCGACGCGCAGATTCTCAAAACCAAGCGCGCGGCGGTGCTCGAATCATTGCGCGGACTCTGGCGCAAGGAACCCCTCTTCGGGCTGGAATTGGCCCTTGAGAGCTACGAGAGTTATCAAAAACAAATCGCCCGGTGCGACGAGCGGATCGCCGAAGTGATCGGGCAACTGCGCGGCGGCAAACCGACGCCGGAGTTGGGTCCGAAAACGGAGCTGCGGCACAACGCGATGATCATGGACGATCTGCAACGCAGCCTGGCACAGATCTACGGTAAAGACCTGACCCAACTGCCGTGCCTCAACCAATCCACCGTGACGATGTTACTAGCCGAGATTGGCCAGGACATGAGCCGGTGGAAGGACTGGCGGCACTTTGGCAGTTGGATGGCGGTGGCGCCGAGCAGCGCGCAGAGTGGCAAACGCAGGCGGCGGGAGAAACGTTATCTCAATCGGGCGGGACGGATACTCTGTCGCGCTGTGCAGTGTATGGCCGTGGGCAAGCACACGTGGCTGGCCAGCTTTTACCGGAGAATCCGAGCCAAACGCGGCGCGAAGGTGGCGATCACAGCAGCGGCTTACAAACTGGCCAAACTGATCTACCTGGTGCTGACGCAAGGCTGGGAATACGTCGAAGCGGGCATTGCCAAGTATCAAGCGAGAGTTCGCCAACAGCAGCTCAAAGCCTTGCAGAAGCTGGCCCGCGAACTCGATTTTGTGTTGCTGCCCAAAGCACTGGCCACGAACTGAAGAAAAATAAATTACAACCTTAACGGGCAACCGTTCATTGGCAGGCGGATTCCCCTCAGTAGCAACGTTGTCCGCCTCCTCACGTCGGCGGCTACGAGCGAAGGGTTCGGGGAGATGCGTCTGGCAAGATTGCCTTTGTCAATACCGCCAGCTAGGCTGCGTCAGCATGGACTTGCTGCATTGCGCATCAGTCGTCCGCCAGGCTAAATATGGGATGCCTGCCCAGCGGTTCGGCTTGTCCGTTCGCCTGTGTTCAATCGGCATGAGTTTGTTTGCACCGAAACGGCGCTTCGACGCGCAACAACCGGAAATGATGGACCAACCCGGAGTTGACCCGGAGTTGGTGCGCGAAGAACTGCGGGCCTTGGAACGCGCCAACCGGCGGCTCGGAGGACATCGGTTGATGCTGCATTACGTCGCCAAACTGCTCGGCCCGGCCCGGCGGCCGTCCGTGAACATCCTCGATTTAGGGACGGGCAGCGCCGACATTCCCCGAGCCATCGTCGCCTGGGCCAGACGCGAGCGGCTTCCCGTAACGGTCGTGGCCGTGGACGCCAACCCGGTTGCGCTCGATGTCGCTCGCGCTGCGTGCCGGGACTGGCCAGAAATCCGACTGGAGCAGCACGACCTGCGGGCCTTGCCCTACGCCGCGGAAAGCTTCGATCTCGTGCTCTGCTCGCTGGCGCTGCACCACTTTGGCAACGCGGAAGCCCAGACGATTCTCCAGCGCATCCACGCCTTGGCGCGCGTGGGCTGCATCGTCAACGATCTGCGGCGCAACTGGCTCACCATCGTTGCCGCAGTATTGATGGCGCGAACCGTCCTGCGAAATCCGGTCACCCGCAATGACGTGCCCCAGTCCTGCCGCGCCGCCTTCACCGTGGGCGAATTGCGGACGATGGCCATGGGCGCGGGCCTGCGCCGCTTCCAAATCCATCGGCATCACGGCTGTTTTCACATGGTGCTGGAGGGTCGAAAATGAACCGCCGCCACCCGGAGCGCATCAAGACCGTCGCCATCCTTGGCGGTGGTCCCGCGGCCAGCACACTCGCCACTCTCCTCGCGCGCGCCGGCCTCACGGTGGCAATCTGGCATCAGCCCAAACACGCCCCGCTGATTGTCGGCGAATCGCTCGTGCCCGCCATTGTTCCGCTGCTCCAGAAACTGGGAATCGAGGAGGAGGTGCGCGCCTTCAGCACCTTCAAGCCGGGGGCCACTTTCAATTTGAGCGACGACGTCAACTTCTCGTTCTTCTTCCACCAACTCACCGGTGCGACGGCGACCTACGCCTACAATGTCCCGCGCGACCGTTTTGATGAAACCTTGCTCACCAACGCTCAACGCGCCGGCGCAAGAGTGATTGAGGCCAGGGCTGCGGTGGAACGGGTGGCCGGCACTGACCGCGTCCAACTCACGCGGGAGACCCTCGCGAAGGCCAACGGGTTCTTGGCGGATTCACCCGATTTGCTGGTGGACGCCACGGGGCGTGCGCGGTTGCTGCCCAATCTGCTGGCGATTCCCAGCCGCGAAGGCGGGCGCAAGGACACGGCGCTGTTTGCCCACGTGGACCGCGCCCAACTGGATCACACCGGCCACGTTCACACCACCCGGTTGGATCACGGCTGGAGCTGGCGGATTCCGCTGCCGGGGCGCGTGTCCCTCGGCATGGTCATCGGGGCGGAACATCTCCCCCAGTTTGGCGCCACCAAGGAGGCGCGTTACGACAATCTCTTGAAACAAGATTCCGTGCTTAGCGCGGTGGCGTCCGACGCCCAACGTCTCACGCCGGTCATGGAGTACGTCAATTATCAACTCGTGTCCGCACGCATGGTGGGCGACGGCTGGGCGCTGCTGGGAGACACGGCTGGCTTCATTGACCCGGTGTTTTCCAGCGGGTTGTTTCTCGGGATGCAGGGGGCCTGGCTGTTGGCCGAGGCGATTCGCGACGGAAGCCCGGCGGCGTTTCAGCGTTATCAACACGAGGCAACTCATCACCTGGAAACCTGGCACGAGATCGTGGATTACTTCTACAGCGGGCGGCTGTTCACCTGTTTCAAGGTGGGCCAGAAGTTGCGCAACACGCTGCTGGTGCGACTGGCCTTTCCGCACATCAACAAGCATCTTGGCCGCATCTTCAGCGGCGCGGCGTCCACCGCGCCTTACAGCGTGGGCCTGCTGCGCTTTGCCATGAAGTACGGCTTGAAGGACGAAGACCCGGGAGCATTGAGGATCCGCTGAGGCACAATCGCGCGCGGCTCACGTCGCCGGCGCTTTCCGGCATTTCAACCAGGTGTGATACTGTCCCACTTGATCGCGCTGTTCCACCACGGTAAGTCCACTTTCGGCCAGACAGTGCAATAAGTCCGAGGAATGATACATCTGACTGTTGCCATTCGCGATGCAGGTGAAATAGAGCGAGGTCTGCTGCAAACAAAACGCGGCCGTCTCGTTCGGCTGCCGATCCCAGAACAATTCCAGGATGTGCAAGGTCGTTCGCTCATCCATGGCCCGGGCCACGCGCTGGAGAATCGAGACGATTTGTGGCTCGGAGAAACAATCCAGAAACTGGCTCATCCAAATGGCATCATAACCGGCGGGCAATGGTTGGGATTCATCCAGCAAATCCGTGGCAAGAAAATCCACCCGCTGCTCCAATTGATGTTCGCGGATGACCGCGCGGGCCAGTTCGAGTTGCGGCGGCAAATCCGCTATGGTGATTTGCACGTCGGGACGGAAGCGGGCGCACGCCACGGCCCATTTGCCGGTGTTGCCGCCGACGTCGAGCAGGCGTTTCGGTTGGTCCGCGAACACCAGCGGCAACGCGGCGGGAAAAGCGTTGTCCGAATAGTAATGATCGAACGCCAGCCAGCTTGCGCGTGCCTTGGGCGTGAACGAGGCCAACCCTTCGTAGAGAGTTTTCCAGTCACCCAGCGACTTCAAGCCGGCTGGCTGGCCCCGCTCGACCGCCTGGTCGAGGTCGAAAAACCCGCGGTAACAAACGTCATGCACCACGTCCATGTTCACGCGTGTCATCGGGTCGCGCAGCATGAAGTAGCCGAGCTTGGTCAGGGTGAAGCGCTGTTCGTTCAGACAAAACAGGCCGATGCCCAGGCCCGCTTCCAGCAGCACCTTGACCCCATAGCGGGGCAGGCTTCCCCTGGCCACGACTTCTGCCAGCGTGAGGCCGGTGTTGCCGCTGGCGCGCACCAGTTCCAGGATGCCGGAGTCCCGCATCACGCGGCAGGCCTGGAAAACAATCGGGGCGAAAGCAATTCGCTGTGCCTCGGATTTCGCCTCGAAGGCCGTTTGGGTGTCGGTCTGAAAATAGTTCATGATGTCGCGCTGCGAGAACGGGCCTGAACGATCCGCGAGAGCAGCGGCAGGGCGCGTTCCGGTTGGGCGACGTAGGGATTCGACAAATCCCACACGTAACCCGCCAGCACCGAGCAGATCTGCCGCATGATGTCCGGGTTCGCCCCGGCGGAGAAAAGGATTTCATGCAGCGTGCCGTCGTACCACGCGGACACGTAGGCGCGAAAGGTGTTGATCCCTTGCATGACATGATCGGCGTACTCGGTCTGCCAATTGACCGCCTCGCCACGCAACTGCCGTGTCAGCACCTTCGCGGCGCGGTTCGCCGAGGCCAGCGCCAGCGTCACGCCGGAACTAAAAATGGGATCGAGGAACTCCGTGGCATTGCCTACCAGCGCGTAATGCGGGCCAAAGAGTTGCTTGACCGCGCACGAGTAACCGGAGATGCGCTCCGGTCCGAAGACGATCTGCATCCCGGCCAATCGCGGCCCGGCACTGGGATCGGATGCCAGAATGGCGCGCAGACATTTCTCCGGGTCGGCCGGGTAACCCGCGAAAAACCCAGGCTCGGCCACGGCGCCAACACTGGTGCGGCCATTGGAGAAAGGAATGATCCAAATCCACGCGCCGCCCGGATGGGTGCAGGCCCAGATCTTCCCTTCCTCGCGGCCCGTGGGGCGATGGTCGCCGGTCACGTGCGCAAACAACGCCTCGCGCTGCGGAAACTGCGAGGGGACTTCGAGGTTCAACAGCCGCGGCAGCACGCGGCCATAGCCACTGCAATCAAGGATGAACTTCGCGGCAACACTACTGCGGGTGCCATCGGGTTGCTCAATCGTCACCGTGGCCCTCGAATCTGCTAACTGGATCGCCGTTACCCCGTGTCCGTAACAAAACTCCACGCCGCGCGCCGCCACCGCGTCCGCCAGTGTTTTGTCGAAGTCCGCGCG
The DNA here is from genome assembly GCA_026125285.1 of Verrucomicrobiia bacterium. Lineage (GTDB taxonomy): Bacteria > Verrucomicrobiota > Verrucomicrobiia > Limisphaerales > JADLHS01 > WYBW01. The sequence continues at coordinate 109,263 of JAHCLO010000022.1, read as the reverse complement.
CGGCACCTGCCAGGTGTATTTCCACCCGGCGGTGAACTGCGCGGAGAAGTCAAAGTCGCACGTCGCCCCGCCGCGATGAAACACCGCGCCGTTCTTCTGCATGAACTGTTGTCCGGCCACACTCTCCAACAAACCCGCTTCCTGGAGCAAATCCATGCAGTGGGGCAGGAGGCTTTCGCCAATCACGAAGCGCGGGAAGGTTTGTTTCTCCACCACCAGCAGGCGAAATCCTTCCTGCTGCAACAACGCCGCCGCACTGGCCCCCGCCGGACCGGCCCCGATGATCAACACGTCCACGTCAGTTGGCATGTGAATCATCCTCAAAGCGCAAACATTGTTCCTGCGCCGCTTCAGTTTGCAGCAGTGCGGTCAAGCGTTCGATATCCTCGAAGAGCGGACGATCCCGTTCCAGCTTCGGCGAAACGCCGCGCACCACTTCGTAGAGTTTGCGGTAATCGCCGCCGAGCACTTGGTCACAGCCTCGCGCGTCCGCAGCCTGAGCCAGTGCGAGAGCTTCGATGGCCACCAACTTCCACAACAACGGCAGCGTCGTGCGCGTCATTTTGGCCGCGATGCAACCCATGCTCACCACGTCCTGGTTGTTGGCATTGGTGGAAATGGTCTGGATGGACGCGGGCGTGCCCAGCAATCGTGCTTCGGCCGCCAGCGAGGTGGCGAGCAACTGTGCCCCGCCAAACCCAGTGTTCAATCCCGGCGCCCCGGCCGCCAGCAAAGGCGGCAATCCGCGGCTGTAGCGCCAGTTGACCAGTCGTTCCAACTGCCGGTCCGCCAGCAGCGCGAGTTTGATGAGTCCCATGCGCAGATAATCGCTCACCATGGCGATTTGCTGGCCATAGAAATTGCCACAGTGAATCACCATTTCGGTGTCGGGAAACACCAGCGGATTATCGGTGCTCGCGTTGAGTTCGCGCGTTACCACCTGCTCGACGTGCCAGAGCGCCTCCTGAAATGCGCCGAGAATCTGCGGCGTGCAACGCAGCGAATACGGGTCCTGTATCTCCGCATCCCCCGCCACCGGTTTGGGCAACGAACCCCATTGATGCTCGTCAATCTGCCGGGCGAATTCGGGATGCGTGCGCAACGAATCGCTGATGCGTCGAGCGACGAGTGATTGGCCGCGAAAACCGCGCGCCTTCTGGGCCTGCTGGCACAACACCTCGGGTTCGCCATGCAGGACCTGAAACAAGCACGCTGTCAGCAGTTCCATCCAGCGCAACAGCCGATCCGCCTCGTGCGCGGCCAGCGTGGCCAACGCGGTCATCACCGAGGTGCCGTTCACCAACGCGATGCCTTCCTTGCTTTGCAGCACCACGGGAGCCAGGCCGGCCCGCTGCAAAGCCTCCACGGCTGGCAGCCGTTCACCCTTCACCCGCGCATGGCCCAGACCGACCAGTAACCGCGCCATGTGCGCCAAGGGCACGAGATCGCCGCTTGCGCCCACGGAGCCTTCGCTGGGAATCTCCGGCAGCACGCCGCGATTCAGCGACGCCAACAGCAGTTCAATCAACTCCTCGCGCACCCCGGAAAAACCACGCGCCAACGCGTTAGCCCGCGCCACCATGATGGCACGGGTTTCGACCTCGGAGAACAACGTCCCCTGTCCCACGGCCAAGTGATGCAGGAGATTTATCTGATGCTGGGCGAGGTCTTCGTCCGAAACGCGGAAGCCGCTCAAAGGACCGAACCCGGTGTTGATGCCATAAATGGCGCGCGGTTGGGCGGCAAGCGATGCGACGAACTGCCGGCTCTGCCGGATCAGCGGACGCGCCTCTTCCGCCAGACGACACGGCACCGATTGCACGGCAGCCAGCCAAAGTTCGGTGATGGAAAGTTGATGTCCATTCAGTGTGATCATGTCGCTTGCCAAAGCGCGGGCGTTCTACAACAAAACCCTAACACAAGCAAGCGCCACCCGGGGTGGGCTAAACGAAACGAGCGGAGGCTCACCAAAATCGTCTCGGCCCCACACGGCTCACGTCAATTGGGCGGAAGCCGAGCTTCAGCGCCGGAGAGTCCGGCTTGAGGCGGTAGTCATCCTTTTCCCAGCCAATAAACAGTGGATCGGCGATGAGTGAGTCTTGGTCATGCCCGCGTGCGCGCCATTGCTCCAGCGTGCCGCCAGCGAACTTCATTTCGGTGGGGTTCTCCGTCAGCCGCGTGTCCCAATAGACGTTCCGGTCCAGGATGAAGTTGTCGTTCTTCCAAGTCGAGCCGAGCAACACACCTTTGTCGAACAGCACGATGTTGTTGCTGAAGCTGAAGCTGATGTGCGCCTCCTCGCGCGAGCGCTGGAGCTGATGGTCACGCGCGAAGGTGAAGATGTTATTCCGCACGACGTTCGTCGCGCCGTAATGCTGGTGAAACCCGCCGTGCGTGGTCCGATAGACGAGATTGCTCTCGATCAGGATGCTGCTGCTGCCTTCGTCGGTGTAAATGCCCCAGCCGCCGTAACGCAGGCCCTGGATGTCGTGCCAGAGATTGTTCACGACGCGCGTGCCTGGCTGCATCCCCAGCATGTAAATGCCGCCCATGTCGCTCAAGATCGGTCCGTCGCCGTCCGACATCACGCCGATGTGATGGACGTGATTGAACGCGACCAGATTGTTCGTCGCCTTGGCACGCGGGTCGTAGCCCCACGTCCAACCAATGGAAATGCCGGTGTAATAGAAGTCGTGAATCTCGTTGTAGAGGATGCGATTGTTCGGCGACTGGCCAATCCAGACTCCAATCGCGCTGTGGAACGTGCGCCCGCCGTGATGCAGATAGCAGTCGCTGATTTCGTTGTCGCGGGCCAGTTCGGCGGCGTTGTCACGAATGCGGGTTTCGCCGATCTTGATTCCGCCGGCGCCGAGGTCCGCGAACTCGCAGCGGGAAATCACGTTGCTCTGGCAGCCGCGCCCCAGTTCAAGGCCGTACGCGCCGAGGTTGACGAACTTGCATTGCTCGAACGTGCTGTGCCGCACGCCTTCGCCCCAGACGGCTCCCGTCACACCAATGGCCGCCTGCGCAAAGCCGCCAATCTCGGTGGAAGGCGCGGGCCAGACCATTGCAGACCGTTTGGCCACCTCCGGGTCGCGCGGGAAATCCCATTCCGCGTGAGCGAATGTCAGGCCGCGGAAGTTCAGCCGTTCGACAAAATTCTCCGCCTGCGGTTGACCTTCCAGTCGCACAATGAACCGCAGCACCGGCGCAATGACTTCGGTGCGCTCCGGTGTTTCGCCCGGCATCGGTGCGTAATAAAGCGTGCCACCCGCTGGATCGAGATACCATTCGCCCGGCGCGTCCAACAGTTCCAGCGCGCCCTCGACGTAATAACGGTCGCCCGCACCGAGTTGAAAAACGGAACGCTTGGCAAACATGACGAGGCGTTCCTTTTCGTCCACCGCCACAACCGGCAGGCGCGACTCGACCCAGCGGGTCATCACCATCACATCGGCGTTGGTGATGGTGGGCCAGGATTTCAGGTCGCCTTCGCGATAGCGGAATCGCGAGTGGCCGTCCGTCCAGTTCGGCGTCTTGTCGGGCAACTCAGCGACTTCGAGGTAACCGCGATTGGGCTGGCGTGCCCGCACCGCGCGGCGGCCGTTGACCCACAGTTCGCGGAAAGACCATTTCCCCTCGCGCGCTTCCGGGATGTCCGCCGCCCAGACGTTTCGACCGTTGGCCGTGGTCGGACGCCAGCCCGTGATGCGGCGTCCGCCGCTGAGAACCGGTTGTTCGCCGGTGTATGCCAAAAGGCTCAACTGCGAGTCCGCAGGAGTGAGCACGAGCGGAGCTTTGAGGAAATGTGTGCCCCCGCGCAGCACGATATTGGGCTGTACGCTCCCCTGCCCTGCCTTGTATTCGCGCGTCGCCGCCAACGCGCGCGGCAACGTGGCGAACGGACCGTCTGTCCCACCACGATTCGGTGCCGCGAGGCGACCGGACCAGGCGTCATTGCCATTCGTCGCCACGAAGAAAACTCCCGGACCGGGCTTGGGCGCCGCCTGGGCTGACTGGTTCGTTTGGGCTGAACCAGCGCAGCCGCACAGCAGAGCGGCGGCAAATGTCAGCGCAACCAGAAAGCAAAAACCGCCCCGCGGGCGACGAAGTTTTGGAGTGCGGTGACTGGTCACCGCTTTTTCCGCCTTGGCGGCTTGTCGCCATAGCAGGGCCGCATCCAGCGCTCCGCGCGGGCAGTCGGACGGCAGTCTCGCGTTCGACGGCGACAAGTCGCCTGCGGAAAGCGCGGACATGTCCGCGCACTCCAAAGGCGGCACCGGCGGCGGCGGCGGGTTACTCCGGTTGTATGATTTTCGTAGCATGGTGATGTTCATTTCGATTCCTCCGAAGGTGGCACGTCGTTCACGTTGTCACTCAGCACCACGTTGCCCTTGCTTTGATTGGATATGGCGAGCCGGCCTTTGATGAGGTTGCCCGTGATCACACCCCGCCGCACGCTCTCGCCCAGAGAAATCTGCGGTTTGTTTTCCTGAAACTCGCAGCCGCGCACGATCACGTTGCCGCTCTCGAACTGCAACGCGTGACGGCCCTCGCGCTTGTGATCCCACTGAACGAAGGTGCAATCGCTGAAACCCACCGTTCCGCTACCGGCGATCTTCGCAATCTGATTGCACGGTCCCCAGAACGCGGAATTCACGAAGCGCACGCTGCCCGTGTTGTTCGGGCCCACGCGGATCATCGTCGGGTCGGGGCCGTTGAACGAGACAAACTCGCCGTTCGTGATCAACAATCCGATGCGTGAACATTCCTCTACTTCCAGCGCCGTGAAGCAATCGTCCGCGCCGATGCCGAGAAAGTTGCCGTTGCAGTCGCCGGACTTTGTCTTGATGAACTTGTAGCCGATGTTGTAACCGAAGCAGAACGTGTTGAAGACGTATTGCCAGTCGCTCTTGCCGAAGATGAACGCCTCGCCGTTCGCCTGCTGCCATTGAAACAGCTTCGGCTTCATGCTCCACCACGGATTGAAATGGACGTTCTCGATGCGCCCAATGTCGTAAATGTGGTCCACGAAAATCCCGCGGCGCAACGGCTGGCCGTGAACATCACGGATCAAGTGACGCTCGTTCTGCGACGCATCAATGCCGTTGTAAGGATTCAGCAACTCGACCGCGAGCACGGCGGGATTCTTCCCGCGCATCGCAATCGCATACGGATACGGCTTGGGTTCTTCCTCGGGATTCTGGTTGGGATAATAGATCACCACTCCCTTGAGCGTGCTGTTGTGATTGAGCGTGATGAACGGCGGGCCGTCCTCTTTGCCGGCGCTGCCTGTAACGAGAAACGTTGTGCCGTCGTCCGTGGGTTTTGGGAGACCACGGTCGCGAATGCCGTTGTGGGCGGGAACCGATTCCCATACGCCCTTGAGCGTAACTGCGGGCGGCACGTTGAGATGGCCGGCGAAGAAGTAGTTGCCGCGCGGTGCATAGACGATTCCTCCGCCGGCTTTGCTCGCGGCCTCGAGCGCCTTCTGAAACGCTGCGGTGTCATCCGTCTTGCCGTCGCCTTTGGCGCCGTGGTCGCGGACAGAGTAGAAGTCAGGGTTGTTGGCGTGAGCAGTGACAACGAGTAGAAAAACGAACGGAATTGCCCGACGCGCGAACGGCCATGTCCGCAGGTTGCTTGTCTTTAGTTTCGGATGCGCGGACATGGCTGTCCGCGCTCCTTCAGTTGAGGTTTCTCCGCCCTGCGTCCTTGGCGATATGCTTCGGGACCGCGGCGTTGAAGTTGTTGCGCAAAGGTCGCACAGGTTCGCACAGAGTTCGCCGAGCAAAGTGCTCAACTCAAGTGAGGGGATCGAAGGCGGGCGTTTCATAAGATTCAGGTTCAGATGAAGTTCATTTGGACGCCGGCACAACTTCCACAAACCCCACATCAATGTACTGGCCACCGCCGGTCTGACGGCAGTGAACGGCGATCAAGTTTTTACCTGGTTTGAGCGCGGCGCGGGCAGCCTGGCTCAACGGAAGCCCAACGTATTCCGTCACGTAACCTTGCGCCCGGGCGGAGAGCACACCGTTGAGGTAAACCTCCGCGTCCTCGTCATGATGCAGCCGCAATTCCAGATTTGCCAACGCGTCCGCCGGAAGCTCCACCTCGCGCCGCAACCAGATGTCAGCAGTGTTCCAAATCGTGCCAATGACCGCGCCCGGCGTGCCCGCCGTGCCGAATCCGCTTTGGCCTTGTTTCCATGACGAGTCATCGAAGCCAGGTTTCGCCCAATCATCACCCGGTTTGGTGGTCGTGTAGCGCCAGGTCGCGGGTTGCTGATCAGCGGTAGGAGCCACCACGGAAATTGTCGGCGGCGGTCCGTAAACCGAATTGTTCGCGGCCGTGATCGCGGCTTCGTCCATCTTCACCACCGCGCGGTCGTAGGTCATCAATCCGTTGATTTCGATTTCAACATCCGTGGTCTGCGTGTAAATGGCCGCGGCCAGTCCGTCGCGGCCGGTCAGCGGATGGAGTTTCTTGACCAGGCCGATGTAAGCGTCCGTGAGGTCCTGCGCATTCGTGAAACTGCGGTAGCCCCAGTTCTTCTCGTCCTGCCAGGTGTGGCCTTTCACCGGCAGGCCCAGTCCGCCGAACTCGCCCAGCACCATTGCGCGGTCGGTCACGCGCGCCGGCATTCCCGGTCCAGGATATTGATGATGATCAATCATGTCGCCCGCGGGAAAATGATTGCCGCCGCTCGCGCCGTTCACGAGGCGTGAGGGATCAAGTTGCTTGGTCAGGTTCAGAATGCGCACGGTGTCGAACTGTCCCCACCCTTCGTTGAACGGCACCCAGACGACGATGGAGGGATGATTGTAGAATCCCGCAATCATGGTGCGCAGCTCACGTTCGTAGATTTCCGCGGACTCGGGCGTGCGCTGCATTTCCACGCCGTCATAGCCGCTGGGCCCGCGCCATTTGGCACTGCGGTCGCCGCTGGGCATGTCCTGCCAGACGAGCAGGCCGAGTTTGTCCGCCCAGTAATACCAGCGCGCTGGTTCGATCTTCACGTGCTTGCGGGCCATGTTGAATCCGAGCTTTTTGGTCATCTCGATGTCGTAACGCAACGCTTCGTCCGTGGGCGCGGTGTAGAGCCCGTCCGGCCAGAACCCTTGATCCAGAGGGCCGAACTGGAAGACCGGCTGGTTGTTGAGATGTAAGCGGAGGTTGCCGTGCTCGTCTTTGCCGAGCGAAATCTTCCTCATACCGAAGTAGGATTCGATCTCATCGAACTTCTCATTGTTTTGCAGGAGGGTCAGCCGGAGGCGGTAAAGAAAGGGATTCTCAGGAGTCCAAGGTGTGAAGTCACCAACTGCAACCACCAATGTGTTGGTGCGGTCTTCCGCCAGGTAGGCCGTGCCCAGTTTGAATTCATCTGACATCGCACGTTCGATTTCTCCATCGAAGGCCTTCGCCCGCAGGTGGTATCCGCCAGCACTGGCGTGAAAGGCCACCTCCACCTTGAGTTCTTTCCGGTCAATATCCGGGGTCACCTTGAACCATTTGATGTGCATTTCATCCACGGGCTCCAGCCACACTGTCTGCCAGATCCCGCTCGTGGGCGTGTACCAGATTCCGTGCGGATTGCGCACCTGCTTGCCGCGCGGTTGCGGGCCGGCGTCCGCCGGATCCCAAACGGCCACGACGACTTCTTGCTGCCCCGATGCCCTGAGCGCGTCGGTGATGTCGAAACTGAACGCATCATACCCTCCGCGATGCGTGCCGATTTCCTGGCCGTTCACCCAAACCGTCGTTTCCCAATCCACCGCGCCGAAGTGGAGGAGCACATTTCTGCCCTTCCATCCGCGCGGAATCGTGAACGTGCGCTGATACCAGAGCCGGTTCGTTTCATAGACGCGCTTCATCACGCCCGACAACGCGGACTCGATGGGAAACGGCACGAGAATCTGGCCGTCCCACCGCGTCGGCTGCGCCGCCTCCTTCGCGGTGACGGCGTAATTCCACAGGCCGTTGAGATTCTGCCAGTCCTTGCGGACCATTTGTGGACGCGGATACTCGGGATGGACGTTCCTGGGAGAGACGTCCTTGGCCCAGCGCGTCATCAAAGGGCCTTTGGCGGGTTGCCAGGATTCTTCTGCCGCCATAACTGGCATGCAGAACACGAGGGCGAAGACTATGGGATATCGCGATGTGAAGTTCATGATGTCATTTCAAGTACGAGCTGCGGAAGCAACTCCGGGCGTAGCGGCGTCTCGGCAGAGCGCCGCCGTTGTGGAACAACGCTCAGATGGCGGCGCTCTGCCGAGGCGCCGCTACGAAAACTGCTCATGCGCGTCACCTTCATTCCGTGATCTTCCATTCTAGAATCCCGCCAGAGACTTCCGGCCCAAGCATCGCTTCTATGCGGAGGGCTGTTGTTGTGATCGCCGGAAACCTTGCCTGATTCCAAGCGTCTTTCTTCACGCTGAAGTCGTCAGCGCCCTCAACTGGTTTCCAGTCGTCTCCCGATTGGTAAAGCAACCGCCACGACTGCGGAACACGGCATTGCCCAACACCTGTGTCGTCGAACCAGTAAACCGCCACGCGCGACACTTTGCGCGGCTGGGCAAAATCGAATTGCACCCACTCGGAGCTGCCTCGGTGTGGCCACCAGGTGAAGCGCGGAATACTGTGATCATTCGAGCTGGCCGGTTCAAGCCCGTCGCTTAAGGCGTCCAACGAGTCATTTTCATAACAATGCGACGCGCTGGCCTTGTGCGTGGCGGGTTTGGCCTTCGGCGGCTCGACCCACTCATGCGCGTTGGCGCCGCGGCCAATGGTGGGGAAGGACGCGATGCGCAGTCGCGCCGCCCCCATCGGGATGAGCCTGATTTCCTCGACCGGTTCGGCGGATTTGATCGGACTTTGTTGCAACGGAGCGACCAGGTTCAGCCGGTCCAGTTGCCACGCTGGAATTCTCCTCGCCTTCGCCTTCAACGAAATCGGCGCGGTTTCCGGCGCGAAAGCCTGCGGCGCGAGCGGGCCGGTCTTGCGCTCGACGCGAAATGACTTTGCGGGATTACGCCCCAACACCAGGCCGTAGTTCCATGGCGAATCGGGAAACACCTCCCACTCCGGCCAGTCAGGATGGCGCTGGCCGTATTTCACCCAGCGTTCCTGGATGGCGAGCGCAAAACTCAGCGGACCATAATCCACCGAAACCGAATTCTTGTTCTTCGTCCACGTGCGCACGGCGATTTGCATCGGCAATCGCAGCGTGACGGTGTCGCCGTCCTTCCACTCACGATTCACAGCGATGTAGGATGACGGCTTTGCCTTAACGCGGACCGACCTGCCGTTGATCTTCAACTCCGGCTTCTCGCACCAACGGGGAACGCGCAGGTAGAGGGGGAATCGGGTTGGCTTCGGCAGCGCCAGTCTGAGCGTGATGATTTCGCTGAACGGATAATCAGTGTCCTCCGTGATCTTCACCGTCGTGCCATCGCCGACCTTCGCGCTGACTTCGCTCGCGGCATGAAGCGACGCACACAAGCCGTTGTCCGGCGTGGCGAGCCAGAGTTCCTCCGCGTAATACGGCCAGCCGTGCGAAACGTTGTGCTGGCAGCAGCGATACACCTCGAAGGGGCTGAAGGAAAACATCGTGCCGCTGTTCTGGATGCCCGGGGCTTTGTTGTGGCGATCCGCCTGGACCTGGTTGGCGCAGGTGATGTAGCGCAGTCCCTTCTGATCCGGCGTCATGCTGGCCGGAAACGAGTTGAAGGCAATCTCCTCGCAACGATCCGCCCACAGCGGGTCGCCCGTGATCTTCGTCAGCATCTGGAAACTGTGCATGAACTCGACGATGCCGCACGTCTCAATGCCACCGCGCGGGTCCACGTAACCAGGCCGGCTGTTCTCATCGCCCACAAAACCCCCGCCGGGAAACTGGCCGTAAAGCTCCATCACCTGGCGATAATTCCGGTCGGCGGACTCCAGATGTTGTGGCTCGCGCGACAACATCCAGAAAACCGTGCCCGCGCGAAAACCCTGGGCAATGTTGACGTTATGCCAGTTGATCACGTCCGTGTCCCAACGCGCCATGCCTTGATGAGTCTTTCTGGCGAGATCGAGCAACCACGGTTCACCCGTGCGATTGTAAAGCCAGAAGACGCTCTCGAGGTTGTCGCCGGCGCGAATCTTCGGCCAGTAGCCCTCCCCAAACGCGCTCGCCGGCAGTTGATGCTGCCATTTGAAATAACGCGTCATCACCTCGAGCACACGCGCGTCGCCGGAAAACTCGTGGTAGCTCTGAAGAATGTTGAGCATGACCATGTGCGACCAGAGATCGGGCTTGCCGTTCAGCGATGTGAGCAATTCCCGCGGGCCAAACCACCCATCCTCGCGCTGCGACGCCATCGCCGCTTCAATCCATTTCCTGGCTTCAGCGATGATCGCTTCGTCGCGCAGCACATAGCCGAGGTCGCCGTAACCCTTGAGCCAGTAAGGCATCTCCTCCCAACCGCGCTCGCCTTTGCCCTCCTTGTTCGCCCAGGCGCTGTTCTCGAAATTCAACCACGGCGAAATCTCCTTCAGCCGGCCGATCATGCCGTCGCGTTCGAGTTCGAGCTGATGCCGCAACCATCCACGCGGGGTGATGCTGCCAATGGGCAGTCTCACGAACGGACTGGGCGCCAGCGGCGCGCGGTTGGCCAGGTAGAAGCTGTTGGTCATGGGCAGCGGCGGTGAACTGACAACGCTGATCCTCTCAGCGCCAAAGGTGATCAACGCCGCAGTCTGAAACAAAATCCCCACAACTGCGAAATCCCGAATACGAAGAGCTTTCATTTGTTCCCCAATTCATTTCCCCAGAATTTGCCTGAATCGAACAAGTGCATTAAACGGGAACGCCTACAGGCGAGTCAAGCCATGCGCGTGTTCACTCGGGGTAGCTCCGACGGAGGTTGGGATCTTCCTTGGGCGGACGTTCTACAAAGATGTCGCGCCACTGGCGCTGGGGAAAGGCAGGGCGCGTCAGTCCGCTGCGCGCCGGGCGTCCGCAGATCAAAGACGGTGCGCAAGGAGGGACGTGCTCTACCACGGTCTGTTGAAACGCTCGCCCTCACCTCGGCCCTCTCCCCCGTGGAGAGGGTGAATCGTTCGCCGGTTCTCTGGAATGTCGTGCGCTGGAGTTGGCTGGTGAGTCATCGAGCAATCAAAGGACGGACGATGGCGACTCCCTCTCCTTGGGGAGAGGGCTGGGGTGAGGGAGGTCGTCAAACGTTTTCCAACGCAACCTGTCTCGCCGAGTTGTCACGCCGAAAGCAGATGAAGGCGGATGGCGCAGGGATAACTGGGGACCTATTTGCGCCTCCAAGCCCGTTTTGAACGAAGACGAAATCGGTTTGTTCGGTGATAACGTGGTGCTAAACTGCCCCCCCATGACGATGAACGCTGAGACGATCACTCTCTTCGTCGCTGTTTGGGGTGCTGTGACAGGCACGATCGCCATTGCGATCCAACTGGCGCAACATCTTGCCGACCGCTCTCGACTCAAACTCAAGGCTCGCATGAGCATCGAGTCCAATGAAAAACAGCCTGAACATCAACAGCCTGAACATCACGTCGTCTTCACATTGGAGGTAGTCAACCATGGCAGACGAGTGAGCCGCATAAGGCGCGTCGGAATCGAGCTTGAACCTCGCGAGATGAGTATAGGAGGAATGAACATGAAGCCAAAAGAGTCCGAGATCACGCTCTTCGACGCCGACAAATCTGGGCAGTTTGTCGAACTTGGAGAAGGTAAACGGCATTGTTTTGTGCTCGAACCATTTCCCGAAAAGGCTGGAGAAACTTTCCGTGAGACAGAAGTCGCTTTCGTTACTGATACTCTTGGTCGCAAGTTCACAACGAACTTCCAGACAATCAGGTTGAAGGATCTCCCAAAAAATGAACCATAAGCAGCTTATGAAAACGATTTTGCCCCTAAACGCACTGTTGTTCGCACTGTGCTCGCAGCATGTCGAAGCGCAAACCTACGACACGAATGGCGTCGTCGTTCAAACCTACGCCGGCTCGGGCTTCTCCGGTCACGTGGACGGCGTTGGACAGATGACGATGTTCGCTGGGCCTTCAGCAATTGTGGCCGACTCGCACAGCAATCTGTTCGCGTGGGATGGCGGTAATTCTCGCATCCGCAAAATTACGCCAGACGGCACTGTCTCGACTTTCGTTGATGGTGGAACTCAAAGCACCGGCACCGGCGCCAATGTCAAGTTGGAGCAACTCCGAAGCATGGCTATTGATCGTAACGACACGATCTGGATGCTGCAATCCCCCCCCCCATCGTATCTTTACACGATCACTAGCGGCGCAACAGTTACTCGGACGAATGTGCTTTCTTCGCTTGCCGGGCCACACGGCATTTGCGCTGATTCATCAGGAAATCTCTACATTTCTGATTCTGCGGCCGGGGGCAATAAAATTTACCGATATTCTACGAACGGTGTCTTAAGCGTGTTTGCCGGATCAGGTAACTTCGGCTACGCAGACGGTAATGGAATCTTTTGTTCATTCAGCCACCCAGCGGCTTTGGCCGCTGATGCTGCAGACAACATTTACGTCTGGGATTCGTCCAGCTGGCTTGTCAGGCGAATTGACCAAAACCAGAACGTCACAACGGTTGCAGGGAATCACCAGTCCAGTGTTAGTGTGGATGGGATAGGAATTAACGCCGGACTCGGCCATGTTTCTCAAATGTGCTTTGATGGTTCTGGCAATCTCATTCTGGCCTGCGCCACTGCCATCCGAAGAATCTCCGCAACAACCAACGTAACGACGGTTGCGGGAAGTTTTTCTCAAAGTGGATATGCCAACGGTGCGGGCAATCTCGCGCGGTTCAATGAAGCCTTTGGAGTTTGCGTTTCCGGCGGTACAATTTACGTCGCCGACAGGCTCAACCACCGCATCCGTAGCATCTCCTTTAACCCTTCGCCTGAACCCGTATTGCCCGCCGACCTGGAGTTGAGCACCTATCCGGGTTTGCGCATCGTCGGCACAGTGGGGCGCACGTATCGAATTGAGTCGTCCCCGGACACGACCAACTGGACAACCCGGGCAACTTTGCTACTCAACGCGAGTCCGTATCTTTGGTTTGACCAAACTCCCGTGAGCGGAAGCAAATTCTATCGGGCTATGCTACTTCCATGAGGCTGCCACACGAACAAAGTCGGTGGCTCGAAGCATGAGAATGTGCGCGACAGCAAGGATCGTGGGCCGCAGTCGCTCGCCGACCGGGGTTTCTTCATTCATCCTTTCAGAACCGGGTGATGACGCGCGGTATCTCCAGATCAGCGTGCCGGTGCAGCCGGGCAATTCGGGCGGGGCGTTGCCGGAGATCGTTAATTACGCCATCAAGAGCTGGTAGGGCGCGTCAGTCCTCTGCGCGCCGTCATTCCACAATCGAAACCCCGGCACGCACGGAGTGACGCGCCCTACCTATTCTCGAATCCGTGGCGGAACATTCCGCCAAACTCAAAGAGCCGAACACCAGGGAAATGAAGTTTGAGGACGTGGTGAAAGCGGCCGAGCAAGCCGCCGTTCTGGTTTTGGTTTACTGAGTTGCTTCGGCGCTGTTCAGGAGTTGTCAGGCGGATGATTGTCAGTGGAATGGTCTGCATTTTATTCCCCGGACGGCCATTCCTCTGACAAACTGGAGCGCGGTCGGCGGTGTGGTGTGGTCTATTGAGCCAGAACGACATTCCCGCTATGGTGCGTGCCAGTATGGTTACATTCGCGTATCGCTGCCTGCTGTTCCTTGCCCTGTCTCTGAGTTTTCACGAGCTTTCCGCCGCGGAGTTCTCGCCGCGCGCGGCAGTGTTCAACGACGCGTTGCCGGGACATGACGGGGCCTTCGCCCGGGAGATCGCCGGGCAGGTTTCGGCCAGTGGCTACGCCGTCAGATTCATCGGCATCGGCACCCTCACCAATGCGAACGAACTATCCGCGGCCAGGTTTGATCTGCTCGTGCTCCCGGGCGCTCGATCATTGCCGGCATTGGCTGCCCCCGCGATTGAAAGTTTTCTCAAACAAGGCGGTGATCTTCTGGTACTGGGTCTGCCCGCATGGAAAACACCTTTGTTCCCATTGAACAGTCGCTGGATTTCGCGCGGGGATTATGATCGTGAACTCAACGCGCAACGCTCCCAGCAACTGCTGTTCGACTTCGCGAAAACCGATTTGCGCCCCTGGTCACGTGCCGCGGATGACTTTCGCAATCCCGTTCGACACGAAACCACGGACCCGGATCGTGGCCCAGCGCTGCACGTCGTCATCGAACGCTTCACCGGTTGGGAAACCTACCAGAGTCCAATGCTCACGAATCCATTTCCGCCCGGACATACGCTGACGTGCTTTCGCGCCAAGGGCACACCACGTACCAAACAACTCGCGCTCGAATGGACGGAGCGCGACGGCTCGCGCTGGCTTGCCACGGTGGACCTGACGTCCGAATGGCGGAACTACGCGCTGCCGCCGCAAGCGTTCAAGGCGTGGCTGCCGCCACCGAGTCGCGCGGGCAAGGAGGATCATTTGCGCGTGGAGAACGCCGCACGCTTTGTCGTGGGCATTGCCCACTCGCACACGGCAGTCGAGGGCAACCGGCACGAGTACTGGATCGCTGACGTTGGCACGGCGGCGAATCCGTTTGGCGACGCCCAACTGCCAGATGACTTCAAACCGCCGCACCTCGAAAGCTTCTCGCCGGGCTATCAGTTCTTTCCCATTGCAGTGACCCAGGCCTCCAGCCTGTTCATTGATGCCGCGGTGGCCAGCGGGCGGCCAGAGCGCTATCAGGTCGCAAACCCGAGCCAGGAAAAGTCCGGCGGGACGCCTGTTCCACTTTACGGGCTTCATCCGCGGCCGCGCGGCGTGGGCTTCAACCAGGACCGTGCCTACCGCTGGGAACCCTTGCTCGCGGCTCGTGATGAGCGAAACGAAGATTATCGCGGCACGATCGCCGCGTTGCTCGTCCATCTGAAACCGCCATTTCGCGGGGGTGTGTGGGCGGTTTTCACGCCGGCGGAAGCGGAATTCTATCGCCAACCGCTGGTTGCCCATTGCTTGCGGCAATCGCTTGCCCGGATGAAGCGCGGAGTTTTTCTGACGGAAGGCGGCGCTGAGTTCTTTACGTTGTTTGAAGACCAGCCGGCTTTGCTCGGCGCACGGGCGGTAAACTTTGGGGTGCAACCGCTGACCAATGCGGCACTTCGCGTCCGCACGAGGGCCGCTTCCGGCAAAGGCGAGTTTATTCCTGCCAGTGCGTTGCTGGCGCTGCCGCCGGGGGAAACTGCGGAAACGGTGCAGCCCTGGCAACCCGGGCGCTGGCCGGCGGACGGCTGGCAGGTCACCAGCGAATTGTTCGTTAACGGTGAACTCGTGGATCACCTCGCCCATGAGCTGCACGTGTGGCGCGCCAAACCCAAACCCGTGTTCATCGAAGCGCGCGATGGCGGCTTCTGGCTGCGGGGCAAACCGTGGAAGGCGCATGGCGTGAATTACATGCCCTCCAGCGGCATCGGGCTGGCGAACGGGCGCCACTTCGAGCACTGGGTCGGACGCGGCGCGTATGACCCGGAGGTGATCGAGCGGGACTTGCGCCGTGTCAAGGCAATGAACCTGAACTCGGTGAGCGTGTTTATTTACCACGAATCGCTTGGCGCGCGGCACATGTTGGATTTCCTGCGTCGTTGCGAGGCGCTCGACCTGAAGGTGAATCTGTCGCTCCGCCCCGGCACGCCGATGAATTTTCGCTGGAACGAAATGCGGGAAATGATTGAGACGCTGCGGCTCGCGCAGAATGACACGATGTTTGCCTACGACCTGGCCTGGGAACCGCGCCACGAAGTTCGCGCGCTCCAAACCGATTACGCGACACTCTGGCCAGCCTGGGTCGAGAAGCGGTATGGAAACGCAGACACGGTGCGCGAGGCTTGGGGTGTCAGCGAGGAGAATTTCAAATTTGAGATTTCAGATTTGAGATCCCTGCCCTCCCCGCCCATGAAATGGTTCACCCAGGACGGCCCATGGCGCAAGCTGGTGGCAGATTATCGGCTGTTTCTCGACGACTTGTTGCGCGAGAAATACGCCGAGGCGCGGCGGCTCGTGAAATCCATTGATCCGCATCACCCGGTCAGTTTCCGTATGCAGCACGCCGGCGATCCGACATTCAACTGGGACGGTTTTCTGCCCTACGACTGTTACGGGCTGGCCGAGGCCGTTGACATCTGGGAGCCGGAAGCCTACGGGCGCATTGGCGATTGGGAGAAGGTAAAGCCGGGTCGCTTCACGGCTGATTACGCGCGGCTGTGCGATCCCGCCAAACCGGTCTTGTGGTCGGAGATGGGCTACACGGTTTGGGACATTCAGCAAATGGAACCGGCGCAGACGAAACTGGAGTTTCAGGCGCGCTACTTCAGCGACTTCTATCGCATGCTGACCGAATCTGGCGCGGACGGAATCTTCTTCTGGTGGTATGCCGGCGGTTACCGGCTCAACGAACAAAGCGATTATGGCATCATCAATCCCGACGGCACAGACCGGCCCGTGACCGAAATCATCCGCAAAGCGGGAACCACATTCTTGAACGCCAGCAAGAAGCGCGCGAAGCCAGATTACTGGATTGCGGTGGATCGCAACCGCGACGCGCGGGGACTCTTCGGGATTTACGAAGCCGTGAAGGACGAATACTGGCAGGCCATTGCCGACGGCAAAACGCCTGGATTGAAGTGGGCAAAGAAACCGGGGCAACCAGCGGACTCACCATGAATCTCGCCGGAGCGGCGCCTCGGTAGAGCGCCGCCATTCCAGCCCCAGCCAGTATGCGGCGCTCTACCGAGACGCCGCTACGGTTCATGTCCTCGATGCGCGTCCATTGTTAGAGATCGAAACTCCCTGTGAACCGGCACGCCAACTTCACGACAAGTATTTCTTCGGAAACTTCCACGGCTTGCGATAGGTGGGCACAGCCAGTTTGGCAGCTTCCGAGTCGCCAACAATTTTCTCCTTCACCGGATCAAAGCGGACCGAGCGGCTCAGCTTGAGCGAAAGCAGGCTTAACACAATCGGCACATCCACACGCGTGTGGTAAAAAACGCTGCAACTGGGCTGCTGGCGCGACTTGATGCAATCGAGCCATTCGCGCTCGTGACCGGGTGACGACGGAATTGATGGCGGCGGCGGTTGCCTGTCCTTCATAGCGTCGCCTTCGGGCACGATTTTGAACATGTCGTAGTTCGCATACATCGTCCCGTTGACACCGTGGAAGTAGATGCCGAGGCGACGCTGTGGCTTGGGTTCGCCGTGCAGATCGAAGCCGTAGCTATTCGTCAGCGACGACATCCAGGTCATGGTGCAGTTGGGATACTGCCACAGCACTTCGTGATGGTCGTAGGCGTCGCCGTCGTCTTTGACGATGAAGCGCCCGCCCGAGGCGCTGGTCACGAGCGGGTAACCCAGATCGAGCGCCCAGACCGGCAGATCAATGATGTGCGGCGCCATGCCCGGAGTCCAACCGCCGCTGTAGGCCATCCACGAACCGTGATGGTACGAGTCCCGTGCCAGGGTCCGGTTGTAGGGAATCAACGGTGCCGGCCCGCACCACAGGTCCCAGTTGAATCCCGGCGGCAAGGGATTTTCCCTCGAGAAGCCCACGCCCGCCGGGGTCTGATTCATCACGTTGAAGGTGCGCACCGTGCCGATGTCACCCAGGTTGCCGCTGCGGATGTATTCCACTACGCGCCGGTAATTTTCCGAGGCGTGAATCTGCGTGCCAACTTGCGAAACGATGTCGTGCTTCCTGACCGCGTTGCGCACCGCGAGGCTCTCGCCCAAGTGCAAAGTCATGGGCTTTTGGAGGTAAATGTCCTTGCCCGCTTCGCACGCGGCAATCGCCTGCAAACAATGCCAGTGCGGCGGCGTGGCGATGATGACCGCGTCGAGGTCAGGTTGCTGAAGCATCTCGCGGTAATCGGTGTAACCCTGGCAGGTGGGCTTGAAGGTTTCCACGGTCGCTTCCATGCGCGCTTCCTGCACATCGCACGCGGCGGTGACGACGACGTCGGCTTCCCGGGCGCAGGCACCTAGATTGGCGCGGCCCATGCCACCGCAGCCGATGAGGCCAATGTGAATACGACTGTTCGGCGAAGTGTTGCGCACTGGTTTCGAACTGGCACCGAACGCAAGATGCGGCGCGGCGAATCCGATGGCGGTTATCGTCGCGGCTTTCTGGATAAACTTGCGACGAGACGACAATGGCGTGGAGCGCGGACAGCTTTGTCCGTGCGATCCTGGTGCAGTGGTGAGCGACTCGCGGACAAGGCTGTCCGCGCTCCGAGAAGCGGGTTGGGTTTGGCTTTTCATAATCAGTCCGAGCCTAGTTGATTGTTGAGAGCACTTGGCGCGAGCTCCGAGTGGTAAGCCCGCCACTGCGCCGCGCATAAACTTGCATCCGCAGCCGGGCCGCGGCGCAGCCACAGCCGGAAGCGCAACACCAGCGGCTCACCCTTCTTCAATTCGTAGCGTGTGCCGCTGGCGGGGAACGTCGGCTGAAACCAGTTGATCTCCGGGAATTTCACCCAGTCGCCGGGAGAATCGGGATTGGAGTTGTGCTGAAACACGACCAGGCCGGTCGTCTGCCCCTGCCCGCCAAACCGGCCGTTTAATTCCGCCCACGACCTGCGCGGCGAGGTGTTGGCAGGATCGGTGTGGAAAGCGATTTCCTGCTCCAGGACTTTGGCGAGGCGGATGTTCAATCCGCCGTATTTGTCCGTGTCGCGCCGAGCGAGCAGGACCGGCTCGTTCAACGCGGTGAATTGAAACTCGAGGTCAATTACGCGCGCATCGCTGGTTGCGCGGTAAGCGCGGATAACAGCGCGTTCATGAACGATAAAATCGCTGTCTTCCCATTTCCACACGTTTTCCGCCACGATTTGTGCAAATACTGGTCCGCTGGTGGCAACGCAATTGCCGGTGGGCCGCGCGAAGACGAATTGCAGCGCGTGGAGATCACCGCGCTGCCCGCGCCAGTCCACCTCGGGCCACGCCCAGTAGATGCCGCGATGATGCGGATGATCCAGCGGCCAATCCAGCGTAAGCGGTTCGCCGTCGAAACCAAAGAGTGGATGGATGTAGTCGCTCCGGGCGCGGGTGTAGATGCGATTGGCCGGAGTGACCTTGTCCAGCAACTCACCTGGCTCGATCGTCGCGTAGTTGTATCGCAGAACCGGTTGGCCGGCTTCTGAAATCTCAAACTGTCCGCTGACATTCGGCGCGGAAACCACCTCCACGCCCGTAACCCGACGAACTGTCTGCAACTCAAACCGGCGTTGTCCCTTCCTCCCCGGAGGCATCAACCAGCAAAGCTGTGCCGGCGTGTCGGGCTGACCCGGCTGAAAAAGCTGCGCGGGCACAGCCGGGATTGCCGAAGCCGATGTCGCGCGAAGTTCACGAAGCTGCAATCGTCCCTCCAGCGCCGCACGATGTTCCCGCGGGGTGAGCTTCACCATTGCCGTAACGGGCGCGTGGGTTATACCGAGCGAACCCTCGGGATCATCCACCACAGCGACGGCGCCATGCACGGCGGTGGTGTTGAGAAGGATCAAGACCAACCCGGTGAGTAATGTCCGATTCATGGTCGTTCCAGATGACTATGCCCAATCCGATTTAGAAACAGGAACCACACTGTGTCGAGCGGAATCCCCGGAACCAGTTCCTGCACCCACCCAAAGCCCGGAGCGTTGGCGGCCGGGATGTTCCCTATTGTTTCTGTTGAAGCCAGACGCGAACGCGATAATAGGTGCATTGATCGGGAACAGGCGAGACGGAGAAGACCAGTGTTTCGGATCCCGCCGCGACCGTGCGACTGGTCAGGCCGGGAATCGGTCGCCACTGCGTCGCCCCTGCCTGGTCCGCCATGCTTTCGAGGCCATAATGGCGCTCCGCGTTCTGATAGCCCTCACCGTGGACCGCCTGACCAGGGAAGGAAATTTCCAGCGAACCGTTTGTCCAGCGGGCTTGCAGGGTGAGACCGGCACTGGATTCGGTGGGATCGCTGCCGATCACGTATTCCGCAAAGTCGGTCAACCCGTCACGGTCAAAGTCGGTGTTCACTCCCGCAGTGAGGAGATCATCGAACCAGTGCAACTCCCAACTGTCGGGGAGAAAATCCCGGTCCCGATCCGGTTCATCCGGCGCAGTAGCCCCGGCGCGGATTGCCGGCAGCAGGTTGGTCACCGCCGCGGGACTGAGTTCAAAGACGATGAACCCACCAGTGTTGGCCGCGCGCGTCTCCTGAAGCTGGGCGAGGAAACCGTCCGGCTCGAGAATGAAAGCGCCGATGCCAGGATAAATGGGAACGCGTCCGGCCGAATACGCCATCTGTTGATGCACAAGGTTGGTGAAACGACTCAGGTCGGTGGTGTAATCCATGGGGCAGAGAAAATCCACGATCCCGTCCGCAATCCATTTGCGCCAGTCCTGGCCTTCGCCGTCAAACGCACTGTTGGCATCGGGAAAGACCGCCGCCGAAACCTGGACGCCGGGTTTGAGCGACTTGACGCCCGCGTACACGGCGGCAACCAACCGCGTGACCTGATCGCGGCGCCAGTCCAGAAACGCATTGCGAAGCGCTTCGGCGGCCAGCACGTCGACGGGCCAATTGGCAACCGTGTGTCCGGACTGACTCTGAAAGCGGTCGCGACAGCCGGCGCAATAGCAATGATCACTGTTCGGATAGCGGATGTAATCGAAGTGGATGCCGTCCACGCTGTAATTCCGCACGACCTCGAGCATTGAATCGGTTTCGAGCGCGAAGTTGTCGGGATGCGACGGGCACAGCCAGTCCATCGGTTGTCCCGCGCGAGAAACCTGGGTGCGGTTTGCCGCGCGCAAGTTGTTGACGAATGAGGCCGGGGCACCGCTCAAGTTGTAGTTGACCTTCCAAACATGGACCTGGATGCCGCGCGGGTGAGCGGCGTCAACGCAAGCGGCAATCTGATCGCCATAGGTGGCAACATCCGACGAGTGCGGGAGCAACTCGCTGTTGTAGTGGGCCAGTCCGCCCCAGAGCATGTTGGGAAACACCGCCGTGAAGCCGTTCGTAGCCAACACATCCATGGCCGTCGCCCAGTTGCCCGGATAAGGACCGGTGGCATGGTGTTCCCAGATGGCGCGGAACTCCGGTGTGACGGGTTTCCGGCTCAGGATGTAGGCTTGCTTCAGGCGGCTTTGGGCAGCGTGGGCCGCTTGGATTGCCTGGGGGTAGTCTTCCGCTGAGAAGACTGTGAACGCGCGATCACGCTCCGTTGCGGCCCCGGCGAGTTCCGCCTCGACGAACGGCGCGCGCAACGTGAAGGCGGCATCGCGACGGATGCCCTCGACGGCTTCCGCATAGGTGCGATAAGGCCCAACCACCCCGATCCCTTGAATCGCGCCGGCAGCGGCCGCCGGCCAAACCTCGGGCAGAAAATGGCCAATCAGACAAAGCAGCGCGTATGATTTCTGGTCGGCGTCATCGCCCAGCAACACGTGCGACATGAAGTATCCGTTGTCGCTGGCCAGCCACGCGGCGCGACCGGTGGAAGTGCCCTGGCGGTTCTCCCACAGGGCGCTTACCCGCGAATTGAGACTCCCGTTGGGGACCGCATACGTGATGTTCCAAGAGGCCTGTTGCACCCGGTCAGGCAGGCTCGGAATGGAAGGATCGGCAAAACGCCACGCAGCAAAATCTCCCTGCGCCCAGCCGGTTCGGCGCACGCCTAACAGCGCCTCCATCCGTGCGGGCAACAAATAATAGGCGATCAGTTTGCCCCCGCCGGCGACGAAGTTTTCCAGCGCGGTCCATTCGGCGGCGGAAATGTTCTCGTTGTAGGGCAGGATGGCCAACCGACCCTGTGACAGCAGGCCGGCCTCGACTTCCGCCCGCGAGAGCACGCCACATTGGACGTTGAAGCGCCCCAGCCAGGCCAGATGACGGTCAATCGTCTCCTGTACGATGTTTGGATTACTGCTCTGGTCATCGCGCACCAACAGCACCGACGGCGTGAACGCGCGCAATTCACCCGCCGCGAGGTAGGTGTTGCGCGCCGCGCTTTTCCAAGGAGAAAGACGAATGCCGCTGATCTCGCCCCAACCCGCCGGTGTGCCCTCGGCGATGAAGTCGCCCTTCGAGAAGCGCAACGTTTGCCAGCCTGGCTGGTTCACCGGCACCGAAGCGCCATACCAACCCGAACCGGAACGGAAGTAGAGCGTGAAATAGGAGACCGCCCCGGGATCGGGCGCGAAAACCTCCAACGCAAAATCCGTGAAGGATCCCAGATCAAGTGTCACCGTGCGGTCCCAGTAGCAGCGCACATTTCGCACTTCAAAATCACAGGGGAGATGCATGGCTGGTTGAGCCCCCCATTCGCCGGCACTGGCCATCGCCACGGGCGGCGCGCTGACGGCGGCCCACACTTGACGGGCGGTGGCGGTGTTGGGGTAGTCGAATTCGTCAATGATGAGCGGCGCCGCCGCGCCACGGGATTCACTGAGAAGCAGCCCCGCAAGCACTCCGAGAAGGCTCAACCTTCTAACGAGCGTTGCCCAAATGATCCCCAGCTTTGCCCCGGCTGGTTCTGGTGAAGAAAACAGTTTCACGTTACGCACCCTGTGCCATGGTTGAACCGCTTGGGACGGAAATGCAATCTCATTTCAGTTTACGTGCCGGGAATTCTGGCCTGATCAGTTCTGACGTGCTACACCTGCGTGGGTTCGGTTGGAGCAAATGCCAATGATGCACGTGAACAAGTTGGTTGGGAGTGCTGGGATTCTCGCCTGGGGTGTGCTGGCTATTGGGGTATTGACATGGTCTGCAATGGCTTCGCCTGTGGTGCGATTAAACGGCAGTTTCGTGCAATACCACGACGAGATGCAGGGGTGGTCGGCGGCGACCTGGGGCGCGGTGTTGGAGCAGATGAAGAACCTGAAGATGGACACGGTTGTGATCCAGATGCTGGTCCGGGAAAACCAAAATGGCAGCCTACATTCTTTCATCAAGCCAAGTGGCGAACCGGATGCCACCGAGGCCATCCTGAATTGGGCCGACACGAACGATTTCAAAGTCTTTCTCGGGCTTTATCTCTCCAACTGGAATCACGACATGACGGGGAGCACTTTCCTCGCGGAGACGCAGACTCGAATGGCAGACGTGGCGCAACAGGCATGGGAACGCTACCTCAGCGGAGGTCGCCACCGCTCCTTTGCCGGCTGGTATCTCCCCTACGAGCCCTGGACAGCGGCTTATTCGCCCGCTGAAATCAACCGGTTGCGCTCCTTCTTCCAAGGCGTCGAAGTCGCCTGTCGAGGGTTGTCAGGGGCCAAGCCGCTCGCCATCTCTCCCTTTATCAGCAGTGTGCGACCACCGCCCTGCGACGTGGAACGCATTTACACGGAACTCCTGAATCAATCCGGCATCGGCATCGTAATGTTGCAGGACAGCGTCGGGGCGCAACAGTGGGAAAGCAATGTCGTCCGGCAGGTGTCCCCGTACGCGCAAGCCATGCAACGCGCCTGCGCCGCAACCGGCGTGCAGTTCTGGGCGAACCTGGAAAGCTTCAAGATCGAAGGCGCGAGCTACGTGCCTGGCAATGCGGCCCGCTTGCGGCAGCAGTTTGATGCCACGGTGCCGTTCGTGGAACACTTCGTGACCTTTGATTTTGTGCATTACATGAACCCCGTGGTCTTCCTCAGTGCCTGGAGCCAGGACCGGCGGCAGCGGATGCAACAATTCTTCGCCGATTACAAAGCGACTTTTGTGGACCAGGACTATGCGCCTTGGGGAGCGCCGAGAATCTCCGCCAGTTCGGCTGGCGGACACATTACCATAACCTGGCCGGGTGCGCCGGGAGATCAATTCCAAGCGCAGTTCACGACCAACCTCGCCACCGGAGACTGGTGGCCGTTGCCGACGGGTATCGTAACCAATGGCTTCCAGTTCACCCTCGTCGAAGAGATGGTCCCCCAGCAATCTGACTGTTTCTTCAGAATTCAGCGGCTGCCAGTGCTCAGGCCACCCGACGACATGGTCTGGATTGCTCCCGGCAGTTTCCGCATGGGCACGCCGGCCACTGATCCCAACGTCACTCCGAATGAACTTCCCCAGTTCGAGGTCACACTTACTTATGGTTTTTGGATCGGTCAATTTGAAGTTACACAGTCAGATTACCAGAATGTGATGTGCCTGAATCCCGCCAACTTCACCGGCAACCTCAACCGTCCTGTCGAGAGAGTTTCCTGGCACGAGGCGATGGAGTTTTGCGCTCGCCTCACGCAGCAGGAGCGGCAAGCGGGACGACTTACCGGCTCTCACGTCTATCGGTTGCCCACGGAAGCCGAGTGGGAATACGCCACCCGGGCGGGCACAACCAATTGGTTCAGCTTTGGAAACGACCCGACTGCACTTGTGAACTACGCGTGGTACAGCGCCAACAGCAGTGCGAACCCACATCCCGTCGGCCAGCGTCTGGCCAACCCCTGGGGACTGAGCGACGTTCATGGCAACGTCTTCGAGTGGTGCTGGGATTGGATCGGGGCAGCACCCAGCCAGCCGGTGACCGATATCCGTGGCGCGACCAACGGGTCTTACCGGGCCATTCGCGGCGGCGCCTGGTCCTTTCCGTGGATGAACTGCCGGTCAAGTTGGCGGGTGGGCTATCCTCCGAGCGGGCGCACCGCTGACGTTGGGTTCAGGATCGTTTTGGCGCCGGCTGGACAAAACTCCGTTAGCGCCACTGGTCCGCCAGATTGCCGGTGTTTCGGGGATTGCCACGGAACTTGGGCCAGGGCGTGCCTGCCAAAGGGGAAGTACCGTGGATGGCCGTCAAGCTGCGGTTCACCGCTCCCGGAAGATAAATCGTTCCGTTCTCACCAATGGCCGGCGAGGCGCTGCCAGCGGGATAGATATAATGCATCCAGCGATGGCCACGATCGTGGTCGTAGTTGATCACTTGTCCGTCCCGAAAGACGAAGATCACCGAGCCATCCGCCGTGATGGCCGGTGTGCCGTCCATGTCCTCCTTGCCCCGATACCACTTTTGGCGGCCGTCGGGGGTGATTGCCCACAGGCCATCGTGGGAACAGAGAAAGATCATGCCCCCCAATCCGATCACCGGCGAACCCTCGCGGAACGAGGTCGTGTGCAGTTTCCAACGCAGGCCGCCGTCGGAGTTGAGTGCATAGAGGAAACCGTCCACCGAGGTGAAGAAGACCCCGCCGTCCTGATCCAATGCCGGTGAGGAAATCACTGGACCCGCCGCGCTGAAATGCCTGAGCTTCTCCCCGCTGGCCGACAAGACGTAAAGCGTTCCGTCGTGGGAACCAAAGTAGATGGCGCCGTCCGCGCCAATGGCCGGCGAGGAAACCACCGGCCCCCCCGTGGCGAATTCCCAGAGCTTTTCGCCTTGTGAATTCAGAGCGTAAAGCTTTTTGTCCCACGAGCCGAAGTAGATCGTTCCCTCCGAGGCCAGGGCCGCGGAGGAATCCACCCAGGCGCCTGTTTTGAATTCCCAGCGCAAACGTCCCTCTGGAGTCAGGGCGTAAAACTTTCGGTCCCGGCTGCCAAAAAAGATGCTCCCGTCCTTGCCCACTGCGGGTGAGGATTTGATTTCTCGACCGGCGCGGTAATGCCACTTTGGGGTGCCATCCTTGTTGACCGCCCACAGCCGGCCGTCAAAGGTGCCGAAATAAACCGTGCCGTCGGGCGCGATGGCGGGCGTCGAGTCGCTATAACTGCCCACCCGAAACACCCATTCGTTGGTCGCTCGCGTATCCGTAGCGGCGGCGGCGGACGCCAAGCCGCCCACGAACAGCCATGCCGCAGGGACGAGTAGCGACCTTGGCCTCCGATCAGATTTCCAGTTCATCCTCTTACTCACACTTCGGAATCTCCTGCTCGCCGCAAGCCCATTCCGATACACAACATTCTTGCCATGCCGCCATTCCACAGGGTTTGCGGAGGGAACTCAACCCGAAATCCGCGCCGAGCCTACGCATTGCGAATCCACCCGGGCGCTGGACGGAGAGCCGTTCAATCCCGCCGCAAGCGATAGAAGCGGGCAGGAGCGGTTGATGCAGCGTCATCCGACACGACCGTGGGCACTGCTGCCGGGGGCACATTGGTGAGCACGCTCCAATCAGTGAGATTCGTTGAGACCAGCAGCGTCCGGACATCCGTGGATGCCTTAACCACCAACTTCAACCCGGTGCCATCGGCCGGCCAGAGCGCCTGCAACTCCGGTTGGTGGACTACGGTGAGCGAGGCCGGTGCGCTCGTGACCGCTCCGCCAAGATTGCTGGCCACCAGTGCATAGAGGCCGCCTTGCGCCGGCGTCAATTCCGGTAGGAACAGCAGCGGGTTGGTCGCCCCAGGAATCGGCGAGTCATTGAACAACCACTGATAACTTACCGGCGTGCTGCTGACTGCCGTTAATCGGAACGCGGCGCTTTCTCCTTCCTGGCGAACCAAGCTTGTTGGTGGTTCAACAAAGGCCGGCGGTTGCACCACCAGCGCGGCCATCTCAAAATCAAAAGCCAGGTCCTCGACATTTGTCGCTAACACCGTCCGCAGTCCCAACGACCGGATCATCGCGAGTTCGCTGGCTGACAGTAATCGTCGGTAAAGGAAGACCTCGTCCATCGCAAATCCGCCTTGTGGTCCGCCGCGCTTCAATGCCACCAGCGGGTTGGTGGTTGGCATGGGCGGAGACGCAGCCACGCTATACACCGGTCCGTTGTCCATTTGGATGCTGGCGTTCGTGCCATCGTACCAGGCCACCACGAACCGCCACTGGCCGGAAATGGTGCCACTGGTTTGCTCCTGCACTTCCACCTCACCTACGCGGAAACGGTACCGGTTCAGTGCGGTGCCGGTGTAGTAAAGCCGGAACTCGTCCGCTTTCTCCAGGCAGGTGGTGGCGGGGTCATTCCCGCCCCCCATACCGAAGGCAAACCATCCACCCACAGTGAATGGCCCGCTGTAGTGCAACTCCGGACTGTCAGTCGCCTCCAACCAGCTTGTCGCCGATGCCCGGTTAGTCACACAACCCTCCACCCGCCCTGGTCTGGCGACCACATTCGTGCCCACTGCGGCAAAATCATGCCCGCCCAGAAGGTCCTGCCAGGGTGGTTCGGCCTCGTCAAAGGTCCAAAAGGCCACCGGGCCGAGATTGTCCATGTATCGGTGGACCTCGACAGCGATGACGTTGGTGCCGGGAAGCAACAACTCGGAAGGGATGTCAAACGTTCTCCACGCGATTTCGTCCGCACCCTCCACCGGCGAGAGTGCCGTCGTGTTAAACCCAATGTCTCCCGTCGGGAGATTCTCGCGTAACACCTCCAAGCCGTTGACATAGACCACCGCCCCGTCGTCGTATCGCAACCGCCCGGTCAACAGCGTGCCGGTCAAAGCCGACGGCAATTCAAAGGCCGTTCGAAAATAGACCGTGCCAGGATTTTCCTCGGTACCTTCAGCCAAAACAGTGGCTTCGTCTCCGTTGCCAAACCCCAAAGGCGACGCTCCGCTTGCCCAGCCTGAATCGTCATACTCCGGCTGGCGCCAAGCGGTGCCCAGGTCCAATCCCAGATCGTGGTAGCGCCACTGGCTGCCCGCGAAAACTACCGGAACCTCGAGGGGATTTACCAAGACGGTAAGCGTTGCCAACGCACTGGTCACCACCCCCAAGGTATTGCTCACGATGACGGAATACTGGCCGGAATGACCAGTATCGAGGTTGGTCAGGAGCAATGCCGGTTGCGTCGCGTACGGATGCTCCAGCGGACTGCCATTAAACAGCCACTGGTAGGTGAGCGGGTTGGCGCTGACCGCCGTGACCGCAAAAGTGGCATGGCTGCCCGCATAACGGCTCAGGCTGGTGGGACTGCTCACGATCTGAGGCGTGGCCTGCCAATAACCGGCCAACCGCGCAACGGCACTGGTGGCAACGCCAACCGAGTTGCTCGCCACAACGGTATAGTCGCCAACACTGGCCGCTCCGAAATTCGTCAGGGCCAAAGTCGCTTGCGCGGCGCCAGGAAGGCTTATGCCATTCCGCCGCCACTGGAGAATCGGCGGCGGCCAACCCAACGCCTCCGCCCGCAAAACCACGGTGTCGCCCGCCGCTGCCGCCCTCGACACCGGATCCCGCACGAAGAATGGCTGGCCATTCTCCAATGCCTCAATGGCCAGTGCGAGTCGCTGCCGTGCGGCATGGATCTGCTTGGGGTCCTGCTCGTAAACGCTGATCGAGGGAACCAGTGCCAGGGCGGCCTCCCACGCGGCGTGGCCTTCCAGCACGGCGGAGTGATCCGGCCCCAGCCGGGTAATGGCCCGATTCAGCGTTTCCAGCAACAGCCAAAAATACTCCCGGTCCTCCAATGACTCCCGCAACAGCTCCCAGCGGAGCGAATTGATGGGGCCAGCCAGGACGGGTTCGCTGGGGAGGTCCTTAACTGGCGGATACAGCAACGTTCCATCGCCGTTACGCAGCTTGCTGCCGGTGGGGCCCGCACTCATCGCGTCTGTCCAGGGGTTCCGCGGGCCATCCGTGCCTGTGTACCAAGTCGTCTGCCAATAAAGTTCTCCGCCCACCCCATGTTTTTCAGCCATCCACCCTCTGATACGATGGCTGAGGGCTGGATGATCAATGAAATTGTTTGCTTGTGGCGCAACGGGAAAAGAGGCCGTGTACCACCAGACTTCGTCCCCGTGTCGCAAGCGTTCCTCAATTTCTTCGGGACGGTACATACTTGGCGCCATGATCGGCGCCCAAGTGTCAACGTGATTGAACAATTCAGGGCGAAGGGTATTGATGAGGGTCAGGAGCCGGCGCAAGCCTGGAGCGGCTTCCAAGTGCGCTTGCATCCCTTCGATGACGAAGGGAAAGA
The DNA here is from genome assembly GCA_026125285.1 of Verrucomicrobiia bacterium. Taxonomy (GTDB): domain Bacteria; phylum Verrucomicrobiota; class Verrucomicrobiia; order Limisphaerales; family JADLHS01; genus WYBW01. The sequence goes on along the minus strand of JAHCLO010000022.1, from coordinate 80,340 downwards.
GCTCGGCATCCGGTTCATCAATCCAATAGGCATACGCCTTTTGCGCCCAGCCTCGCTCTCGGAAATGCGCCATCATGGGCTGCAGCAGCCTGGCAAAAAGCTGATTGAAGCCGGGGCTGAACCGGGGATGGCCATTGAGCGTCCACGGTTCATCCATGAACTTGAACGAGTTGAAATTGAACTCATCCAGGTAACGTTCCATCGCGGTGTCGAAGGCCGCAAAATTATGACGGAATGTCTCCGTGTCGCTTTCAAATCCCCACCAAATCTGGGCGCGATAGTGCGGCATATAGGGACTGATGCGATGCTTGCGAAAATTCTGGAGGTAAAGATCCCACACCTGATCCTTTTCCGCGTCCGTGGTGAGACCGTGCCAGATGTAATCGGGAGTCAGGCCGTAAGCCGTACGGGTATGGGTGACATCGGACAGCGCAAAATTGAACACGCGCAAATGCACCGTTACATCGAACGGTGGCAAACCGTCCGCCGAGAAAGTGACCGTCGCTGCGTAATGGCCGGCAGGCGCTTCCTTGGGCACATACACGGTAAACCAAAACGGCTGGTTCGTGCCGGATCGGCTCGTGACCGGTTCCGTCAGTGGCACGAGCGGGTCCGGCCACTCACCCACCACGCCGAAGCTGTCGCTGGGTTCAGTGACCGGCACGTACTCGACCAGACAAATCTCGACATTGGTCGCCGCGATTCTGCCCTCCCCACCGTCACTCGCCCGCGCAAAATCCGAAATCGAAACGGTCAAGTTGGTGAGCGTTGCTTCGGGGCGCAGCACAATCTGAAATGGCTCGTACTCATTCCGGGCCGCTTCGATCTCCACTGCGGCGCCAGTTGCCGACGGCAACGCGCGATGGCGACCCACTTTGTAGGTGGCTTCGCACCACCAAACCGCCACTGTGGGAGGACCGGGGAGGTGGTATCCAAAAGTGTCGTCCAAGATGGCGGGGACCACCTGATTCAAGCCAAAGAAAGGCCAAAGCAGCGCTCCGGCCAATAGGATGGGAAGCCGTATTCTTTTTCTTCCGGTCGTGGTCGCAGTACCAATCATTCCTGGTTTCCTTACACTCAATACAGGGTGTTTAAGCGCTGATCGCCAGCCCAACTCTTCAACTTCGGCCCTGCTGCCGTCACCCGCCATTTCCGCGTGCCCCCCACGGCGAGCAGCGTTTGCCGTCACGTTGAGGCAGCGCAGCCTTCACGGTGTGCCAATCCTCCGAATCAGGCAAGGATGAAACGGCGCGGCTGCAAGGCCGGGCCACTCGCACTCCTCCACTCGGGCAGGATGGAGACTACTTCTGGCGGGCAGAGGCTACACAGATCAGACTTTGTCCGAAGGGCGGGCGCGCCACTCGTGATTCCAAGAAGTTCACAATGGGAAAGATCACGCGATCGAACAGGCGCACCTGGGTGGGATTGAACTTCCTCTGTTTCAAGAGTCGAAAACTGAACCACCAGGCGAAGTAACCGATGAAGTTGAAATAATCGAGGCGGACGATTTCAAAGCCTGCCGCCTGGAGCTTGCGCTTCAATTCGTGGCGGGTGTACCGCCGGAAATGGCCGAAGTCAGCGTCTATCGGCGCATAAATCTCTGGACGAGCCGGGACAAACAAGCAGAGCCGCCCGCCCGCATCTCGGAGCAGACTGGCATACTCGGTCAGTTCCGCTTCGTCTGCTTGGATATGTTCGAGGACATTAACGCTGACAATGGTGTTCCAGCCGTTGCGCTCCGTTTCGGCTAGCAGCTTCACCGTGCCTTCCAACAGCGGTTGGTCCGGCAAGGTTTGCCGGAATTCCCAGCATAATGCCGGGTCCGGTTCGATGCAGAGCAACCTTTCCACGGTGGTCAGCCCCCGAAGCAACTGGGTCATCTGGCCGATCCCGGCGCCGACTTCGATGAGTCGCCCGCGTAAATGCGGGCGGAATTCCCGGATGAGCGAATGGCGGTAGTTATCCGCTGCCCGCAGCGCGTCGAATTCAAAGTTGGGAGCCGTTTCGGAATCCTGAGGGGGCTTCATTAGCGGTGGAAGAAATTGTATTTGAGGATGCACCAGAGCGCCCACAGCCCGTCGCGCCAACCGATCTTCTTGCCTTCTTCGTAGGTTCGCCCGTAATAGGAAATAGCCACTTCGTAAATAGGGACTTTCAGCCGGGCCACTTTGGCAGTGATTTCCGGTTCGAACCCAAACCGGTTTTCCTCGAGGGCAATACGCTGCAACACCTCGCGCCGGAAAACCTTGTAGCACGTCTCCATGTCCGTGAGATTCAGGTTGGTGGCCATATTGGAGAGCATGGTCAACCAGCGGTTGCCAACGGAATGCCAGTAATAAAGCACGCGGTGCGAGCCGGAACCGAGAAAGCGCGAACCGAAGACGACGTCCGCCTTGCCCGCGAGTATGGGTTTGAGGACCAGGAAGTATTCTGCCGGGTCGTACTCAAAATCAGCGTCTTGGATGATGACAATCGGCGCGGTCGCGTGTTGGAAGCCGGTTCTCAAGGCAGCCCCTTTGCCTTGGTTGATTTCGTGGCGGATGAGTCGAACCCGGGGCGCTAGTTCAGCGAAAGGCTGCAGAACCGTCCAAGTGTTGTCCTTGGAAGCATCATCCACGATGACAACCTCCTGCACGGGTCGCTGCTCGAGCACCCGGTGGATCAACTCGGCCACCGTTCGCTCTTCGTTATACACCGGCACGACCGCCGAGAGACAGGGGGGAATATCCGCGTTGGAGCGGGTTTCCTGTGCAGGCTGCAACTGAATCATCGCGCGTTAAGTCAGCGCAAAGCGGCGACGGGCGCAAGCCTAATCCTGAATGTATGAAGCTCTGCCCGGCATCAAGCTGCGGAAGTTCGCGCGACCCTCAGTCTGGTGTCTCCTTCGCCGGAAGCTCGTACAAATACCATGTCTCCGGGCCTTTCTGGACCCGCAGCGTGATGGCAAACGAACGCACCAGACGGGCGTTCAACCTCTTCACCCAATCTTCAAGTGGCTGGTCGAATGCCTGCATCGGGGTGTCTTCTCCGGCCAACACATAGCGCACTCCGAGGTCGCGTAAACTCTCCGCCGTGTCGGTACGGCGTACATGAACGATTCTTCGTTCACCAAAGGGTCGCCACAAGGCCGCCTCCGGTTGGTCAAAGGTCACCATGCCCAGCACTTTCGCATCCGGCGGAAGCTGCGAGACGATCGGGCTGAAAGCGGTTGCGCGATCCCCATAGACGCGATAAACGGACTCTGCACGGATGGCCAGTCCCTCCGGCAAACCGGCCTTGCGCAACGCCGGCAGCGTGTGTTGTGGCAGCCAAAGCGGTCGTGCTGGATTGAGAATTACCAGCACCGAGGCGGCAAGCAGCACGAGCGTCGCCCCGGTTCGCCACCACCATCGGTGTGTCACCACACTCTGCATTCGCGGGAACAAGAGCGGCGCGAGCACCAGCGCGTAGTAGGGCGTCAATAACCGCGCCATGCTGTTTACCCAGATTGAGCTCAACATCACGCCGACTCCGATCATTCCCGTGGCAAACACCAGCCATCCCAAGTGTCGGCTGTTGGTGGACCGCAATTGCCTCCGCGATTGTCCGCCGCCGGCGAGGAGCGACATGCCTGCAGTCACGATCAAGAACAAGGTCACTCCGGAGCCAAGACCAGCGCCTTCCTCCGCTTCCAACTCCCCGACTGCCAGGCCGGGCTCACCACTCAACACGCGTTGGTTAAAATCTTTAGCGAAGGGGAAGACCGGCGGCAGCAGATGACGTGCAGTTACGATGATCACATTCCGTTTCGCATGCCAAAGGCGTCCCTCACTGAGATCAAGCCGCTCGGACTGTGCTCCAGACCAGTGGCCGCCGTACCGCCAGTTCATCAAACCGGTAGGGAGATACGAACCCGCGAGCGCCCCCAAGCAAATGAGTGCAGTCAAAACCGGCCGAACGCTCCACACTCTCCAGGTTGGCAGCATTACCACCAGCCACGGCAATACGAGCGGCAGATTGCTGGCTTTGGTTGCCGTCATGACAGAAACCGCCAGTATCGAAAGCCACACGTCCCGATGGTTTCGCGACGCCCTGCCGCGCAGCGCGAAGACCAAAGCCGCGAGGGCAAAGGTGGCTCCGAACAGGTCATTCCCCACACTTGCCGCCTGTAGCAAATAGCAGTAGCCGGTTGGCAGCAGCCACATCCAGTGCCGGGCAACCCGCCGCCGCACTCCGAGATGATAGAACAGGCTGTAGAACAGTCCCGGCAACAGCAGGAAACACCAGGCGTTGATCAGGAACAAGCAGCGGTCACTCTTGCCGAACAGGATCAATGGGGCGGAAACCCATTCCATCCCACACCCCCGCGTGTTGAGCCGGTTGAATTCCGTGGGGATCCAATGCCAGCCCCCCTCTGCCAGCCAGTGGAGGACCCTCGGAATGCGATAGGCCAGGGCATCATAATTCCCCGGCGCATGCAGCGCCCCGCCCAGGAGGGTCAGCAACGTCAGGACTGCAAACGCCATCGGCAACGGACGCCGGAAGCGTCGTCGCAGTTTGCGCATCCTCAATTCCGGCATGACGGGCAGGCCGGCACTGCCGCGCCACCACACCCACAGCCCGGCCCCCACCAGGAACACAACCGCATAGCCAGTGCGGTTCAATTGTTGCATCGCTGAGAGCAGCCAGCCGCTGAAGTTGAGGTAGGCACAGAGCAGCACCCAAAAAGTCAGCCAACCGGCATCTCCACTCGAAGGTTTGGGGATACGCCCCGCCGTGAAACTCCAGCTCATCGTGGTTCCCCTCAGATCGAAACCGACTGCTGGTATTCCGGGACGACGACTTCCGCCTGCGGCTTGAGTTCGCGCAAGGTATCCGCAAACGCGAAGCATTGCGATTCTTCTCCGTGGATCACACTTATTTTTTGAATGTTGCCGGTCAAAGACTCCACGTAACGCCGCAATTCGTGTTTGTCCGCGTGACCGGAGTAGGCGTCAATCGAGGCAACGCGCGCCCGCACCGGGTGCGGTTCGCCAAAAATGTTCACGGGCGTGCGGCCCGCCAGAATCTGCGCGCCCAGCGTGTGCTCGGCGCAGTAGCCGATGAACAGAATCAAGTTCTTCGCGTCGCCAATGTTATTCTTGAGGTGATGCCGAATGCGACCGGCTTCCGCCATGCCGGACGCGCTGATGATGATGGCGGGCTCCTTCAAATCGTTGAGCTTCATGGAATGTGCCACCTCGCGGATGTAGGTGAGGTTTTCCATGCCGAAGGGGTTCGCCTTTTCCCGCAGGAAGCGATAAACCTCGTCGTTGAAACATTCGGGGTGAAGCCGGAACACTTCCGTGGCGTTTACACTCAACGGGCTATCTACAAAAATCGGCACGCGCGGCAGTCGCCCCGCGTCGGTCAGTTGGTGCAACGCATAGACGATCTGCTGCGTGCGACCCACCGAGAAGGCCGGGATGATGACTTTGCCGCCCATCTTCAACGTGTCGCACACGAGCCGACAGGCCTCCTCCTCGGCGTTCCCTTTGGGAGAATGTTCCCGCCCGCCGTAAGTCGCTTCCACCTGAAGATAATCCACCTCCTCGACCGGCTGCGGATCGCGCAGAATGTCGTCGTCACCGCGCCCGATGTCGCCGCTGAAAAGATAACGGAACTTTCTGCCATTTTCCCGAACGTCCAGGACGACCTGCGCTGCGCCCAGAATGTGGCCCGCGTCGCGAAACGTCACCGTCACTCCGTCCAACACCGAAAAGGGCCGGTCATAGTTCAGCGTCACGAACTGGCGCAGGGCCTTTTCCGCGTCGGCTTCCGTGTAGAGCGGTTCGACCGGCGGCAGCCCTTTCTTTGCGCGCTTCTGGGACACGAACTCCGCGTCGGCTTTCTGAATTCCGGCCGAGTCTTCCAGCATGATGCTCGCAAGGTCGCGCGTGGCGAATGTGCAGAAAATGTTTCCCTCGAACCCGTGGCGGCAAAGGTTCGGCAGGTTGCCGCAGTGATCAATGTGCGCGTGGCTCAGAATGGTGGCATCCACCTGCTTCGGGTCGAAGGGGAAATTACGATTCCGTTCGATGGATTCCCCCCGCCGTCCCTGGAACAGGCCGCACTCGAGCAGCAGCCGGCTGCCATTGATTTCCAGGAGATACATGGACCCCGTGGTGGTGCGCGTGGCGCCGAAGAAATGGACTCGCATGGGGCAAGGATGCGGATGCCGGCCGGCTTGTCGAGTTCGTTTGGCGGGTGGCCATGGACGCGCTGCTTTCTCCTCGACAGGCTCGGCGTGGCTTCGGAACTCTGGGGTCGTGCGCGCCTGCGTCATTTTCAATCCCGCGGCCAAAGGCCAGAAAGCCGACCGGTTTCGTCGGTGTCTGGATCGCATCCGCGCCGAGTGTGTGCTCAAGACCACTGGCGCGCCGGGCGACGCGCGCCGGTTGGCGGCGGAAGCGGTTCAGGAGGGTTTCGACACGCTCATCGCCGCCGGGGGCGACGGCACGTTCAACGAAGTGCTCAACGGCCTGGGCGACGCGCCGGACGGATTCGCGCGCGCCCGCCTGGGAATTCTGCCGCTGGGAACGGTGAATGTCTTCGCGCGCGAGCTAGGCTTCCCACTGGAACCGGCGGCGGCCTGGGAAGTCTTGCGCCGCGCTCAGGAAACGCGGATTGATCTGGCTTGGGCCGACTACGGTGCGACGGGCGATGTGAAACGGCAGTACTTTGCGCAGATGGCGGGCGCCGGTCTGGATGCCCGCGCCATTGCGCTGGTGAATTGGCCGCTCAAAAAGAAGATCGGACCGCTGGCTTATGTCATCTCCGGGCTGCGGGCCTTGCTGGGCCGACCAGCGGAAATTGCCGTTTCGGTAGAAGGGAAAACCTTCACCGGCCAACTTGTGTTGATCGGCAACGGACGGTTGTACGGCGGATCGTTCCGGTTTTTCCCCCAAGCCGACATGCGTGACGGGCAACTGGAGGTGTGCGTGTTTCCGCGCGCCAACTGGCTCACGCTGCTCTGGTGCGGCCCGTGGTTGTTGCTGGCTCGCCGTCTTCCCCACGGCGCCGTCAATCGCGTGCGTGCGGACGCCTTGCGGTTGGCCAGCACCGGCCCCGCTCAGTTTGAGGTGGAAGGGGAACTCATCGGGAATCTGCCGGCAACATTCTCTTTGCAACGCGCCGGGCTGCGCGTGCTCGTACCGTCGGCATAGGTCGTTGCCGCAGTTTTTCTTTGACAGCCCGCCGGTTTGCGGGTGCGATGATTGCCGTCCGGGGTTCCGGGCTGAAATTGTGCATTAACATTCTAACACAGGACTCAACCATGACCTTCACCCATAACATGTTTCACCGCGCGCTCACGGTCAGCGCGGCGGTGTTGGCCACCTTCCAACTCCAGGCGGCCCCGATTCCCAACGAAAGCAGAATCGGCGGCGTGGCTATTGGCTGCCAGGCCTACACTTTCAACCGGTTCAGCGCGTTTGAAGCGATAGAAAAAACCGCCCAAGCCGGCGGGAAAGTCATCGAGTTTTATCCGGGCCAGAAACTCAGTCCGGAGCAACCCGACGCCCGCTGGGGCCATACCGCGTCCGAAGACGCCGTGAGTGCGATCAAAGCCAAACTGGCCCAGCACGGCGTCCGCGCGGTCAACTACGGCGTCGTGGGCGGCCGGGATGAAGCCGAGTGGCGCCAGATTTTTGAGTTCGCCAAGAAGCTCGACCTGTATGCAGTGACGACCGAGAATGTCCACCAACTCGATCTCCTGGAGAAATTGGTGAAGGAATTCGACATTCGCCTGGCGATCCACAATCACCCGCGCCGACCCAACGATCCCAACTACAAAGTCTGGGATCCGAACTACGTGCTGTCCGTGGTCAAGGATCGTGATTCCCGCATCGGCGCCTGTGCGGACACCGGCCACTGGGTTCGTTCGGGTCTGGTGCCGGTGGAGTGTCTGAAGATTCTCGAAGGTCGCATTGTCAGCAGCCACCTGAAGGACTTGAACGAGAAGAGTCCGCGGGCGCACGATGTTCCGTTTGGCACCGGGGTTTCCGACATTCCCGCCGTGCTCGATGAACTCAAGCGCCAGGGCTTCGCCGGCAACATCTCCATTGAATACGAACACAACTGGGACCACTCCGTGCCCGAAGTGGCCCAGTGTATCGGCTTCGTGCGCGGTTACGTGAGCCGGCCCTGATTTCGCCCGCGTTTCGCCTCAGTCCCAAATCCGGAAGGGAAGCGCGTTGCGTTCCAGCAACGCGCCACACTTGGGGCATTTCCCCGGTTGATTCCAGTCTCGAATGCGGTGGCGGGCCGATACCGGACAAGCGGGCTTGAACCGCAACCAGCGGAATCGTCTGACGCCGGGAAACGCCAGGCGGTTGAGCGCGGCCTGAAAAGTCGGAGCTTTGGCCGGGCCGGGAGCGGCATCCAACCGGCTGGTCTTGAGTTTCCAACGCGCAAGGGCGGGGGCGGTCGGCACTTTGAGTTCCGTGACTGCGTCATGGAGTGCCTTGCACTCGAAACAGAGAATGGTCTGCACAGCGAAGCGGAAACCCCGGTCCACGCCACCGGACACATTGGCGCGATATCCACAGCGGCAACATTCGAAGAGATACGTGCGTCCCATGCCAGACTTCTCAAGCCTCGATAATCCTTCGCCAGAACCGGTGCGCTACCGCGAAACCGCCCAAATATGTTTCTTGAACGAACATCTCGCATGAAGCTTATCCCCATGTGGCGGGTGTGCCAACCAATCTCGAAGCTGGAGGAGAACCGTCGGCAGGGTTGATCAATTCACCCAAACAAGTATGACTCGACGAGGTCAGGGTGTGGTATTGATCGGGCGAATCAGCTTGTTCAATTGAGCGGGGACAAGCTCGCCCCGCACTGACCAAATCCAAGGACGGGTGGGAACCACGGGATCAACGCCCGTGGTTCCCGAACTTTTCAGCGCCCAGCCACGACCAGAGGTTTGCCATTTTTCAGGCCGTTGAGGAAGGCGGAGGCTTCCGTCAGTTTTTTCTCCAGATTCTGGACTTGGCGGAAACCTTCCGAGGCGAATTCCTTGGCTTCGTCGCGCTCCCTCTCGGTGCGATCCAAGAGCGCCTTGAACTTTGCGGCCTCCGCTTCCCATTGCGCCTGCGCGACCTGATGAGCCTCCGCTTGCGTGGTTAGCTGGGCGATCAAGTCCTGCTCCCGTTGCCGGACTCTGACTTGGGCGGCTTCGTCTTTCTGCTGCATTTCCTGGCGCAGTTTGGCTTCCAGTTCACGCAAAGCACGCTGATTGGCATCGGCTGACTCCGTCTCGCGGCGGCGCAACTCCTGTTCGGTTTGGGCGTGCAACTCGTCCCGGAGGGTGTCCAATTTCGCCTGCCATTGTTGATCACGCTGGCGCAACTTGGATTGGTACGACTCATCCTTTTGTTGCAGTTCGGCCTGCCAACGGGATTCAGTGGCGCGGACGCGAGCTTCGGCGTTCCGCTCCCACTCTTGCTCCTGATTCTGCAACTCCTCGTCCCACTGCGCTTTCAACTCGGCCTGGCGAGCGTCAAGCTGCGATTGGTGTTGCTGCTCGCGCTGACGGATTTTGGCTTGGAAAGCCTCCTCCTGCTGCTGCGCTTCACGAGTCAGACGGTTCTCAAGGGCACGGACGCGTGACTCGGTCTGGCGTTTCCATTCCTCCTCGCGTTCGCGCAAATCTGCGGCCCACTGTTTCTGCAATTCGGCTTCCCGGTCGGCGGCCGCGGCGGCCAATTCCTGCTCGCGCTGCTTGAGCTTGGCCTGGTAGGCCAGTTCCTTTTGCTGCAATTCCTGTTTCAAGCGCGTGTCAGCTTCGCGTGACTGGGCTTCGAGTTGACGTTCCAATTCCATCTCCCGGCGACGCAACTCCTGTTCCGCCTGCGATTGCAGTTCGCTTAAACGAACCTCCGCCTGAGCCTGCAGTTGTTGCTCCCGCTGTTTGATCCGCGTTTGGGCGGCTTCTTCCCGCTGCTGCACATCTTGTTTCCAGCGGGCGTCCACCTCCAGAGCGCGGGCTTCCAATTGGCGTTCCAACTCCACCTCACGCCGGCGGGCGGCTTGCTCGGCCCGGGTCTGGGCTTCCGCCAGACGGGCGTCAAAAGCGAGCGACAGTTCCTGCTCGCGCTGCTGCAATTGGTGATCGAAGTCCTCTTCCCGCTGGCGCAAAATCTTCTCAAACTCGGATTGCTGCCGCTCCAGGCGGTGTTTCTCCAGGCGGACCACTTTCTCCATTTCCCGGGCCGCGTCCTCCTTGGCTTGTGCCAACTGACGGGACAGGGAATCAGCCTGATGTTTCAATTGGGATTCGGCCACGTCGCGGGCGTGCAAGGCTTCCTTCAAGTCATGCGCCAGTTTCGCGGACGCTTCCACTGCGGCCAGTTCGGCGTCGGCCATCTGGCGGCGCACTTGAATCACCTGGTTCTTGCAGTTCTCCGTTACCTCGAGCAGCTTTTCGTGATGTTCTTGGAGCAGGGCCGTGCGTTCCGCCTCGCTCGCGGCGCGCTGGTCGTCCAGTTCCTGACGTAGATTGGTCAGGCGATCCGACCACGCGTGTTGGCGCATTTGAATCTGACGTTCGATCTCCGACTTCTGGAGATCGCGCAAGGCGTCCTTCTCAATGATGGCACGGTTAAGCGAGTCCGCCATGTCGGTGAGTTTTGCGATCCACTCGTCTTCCTTCTTCTTCAATTCCTCCTCATGTTGGGCAGCCTTTTCCTTGAATTGCTCCTCGTGCTTGGCGACGACCGTAGCCATGGTTTCGCGGGCGGCCTGCAACTCGACTTCTTTCTCGGCCAACGCTTTCTCCGCGTTCGCGTTCGCGTTCGCCAGCGCCTGGTCCCGCGCCGCGACGGTGGCGGAAACCTCGCGGGCCATGCGCTCGGCGCGCAATATCTTCTGACGGCCGGCGCGGGTGTAGAGCCAGTGCAGACGGCGACCGAAGAAGCCGAGGCGATGCGGCGGGCGCTGTCGCTCGGGCTTGAAGAGGGAGGAGAAACCGATCTCAACCATCAGGGTCGGCAGGAAGGCGACGATGAAAGCCAGCACCGGATAAACCCAGATGCGCACCATGCTGATCTGGTCGGTGAGGATGTCGCCGCGCTCCTTGGCCGTGGCTTTGATGGACATGGGGCGTTCACCCATTATCAAACCGCGCAAGATTTCCACGGTCGTGGCGATGCGATGCACCTGTGTATTCCGGATGGAAGCCTCCCGCGCTTCGTAATAGCCCTCAGCTTTCTTGCGAGCGGCATCAATTTCCGTGCGAATCCCGTCCACCTTTTGAACGGACGCCGCCAGTTCCTGGTCAATTTGCGCTTGTTCTGCCTTCCATTCAGCGCCAGCCACGGCTAGGGCGGCCAAGAGTTCTTCGCGCTTGCGGTCGGTTTCCTCGCGTTTGGTGCCGGAGCGGCGGTCAAAATCCTCGCGCAGCCGGCGGGCATCGGCGTCCACCTGGGCAACGCGTTCACGACGCTTGTTGTTGACTGCGGCCAGTTCGGTTTCCTTGGCTTTGATCTGCTCGTCGAGTTCCACAATCAAAGTGGGTTTGAGAACCTTGTTGACCTCACGCTCGGGGGCCACCCCGGGATCCACCGGTTCTTTCATCAACTGACGCCGGAGAAAGTTCGCATTGTCGTACTCCGCCTTGTCTTTTTCATAGGCCGTCTTGCGATTGGTATACTCCGCCAACTTCGCCTTGAAGGCGTTTTCAATGCGGGCCTCCTCGGCGTTCCACGTGGTGGCCCGAGCCACCTCGGTTTCGCGGCGGGCGCGCAGATCAGCAATGGCTTGGGTGAGTTGGGCGGCATCCGCATCAAATTGCTTGATGATGGTGGCCTGGCGGGCCTCCACCTCGGACAACTCTTGCTTTTGATAATCGGTCAGCGTGATGGCGTCTTGGCGGGTTGCATCGTTGCGCTGAAGGGACTCCTCCAAGTCGGCCTTGGCTTTAGCCTGCCTTTCGTCCAACTCGGCGAGCTTGCGTTCGCGCTCCGCTTTCTTTTCCTCGATGGCTGCCAGTTCGCCATTGAGTTGGCTGATTCTGACTTCTTCCGTGGTCGCTTTTTCGAGAAACTGGCTGGCAGGGGTCATGGCCGTGCCCATTTCATAGACGGCCATGTCCTTGACCAGTTGGAACGTCAGCAAACAAATCAGCGGCAACCCCACCACCAGCATGAACCCCTTTTGCCAGCCGATCCGCGAAGCAGTCCAGATCGCCAGCGGCAGCTTGAGCAACTCCACTGCGAGCATGGTCGCGCCAATCGGCCCGATGCCAAAAAAAGTGACGCCCATGCCTTGGGGCAGACAGACCATCTTCTGATATTTGTAGCCGGTCGCCAGAATGACGATTTCCACCAAGGTCGCCACGATGAGCAGCGGCAGCGTCAAATAGGCAATACGTTTGGTTTTCAAGCGTTGCCACGGAGACAGCCCAGTAGGCTGCGAGTCCGCGGGAACAGGAGAGCCCTGGGAGTTGGTTGAATTGGCATTTGTCATAATTGAACGCTGGTTAATCCGATCACTACTTGTGGCGAGGCGCGCTGAAATGGGACGACGAGATCCATCACGAGATGGGCCTCAAGTTTGGCACTACCCATCAACGTCTCAATTTGGCGGCTCCGCTAAAGCACTCGTCAGCTTGGGCAATTTGCGTGCCAGCGTGCCGATGGGACCTGAATCATGCCCGTCGAGCTTGATTTGCGTTGAGGAGGTGGGTTGCGAAAAGATCTGGATTCTTGCGGGAGCCTCAATGCTCGCCACCGCACTGTCATATCCAGCGCAACCTCCAGCCCATCCATTGACGGCAGGGATGGGGATGAGGCACTGCTGTCAATAATCCTGACGATTCCTGGTACGCGGCAGCTAGGTGGTGTGACCGTTGTCGCGCAGGCCGTCATGGTGGCTGTTGTCCTTAGTCTTTCCCACCGCAAGAGGCAGACCGGGTTTGTCGGACAGAACGTAATCGGCGCGTTTGGGTTCGCCGCGAATTGAAATCTTGCCACGCACAATGACCCGGCCTTTGGTGAAGGAAACCTCCTCGCGAACCTGGTTCATCAAGTCCCATTTGTTACCGGCTGCGAGAGCCGGGGTGATGAACTTGGTGCAGATGTCGCGCTCGCTCAGGGCTTTCTTGTTCAATTCGGGCATCTTATTCCCGCAGATTCAAGGTTGTCATGCATCGCAAACCGCCCCTTGCCAGCGGCAAACGCAAATCTCTTTGCGCCCCGCTCCCGGATCTGATGAAACCGGGGTATGGCCACCGGGCAACAGCGGCTTCTTGATCTGCCCGGCCCTCATACTTCATGCGGCGTTCGCCACCTTCTACTCAGCCCCATGCGGAGAGACGCTTCTTGGCCGCGACGTAATCAACCACCGCGAGTTTCAAGTGAGCGTTTGGATTCCATTTGCCCAAGTTGCGGATGGCGTGGACACAGTCCGCGCGGTCAGTCCCTTGAGCTTGATGACCTCGTCTTCGCCATTGGAGAGCTTGATGGCTGCGAGGTCTGCTTCACGCCTGGCCCTTTCCAAGTCGGCGGATTGCGCTTCACGCGTCGCGAGGCTCAATAGTAGGCGACCGTGAATTGGGGATGCTCGCGCTTAAGTTCGCGAACGCCGTTGGCTGGGTTGAGCCGGTAGAACCATTTCGTCATGGCGTAAATTCGTGCTGAGATGCTTCCCTACCTGGCGACTTCGAGTGGCCCTTCTGGGTAGATTCAGGCTTGTTCTTCTTGCCCGGACTGTCCCGTATTGGCCCCTTCAAGTCACAAACAATCGGAAAACGTGGTGGAGGCGGGGGGAGTTGAACCCCCGTCCCTGGCCCAGCTACCAGCCGCGACTACATGCTTAGTCCGGAAAGATTTTTCTGCTGTGCGATGGCGTCCGAACTCGAATCGCACTGCCTAGTCCGCATGGAATTTTCTCGGCTTGGGCGCGCGGTCTCCGCCTTCCACCATGCCTGCTGTGGCGTTCGTCCGGCGTAGCAGGTGTCCACCGGCGAACGTCGCGGCAGCTTAGGCCGCGAGTGCTAATTCTTCGTTAGCTGTTTTTTGATGCGATGATTTACGAGGCCAACGCATCGTCCTCGGCATGCCGCCTCTGGCGTCTTTGTCAGGTCGAAACCAGTACGCCCCCAACGACGCCGTCATGGTCGCTTCTCTCCCCCACCAGGTCAAGCTCTGGCGGAGATCAGCGGCGCAGGTCGTCCTGTTCGTTGGCGTGAATGTCGGGCTGAATCCAATTGCCATCGAACTGCTTCCATAGGAATCTGATGCGCCGTTCTTGCCAGGAGCGGCGTAGTTGCCATCAGGGAAAGCGAACGACCGGCAGCGTTAAGCAATGTCGGCGGAGTTGCGGCAACCACGATGGATGAGTCGCTGGCAACGACAAGACAAACGCAGTTGATAAAGCAAGCATGAAGCGAAAGATCCTGGTTATCCTATCGAACCGGCTGAATCGGAGTCAGAAGGCCCGTTACTTGGAACTCGATTGCGCAAATGACGGCAGTATTCTCAAGGAACACCCGCTGCGTCGCGCGCCGCGTGAACCGCGCTACGACGAAGTCTGGGAAAATGACGACAACCGGACTTCCATCTCTTCCTGCGCCAGTTTCAAGCGCAAGTACCGTCATCCGCTCGAGAAACCGAAGCGTGTCCGGAAGGGTTGAGTCAGCCATCGGCGCCGAAGGATGTGCGCGGGGCGGCGTGGTGTTGAAGAATTTCACGGTGGAGCCGGTGGAGGCGAAGTGGCGCGAGCGCCGAAAGAGTGATGCCCACGGGTTGTCCGGCGCTTGCGTTCGCGATCTTCCGGGCCAAAGCAAAGAGCGAGGCTGGTTTCCCAGCCTCGCTCGATGACTTTGGTTCCTCCGCTTGGCGTGCTGAATCAGTAATCGCCCATTTCGCCCATGCCCGGGCCGTGGCCTGCCGGGGCGGCCTTCTTATCCTTTTCCGGAAGTTCAGTGATGAGACATTCCGTGGTCAGGAGCAGGCCGGCGATGGAGGCGGCGTTCTGGAGCGCGGTGCGGGTGACCTTCTTGGGATCCACCACGCCGGCTTTCACGAGGTCTTCATATTCGCCGCTGGCAACGTTGTAGCCTTCGTTGCCCTTGCTCTTCTTGACCTGTTCGACGATCACGCTGCCTTCTTCGCCCGCATTGGCCGCGAGGGCGCGGAGCGGAGATTCCACGGCGCGCTTCACGATGCTGACGCCAATGGCTTCGTCGTCGTTTGAACCTTTCACGGCATCAATGGCCGCGATACAACGGATCAACGCCACGCCGCCGCCCGCTACAATGCCTTCTTCGACGGCCGCGCGGGTCGCGTGCAACGCGTCTTCGACGCGGGCTTTCTTTTCCTTCATCTCGGTTTCGGTGGCGGCACCGACGTTGATGACAGCCACACCGCCGGCGAGCTTCGCCAGGCGCTCCTGCAGCTTCTCACGATCGTAGTCGCTGGTGGTTTCCTCGATCTGGCGGCGGATTTGATTCACGCGGCCCTGGATCTCGGAGGACTTCCCGTTGCCTTCGACGATGGTGGTGTTTTCCTTGTCCACGACGATGCTCTTGGCACGGCCGAGATCGTTCAACTCAATGTTCTCGAGCTTGATGCCGAGGTCTTCGGTGATGCACTTGCCGCCGGTGAGGATGGCAATGTCTTCGAGCATGGCTTTGCGACGGTCGCCAAAACCGGGGGCCTTGACGGCGCAGACGTTGAGCGTGCCACGGAGCTTGTTTACCACGAGCGTCGCGAGGGCTTCGCCTTCGACCTCTTCGGCGATGATCAAGAGCGGCTTGCCGAGTTTCGCCACCTTCTCGAGAATCGGGAGCAGGTCCTTCAAGGAGCTGATCTTCTTCTCGTAGTTCAGGATGTAGGCGTCTTCCAGCTTGCACTCCATCGTCTCGGCGTTCGTCACGAAGTAGGGCGAGAGATAGCCCTTGTCGAACTGCATGCCTTCCACCACTTCGAGCGTGGTTTCGATGGACTTGGCTTCTTCGACGGTGATGGTGCCATCCTTGCCCACTTTATCCATCGCGTCGGCAATGATTTCGCCGATGGTGTCATCCCAGTTGGCGGACACGGTCGCGACTTGCTTGATTTCTTCCTTGTCCTTGACCTTCTTGGCGATCTTGTCGAGCTGCGTCACCGCGGCTTCGACGGCCTTGTTGATGCCGCGCTGGATGCCGATGGGGTTCGCGCCCGAGGTCACGAACTTGAGCCCTTCGCGGTAAATGGACTCCGCGAGCACGGTCGCCGTGGTGGTGCCGTCGCCGGCATTATCGCTGGTCTTGCTGGCGACTTCGCGCACCATCTGGGCACCCATGTTCTCGTAGGGGTCTTCGAGTTCAATTTCCTTCGCCACCGTGACGCCGTCCTTGGTCACAGTCGGGGAGCCGAATTTTTTGTCGAGCACGACGTTGCGACCCTTCGGTCCAAGGGTTGCGGTGACGGCGCGGGAGAGCTTGGTAACGCCGCGCAGAATCGCCTGTCGTGCGGATTCGTCGAACAGTAATTGTTTTGCTGCCATAGTTTTGTTTCTGGTTCTGGGTTAAAGGTTGGAGGGATCAGCCAATGACGGCGAGGACATCGTCCGAGTTCAGGATCTTGTATTCCTTGCCGTCCAGCTTGATTTCGGTGCCGCCGTACTTGCTGACCAACACGCGGTCACCTTTCTTGACTTCAAACGGAACTTTCTTGCCGTTGTCGTCGGTCTTGCCCGTGCCGAGGGCCACCACGATGCTTTCCATGGGTTTTTCCTTGGCGGTATCGGGAATGATGATGCCGCCTTTCTTGACTTCCTTCTCTTCGACTGCTTCCACGAGGATGCGATCGCCGAGCGGTTTTACGTTCAGTGCCATACTTTTTCGCTTTTGGTTTGGTTTGGTTGTTTGACTGTAATCAAATCCCGCCGCCCGAGCGGTGGGAAAATTCTACTTCTTCTCGTCCACGACCTCGGCGTCAATGATCGGGCCCTCGTCCTTTGCGTCCTTCTTCTCGTCGGACTTGGTCTCGCCGCCGGGAGTGCTGCCGGATTGAGTCCGGGATTCCTGTGCTTTCGCCGCCGCGGCTTTGTAAAGCTCCGCGCTCACGGCCTGCCAGGCCTCGTTCAGCTTCTCGCTGGCGGCCTTGATGGCGCCGGTGTCGCTGCCTTTCAACGCTTCCTTTACGTCCGCCACAGCTTTCTCGATCTTGCTCTTATCATCACCGCCAATCTTGTCGGCGTTGTCCTTGAGCATCTTTTCGGAACGATACACTGCGCCGTCAGCTTCGTTGCGGGTTTCGACTTCCTCGCGCTTCGCCTTGTCCTCGTCCGCATGCGCCTCGGCATCCTTGCGCATTTTTTCAATTTCCTCCTTGGAGAGCCCGCTGCTAGCGGTGATCGTGATCTTCTGCTCCTTGCCGGTACCAAGGTCCTTGGCGCTGACGTGCAGAATGCCGTTGGCATCAATGTCGAACGTCACTTCGATCTGCGGCACGCCGCGCGGGGCCGGAGGAATATCCGTGAGATGAAACTTCCCGATGGTCTTGTTGTCGCGGGCAAACTGGCGTTCGCCCTGTAAGACATGAATTTCCACCCCCGGCTGGCTGTCCGAGGCAGTCGAAAAGATCTCTGATTTCCGGGTCGGAATCGTCGTGTTGCGCTCGATCAACTTGGTGAACACACCGCCCAGCGTTTCAATGCCCAGCGACAGTGGGGTCACGTCCAGCAACAGCACGTCCTTGACGTCGCCCTTGAGCACGCCGCCCTGGATGCCCGCGCCGATGGCCACAACTTCATCCGGGTTCACGCCCTGATGCGGGGGCTTGTTCACGAGGTTTCGCGCCGTCTCGACCACTTTGGGCATGCGCGTCATACCGCCAACCAGCACCAATTCATCAATCTTCTCGACCGTGACGTCGGCATCCTTGAGACAGTTCTTAACGGGCCCAACGGTGCGCTCGAAGAGGTCGTCGCACAGTTGTTCCATCTTCGCGCGGGAGAGCTTCATGCTGATATGCTTGGGCCCACTGGCGTCGGCGGTGATGAACGGCAGATTGATGTCGTAAACCTGGGCGCTGGAAAGTGCGATTTTGGCTTTCTCCGCCTCTTCCTTGATGCGTTGGAGGGCGTCTGGTTGTTTGCGCAAATCCATGCCTTGGTCCTTCTTGAACTCGTCCAGAATCCAATCCATAAGGCGATTGTCCCAATCGTCACCGCCCAAGTGCGTGTCGCCGTTGGTCGCTCTTACCTCGAACACGCCGTCGCCGATTTCGAGCACGGAGATATCGAAGGTGCCGCCGCCCAGGTCATACACGGCGATTTTCTCCTCCTTCTTCTTGTCGAGTCCGTAAGCGAGGGAAGCTGCGGTCGGCTCGTTGATGATGCGCAGAACTTCAAGCCCGGCAATCTTGCCCGCATCTTTGGTGGCCTGCCGCTGGGAGTCGTTGAAGTAAGCCGGAACGGTGATGACGGCCTGGGTGATTTTCTCGCCCAGGCGCATTTCCGCATCCGCCTTCAGTTTGGCCAGAATCATCGCCGAGATTTCAGGCGGACTGAAGTGCTTGGGCTGACCGTCCACCTCGACTTCGACGTTCACATCGCCGTTGGCGGCCTCGACGACCTTGTAAGGCATGCGTTTGATCTCTTCCTGGACCTCGCGGAACTTCCGGCCCATGAAGCGTTTGATGGAGTAAATCGTGTTGCGGGAGTTGGTCACCGCTTGACGCTTGGCCGCGTCGCCGACCAGCCGCTCGCCATTCTTGCTGAACGCCACCACGGACGGCGTGATGCGCCGGCCCTCGGAATTCTCCAACACCACTGGCTCGCCACCCTCCATGACGGCCATGCAGGAATTCGTCGTTCCCAAATCAATGCCTAATACTTTTGCCATAAAATCTTTGGATACACTGCGTCTGAGGAATGGTTAGCAGAGCCAATGCCGCCGTTGTTCGATTGCGCTGATATATCTGTGGATTAACAATTTACAGATCAATCGGCGTTAAACCACGTCAAGCCACCTCTGCGCCACTCGCGACGCTATGGCACACTTTAATGTGTCGCTGGCACACTGTGCCTGGCTCAACTTGAAGCGAAAGTTTACTTACTGCCCGGCTTGATTGCCGGGGTGATTGCGAGGTCGGAGGGAAGATTGTCAGGAGCGAATGTCTCGACCTGCAGAGCAATCAGACTCTGCAGCGGCACGCCAAAGTCCACCGTGCCATTTGATCGGTCCACGAGGATGGCTATACCCGCTACTACTCCGCCATTGGCGCGGACGATGTTGAGTGTTTCCTGGACGCGCCCCCCTTTGGTCACCACATCTTCCACGACGAGTATTCGCTCGCCGGGCGAGATTTTGAATCCGCGCCGCAGGACAAGTCGTCCGTCCTCTTTCTCCGCAAAGATGAAACGCACGCCCAATTGACGAGCCACTTCCTGACCGATGACCAGACCGCCCATGGCCGGCGCGATGATAGTAACGGCACCCAAAGTTCGCGCCTTGCCGGCAAGTTCGGCCCCCAGCTTTTCCACGACCGGCATTTGTTGCAGCGCCAGGGCACACTGAAAAAACTGCCGGCTGTGCAAACCGCTGCGGAGGATGAAATGTCCCTCCAGCAATGCGCCGCTGTCACGAAAAACTTGGAGAACTTCGTCTTGCGTCATGGCACGAAATGGTACTGGCGGAGAGGAAAGTACCAAGCGTCAAGTTGGTGAAGCCGAGATTGAATCAGAACTGCGTCGCCGCCCGCAAAATCGCTCGCCGCGCGCGGTGGTTTTTCCAACAATCCGCGCGTGCCAAAGTGGGCCAAAATGATCATTGCCATCCTGCTGCTGCCGGTCTGCATTGGCGCAGCGTCGGCTTTGTGGCTGGTGTTGCGCGCCAGCGGCAGCGCAGACACCACTTGGATTCCGATGCTGGCGGGCGCGGCTTGCTGGCTGGCGGTTTATCTGCTGCTGCCCAGACCAATGTGGCTTTATGTGGTCGGGCATGAACTGACGCACGCTCTATGGGTCTGGTTGTTCGGCGGACGGGTGAAGAAACTCCGCGCGACGGCCCAAGGAGGTCACGTCATTGTCAGCAAAACCAATTTTCTCATCGCCCTGGCGCCGTACTTCTTTCCGTTTTATGCGGTGATCGTGGTGGCGGTGTTCGCCACCGGTCATCTGCTCTGGAACTGGCACGCCTATCTGGCGTGGTTTCACCTGTTGCTCGGCGCGGCGTACGCCTTTCACCTCACGTTGACGTGCCAAATTCTAGGTCTGGAACAAAGCGACATCACCAGTCAGGGCTACTTGTTTTCTGCGGTGGTCATCTTTTTGGGCAACGTGATGGTGTTGCTTCTGGGATTACCGTTGCTGGCCGCCCAAGTGGATTTGCCCACGGCGCTCGTTTGGTGGCGCGATTGTACCATGGAAGTTTTTCGCTCGGTGGGTAGGTGGTTTTGACCGTTCGTCCAACCTCGGGGCGGGCCAAAATCTCGTGACACGCCCGGCCCGGCCCGGCATCCTCGTCGCCGCATGAATCAATGGATTTCCGACTATCTCACCGCGCAGAAAGCCACGCTGGATTCAATCCCCGTGGACGCCGTGGCCCGGTTGATTGAACAACTGCGCGCCGTCTTCAAGGCTGACCGGCAGGTGTTTGTGTTTGGCAATGGCGGCAGCGCGGCCAATGCTTCGCACTTCGCCACCGACCTTGGCAAAGGTGCGTCCGATAAGCTTGGCAAGCGCTTCCGCGTTCTCTCGCTCACCGACAACGTGAGTTGGATGACCGCGCTGGGCAACGATTACTCCTACGAAGACGTGTTCGTGGGGCAGTTGCACAATTACGGCCAACCCGGCGACGTCGCCATCGGCGTGAGCGTGAGCGGCAACTCGCCCAACTGCCTGAAGGCGCTCGAGTGGGCGAAAAAGAACAGATTAAGAACTGTCGCCCTCGTGGGCGCGAAACGCGGGCGGATGGCGGAGATCGCCGAAGCGGTCTTGGTCATCAACGACACGCACTACGGCCGGGTGGAGGACGCGCAGATGGGCGTTCTCCACATACTGTGCTACGCGTTTATGGAGAATCCCCAGTGGGCGTAGGGAATCCCATGGAATTGGTCCGCTCCATGGCGGCGGCTGCTCCGGCGAGTTTCTCGACCTGCTTGACCCAGTCTTGAGCGCTCTTGTCAGCCAGACCAAATCTTCCGATGGTGCGAGCAACCAAGATGGCATCCTGGAATCGCATTTGCTCAAGCAAGAAAGCGCCAAAACACTGCTGAGTGCTTTCTTGGTAGGGGCAGAGAGCGAACGCCTGACGAAATGCGAAATCCGCTTCCTCAAGCAACTTCGTACGCTCCTCAACGGTCTTGGCACTTCGAGCGCGTGCCCAGTAAACTCTGGCTATGGAAGTGCGTGACTTGGAGAAAACGGCGCTCGCACCTAGATAATCGCGCACGGGCTTCCAATTCCTGGATGTGCAGACGAATTGAGGATCACCAGTAAATTCAGTCAGATCTTTGCGGACATACGTCTTCTCCGCAAAGTCGCAAATCTCCTGAACGGAGGTGCTATTCGTTAGCCAGTTGCCTACCGCCTTGGATGTCCACCCATTCCAAAACGCGCGGTCTTTCTCTATGATCTCTGAAGACAGCCGCGCCAATGGTTCGCGGCTGACTTTGAAGACAAACCCATGTGGGACAAGGTGTGCATGCGTCCATTCCATAGGCCACTGTTCGTCGAGATAAAATTCGTGATCAGGGTTCTTGTGAAAAATGCGTTTTGCTATGAGTTCGTTGATCTGCATAACAGCAAGCAAACCACTCGCCTTCAGTCTGCCATCCACAATTTGCGCATCCTCTCCTGGCTTCAGTTTCTTCTGCTCAAAACGTTGCCGGAGATCCTCCATAAACTCAAGGAAGGCAGCCTGAGTGTCATCGGAGGTCGGCGTTTGAAGTCTGTTTGAGTACATAGACCGCAGGTATTCCAACTGCAATCCGTCAGCGAGCTGATTCTGACTGATGATGAAAAACGGGTCGCCATCCGGTTGAGAACGGCTTAGGAATGTCGTCAAGAATCTCCCGGCATCGGTTCCAGCAAAGAAGACACTGCCTTGGGGAACGCTTGCCATTATCTCCTGACCATAAGCCAGCAGGTATTTCGGGTCGGCGGCGGTCAGTTGCTCGAAAGCGCGGAAGGTTTCGTTAATGGGCTGCCACGCCGTTGAGTTCAATCGTTCGTCAGGCGATTGCGTCGGATTTTCAAACTGGTACGAGCGCGTTGCCATCTGGCGGTAAAACTTGGCCATCTTCTGCCAATCCCCTTTCTCGCCCGCCTTGAAGTAAGGCCATACTTCGGGCGCGAGGCCTTTGGTAATTGACAGCGGCTTGTCGTCTGAATCGGCATAAAGAGCTTTGTCAACCTCGACGAGGCTGACGGCTTGTTGATGCTTCAAGGCGAAGAAGGCTCTCAGTTGGGAGTCCAGCAGTGGAGACAATTCTTCTGCGCCGAGAGTCGGTTTCTCTCGATGACAGCCGGTGACCAGTACCGCTACGAGCGCAACCACTGGTATCCTGATCTGAACTGAAATGGCCATTCTACCTTAATAGACACCGCGCAATCGAAATTTGTCTAAAGCACGTGAGACTGCTCAAGAATGCCTCAAGTCAACTGATCAACTTGAGACTGTAAGGATATTGGTATTCCTTCCCCTCGTTGGCCTTGAGGCCGGCGATGACGGCAAAGACCATGCCGGCGATAACGATGGCGAACACAAGCGGGAAAAGCAGATAGCCGATGCAGAAAAACGAGAGCACGAATGCGACCGCGCAAGTCACGAGCGCGGCGATCAGCACCGTCAATTGAAAATTTACCGCCGCCTTGCCGTGGATATCCAGCGACGGGATTTCGATTTTCTTGATCTGCCAGATCAACAGCGGCCCGAGCACATTGCCAAAGGGAATGCCCAGCAATCCTGCCAGGGCGCTTAAGTGACACCACATGTTCCAAGTGCGGGCCTGTTGTTCGGCGGACGGTTGCACTGGGGGTGGTGGCGTTGGTTGAACCGGTGGTGGAGTTGCGTCTTCGGGCATAAGATTCGTTGCTGAATACTCCGGCGCACCGGGGCTGGCAATGCGAAAACCAAGTTATCGCCGACGGCACGACCGGCCCGCGACGCACGGCCCGCGACACAGCCACTTGCATCTTCCAACCTGCAACCTGTAGCTTTCCTCCGTGCCGTTGTCCGATCATATCCGAAAAAAGCTCAGTACGCTGCCACACAAGCCCGGCATCTACCTGATGAAGGACCGGTTTGGCACGGTGATTTACGTGGGCAAGGCGCGCGACCTGCGCAAGCGCGTGAGCCAGTATTTTCATCCCTCGCGCCGCCTGGGCTGGGATTTGAAATTCAACGCGCTTGTGGAAGCAATCCATGACTTCGACGTGCATGTCGTCAAGAGCGAACCCGAGGCGCTCCTGCTCGAAGGCAAACTCATCAAGGAATTCCAGCCGCGCTACAACATCAGCTTCCGCGACGACAAGCGGTTCCTGATGGTGAAGATCAATCTGCACGACCCCATTCCGAACTTCGCCTTTGCCCGCATCCGCAAGGACGACGGCGCGCGATACTACGGTCCGTTCACCAATTCAACCGCCGCCCGCAACACGCTCGCGCTGGTGCGCAAGCAGTTCAACCTGCGCGGCTGCCGCGTGTTCACGCCGGGTGAGGCGGACTACAAGCACTGCCTCTACGCGCATCTCAAGTACTGCACCGCGCCCTGCATCGGCAACGTCTCGCGCGAGCAGTATCTCGATCAGGTGAAGGCCGCGTGCGACTTCCTCGACGGCCAGTGTCGCGAGATGCAGGAACAGCTCGCCATCGAAATGCGCAAGGCCGCCGCCGCGCAAGACTACGAAAAGGCCGCCGATCTGCGGGACCTCATCAAGGACCTGGAACGCACCACGAAACGCACCGAGAAATTCGAGCGCCTGCCCTACACCTTGCCATTGGCGTTGGATCCGGAAAAGGACTTGGTGGCATTGGCGGAGGTGCTGGGACTGCCCGAGCCGCCGCAGCGCATTGAGGGTTTCGACATCTCCAACATCAGCGGTACGTTCGCAGTGGCGTCGCTGGTCAGCTTCAAGCACGGCCGGCCCGACCGCGCCAACTATCGCCGATTCAAGATCAAGACGGTCACGGGCCAGGACGATTTTGCGAGCATGGCTGAGGTTGTGCGGCGGCGCTACACGCGGCTGCTCAACGAATCCAAGGCTCAAGTCTCAATCTCCGAAGCCGAGGATCGCACCGAGGGCGGCGAGGCCATTCCGCAGGAGCTGCAAAAGTTGGTGGAGGAAACGAGCCAGCGAGTGAGGCGCAAATCGAAACGGCATGAAGCTGGTGGATCGAAGATGGAAGAGGGCGGCCAAAACTCATCCCCATCCTCCATCTTCCATCCTCCATCGTCATTGCCCGCTTTGATCCTCATAGACGGCGGGAAGGGCCAGCTCAATGCGGCGTTCGCGGAACTCGCCAAGCTCGGCCTGAGTCACGTGTCCATCATTGGCCTCGCGAAAGAGTTCGAGGAAATCTATCGCCCCGGCGAGAGCCAGCCGTTGCGGTTGGGATTGGATCATCCGGCGGTGAAACTGCTCCAGCGCGTGCGCGATGAATCTCATCGCGTGGCCAACTCCTACAACGCCCAGCTTCGCATCCGCAAAATCTCCGAGAGCATCCTGGACGACTTTCCCGGCATCGGCGAGCAGCGCAAGGCTGCGTTGCTGAAAAGGTTTGGTTCGGTGCAGCGCCTGCGTACCGCAACGGTGGAGCAGATTGCGGCTGTGCCCGGTTTTGGCGGCAAGACGGCGGTTGAATTAAGGGCATTTCTTCAGGCCCGCTCAGAACAAGTTCAAACCACAGACCCAACCAAAGTCAAAATGATAGGGTCAGAATAATGCAGCATCTCATTATTCTGACCCCATGATCTTGACGCCATCTCCTGCGCCAGAAGAATTTCATGTTCATTCGCGGCCCAGCGTGGTTTAAGCTCGTCCCCGCATGAACATTCAAGTGGCGGTCCTCTGCGACGCGGCAACCGACGACAATGGCAAACTCAACCTGCTCGGCGCGTTCGACACCATTTACGCGCGCGACCTGCCGGCCGCGCATCCGCAATGCGCCGTGGCCTTGCGCGTGACGTTTCTTAGTTCCGACGAGGGCAAACACAACCTCCGGCTCAATTTCGTGGATGCTGACGGTCACGCCATCATGCCCGGCATTGACATCCCGGTGGAGGTCACGTTGCCGGACGATGTGCATTTTGGGACACGCAACTTCATCTTCAACATCCAGCAGTTGAAGTTCGATGAACCGGGACTTTACTCGGTGGACATCAGCCTGGACGGCCAGTCCCAGGCCAGCATTCCGTTGCTGGTGAAACACGTGCCGCCGGCGCAACTGGCCTGATGCAGGATCGCTGTCGGCGACTCGCAGACGGCGGAGTACAGCCTTTGATTTCGTGATCGCAGGACTGAAGATGTTGCCAGGTTAAATGGCTCTGGCCGCCGAAGCGTGGGCGTTCAAGCGGCTTTTGCTTCGAGGCCGGCCATGAGGCGCATGAGATTGGGTTGGGAAAATTCCTCGCGCGCCAGTTCGCCGGCCACGTGGCCCTCGCGCAACACCATGATGCGCCGGCTCAGGTTCATCACTTCCGGCAGTTCCGAGGAAATCACCAGCAGCGCAAGTCCCTGACAAGCCAGTTCATCCAGCAGGCGATGAATCTCCGCCTTCGCGCCCACGTCCACGCCCCGGGTCGGCTCATCCACGATGAGAATGTCACACTCGCGGGCGAGCCATTTGGCGAGCGCCACTTTCTGCTGGTTGCCGCCGCTCAAGCCGTCAATGCCCGCTTCCAACGACGTCGTCTTCACCCGCAATTGCTCGACGTAACGCTGCACGATCGCGCGTTCCTGGCGGCGTTTGACAAACCCACCCAAACTCAAGCGCGAGAGGATCGCCATGGACGTGTTCTCCCGGCAATTCATGGACAGCACCAGCCCCATGCGCTTGCGGTCTTCGGGCAGGAAACCGATACCCGACGCCAGCGCCGTTGTCACCGAACCCAGCGGCATTTCGCGGCCGTGAACGAACACCCGGCCCGCTACGTTTGGGTCCACCCCGAAGATGGCCTGGGCGATCTCGCTGCGACCCGCGCCCACGAGGCCCGCGAAGCCCAGAATCTCGCCCTTGCGCAACGTGAAGTTCACTCCGTGAAACTTGCCCGGTGAGGAAAGATTCTCAATGCGCAGAACTTCGTCGCCCAATGAACGTTCCAAGTGTTGCGAGCTGTATTGCTTCACCTCGCGTCCCACCATCTGGTGAATGATCCGGTCGGTGTTGGTTTCGGCAATCCGTTCGGTGGCAACCTGACAACCATCGCGCAATACCGTCACCGTGTCGCACAGCCGGAAAATCTCCTCCAAGCGGTGGGAGACATAAATCACCGTGATGCCGCGCGCCTTGAGCTGGCCGAGCAATTCAAACAGATGCTCGCTTTCCCGCACGGAGAGTGAGCTGGTCGGTTCGTCCATCACGATGACTTGCGCGCGCGTGCCGAGGGCGGCGGCAATTTGCACCATTTGTTCCTGCGCGGTGGACAACTCACCGATGGGCACATCCACGGGAATATCGGCCTCGATTTCATCGAGCATCCCGCGCGCCTGGTCGCGCATCCGCCGCCGATCCAGCCAGCCCGCGCGCGCCGGCAGGTCCCCGAGGCAAAGATTCTCCGCGACCGTGAGGTTGGGACAGAACGCCAGCTCCTGATGCACCATCGCGATGCCAAGCTTGCGGGCCGCCAGTGGGTTCACGGCGCGAATAGATTTCCCGTCCAGTTGGATGTCGCCTTCGTCCGCGACATAGACGCCGGCCAGGATTTTGCCGAGCGTACTTTTGCCGGCACCATTCTCACCCATCAGCGCATGACAACTGCCGCGTTCAACGCCAAAGCTCACACGATCCAGCGCGAGCACGCCGGGAAAGCGTTTGGTAATGTTGTTAAACTGAATGAACGCCATTGCCGGGAGAATGTGTTCCTTGTTTGCCGCCGCGGCGCAAGCGCAAACCGCGGCGAGCCTTCGTAATCCAATGATCGGTCGCACGTTCGCACTCTGACCCGCACCGGCTCGCCGAACCTGGACTTGGGCAATGGACGTTCACAAATCGAGCGACAACTGCGCGCCAGTTGGCTTCCGGAAACCAGCAGTTGAAAGTTCCGGCCCATTCCCAGGCAAGCCAACTCGTCGGCAGGCGACATGGAACAACTGGGAAATCTGATCAGCAAAAATCCCTTCGCCGCGCATCCGGGCGCCAAAGCGAGGATCATTGAGCCTGCCACCTCGGATCGCCCGGATGCGGCCCAAGATTTTGTCCTGCTTGCCGGGAAAGTTCTGCTCCAGCCATTGCTCGAAGATTGGAGCTACCGTTAATGGCAATCGCAGGACCTCGGTCCCGGCCCAACCAGCCCCGACAGCCTTGGCGGCTGCCAAAACGGCGGGGATCTCGTGATCGTTCAGGCCAGGAATGACCGGCGCAACCAAGACGCCCGCTGGCACCCCGGCCTTCGCTAGAACTTCAATGGCGGCCAGGCGCTCCCTGGGCGATGCCGCCCGCGGCTCGAGTTTCCGCGCCAAAGCCGCATCCAGCGAGTTGATCGAAACATTGACGTGGACCGCCCGGTGACTGGCCAGTTCGCGTAGCAGGTCCAGGTCGCGCGTCACCAGAAAGTTCTTGGTAATGATCGAGACCGGGTTGCGGAATTCGGCCAATACGGCCAAGCATCGGCGGGTTAGCTGCAATTGGCGCTCAATCGGCTGGTAACAATCCGTGACACCGCTCATGGCCAGTTCTTGCGGCACCCACTTGGGAGCGGAAAGTTCACGCCGCATCAGTTCGGGCGCGTCCTCTTTGACCATGATCCGGCTCTCGAAATCCAAACCCGCCGAAAATCCCAGATACTCGTGCGTGGGCCGGGCGTAACAGTAACTGCAACCATGCTCGCACCCGCGATAGGGATTGATGCTGGCCCGGAAGGGAATATCCGGGCTTTCGTTGTAAGCAATGATCGTCCGGCTATGGTCTCTAAAGAATTGGGTGCGGGGCAACGGGTCGTCTTCTGGATTCCAGTCCACGTCGCGCTCAAGCTGGATTGGCTCGAAGCGATTGGGCGGATTGCTCGTGGCCCCACGGGCAGGGAGCTTGGGCGCATTGTCTTTCATAAGCCTCGCGATGTCGTCATCGGCTGAACCACCCTCCCGCTGCCGCTGCGGCTTCGCAAGCCGCGGCAACGAAGAGCCGTCGGGAAGTCTGGCGGACGAACGCCATGAATCACAACAAAGCCTCTGCCCGCTCGAGAGCCACGATTCATCTCACTCCCATCCCTGCCTCGATGGCAGCGGCGATTCGGTCCACGTCAAAGACGCATCCGCCCCAGGTCCCGCCGCTGGCGCGCTGCAACACTGCCCACAACCGTGTGTCGTCCGGCAGGCGGGGATGCGGCGCGAGCCCCGTTTGCGGAGTGCGGGCTGCCAGAATCCTTGCTCCGGTTTCCGCATCGAAGCGGTGCGCTTCGTCCCCCACCAGATCCACGCTGGCTTCGAGGCGGAGGCGATCCACCACGATCCGAATGTGGTCCCCATTGCGCACTTTGCCAATCGGTCCACCCGCCAAGGCTTCAGGACCGATGTGACCGATGCATGCGCCCGTGGAGACGCCGGAGAAACGCGCATCGGTGAGGAGGGCGACGTGCTTGCCAAACGGCAGATGCTGCAATGCCGACGTGACTTGGTACGTTTCCTCCATGCCGGTGCCCAGCGGGCCGAGGCCGGCCAACACCATAACGTCGCCCGCCTTGATGTCGTTGCGTTTGATGGCCGCGATTGCTGCCGCCTCGCTGGTGAAAACACGCGCCGGTCCTTCCATCCGATACACGCCGTCGGTATCCAGAATCGAGGGGTCCATCGCCGCGCTTTTGATGACCGCGCCTTCCGGCGCGAGATTGCCGCGCGGGAAGGTCACGGTGGAGGTCATACCGCGGTCGCGCGCTTTGTCCGGCGGAAGAATGACGTCCTCCGCATTCACATCATCCTGGGCTTGCAGGATGGCACGAAAACGCTCGCGCCGTTCTGATGTTCGCCAGACCTCCAGCGCCTCACCCAAGGTCATGCCTGCCACCGTGAGTACCTGGGTGTCGAGCAGGCCCAGGTCGCGCAGATGCAGCATCACTTCCGGAACTCCGCCCGCGAGAAAGACGCGCACCGTGGGGTGATGTACCGGCCCATTCGGCAGTACGCTTACCAGACGTGGCGTGCGGCGGTTGACCTCCATCCAGTCTTCCACGGTGGGTCGCCGCAATCCGGCTGCATGGGCAATGGCTGGCACATGCAACAACAAATTGGTGGAACCGCCGAAAGCGGCATGCACCACCATCGCATTGCGGATGCTGGCGTCAGTGAGAATGTCGCGCGTTCGCCAGCCGCGCCGTTCCAATTCCACCACCGCTCGTGCTGACCGCAGCGCCATCTCCGTCCAGACCGGCTGGCCCGAAGGCGCCAGCGCGGTGTGGGGCAGTGAAAGTCCCAGCGCCTCGCCCACGACCTGGGCGGTGGCGGCCGTGCCCAGGAACTGACATCCGCCGCCCGGCGAACCGCACGCGCGGCAACCGAGGTCCGCCGCTTCCTCCAACGTGATCAGCCCGTGCGCGAAACGGGCGCCGAGCGTTTGCACGGCCCCGGCGTTCTCGCCGTGCTCGGGTGGCAGCGTGACACCGCCGGGCACGAGCACGCACGGCAAGTCTCCCATACCGGCCAGCGCCATCATCATTGCGGGGAGCCCCTTGTCGCAAGTGGCCACACCGATGACACCCGCCCGCACCGGCAGCGAGCGGATCAACCGGCGAAATATCTGCGCGGCATCGTTGCGATACGGCAGGCTGTCGAACATGCCGGTGGTGCCCTGCGTGCGGCCATCGCAAGGGTCCGAGCAATACGCCGCAAAGGGAATGGTTCTCAACCGGCGCAGTTCGCGCGCCGCTGCTTCCACCAGTCCTCCGATTTCCCAATGCCCGGTGTGATAACCCAGCGCCACCGGACTGCCGTCCGCCGCGCGCAGGCCGCCTTGCGTGCTGAGGATGAGGAATTGCTTGCGTCCCAGTTCGGCGGGATTCCAGCCCATGCCGGCGTTTTGCGTGAGGCCAAACAAATTCCCGCTGGGTTGCTCCAGCAGCATCGCCGCATCAATCGGCAGTTGGCCCGCCGGCCCGGGCGCCCGGGTGCGCACCTGGTAAACTTCCGGTGAAGTCGCGGGAAACAGATCACTCTCGTGCATACGGCGATTGAATCAGGCCCAATCCAGCCGACAAGGGGATTCCGCGCCGGTCCCGTCTTCAACCAGGGTAATTTTTACATTCGCGCATTCGCAGTACGCCGCTAAACTGCGAACCAGTGCTTGTGACAACTTATAAAAACTTCATCAACGGCGAATGGCTGGCCGCGCAATCCGGCCGGACGTATCAGACGGTTAACCCGGCGGACACGCGCGAGATCGTGGCGGAATATCCCTTGAGCGATCAAGCCGACGCGCGCGCCGCCGTGGAAGCGGCGGCCCTGGCCTACCCGGCTTGGGCGACGACAACTCCCGTGGCGCGCGGACGAATTCTCAGCAAAGCTTCGCAACTCATTGAATCGCGCAAAGCCGAACTCGCGCGGTTGCTCACGCGCGAGGAGGGAAAGACCCTGATCGAGAGCACCGGGGAGGTACAGCGCACGGCGGACATTTTCCGGTTCTTCGGTGGATTGAGTTATCAGCTTGGCGGCCAGACCATCCCGCACGATTTACCCGGCAACTTGCTCTACACGCGGCGCGAGCCGTTGGGCGTGGTGGCATTGGTGACACCCTGGAATTTTCCCCTCGCCATCCCGGCGTGGAAACTCGCCCCCGCGCTGGTCAGCGGCAACACCGTGGTGCTCAAGCCGGCCTCCCAGGCCCCGGCCCTGACGTTGGAACTGGCGAAACTGCTCACGGAGGCGGGCCTGCCCAACGGCGTGTTCAACGTCGTGATTGGCGAAGGCCGCGCCGTGGGCGCTGAACTGGCCGCTCATCCCTCCGTGGCTGCGGTTTCTTTCACCGGCTCCTACAGTGTCGGACAAACCATCTACCAGCAACTGGCACCGCGCATGGCCCGCGCACAGATGGAAATGGGCGGAAAGAATCCCACGATTGTGCTGGCCGATGCCGACCTGGACCTGGCCGCGCGGCTGGTGGCCATCGCCGGCTTTGGACTGACTGGCCAGGCCTGCACCGCCACGAGCCGGGTCATTGTGGAACGAAGCGTCGCCGAGGCGTTCACGCAGAAGCTCATCGCCCGAGCGCAAGCCGTCACAGTGGGCAACGGCTTGCAGGACGGCATAACCATGGGGCCGGCGGTGAATCAAGCGGAACTTGAAGGCAACTTCGAGCACATCGCCGCCGCGCAACGTGAGGGCGCAAAACTGCTTTGGGGCGGGCAACGCTTGACCGACGGCGAACTCGCGCACGGCCATTTCATGTCACCCGCCGTGCTCAGGAGCGTGACTCCCGAAATGCGAATCGCGCGCGAGGAAGTGTTCGGCCCGGTGGTCGGAGTGATCGCGGTGGATGATTTTGAGCAAGCTCTTGCCGTGGCGAACGGCGTGGAGGTCGGGCTCTCGGCTTCCCTCGTCACGCGCGATTTGAAAAAGGCCATGCGCTACACCGAACGCATCCAGGCTGGCGTGGTTAAAGTAAATCAGATTTCCACCGGCTTGGCTTTGCAGGCACCCTTTGGCGGCGTCAAGAAGTCCAGCACGGACTCGTTCAAGGAACAAGGACCGGGAGCGATTGAATTCTACACCCGGCTCAAGACGGTGTACCTGGATTACTCGGCGTAAAGGGAAAACACCACCGGGAGCCACCAGGCTTCGCGAGCGAATGAAACTCTGTCGTTTTGAACTCCATGCAGGTCGTATCTGCCCGGGCGTACTGGTGGACGATGCGACGGTGCTCGACTTGAGCAGCGAAGTCGAAAACCTGACCTGTCTGTTGGAGGCTGCGGACTTGCGGTCGCGAGTTGGCGCGCTGATCAAGCAGGGCCTCCCGCGCCACGCCTTGAGCGCCGTGCGTTTGCTCGCTCCCGTCGAGCATCAGGAGGTTTGGGCCGCCGGGGTGACTTACCTGCGCAGCAAAAAGGCGCGCATGGAGGAATCCGATTTCAGCGCCACCGCCTACGACAAAGTCTATGCCGCCGCCCGCCCCGAGTTGTTTTTCAAATCGCTGCCGGAGAAAGTCGCCGGCCCGGACGACACGGTCGGGATTCGTGCCGACGCACAATGGAGCGTGCCCGAGCCGGAACTGGCGCTCGTCATCAACTCGCGCGGCGAGTTGGTCGGTTTCACCATTGGCAACGACATGAGTTCCCGCGACTTGGAGGGGGAGAACCTCCTCTACCTGCCACAGGCCAAAATCTATGAACACTCCTGCGCGTTGGGGCCGTGCATCACCGTGGCGACCAGCGAGACCGAAGCGCGCACCTGGACGATCCGGCTGACGATTACGCGCAACGGCCAACCGGTTTTTCAGGGGGAAACCGCCGTCAGCCAGATCAAACGCGGCTTTACCGAATTGGTGGACTACCTTTACCGCAGTCAGCGTTTTCCTCACGGGGTAATTCTGCTTACGGGCACGGGAATCGTCCCGCCGGACGACTTCACTCTGCGACCGAATGATCAGACAGCCATCAGTATCTCTGGCGTGGGCACTCTGACCAACGTGGTCGCAACCGTTTGAGCGATTTGTCGTTGGCAGAACCACGACACGGCTTCGCGGGGAAACGGCAACGGTGGCAGCGCGATATTGATCGCGGTGGCCGCCGGGGTGGCTTGAGCCGCGCTCAGTTGCGGTTCGGCTGGCTTTGCCGCCGCGCGTCCAGCCATTTTTTGAACTCCACCGCCACAAACACCAGCGCGCCAAGGCCCACGATCTTCAGCCACGCCAGCCCGCTGATGGGTGCGCTGTTGAACAAGGTGTTCATGAACGGCGCGTAGGTGAACAGCAGTTGTGCCACGATCATCGCCACCACGCCGCCCAAGAGCCACGGATTCGAGAACAGCCCGAGCGAGAAGAACGACCGCGTCAGCGACCGGCAGTTCAGCAGGTAGAAGAGTTCCACCACCACGATGACATTCACCACGACGGTGCGCGCCTCCGCAACGGGCGTGCCCTGGCTTTTTTCCCACAGGAACAACGCGAAGCCACCCGCCACCATGAACAGCGAGACGAGCGCGATGCGCAACATCAGCAGCGGCGTGAGAATCGGTTGCGCCGGCTCGCGCGGGGGCCGGGCCATGAGGTCTTTTTCCTTCGGCTCGAGCACCAGCATCAACCCCAACAGCAATGCCGTGCTCATGTTGATCCAGAGCAATTGCACCGGCAACACCGGCAGCGCCGTGCCCACCAGAATGGAAACGAGAATCAACAACCCTTCGCCGCCATTGGTCGGCATCGTCCAGGCGATGAACTTGGTCAGGTTGTCGAACACGTTGCGCCCTTCCTCGACCGCCGCTTCGATGGACGCGAAGTTGTCGTCCGTGAGCACCATGTCCGCCGCGCCCTTGGAAACGTCCGTGCCCGTGATGCCCATCGCCACGCCGATGTCGGCCTGCTTGAGCGCGGGCGCATCGTTCACGCCGTCGCCGGTCATCGCCACGATGTGTCCGCGGCTTTGCAGGGCGCGCACCAGGCGGAGTTTTTGCTCCGGCGCCACGCGCGCAAACACCGCCGCGCGCTCCGCCGTCTCCGGCAGCTTCTCATCGGCAATCTTCTCCAACTCCTGACCCGTGACCGCCGAGAGTTGGCCGTTGGTGTCCTCGCCGCCCCGCAAACCCAGTTGTCTCGCGATGGCGACCGCCGTGCCCCGGTGATCGCCGGTGATCATTTTCACCGCAATGCCCGCACTCTGACAGTCCGCCACCGCGCGAATGGCCTCGGCCCGCGGCGGATCAATCATACCCTGCAACCCCAGCAGCGTGAGTCCGCCCTGCACATCATCAAGCGAAAGCTGTTTGTGATTCGCCGGAACACGGCGGCTCGCGAAGGCCAGCACCCGCAAACCTTGGGTGGTCATTTCCTCAACGGCCCCCGTCACCCGGGCGGCATCCAGCGCAGTCTCCTTCCCGCTGGCGTCGAGCACTCGGTCGCAGCGATCGAGCAGCCGTTCCACCGAACCTTTCATGTAAATCAAGCAGCCACCCTCCGCGCGATGCAGTGTGGCCATGAACATGTGCTCGGACTCAAAGGGAATCACGTCCACGCGCGGCCAGCGTCCGGAGATTTCCGCCGACTCGAAGCCCGCCTTTTGCGCGGCGACAATCAACGCGGCCTCGGTGGGATCGCCCTCCACCTGAAGGCGGTTCTCCTTGCGAACGAGTTGGGAATCGTTGCACAGCAAACCCGCCAGCAGGGTTTCGCGCAAAGCGCTGTTGGCACGGACCACTTCCATCGCGGCAGCAGGCGTGTCGCCGGCCGCCACATTTGACGCCCGAATCTCTCCCTTCGGCTCATAACCGCCGCCGGTGACTTCAAAGACCTTTCCGCCCGCCCAGATGCGGCTCACGGTCATTTGATTTTCCGTAAGCGTTCCGGTTTTATCCGAGCAAATCACCGTGGTGCTGCCGAGGGTTTCCACCGCCGGCATTTTGCGAATGATGGCGTGCCGTTTCGCCATGCGTGAAACACCGATGGCCAGCGTGATCGTCACCGCCGCCGGCAAGCCTTCGGGAATTGCTCCCACCGCCAGCGCCACCGCGGCCATGAACATATCCGCCGCCGATTCTCCGCGCAGCAATCCCACTACAAACGTCAGTGCCGCGAGTCCCAGAATCACATAAAGCAACAGCCGGCTGAACTCGGCGATCTTGCGCGTGAGCGGTGTCGAGAGGTCCACCGCCTCGTGCAGCATCGTGGCGATGCGTCCCATTTCCGTGCGATCGCCGGTGGCCACGACCACGCCCTCCGCCTGACCATACGTGACGAGGGTTCCGGCGAAGCCGAGATTCTTACGGTCGCCCAACACCGTTTCCGCGGGCAGCGCTTTGACTCTTTTCTCGGTGGGCACGGATTCCCCGGTCAGCGCGGCTTCCTCGACCTGCAAACTACGCACCTCAATGAAGCGCAAATCCGCCGGCACGCTGTCGCCCGATTGCAGCAACACCACGTCGCCGGGCACAAGCTCGGCGGAGGGCACGCGCTGTTTGCGACCTTCACGCCGCACGGTGGCCTCCGTGCGGACCATGTTGGCCAGCGCCTCGATGGCTTTCTCAGCTTTCGCCTCCTCAATGAACCCCACAATGGCGTTGATGAGCACGACGCCGAAGATCACACCCGCGTCCACCCACTCACCCAGCAACGCCGAGACAACCGTGGCCGCGAGCAGGATATAAACGAGCGCTTGATGGAATTGTTGAAGGAACTTGAGCCAAGCCGGCGTGCCGCGCCGGGCGGTCATTTGATTCAAACCATACTCCGCCTGTCGCCGCTTCACTTCCCCGGCGGACAGCCCAGCCTTAAAGTCCGATTCCAGTTTCCGCAGGACTTCGTTGGTCTCCAGTTGATGCCAGATGGCTGACTCCGATGTTCTCATGCCCAAACTCCGGCACTGTTTTGCCTGTCAGCCCGTCGTAGTGCAAGCAAACCCGGTGCGAAACGCGACCAGCGAACGCCCCCGCTCCAGTCCTCCTGGTTGCGATCCTTAGCCAGGATCGCTTCATGGCGGCGCATCAGCAAATGATTCGGTAATGGTGGCCGGACGAGCGAACGAGGTAGCAGCGGTATCAGCATGAGCGTGTTCAAGAATATGTCGCCCCATGGGGCTTGGATTGATGATGCGATGACCGAGCTACAAAGGTGTCGCTCCTGACGGAGCTATTCGCCGTGAGCGCCCTTGTCTCGCTGTCCGTGTGAAAGCCCTTGAAATCAATCACGAGCGAACTAGCCAGCCAGCGCCGAGAAGGAATGTCGAATGGCGAATTCCAAGCGATGAATGCAGGCCGCGCCTTGACCACTTGTCATTCAACTTTCGCCATGCGTCTTTGCCACGTAGCGGCGCGTCGGCAGACCGCCGCAAATTAAGCGGAACTGCGAAATGGCGGCGCTCTCCCGAGACGCCGCTACACCGCCCCGAGTTGCGGTGCGAAACAACGGATCAAGTTGGCGATTTCGCAGGCGACCTGGGCGTTCTCGGTCGCCCGATAACCCTCCGGGTTACGCACCAGCACGGTGAAGTCGTCCGCGCTCAGGTTGGCGAGGAAGAGACTCATTTTCGTGCTGGCGGGATTCGTTATCACGGTCGCGTGCATGATCCCAGGCAGATTAAGCCTGGGGAAGGAGCGCACGCGCGTGGCGACCGTGACGGCATTGTTGGTGGCGGTCACTGGTAAGAGGCTCAATAAGCAGGCCAGCGCAACCAGTGCCAAGGCCGTCGTGCGACCGAGCGAAGGTAGGTCCGATGGTAGGTCTTTGGCCCGGCTTGCACGTGCCGTGAAGATCAGAACAATCCGCGATCCCGGCCCACCAGCAACAACCGCAGGACTTCGAGCGTGGAATCATGTTCAAACACGGCGGAGTGGATGTTCTTCGCATTCTTCGGCAACACGTCCGTGACGTCGAGATCGAACACATTGTCGTGGACGGCGTCCCGATCCGCCAGTCCGCTGCGGCCCAGCCGGCGTTTGCCAAAATGTTTCAATCCGGCCGAGGCACCCAGCACTTCGTCGCGGCCGGTGTACAGCGCGCCGATGCGATAGCACAGGTTGGCCATCAGTGATCCGTCGCTTTCCTCGGGTTGGTCGCTTTGGAAAATGTCGTTGTCCACGTCTGCCGCGACCATGGCGACCTGGTGGATCAGGGTGATGAGTTGCGGGTTGTTCAGTCTTTTTGACGCGACGGCGAGGGCCTTTTGCAGGACGTAATTGCCCATGCTGTGGGCGATGACGGAGATTTTGGCGCGACAGGCGGCCCGGCCGCCATTGATGGCGGCGGCGCGCTGCATTTTGGAAAGATGGTCATGGAGGTCCACGAACACCTCGGCCAGGTCTGGCCCGCTGGCGCGCGCGTCTTCGCGGTCGGGCAGATAGCCAAAGGTGCTGCCATTGGACGGCCACGTGAAAAGAATCAACTGGCCCAGACTACTTCGACCGGAATACAGGTCGGCTTGGAGTTTGCGATAGCGCTTCACCGCGTCCAGCCAGTCATTGTTGTAGCCGTGAATGAAAAAACTGACGTGCCTTTGCTTCTCGTTTTGTTCCTCCTCCACTGACGGGAAGTGGCTCGCAATTCCGACCAGACGTTCGCGGAAGTCGGCCACGGAGATTTCTTCCCAGTCGGACAGGGAGCGCAGTTGGTGGCTGTCACTGACGTAGCAGCGGAGCTGGGCCCGCTTGAGGCCGAGTTGTTTTCCTTGCACGTTCCGGTTGGTGATCATCATTGCGGTGGGCATAAACGTCTCCGATTTGTTGTTCCGATGTTTTTCGTCGTTTCGTTTTCAGACCTTCCAAGGCGGCCACGGCGCAAGGGGTGCTTGCGAATTCCGCTTTCGGTGTGGCTTGCCGCGCAATCTAGCCTCAAGCCGTCGGCAAGCCAATGTATTTATTAGAGTTCCCAGCAACCTGCCTGAAGCCGGCGGGTAATCCCAAGATGGTCAATGGTTCGTTTATTGAACCTTGTGGGGCTGCTGCGCCACCGGCTGCCCCTGAGAAGCTGGTTTGGGGCAGAACCGGCACGCCGAAACCCGCGTTGAGGCCCATCCATCGAATCTCCGCGGGAAACGGGAACCGTGAGTTTGCTTTGCCTTTGACGGACCATTGGCGCAATCTCAGGCATGGCTTCAGTCAAACGTATCTCCGGACGCCGGATTGCCGCGAAGGCAAAGAAAACTGCCAGCAAGCTCACGACACAACGCATCGCCAAGACCGGGCTGACCAGCCGCATTCGCGGTCACGTTTCTGCGCGCGGCAAACGCGCCCAGGGCCGGCGCGATTCAAGGTAGCTCAGTCTGCCGGCGAAACCTCTGGTTTGCCGTCGCCGCTGAGGTAATTGCAGATGCGCCAGGTGTGGTAGCCCACCCGATCCAGCCACCGCATGGCGTCCAGCATCTCAAGCGCTCTTACGGGTTCGCCCTGTCCATCTGCTGTTTGCTTGAGCACCGTCGGGCGTTCCTGCCGGCGCAGGTCTGCCAAGCCTGCGGCCGCGCGTTCAACTTGCACCAGCCAATCATCAGCCGAGCTACCTCT
This sequence comes from Verrucomicrobiia bacterium, assembly GCA_026125285.1. Classification (GTDB taxonomy): domain Bacteria; phylum Verrucomicrobiota; class Verrucomicrobiia; order Limisphaerales; family JADLHS01; genus WYBW01. The sequence continues at coordinate 42,042 of JAHCLO010000022.1, read as the reverse complement.
CAAACCGGCTTCGCCGAGTTCGAGAATCCTTCGTCCGTGCGCGGCCAGCGGGCGCACGCGTGCTTCCCGCAAAACGCGCTGCACGTTGGCTTCGGGCTGTAGATGCGCCTGCAACCGCGTGAGATGGTCAATGGCGTGGAGTTGCGCCACCCGTAACGACGAGGGGGGTTCGTCCTCGCTCACGGGTGGAATCCTGGCAAAGAATTCCTGGATTTGTTCGAGGGCATGCTGGATTCGCTCTTGCCGGTTGTCGTTATCGCCGCTGCTTTCACCGGCGACGATAGCGCGCACGGCGGCGAACAACTCGCTTGCCGTTTCGCTCAACGCGCGGCGCGTCGCCTCCAACGCCACGGCGGGCGCGTGCAGCAGTGTGGCATCCAGGTGCTGCGTCAACGTCGGTCCGCGTTCCGGCAACCGCCGTTCAATCCACCGCGCAAACGGACGGGCGAATGGCAGGAAGATGGCCACCCCCAACCCAATGAAGACCGTGTGAAACACCGCCAAACTCGTCGCCCCCGCGTCCAGTCCGCCGTGCTTTTGAGCCAGCCCGATGCCCCACAACAACACCGGCAACAACACCACGGCAATCACCCCCGTGGCCAGATTGAACAAGACGTGAGCGAGCGCGGTGCGCTTGGCCGGCACACTGCTGCCAATTGCCGCCAGCGCGCCGGTTACTGTGGTGCCCACCGCCGCACCAATGACGAGCGAGGCCGCCTGCTCGAAGTTGATCGCACCCGTGTGCAAGGCCGTGAGCGTGGTGGCCACCGCGGCACTGGACGATTGCATAATGACCGTCATCACCATGCCAATAACCATCGCGAGAATGTGACCCAATAGACCTCCGGCGGGCAGGCGGGCGAGATTGAACACCCCCGAAAGGCCCGCCATCCCGGCTTGCAGCGTCTCGATGCCAATGAAGATCAAACCGAAACCCGCCAGCGCCAGCCCGAGTGATTTCATCCGCCCGTGTCCCAGCAATTTCAGAAACGCGCCCGCGCCGACCAACGGCAACGCATAGAAGCCCAGGCTGACTTTCAACCCCAGCACCGCGACAATCCAGCCGGTGCCCGTCGTGCCGAGACTCGCGCCCATGACTACGCCCACTGCCTGCGGAAAAGTAAGCAACCCCGCGCTCACGAAGCCAATCACCGTCACGGTGGTGGCGCTGGACGATTGAACCATCGCCGTCACGAGCGCGCCTGAGCCGAATGCCTTGAGGGGCGTGCCCGTGAACCGCACCAGCGCCCGCCGCAACGCGTCACCGGCAAACGCTTTTAACCCATCCGTCAGCAGCACCATGCCCAACAAAAGCAGGCCGATGCCGCCGACCAGTTTGAAGATCATCGCCGTCATGGCGTCAACGAGCGGCCAGCGGCGTGAATGGCCAGACCAGCGGCACCACCACCAGGGTGACGAGGAAGAGCAACAGGTTGAGCAGCGCCCCTACGCGCGGGAAATCCACAAACCGATAGTTGCCCACGCCATAAACCAACACATTGGCCTGATGGCCAATCGGCGTCAGAAAGGTCGTGGAGGCCCCGATCGCAATCGCCATCAGGAACGGATACGGTTCCAAGCCGAGGCCCACGGCGATGGCCACGCCGATCGGGGCCAGCAGGACGGCGGCGGCCGCGTTGGACATCACCTCCGTGATCAGCGTGGTGAAAAGGAACAGGCCGGCCAACACGACCAAGGGCCCGTATCCACCGGTCCATTGCACCACGAGTTCCGCCAGCCAGCGCGCCGTGCCGGTGTGCTCGTCGCTCATCGCAATCCCCAGCGGCATCATGCAGGCAATCAGAAAGATTACCCGCCATTCCACGTCGTGATACATGTCCTGCACCCGCACGCAGCCCGTCACCGCCATGAGCAACACGCCGAGCAGGCCGGCCACCGAAATGTGCAACAATCCGGTCGCCGCGCTGGCGATCGCCAAGCCCATGATCCCCAACGCCAGCCCCGCCCGCTTCGAGTCGCGCGCCTCGTGCTCCAGCCGGTTGGCGACCAGGAACTCGGGACTTCGCGCCATGTCGTCGAGCGCCTCGCCCGAACCTTGCACCAACAAGACGTCGCCCACGGCCAGCGGCACGGAGGTGAACTGCTTTTGCAGGGTCCTTCCGCGCCGGCGCAGTGCCAGCACCAGCACGTTGAACCGGCGGTGCCAGTGGCCTTGATTGATGGATTTTCCCACCAGAGCCGAGCGCGGGGCCACCGCCACCTCCGCCAGTTCCACGTTGTCGCCGGTCAACGCCCGGTCGTCAAATTTCGTCTCCGCGTAAATCTTCAGCGGCCCGGCTTCTTTGCTCTTGATTAACTGTTCAAGGTTACCCTCCACGATCAGACGGTCCCCGACCTGCAGGATCGTCGCCGGGGACGGCACCGACGATTTTTCCGGGGTCGCGGCCCGGCGCAGCCGCAGCACACTCAGCCCGGTTTCCCGGCGGAGCGCGGATTCGGCGAGCGACTTACCCACCAGTGGACTCTTCTCCGGCACGACCACTTCCGTCAGGTAATCCTGCAATTGATATTGCTTCGTCAGGCCGCCGGTTTCCTTGCGCGCCGGGATCAAGAAGCGCCCGACCAAAGCCATGTAAAGCACCCCCGCTCCCATCACCGCCAGACCGGTAGGCAGGAAATCAAACATGCGAAAACCTTTGAATCCGGCCTCCTCCAGCGCCATAGAACACAACAGATTCGGCGGCGTCCCGATCAGCGTCGTCAATCCGCCCAACAACGACCCGAAGGACAAAGGCATCAGCAGTTTGGTGACCGGGTAGTCCGATTTCTGCGCGATGACGAACATGGTCGGCAGCAGAATGGCCACCGCGCCGATGTTGTTCATGAATGCCGACATCACCCCGACGGTCACCATGACGGCGATGGTCAACAGGATGGGATGTCCGCCGCCCAGGCGGGTGATCAGCCCGGCCAGATAATCCGCCACTCCCGTGCGGACCAACCCTGAACTGAGGATGAACATGCACAGCACCGTAATCACCGCCGGATTGCTGAAACCGGAAAACCCCTCGTTGATGCTCACCGTGCCGGTCAGCAGCAACATCAGCGTCACCCCGATGGCTACGACGTCCGGTCGCACGACCTCCCAGGCAAAGAGCGCCAGCGCGACCCCAATCAATCCCAGAATGAAAAGGTGCTCCATAGGTGTTCTGGTTTCAGCCGAGTCAATTCGTCCGCACAATCCGCCGCAGCAACCGCCCCAATAGGTCCGAGCCGCTGATGATGCGCCGTCCCGTCTCCGCCCAGACCAGAATCAGGTCCTTGTCAATCACGTCGTCGCCGGATTTCTCCGGCGGCACCGGCAACTGGCCCAACACCCGGCTTAGACTGAACACGGCCAGGTTCAAGCCGGAGAACCTCACCGACTGCGACATGCGGACGGCGATGCCCAGCCAAGTTAACGAGTCGTTCACGCGGCCATGTGTGCCTGCCGGTTCGCGCGCTGACAAGCCGATTCACAGCCCGCCATGACACATCCAAGTGGCGTGGTGGCGCATCCGCGGCGGTCCGCTTGAAAGGAAAACACTGCCGGTGCGTTGAAGACAGCGTAAGCTGCCCGCATGATTGGCCGTTTGCTAGGACCGGAATTGACGGAGTTGATCCATCGTCGCGCGTTCAGCCAGCTCCGCGACATCCTCAACCACTTTCCGCCGGAGGACATTGGCGAAATCCTCTCCGACCTCGCGCCCGAGGACCGCGCGGTGTTGCTGCGCATCCTGCCCCAGCAAATCGCCGCTGATGTCTTCGAGCAACTGGGCGTTGAGGAACAGGAACGCCTGTTGCACGCGCTCGGCAATGAACAGGTCGCCCGCATCCTCAACGAAATGGAGCCGGACGACCGCACTGCGCTGCTGGAAGAGTTGCCCGCCGCCGCCACGCAGAAGCTGCTGAACCTGTTGTCGCCCGAGGAACGCAAGATCGCCGTCACGTTGCTGGGGTATCCCGAGGATTCCATCGGCCGCCGCATGACGCCCGAATACGTGGCGGTGAAACAGGATTGGACCGTAGCCGAAGTGCTCGCGCATTTGCGACAGGTGGGGCAACAGCGCGAAACGCTGAACCAACTGTTCGTCGTGGACCCGCAGGGGAAGCTGGCCGGCGTGCTGCGCCTGCGCAACGTGGTCGTCGCCGAGATGGATGTGCCGGTGGCGGCGCTGCTGGACCCGTCGGTCATCACGTTGCGCGCCACGGACGACCAGGAAACCGCCGTGGAAATGTTCCGAAAGTATGACCGCACGGTGCTGCCGGTGGTGGATTCGCAAGAACGCCTCGTCGGCGTGGTCACGGTGGACGACGTCCTGGATGTGGTCACCGAAGAGGCCACGGAAGACATTCAAAAAATGGGCGCGGTCGAGGCCCTGGACGCGCCGTATCTGGAAACCGACCTGCTGGCCATGATTCAAAAGCGCGTGGGCTGGCTGGTGTTGCTGTTCTTGGGACAAATGCTCACGGCCAGCGCGATGGCGCATTACGAGGCCGACCTGGCCAGTGCGCTGGTGCTGGCGTTGTTCATCCCGCTCATCATCAGCAGCGGCGGCAACTCCGGCGCGCAAGCCTCCACGCTCGTCATCCGCGCCATGGCCACGGGCGACGTGAAACTCCGGGACTGGCTGCGTGTCTTCCGGCGGGAATTGGTGCTGGGTCTGGCACTGGGCGGCGTGCTGGCCGTGATCGGCTTCCTGCGCATCGCCCTCTGGCCGAATCGCGCGACGCTCTACACCGACCACTACCAACTCGTGGCACTGGTGGTGGGACTGAGTCTGGTGGGGGTGGTCGCGTTCGGCAGCCTCGTCGGCGCGATGCTGCCGTTTGGGTTGCGCCGGCTCAAATTGGATCCCGCGACGTGTTCCGCGCCGTTCGTCGCCACGCTCGTGGACGTGAGCGGGTTGGTTATTTACTTCAGCATCGCGCAAGTCGTTCTGCGAGGGGCGTTGCTGTAATCGCAGAATTTGCGGCGCAACTTTACGGCGCCCCGGGCGTAAGATTGCTTTGCCTTTGGCGGACCAGTGGCGCAATCTCAGGCATGGCTTCAGTCAAACGTATCTCCGGACGCCGGATTGCCGCGAAGGCAAAGAAAACCGCCAGCAAGATCACGACTCAACGCCTCGCGAAAACCGGGCTGACCAGCCGCGTTCGCGGTCACGTTTCTGCGCGCGGCAAACGCGCCCAGGGCCGGCGCGATTCAAGGTAGCTCAGTCTGCCGGCCAAACCTCCGATTTGTTAACTCACCACCGGCCACCGGAACATGGACGCCAGTTTGATGCGTTTACCGGTGGTCTGCGACTTCCGGGCGGCGGTCATGATTTCAAGCACGTGCAGAGCGTGTTCCGGTGTGGTCAACAATTCGCGGCCCGTGGCCAGACACTCCGCCGCGAGCGCCGCGCCTTGCTGCCAAACGTAGCCCTTGGCGTCCGTGGCGTGACGCTTGAGTTGCGGCTGCTCGTGGGTGGCAAGGTCCACACCCAGGGGCGCCCAGTCGTAACCGACCATCCCCATGAAGCCGCGCGAGCCGACAATCGTGATTGTGTGCCGCTGTTCCCCCCTGCCGTCGTGGCCGTGCGGATTGAAATAATTGAAACCGGATTGCACATGGGAGATCACTCCGTTGCCATGATCCAGCAACACCATTGCGTTGTCCTCCTCGGTTACTTTGATGCTGCCCTTCTCCGTGATGTCGCGCTCCGGCGTGACGATGCTCAACATGGCGGTGACGTGTTTGGCCGGTCCGAGCAAACCCGTCAACGAGGTCAGGTTATAGACCATCAGGTCCGGCATGCTGCCCCCGCCTGTCTCGTAAAAAAAGGACGACCAGTTCGGCCCTTCGTGGCCGTAATCCGCGTGCGCCGCCGCCACGCGCCCCAGTGCGCCCTGCGCGAGTGTGCGCGCCATGAACGCGAACTGTGGACTCTGCACCGTGATCGGCGCGCCCCACAGACGCAGTCGCTTTTGTCGCGCCACGCGGAGCAGCTCCTGGCCGGCGCGCAGCGAATTGGCAATGGGTTTCTCGCTCCAGACATGTTTGCCCGCTGCCAGCGCTTGGCGGTTCAACCGCTCGTGTTCCTGCATGTCTGTCAGGTTCACGAGAAACTCGAACGATTCGCCCGCCAGCATCCGGTCAATGTGCGGGTAATGATGCGCCACCTTGAAACGCTGCGCCTGTTGCTGCGCCCGTTCGGGCCGGATGTCGCACAGGCTGACCACCTCGACAAACGGACATTCGGTCAACACCGGCAGATACGAATGAGAAACGCTCCCGCAGCCGATGACACCCGTGCGGATGCGGCGGCGACTTTGGGCGAACGTGGCCGCACCCGAAAGCATGACGGCGGCGCTGGCAAGCAAGGTGGTTTTCGCGAAGTCACGGCGAGTGATTGGCAACGTTGATGTTTTCATGGTGTTTGTGCTTGATCCTGTCGCCGACCAGCAATGTTGGCAACCGTGAAACCGACGGAGGAGGATTGTCATCCCGATTTGCCCCGGCGGCATCTGGTGCCGCGACAAGGAAGTTTCGTTACCTCCTGTGACGCGCCCTGCCTGGTCTCGAACTGTGTTTGTCACGGCAATCTGACCCGCAGTCCGTGGCCACGGCTGACGCAGTCAATACAGCGTGAAGTTTATTCCCGTTCCCAGGGGCGCGGGAGGATTGGGACGCCGACCGCGTTCGTTCCGGTAAATGTGAACGTGCGTCATGGCCCGGGTCGTCAGCATCACATCCGGAATACCGTCGCCGGTGAAATCCCCCGTCAACGCCAACCGCTCCTCGCCCTGCGCATCGTCCCGTGCGTCCATGGCCAGTCTGGCCACCACTCGACCCTGGCCGTCGTAGAGCGAACGCGATTGAGCGATCACGATTTCGTCGAAGCCGTCGCCGGTCCAATCCACCAGCGAGTGGTGTCTCGCGTAATCGGAGGTGATCTTCGTGCGGACCTGCCCGCGCTCGTCAATCACCCACACCGGCCCATCGCCCCACGGACGATGATCCAAGTCCACGGCAAACTGAAGGCCGTCCACTCCGGCACAAATCCGGCCCACGTCCACGGATTCAAAATGTTCTCCCCCCAGTTCCCAAAGCGGTTGGCCGTTGCCGTCAATGAGTGCAATGCCGTTGGCGCCGCACATCGTGATCACGAAGCGGAAATCCTCCGGTCGCTCCCCCGCCCGCACCAATCGGAAGCAGTCACAGTGTCCGCGCCGCTGATCCACCTTCCGGGACTGGAACACCCAGCGCGTGGAGCCATCGGTGTTCAGCATCGCGAAGCCGGCCATGATCTCATCACGGCCATCGCCATCCAGGTCCACGGCCACGGGTTGATGCGCCGTGAGGTAACCACCCGGCTTCTCGATCGTCCAAAGCTGCTTCCAATCCTGATCAAACGCCCAAATCTGCGTGTAGCGGGTTTTCACCAGCACATCGGTCGGACGCGCCTTGCCGGACAGATTCACGAACACCAGACAATCGGTGGCATCCTTGGGCAATGGCAGTCGCCGTTTCTCGCGGCCCGTCGCCCCGTCCAGTTCCACCAGGAAACCCTCGGTGGCCAGGATCACTTCGTTCTTGCCGTCGCCGTCCCAATCGTAAATCTGACAGGCCACGTCGTGGTGCAACTGCTTGCGGCCAATCGTTGGATCGCCCCAACGCCACAGCACACTCCCGTCCAGCCGCTGCGCGACCACGGCGCTGGTAAAATGGACGTCGTTGCGGTCCACGTTGCGGGCGCTGACAATCTCCACCGCACCATCGCCATCCAGATCGCCGGCCACCACCCACGCGCCGCTGTATTCGGGGTCCAACGCAACGGTGCGCCAGGGTTGGATTACGGGAATGTCTGTCGTCGTCGCTCCCCATGCGGTACGGCAAAGCGTCCCATGGGCAAACGCCCCGGCGAACAGCAGGAGAATGGCAGGCAGGTGTTGCATGGATTCCTTATAGCCTGCCCGCTCGCATCTGGCGCGAACATTTTCTTCCCGAGCGGTCGGTTGACAATAGATGTTTCATGAATGTGGGCGTGGCCCCACGCCGACAAACCCAGCTGCCAGGACGGCAATTCATGCCTTGTCAAATTCAGCTTTGATCACGCTCGCCAGGTCGGTAAGCAGTTTGTCGCTCGGGCCGATGTAGGAGGAGCCATGCATGACCGCGAGCGTCCGCGGTTTGAGATCAGCCAGCGAGCGCAGCACGCCTTCGGTCTGGCGTGTGTACGGCATATAACCGGCCAGCGGACCTAGTTGCATTTGCTGCATCGCTTTCTGCGTCAGCTCGATGAGGTCCGAAGAGGTCACCGCCGCGACGTCGCCGAAGTGATGAAATAGATCAGAACAGAACAACGTCTGGCGGGTTTCCTCGAAGAGCACGCCGGCATCCCAACCGTGCGGGATGTGCGGCGAACGATAGAAGCGGTAACGGTATTTCCCCGTGGTCAGCACATCTTCGGGCGTCATGCCGAATGCCGGACGGAGGGAGAAATCATCCACGCTCACGAGCTTGCCCACCAACGTGCAGACCGGTTGGGCTTGGGGCGCGAGTTGCAGCCAGTCGTTAAGCGCGCCACATTCATCGGATTCAAAGTGACTCCAGGCAATGTGCCGGAGCTTGCCCGGGTCAATCAGTTTGCCCACGGCTTCGCGCAAGGCGGGGAACATGCCTTTCAATCCGGCGTGAAAGAGCAGCGGCTCCTCGTCGCGCACCAGAAAGTGGTTGAACTGCATGTCGAAGTCCGGAACATAGATCGAGAGTCGAAACAGGTCGGGGGCGATTTCATTGATGGTGGTCATGGGCATGAACCGTAACGGGTCTGAATTCGTCGGCAAGCATTGAAATACGAAACTTCCGAGATTCTTGCGATGGTCACACGCATGCGAAAGGTGCTCCACATCTGCTGGTCGCCGTCTGGTTCTCGAACAGTCAACCGTTGGGCGCACTGGCGGTTCACCGGATTCGCCCTCCCCCCGAACCCTTCGCTCGTACCCGCCGACGTGAGGAGGCGGACTACGTTGCAGTTCAGGGGAATCCGCCTCCTCACGTCGGCGGGTACGGTTCGGGGGTTCAAAGCGCGAACTTGGGTTGAGAGAAATCTCCCACTGAACCCCTTCGCCCGAAGCGGCGATGAATCAGTCGTACTCCAGACGTTTCGCGCGGTTGGTTGACATTGACATTTCGCGGAGCGTCTGGAGTGCGTGCGTCTTCAGCGCCGCTTTTCGCCCGAGACTGACGCCTCGCCAGCGAGGTTCAGGGAGAGCTGTGACCTCCAAGATTGGAGACGCATCAAGGCCAGGAACAGCGCGCTGTCGCGCCTCTGGCCGGCAGATCCAATTCCTCTGTAGTCAGTGAGGAATGCCGGCGGGACGCACGGCAGCATGTTGAGGCTACCCTTTCGCAGAGGAATTGAGGCGGAGACTGGCCGGGGGATACAAGGCGGAGATTAAGCGTTCGCTCAAGGCACTGGCGATGATTCTTTGCGGGATTGGAGCGGCGCGAAACGTGTTGTAGGTAAGCGATGACGCGATAATCTTAAACCCAGTCAATGTTTACCGTTTATGAAAACGTTCCACTTGCCACCAAGCATCCTCGCCGCCCGTAATCTGGCGGCCATGCTGACTTTGCTCGCCGTTGGCGTTTCCGCCCAGGAGCCACCCGCGGTGCGTGCCACGCCTGCGTCTGAGTCTGTCTCCTCAGGATACGATGAGTCAGTATTCGACCTCCTGGCTGCGGACGGCGTGCTGGTGCGGGACGGAAAGAAAGTTGAAGCCAGTCTCGGCAACGTGGTGGATGTCCTCCGTGCCCGCTATCCCGACGCCAATCTGGTTCTCTCGCCCGGACTGGCCAAGCTGAAAATTGCCGATCTCAAGCTCCGGGGCGGACGATTGTGCGATGAACTGGAAGCGATACGGGTGGCCAGCGGCGCAAAATTTGAGTGGCTTGCCCCCGATTCAGCCGGTCCTAATCAGCCACCAGCTTCAGGTCAATTCCAAGTTGATCCCATAACGGGCCTTCCTCTGCCACGACCGACGGGTGACAATCTTAACCGCGGTCTGTTTGTGCTCCGGGCCCCGCCGCCGAGGCCGGAGGAGCAGCGGATCATTGAAGCTTTTAATCTAGGCGGGTATCTCGACTGGCTCTGGAGCCAGCAGGAAAAGCAGTCGGAGAAGAGCCGCGAGGCGATCGCAAAACAAGGAATGGATGAACTGCTAAGAATCCTGGAGGGCACGATTCAATGGTACAGCCAGAGTGCCCAGCCTGCTGCCAAGTCCCTCGATTCTCCAGGCTTTCAGTTTCATCCGGGCGCGAATCTTTTGATCGTGATCGGAACGGTGGATTCGGTGGAGATCGTCCGCCGAGTTGTCTCCGCCCTGCCGGGGCAACCGGATGTCGAATTGCGCCAACACGCATCGCGCGGCTTCGGTCGCAGCGGTCAGTCAGGCGCGGAAATCGAGGACACGTTTCGGCGCCGCTATGGCCTGCCCGCGCCGCCCGTAGCACCGCCGGCGCCCGCCCCACCTTCCGCCCAAAGCCCCCCCCGTTTCTAATCCAGTGCCGGAACCCACTGCCAACGCACAGTCCGTATTCAGCCTGACGGGAGCGCCGTTGGTGGAGACGTCTGCCACGCCGGGAGCGATGGACAATCGTATGCAGCAACTCACCCGCCGAATCGCGGCGGGTGAGGAAGCCGCGTTTCGGGAGTTCCACGAGGCCTACTTTGACCGACTTTATCAGTTTCTGCTGGTAGTGACCCGTGGTCAAGAATCGGAAGCCCAGGAGGCCTTGCAGCAAACGCTGCTGCGAGTGGTCCGTTACGCGCGCAAGTTCGACTCGGAAGCCGCCTTCTGGAGCTGGCTCAAGGTAGTGGCTCGCAGCACCGCCCGGGACGCCGGCCGCAAGCAGCGGCGCTATCTCACCTTGCTCCAAAGATTCGCTCTGCACGAAGCGACCCAGGCGGAGTCCCCGACGTTAGCGCAAGCCGATGCGGTGGGCGACGCCCTCGAAGAGTGTCTGGCGGAACTGGAGGCGCCGGATCGCCAATTGATCGAAGGCAAGTATCTCGACGGATCAACCGTCCGGGAGTTGTCCGAACAAACCGGGCTGACGGAAAAAGCCGTGGAATCGCGCTTGTTGCGATTGCGAAGGACGCTGCGCGAGCAAGTCTTGAAGAAACTCCATACGCCATGAATGTTCACGAACGCAACCGACTGACGAAAGAGATCCTGGCCGGCGATGAGATTGCCGCGCTTCGGCAACGTTCCCTCGAAAATGGACTTGCCGCGCTTCGGCATAGACGCCGGCGGCGGCAGGTCGCGCGGTTGGCCGCCTGCCTCGCTTTTTCCTCGCTGCTGGTCTATGGCTTCCTCATTGAAAGGAAGCCGTTGGAGGAAACTGCGATGACCGCTGCCCTTGGGCTGACCACCACGGAAATCGCATCCACGGAGGCGACGCGGCCGGCGGTGAAATTCATCACGGACGATGAGTTGTTCGCGCTCTTTCCTGATCGTGCCATGGCGCTCATCGGCAATCCAGGCCGGCAACAGGTCTTGTTTTTTGGGGCGTCCGGGACCTCGGAACGAATCCACTCAGACGCAGTCACCGAGTGACTGGTGTAGAAACGCGGTCATAACACCTCCAACGCCCGCTGCAATTCCGCGTCCGTGTTGTAAAAATGCGGCGAGCAGCGAATGTAGCGCCGGCCAGACCGATCCGCGCGCAGGGAAGTGATGATATTCGCGTCGGACAATTTCTGGTGGAGCGCGGGCAGGTCAATTTCCGGGTGCGTGAAGGTGATGATGCCACTGGCATTCTCCGGCGCGGCCTCCGCGTTCAGCACGGTGTAACCTTTGGCTTGCAGGGCCGGCACCAGCCACACTCTTTTGCGCAACAATTCCGCCGCCACGTTCTCCACGCCCAACTCCAGAATCAGTTCCATCCCCGCCATCAATCCGACCAACCCGACAAGATTCTGCGAGCCGGCCTCGAATTTCTTCGCGCCGCTGCGATGCACGATTTCCTCCTGCGCCACAAAGTTCGGACAACGCACATTGTGCCAGCCGTAAATCGGCGGGTTCAATTTCTCCTGCAACTCGCGCCGCACGTAAAGCACGCCCGCGCCGCACGGCCCAAGCAGCCACTTGTGCGCGTCCGCCGCGAGAAAATCCACGTGCTCGACCGTGGTGGGAAACGCCCCGAGCGTTTGAATCGCGTCGAGGCAAAAGAGGATTTTACGCTCGCGCAGTTGCCGGCCAATGACCGCATGTTCCAGGCGAAAACCGCTCACGAAATGACATGACGCCAGCGCCACCAGCCGGGTGTGCTCATCCACCTGGCCCATTACGTCGCAAGGGCGAATGACACCCAATCCGCGTGTGTTGAGCAAACGCACCTCGATCCCCTGCCCTGCCAGCGCCATCCAGGGATAAACGTTCGAGGGATAATCGTCGTGATAGATGAGAATGTTGTCGCCGCGTCGGAACCGCAGTCCACCTGCCACGCAACTCAGCCCGAGGGAAGTTGGCCCCACGAAAGCTACCTCCTCCGCCTGACAGTTTAACAATCGCGCAGCGAGTTTGCGACCGTCGTTCAATGCGCCAGGAAAGATCAACGCTTCCTGATCGCCGGTCGTAGCCTGTTGCGCGTAATTGGAAATGGCTTTGGCCACGCGCTGCGGCACAGGACAGTCACCGGCGTGCGCGAGGTAAACCTTGTCGCGCGTCACCGGAAACTCCTCGTGGCGCAACGCCTCATTCGCCAGCACTTCGGCAATCGTCATGCATGCAAAGCTACCGGGGCGCGGTAATGGCGCAACGCCAGAATCAAGATGCTGACTGGATACACGGCAACCAATGAGGACGCCTTGCCCGCCTGATCCACAAACTGTTTGCCCTTTTCGCTTCTGTTTTTCGCATGAGATGATAGACAGTGAATTGTCCCATGAGCGATGCACCCCATCCGGAAGTGGCCATTCTCAGCGCCGCCTTGGAACTGCCGCCCGCGGAGCGCGCGGCTTACCTGAATCAAGCCTGCGCCGGCGACACGGCCCTGCGTCAACAGGTCGAAGCCTTGCTTCGTGCGCACGAACAGGCCGAAGGTTTTCTTGAAGGTTCACCCGCCGGACTTGACTTCCAGCGCACCGTGCGCGTGAACCTCCCGCTCACCGAAAAGCCCGGAGACAAGATTGGCCGCTACAAATTGCTCCAGCAAATCGGCGAGGGCGGGTGCGGTGTGGTTTACATGGCGGAACAGGAAGCGCCGGTGCGCCGCCGCGTGGCGCTCAAGGTCATCAAGCTGGGCATGGACACCAAGCAGGTCATCGCTCGCTTCGAGGCCGAACGGCAGGCGCTGGCGCTGATGGATCATCCGAACATTGCCAGGGTGTTCGATGCGGGTGCCACTGACACGGGCCGGCCTTACTTCGTGATGGAACTGGTGCGTGGCACCAAGATCACGGAGTTCTGTGACGAGAATCAGCTTTCCACCGAAGAACGCCTCAAGCTCTTCATCCAGGTTTGCCAGGCCATTCAACACGCACACCAAAAAGGCGTCATTCATCGCGACATCAAGCCCTCGAACATCCTGGTCACGGTCAACGACGGCGTGCCGGTGCCCAAGGTGATTGACTTTGGGATTGCGAAGGCAACCCAGGGCCGATTGACGGACCAAACGCTTTTCACCGCGTTCGAGCAATTCCTCGGCACGCCGGCTTATATGAGTCCGGAACAGGCAGTGATGACCAGCCTCGATATTGACACCCGCAGCGACATCTACTCGCTGGGCGTTCTGCTCTACGAATTGCTGATCGGCAAGACCCCCTTTGATACGAACGAACTGATGAGGGCCGGTTTCGACGAAATGCGACGCATCATCCGGGAGCAGGAGCCGCCCAAACCCTCGACCCGACTGAGTTCGCTTCGGGCGGAGGAGTTGACCACCATGGCCCAGCGGCGGCACACGGAAGCGCCGAAACTGCTGCATGGGGTGCGGGGCGATCTGGACTGGATCGTCATGAAGTGTCTGGAGAAGGATCGGTCCCGCCGTTACGAAACCGCCAACGGCGTGGCGGCGGACATTTTGCGGCACTTGAATTGTGAGCCGGTCGTGGCCCGTCCGCCCAGCAAGCTCTACGAATTTCAGAAGACGGTGCGCCGGCACAAGTTTGGATTCGCAACAGCAGCAGGCTTGATTCTTGTGCTGACGATTGGAGTGGCCATCAGTACCTGGCAGGCGGTCCGGGCGACGCGCGCCGAGCGCGAGCAGGTTCAATTGCGGCAGGAAGCCTACCGCTTACGGGCCGAAGAAACCACCCTGCGCCAAATGGCTGAAGCGGACCAGGCCAAGAGCGAGGCCGTGGCGAACTTCCTGACTGAGATGTTGAAGGCCGTCGGGCCGAGCGTGGCGCGGGGACGTGACACCACCTTGATGCGCGAGATTCTGGAAAAGACGGCTGGTCGTGTGGAAAACGAATTGCGCGGCCAACCGGAAGTCCAAGGGGATGTCTGGGTGGTCCTTGGAAGCACCTTCGCCGACATCGGAGATCAGGAACGCGCCGCCGCCATGTACGAGCGGGCGGTGGCCAGCTACCGACAGGCGCTCGTGGGCGACCATCGCAAACTAGCGCTCGCGTTGGGCAGATTGGGTGGCGCGCTGAGTTGGAACAATCGGCTCAGTGAAGGAACCAATTACGCCGCCGAAGGTCTGGCAATGGCCCGCCGACTGGGAGATGACGCCACGTTGGCGTCGAGCCTGGTCCGGTACGCGCGTTCCATGAACAACTGGGGCTTGGGTTCGCCCGCTGCCGTACCTTTTTTAGAGGAAGCGCTTTCAATCGAGCGGAAGCGAGGCACGAATAGCCCAGCCGTGGCGAGCATTCTGAGCCGACTGTCAGTCTCCGTGACGAATGCCGAAGCAGGGACGGCGCTCGCCCGGGAAGCGTTGGCCGCGTCTCTGGAAAAGGAAGGGACCGATGCGATCAGCACCAAAGTGGCCTATGATCGTTTTGTGCTGGGCCAGAAACTGGTGAAGCACGGAGACCCGGGCGAGGCCGAGATGGAACTCCGTCAGGCCTTGGCAATGTGGCGGAGCATGTTTGATAGCAGGCATCCGCATCGCAACATCGTGTTCAGGTGCTTCATTCAGTCGCTCGCACTCCAGCAGAAGTGGGCGGAGGCGGAAACTGAGATTCAGATCGAAGCCAGCCAAGCCGCTCCCGACACTGATTATTGTGTCACGGTGAAGGCGGCATTGCAGGTCCGGCAAGGCCGCTGGGAAGACGCCATGGAGACACTGAAAGCGATTGTTCCTCAGCTCACCAACGGGTTTAACGTCAGCCGGGCAACGGCGCTGGCCTTGGCGAAGTCCCGCGAGGCTTATCAGGAGCAATGCCGCCGGCTGGTGAACAAACCGCCGCCCGTTTCGGATTACGGAAGGGTGGAACAGGTCGCCAAAGCCTGCCTGCTGCTGCCTCCCGAACCGGCAGAACTCAAACGTGCCGGCGAATTGGCGGATCAGGTGGCGCAAGTGCAAGACAGCGGCGATTTCGCGCCTTGGGGCAGCATGACCAAGGCGTTGGCGGAGTATCGTCGCGGGAATCACGCAGCGGCTATTGAATGGAGTCAGCGTTCGCTTGCGTTCTCAAACGCGCCTCCAAGTTGTCAAGCGGCGGCCCATTCGATTCAAGTGCTGGCATACGAACAGTCACGCCAGACTGACCTGGCAAAGGCTGCGTTTAAGGCGGGAGACGAATTGCTGCGGGCGTTTCGCCTTGGTGGCCCCGGGAATGACGGGGTCATCCTGGAGAATTGGAAACTACAAGAGTCTTGGACTCTGCGCGATTGGATCACCGCCGAGGTGCTGCGCCGGGAGGCAGAGCTACTGCTCGCAAGTTCCGCGGCACCAACCCCCGGGCGGAACTAGCTCCCGGTCGCAGGACTCAGGCAACCCACGCGGTAGAATCGCCGTCTTCCCTAAAATTTGATTCTCCCTTGCCCTTTTCATCCGACGATTTCGCATTACTCCACGGCGGCCCGTTCGCGGTGAAATTGTTTCCCCGCGAAAACCGCGCAATCCGAAACCTGGGCGTGAAGCCCGTAACCATCAAAAACCGTATGAATCCAGAAACTATCCCCGTTCAATCAGTTCCCCCGCGAAGGAATGCTTGCACGCCTGGGGTGACCCGTTGTTTCCAAGCCCTTATTGCAGCAGTTTTGCTGACGTCGTCTGTCACGGCCTTCGGCCAGGGCAACGTCCTTCCACCCCAGGCAACGCCCAAGGGATATTCCCTGGACGACATGGCGGCCGCGGTGGCCAATTTCAGCATCACCGGCAACGACCCGGCGTATTATCCGGACACGCCATTTCAGATCATCTACAACCGTCCGGGCCGGACTTTTTCGGTCAAGCCCGGCACGTTCCTGTATCTGAAGTTCTTTTTCATCAATGACGCCAAACCGACCATCGGCGATTTCCCGACGGATAAGAGCGAAGTCGCTGATTATGTCTTCGGACCAGACCAACTCGGGGGACATGATCATGAAGTGGAGATTGATGGCCAGATTACGTCCCTGGACTCGCCGGGCTACGTGGGTGGGCCGGTGGCGACGCCAAACTCGCCGGACGGCAGTGAAAATCTTCTGCAGATTGGCGCCTTCGTTTCCCCACTGAAGAAGGGCACGCACACCATCGTCATCCGCGGCGTTTTCGACGGACAGGCGTTTGTGGACGCTGTCGGCGGGCCCTTCGCCGCGGAAATCACTTACACCGTCATTGTCGAATAACTCAGTTGCGACGGTTGGGACACGAACCGGGTCTTCAAGCCCGGTTCTTTCTTTTTACTCAGCGAGTTTGCCCTTTTAAACATCGGATTCCGCATTGTCGGTTGATGAATACCATTCGAACCCTCAAAAGGCGCGAATCAATCCGCGTCGCCGGCACCGTGCTCGCAGCTTGGGGCCTGATTTTCGCGGCGCGGTTAAGCTCCGCCCAGATACTCGATACCAACTTCAGTCCGAACGTGGCCCCAGCCGCCATCGCCATCCAGCCGGATGGCCGGGTGCTCGTGGGTGAGTGGAACACCTTCCAGCGGCTGCAACGGGACGGAAGCTATGACTGGATGGGTTCAGGGCTCTACGCGTTTACCACCGCGTTAATCGTGGAGGCGGATGGGCAAATCCTCGTCGGCGCGGATTATGATCCGATTTGGCCCAGTTTCCAAAAACTGTCACGCGTTGATCCCGGAGTTTCCGTCACTCCCATTTGGGCTGAGATGAGCGGAGCGGTCTATGCCGCAGCACTACAACCAGACGGCAAGATTCTGGCCGCCGGTGTGGGAAACGGCCCCGCATTGACCAACCGCATTGTGCGCATCAATCCCGATGGCACCACTGACACGAACTTCAATGCGTTTGCGAGCTACACCGTGTTCAACCTGACCGTCCAGCCCGATGGAAAAATCCTGCTCGGCGGTTTCTTCGGGCTGCTGAATGGACACGAGCAACAAATTATCGGCCGCCTCAACAACGACGGCTCATTGGACACGAGTTTCACGCCTAGTCCCATCGGCCATATCAATGGCTCGGTTCAGACGATGCTCCTTCAACCGGACGGGAAGATTCTCATTGGCGGTTACTTCACAGCCATTGGCGGTCATACTCGCAATCGCATTGCCCGGCTCCAGCCGGACGGCACCGTGGACACTACTTTCGATGCTGGCGACCTCAGCGGCAGCGGAAACAACGTGAGTTCCCTCGCGCTGCAAGCCAATGGCAAAATCCTCGTGGCTGGAGATTTCACGACGCTGGCGGGTCACGCTTGCACCAATGTGGGCCGGTTGAATCCCGACGGGTCGTTCGATGCCAGTTTCGAAGGCAGCGTCAGCGAGACCTGGGCAAATGCCGTGACGCTGCATCCCGACGGCAGCATTCTGGTGGCGGCTGAAATTGCCACCCCCGGCGGTCAGTTCATTCCGTTCGCACGCTTCATCAACACCGACCCCGCCACGAACTCCCTCATCCGCTCCGGTTCGACTCTCACCTGGTCGCGCGGAGGTTCGGTGCCGGAGGTGTGGCGCACGACTTTCGAAGCCTCCACTAACGGTGGTACGTCCTGGTTTTTCCTCGGTGACGGAACACGCACCACAGGCGGCTGGCAACTGACCAACGTGTCACTCCCGGCCAATGCAAGCGTGCGGGCACGCGGCTACTACACCACGGGCCGGTTCAATGCCTCAAGTTCCATTGACGAGAAGGTCATCGGGCCGCCGGTGGTCGTGAGCCACCCGAGGGAGCAATCCGCCTATTTTGGAGAATCAGTCAGGTTCTTTGGCGCGGCGGGCGGGTCTGAACCGATCACCTATCAATGGCGAAGGAACGGAACGAATTTCACCGAAGGGGGCGACCTCACCGGCACTCTCACCCAATCGCTTTCGGTGAGCAACGTTTTCGCCGGGCGCGACCAGGCCGATTACTCGTTTGTCGCGAGCAACCACTTCGGCAGTGTCACCAGCCGGTTGGCCAGCCTCACGGTCTATGAACCCATCATCCTTAGTAACTACAACAGTCACTACCGAATCATGCCCGGTCAGACGGCAACATTTTCGGTGACGGTCGGGGGCACGCCGCCATTGCATTTTCAATGGCGCAAAGACGGAACAGATATCGTGGGCGCGACTCAAAATTCTCTTGTCCTTAACAACGTCCAGCCTGCCGATACGGGAATTTATGAAGTGACCATCAGCAATGCGTTCGGATTCGAGAACTATCTGTCCGGTGGACTGCTGGTTAGTTTCGTTGAGCCCGACTCGCTGGTCACGGTCTCCAATTGGAACAACTCCTGGGCTGATTATGGCAACATCCATTGTGTGTTGCCGTTGCCGGATGGGCGACTTCTGGTGGGCGGGGATTTCGTGTCGTTGGGTGGATTTGATTACACGAACCTTGTTCGCATCAATGTGGATGGCAGCGTGGATCCCTCGTTCAACCCAAATCCGGCGCTGTCTGAATGGCGAGGCTCGGTGAAGAAACTGGCGGTACAGGCTGACGGAAAGATTCTGGTAAGCGGGCGGTTCGACAGCATTGCCGGAACGGCGCGCACCAACTTGGCCCGGCTGAATCCTGATGGCACGTTGGACTCCAGCTTCAATCCAAGCGTTACGGAATTGTCCGGCCCACTGGCCGTGCAAACCGACGAGAAGATCCTCGTGTTTGCGGACATAGCGGGCACAAACTACTTGACCCGACTGAAGCCCGACGGGTCTTTCGACCCCACTCTGCTGGCGAAAGTCGTGCATGATCCACTACCAGGCAGCGTTGAAACATTGGCGTTGACCCTGGACGGAAATATTCTCGTCGGCGGGCGTTTCACGGAGATAGCCGGCCAGCCCCGGGCCAACCTGGCCCGGTTTGACGCGAACGGCATCTTGGATGCCGGGTTTACCCCCAGCGTGGGGGGGACGGTCCTTGCCCTGGCCGTGCAGAACGACGGCATGATGTGGGTTGGTGGGGATTTCCACGTAATTAACGGCTCGGCGCGACCATCCCTCGGACGCTTGCACCCAGACGGTACACTCGACTTCAACTTTACACTCTGGCTTCAATCCGTTTTTGACTTGGCCATCCAATCCGACGGAAAGATTCTGGTGGCGGGGAGTGGTTTGATGCGGCTCGGTTCTGACGGCTCCGCAGATCCAACTTTCAATCCAGGCATCGGGCAAGTGTTCAGTGTTCGTTTGGCCGCAGATGGCAAAATCCTGGCGCAAGGCAGCTTCACCTCGGTGAACAACCAGCCCCGAGCCGGGTTCTGCCGTTTGTTCAATGACCCTGCCACAAAAGAACTCGATCCCGGAAGCGCTGTTCTCACCTGGTGGCGCGGTGGTTCCAGTCCCGAAGTGTGGCGCACCACGTTTGACTATTCCACCAATGGTAGTTCATGGATCACTCTTGGTGACGGCATACGCATTGATGGTGGTTGGCAGGCGAGCAGCCTTGGCTTGCCAGCGAATTCATCTCTCCGGGCGCGCGGCTTTGTCAACGGCGGGGGGAATCAGTGGCTCGTCGAAGAAATTGTCCCCGTTGGCGTCGCACTCTTTCCCGCCAATTCCGGAACAAACCCGTTCGGTTTTCTGACCCGGGTCGGGCCCGGGCAGTCGCTCGTGATTGAAGCCTCCACCAATCTTGTGAACTGGATTCCCATTCACACCAATCCCCCGGCAGTGACAAACCTGATCCATTTCTCCGATCCCGATTTCGGCCAGTTCCCGCAGCGCTACTTTCGGGCGCACACGCCATAGGCCGGAAAGAGAGGCCAGCAAGTCGATTGCAGTTATTGCAGTTATCGTTTCTGGAATTAACCTGCCGCACGTGAGCGATGTCACGCGCATCTTGGAAGCCGCGCAACGGGGCGATCCCCCGCCGCCGAGGATATGTTGCCGCGAGGTCGCTGGGTTAACCGGCCTTGCGTGTGGGGTCTTTCCACGGTAGGCTCCCGCGCAGTGAAACTGCTGTTCGAGAACCTGCCGCACAGCCTCGCGCCCCAACGCGAAACCCTCGCCCGCTGTCTCGAAGCGATGAACCGCGTAATGCCGTTGCGGGCGGTCTATCTCTTCGGCTCCCATGCGCGCGGAGACGCCCGGCCGGACAGCGACGTGGATCTATGCATTGTCGCTGACGGCGCAGGCAAGCAGTTGGAGACGGCGCAGCGTTTCCGACGTGAGATGCGACCGATCCGGCCCAAGCCGTCGTTCACCCTCGTGCCGATCACACCCGAGCGCCTCGCGGAGCAGCGAAGCATCCAGGATTTCTTTTTTGAAACGGTGTTGAGAGAGGGGGTGCGCCTTGCCGAGGAAAACTAGCTCCAAGAACCCCGCGGACTGGTTGTGGATCGCGGAAACGGATTTGTCCGTGGTGCGTTTGGGCGTTGAGCATGAGGTGGGGTTTCCGACCTGCCGCGCCAAGCTGGCGGAAGTTTTGGAGAAAGTCTTGAAGGCGGAATTGATTCGCCTCGGCTGGTCGCTCGAAAAGACGCACGAATTGGATCACTTGCTGGATGAACTCATCGCGCGCGGTTCTGATCTGACTCCAACCGTCGAGCCGCTTTGCGATGCGTTGAGCGACATTTATTTCACCGACCGCTATCCCGGCTTCGATTTTGATGATCCCGACTGGCCGAAATTGCGCGCGCAAGTGGAGGGCGTGACGGCGTTGCTTGAAACGATCAAGTCTCGTTTGCCAAAGCCGCCATGAGCGACGTCACCCGCATCCTCCAAGCCGCAGAACAAGGCGAGCCTTCCGCTGCCGATCAACTGTTGCCGCTGGTCTATGACGAACTGCGTCGTCTCGCCGCGCACAAAATGGCGAACGAATCCGCCGGCCAGACTTTGCAGCCGACCGCGCTCGTTCACGAGGCGTGGCTGCGATTGGTCGGAAACGAGAATCAAAAGTGGGATGGCCGCGCGCATTTCTTCGGCGCCGCCGCCGAGGCGATGCGGCGCATTCTCATTGATCGCGCCCGCCGCAAGCAGGCCGTGCGGCACGGCGGCGACCAACAGCGCGCGGACCTGCAGGAAGTGGACATCGCCGCCCCCGATAACAACGACCAGTTGCTGGCCGTAAACGACGCCCTCGACAAACTGGCCGTTCACCACAAGACCGGAGCGGATGTGGTCAAGCTCCGTTACTTCGTCGGGCTGACGAATGACGAAGCGGCCGAAGTGCTCGGCATTTCACCGCGTGCGGCCAAATACTACTGGACGCACGCCCGGGCGTGGTTGTATCGGGAGATCAAATTCTCCGACTCATCGTCGTCGGGTTGAATTGGGCGATCCGTGGTTGCGCAGGATCAGATATTCTCCGCGATGCTCGGCGGCGGTTGGTACGCGCTTTGTCGTTCCGGTGGCAGGGCGGCTTCCTCGGTGGCCAGGATGCGGTAGTTGCGAATTTGCAGCGATACTTCCTTCCCGTCCTCCAGACCCAGTTGGGCATACTCCTCCTTGGTCATGCGGCTGCGCAGCACGAGTCCCGAGGCCAGCTCAAATTCCAGGCGCAGCATGATGCCCAGAAAGTAGGTGCGGTGGAGCACGGCGCGATACGGAAATAGATTAACGTCCGTCGAAACCTGCACCGCATACGGGCGAAAGCCGATGCGCAAGCGCGCGCCGTCGGGCTGGTTGGGGGTGCCAAACTGCAACTCTCCCACTCGCGCCACGCCAGCTTTGACCTCGGTGTCCAACACGTTCATCACTCCAATGAATCGTGCCACGAACTCATTGGCGGGTTGTTCATAGACTTCCCGCGGGGTGCCGATTTGTTCGAGATCGCCCTTGGAAAAAATCACGATGCGATTGGAAACTTCCATCGCTTCCTCTTGGTCGTGCGTGACGAAGATGGTGGTCACACTCAACTCGTGATGCAACGTCACAAGCCATTCGCGGAGTTCCTGGCGGATCTTGGCGTCCACGGCGCCAAAGGGTTCATCGAGCAGCAGCACGCTGGGTTTGGGCGCGAGGGCGCGGGCAATCGCCACGCGCTGGCGCTGGCCGCCGGAGAGTTGATGGGCGTAACGTTTTTCCAGTCCCTCCAGGCCCAGCAGGCTCACCAGTTCGGCCACGCGCGCCTTGATGTCGCGGCGCTTCCATTTCTTGATCTTGAGCCCGAACGCGATGTTCTTGAACACGTTCATGTTCTTGAACAGGGCGTAATTCTGGAACACGAAGCCGATGTTGCGTTGTTGCACGGACAGCTCGTTCACCCGCTGTCCGCGGATCAAGATGTCGCCGGAGGTGGGCACTTCCAAGCCGGCGATCATGCGGAGGACGGTGGTTTTGCCGCCGCCACTGGGCCCCAGCAGCGCCATCAACTCGCCTTCCTGAACGGAAAACGTGACCTGGTTGACGGCCGCCACCGCCCCAAACTGCTTGGTGATGTTCTTGAGTTCGATGCTCATGCTGATTTCGGGCCGGCGACCGTTTCCGCGGCGGACACCTGGGCTCTCTGATAATCCCGTTGCTGCTTCCATTCCAGCAGCGATTTGAGTCCCAAAGTCACGAGCGCCAGCAACGCGAGCAGACTCGCCACCGCAAACGCCGCCGGCCCTTGATACTCGTTGTACAGCTTCTCCACGTGCAACGGCATGGTGTTCGTGACACCCGAAACGTGCCCGCTCACGACCGACACCGCGCCAAATTCGCCCATGGCGCGCGCATTGCAGAGAATGATGCCGTAGAGCAACCCCCATTTCACACTCGGCAAGGTGACGTGCCAGAAGGTTTTCCAGCCGCTCGCGCCCAGCGTCAACGCCGCCTCCTCCTGTTCGCGTCCCGTCGCTTGCATCACGGGTATCAATTCCCGCGCGACGAAGGGGAACGTGACAAAAATGGTTGCCAGCGCAATCCCCGGCACGGCGAAGATGATTTGAATGTCGTGTTTGTCCAGCCAGGGACCAAAATACCCTTGCAAGCCAAACATGATGATGTAGATCAAGCCCGCCACAACCGGCGATACGGCGAACGGCAGGTCAATGAGCGTAATCAGCAGCGACTTGCCGCGAAACTCGAACTTGGCAATGGCCCACGCCGCGCAGACGCCGAACAACGTGTTCAACGGCACGACGATGACCGCGATTAGCAGCGTCAACTTGATGGCCGACACGCTGTCGGGTTCATGCAGCGACGCCCAGTAAACCTGCCAGCCTTTGACCAGCGCCTGCGCGAAGACGTTGACGAGCGGCAGCAACAGGAACACCGCGAGAAACACACCGCACACGCCGACCAGCAGCCATTTGACCAGCGGTGATTCCTCGGTGCCGCGCTGCGATTTCGCGGTGGCTTGCCGATTCACTTGGGGGACATTGCCGGCCATGAGATTCAGTTTTGAAAACGGCTGGCCCAGCGTTCCAGCAGATTGATGGTGATGAGCAAGCAGAAGGAAACCACCAGCAACACCACCGCCAGCGCGATCGCGCCTGTGTAATCGTACTCCTCCAATCGGATCACAATGAGCAATGGCGCGATTTCCGATTCGTAAGGCTTGTTGCCGGCGATGAAAATCACCGAGCCGTATTCACCGATCGCGCGAGCAAACGCCAGGGCAAAACCGGTGATGATGGCCGGCAACAGGGTCGGGGCCACGATGGAGAAAAAAGTGCGCAACCGGCCGGCCCCCAGTGTGGCGGCAGCTTCTTCCACCTCACGCTCGAATCCCTCCAGCACGGGTTGCAGCGTCCGCACCACGAATGGCAATCCGATAAAGGTGAGCGCAATCACTACGCCCAGGGGCGTGAACGATCCCTTGATCCCCAGGGGCACGAGCCATTGCCCCAACCAGCCATTCGCGGCGAAGAGGTTGGACAACGTCAGTCCCGCCACGGCCGTGGGCAGCGCGAAGGGAAAGTCCACCAGCGCGTCGAAAAACCGTTTGCCGGGGAATTCGTAACGCACCAGCACCCAGGCTACGACGGTGCCGAAAACCGCATTGACCAGCGCCGCAATCAAGGATGCGCCGAAGGTGAGTTTGTACGCCGCCAGCGCGCGATCCGCCGTGGCCAGCCGCCAGAAATCCGCCCACGACAACTCCAGCGTGCGCAGGAACAGTCCGCCGATGGGGATCAGGACAATCACGCTGAGGTAGAGAATCGTGCAGCCCATCGTCAGGCCGAAGCCCGGCAGGGGATTGTAGCGTTGGGACCTCATGCAGTGGGGTGCGAGGGAGGGCGTCAGGCGGCAACCGGGGCGGACGGGGAGGCGGGATTCTCAAACGCGTTGACCAGTTCAGGGAGAACGCCCTCGAGCGCCACTTCGATGCGCCGCCATTCGGGGATCAACGGCGAGCCGAACAGATGGTCCTGATACTCCGCAAAGGCGCGGTCCAGCGCGCTGGCGAACAACTCGATGTAACCCAATTCCTGATGCCGGTCGAACTTGGGCAGGCTGTTCATTTCGGCATGAGACTCGTAGATGCGCACGTAACTCCGCGCGTTGGCCAGATACGTGTGCTTGAGCGTGCGGAGGAAATCATGCGTCAGAATCGTGCCTCCGGCGGAAAGTCGGGTAAAGAACGTGCGCGCAATGTCGGAAACCATTTTTTGCAGACCGGCGCTCGCATCCTCACCCACATCCTGATGCTTGTGGTCGTAACGCGACGTGATTTCCACCTGGCAAACGCGGTGCGGTCGCGTGATGCGGTACATCTCCGCCAGCACGCCCACCTCGATGCCCCAGTCCGAGGGGAACAACAGGTCCGTCGCGAGGCTGGAGAACGTGGCAAACTCACCCGAAAGCGGATAGCGGAAGTCGCCCATGTATTCGAGAAAATCGAGTTTGCCGAGCACGTCGCGCAACGCCTTCACGAACGGAAAATAGAACAGCCGCGCCACGCGCCCGTGCAGCCGGTCCGAGTAGCGGGCATAGAAACCCTTGGCAAACTGATACCGCAGATGCACGACGGGATAGAGCAACCGCAGCAGGAAACCGCGATCGTAGGTCAAAATGTCCGCATCGTGGAACGCCAGCACGGAAACCTCCGCCTTGCCCAACGCATAGCCCAGCGCGGTCCAGACCGCACGGCCCTTGCCGCGCGCGCCCAGCGGCACCGTCTGGCCGATCTTCTCGATCACAGCCGCCACGACCGGCGAGTCGTTCCATAACAACGCGCCCTTTTCCCCGAGCGGTTTGACGATCTCGCGCGCCTGCTGGAATTGTTCTTCGCTGC
Organism: Verrucomicrobiia bacterium; assembly: GCA_026125285.1. Classification (GTDB taxonomy): domain Bacteria; phylum Verrucomicrobiota; class Verrucomicrobiia; order Limisphaerales; family JADLHS01; genus WYBW01. The sequence goes on along the minus strand of JAHCLO010000022.1, from coordinate 16,347 downwards.
TCCGGTCCAGGCTGATGTAGGCGCGCTTGACGAAATTCATGCCGGCCAGCTCGGTGATGATGTGCTGCATGGCCGGGGACGCCAGATCGCTGAACAGCGCGGGAATGATGACACCGATGGGCGCGCGCCGCGCCGCGCGAACGATGCTCTTTTCCATGCGGGCCAGGTCTTCATCCTTCAGTTGCGTGAAGGTCGGCACCACGTTTTGTTGAAAGTCAGCCATGCCAATGTGTTTCGCTGTACGCCCGGCGGGCGGGTCCGGCTTTTCCCGTCATCCAAGTTCTGATGAAGATTACCTTTTCCGCGTTTGTCCGCACAATCTCAGAATCTGGATAAGTGCGCCGACGATTCAGATGTTCTGCGCGATTGCCATGAGGTAACGGTATTCGATCAGAATGGTTTTCAAGGCGGCATTGAAAGCTTCGACCTGCCGGTGCAGCGGGGCTTTCTGCGGTGTCTCCAAAGTGATTTCAAACGGAGGACGCGCGATCCCCGGCACCGATTTCAACACGCCGGCGTAGCACTCGTTGACGATGCCGTGGCGCGCGTTGAAACCATCAATCAAATGGTTGCGATTCCGCGGAAGAAATTGCTCGGCCTCGCGCAATGCAGGCTCAATGAGACTCTCGGTCAGCACCGCCCCACTGACGAAGCCATACAGCCCGTCGCTGGTGTCGTCGCTGTGCAGCGTGATGATACCGTCGAACGCGTGCGTCCAGATTTCCGATTCAAGGAAGCGGACCTCCGGCTCGGTGGATTCGCGCCAGATCTCGCGATTCAAATCCTTGCCGCTGCGCGAATGGCGCGTGTTGTCCTCGAAGCCCGTGGGGTTGCACACCGGATAAATGAACAGCGCGTAGCCCCGGGCAATTTCAGGATTTTTCTCCAGTTCACCCGTCAAGCGGGTCAGGGCCAGCGCGCCTTCCGGCTCGTCGCCATGAATGGTGGCAAACAGGCCGATGCGGATCACGTCGCCGCCGCCGCGTTCACCCAGATACACGTAGCGCGGCAGCGGGTACCGCCGCTCGCCGATTTCGTACTGTCCGAGCGAACGGCTGATGAAGCTCGGGGATCGCTCGGCCTGTTGATCGAGCGCCGAAAGCAGCCGCTCGACCGGCCGACGCACGGGGAGGTGGTTGCTGGTGGAAACCACGGGACTTTCAATGATGGATGGATTCATGGATTTAATTCTTGGTACGATAGATCTGGTCGAAAATTCCGCCCTCGCCACATTCTTTGAGCGTGAGGGATGCCTTGGGCTCGAAGGCGAGCGACACGTCCCTGATCTCGCGCTGTGAACCCGCGAACCGTAGCCGCCGACGTGAGGAGGCGGATTCCCATGAGTTGCAGTGCTGTCCGCCTCCTCACGTCGGCGGCTACGAGAATAGGGTTCGTGGGGAACTCCCGCGATTGCACAATCGCGCATCGCAGCCATGAACCCCGGAGCGCGGACCGCTGAGTCCGCGAGTTCCGGTACAGGGGTTCGCGCGGACATGGCTGTCCGCGCTCCGAGCCGCGGTTCATGGAGAGGCCAAACGCGAGGCGCGAGGTGTACAGGCGGAGGTTCATGTATGCGTGCGGTGATTCCACCGGGGCTTACTGGCGTTGAATCTGGTCAAAGGTGCCGCCATCGGCGAAGTGGGTTTGGTGCGCCTTTTGCCAGCCACCAAAGAGATCATCAATGGTGAACAGACTGACTTTGGTAAACTGGTGGGAGTACCTGGCCGCAATCTGTTCGGAGCGGGGCCGGTAGAAATGGCGTCCCGCAATCTCCTGGCCCTCGTCGGAATAGAGATATTCGAGATAGGCTTTCGCCACGGTCTCGGTGCCTTTTCGCTTGGCCACCCGATCCACCACCGTGACCGGAGGTTCGGCGAGGATGCTGGTGGACGGGACGACGATCTCGAATTTATCCGCGCCATATTCCTTGAGTGCAAGGAATGCTTCGTTTTCCCAACCCACGAGCACATCACCGATTCCACGTTGGACAAAGGTGGTGGTGGCGCCGCGCGCACCCGTGTCCAGTACGGGAACGTTCTTGTAGAACTTCGCCACGAAGTCCTTCGCTCTGGCGTCGTCACCGCCGCTTTTGAGGACATAACCCCAGGCGGCCAAATACGTCCAACGCGCCGCGCCGGAGGTCTTGGGATTGGCCGGAATGATCGCCACGCCCGGCTTCACCAGATCATCCCAATCCTTGATGCCTTTGGGATTTCCTTTGCGGACCAGGAATACAATCGTGGATGTGTAAGGGGCACTATTGTGCGGCAGGCGTTTCTGCCAGTCCGGCGGCAGTGACTTTCCCCGCGCCGCGATCATGTCCACGTCATAGGCCAGCGCCAGAGTCACGATGTCGCCGGGAAGGCCGTCAATGACGGAGCGCGCCTGTTTGCCCGAGCCGCCGTGCGATTGTTGGACGGTGACCGTGTCGCCGGTTTTGGACTTCCACTGGTTGGCAAACGCCGCGTTAAATTCCACATAGAATTCACGCGTCGGGTCGTAGGAGACGTTGAGGAGTTGGATGTTCTTCCCGGGAGCATTGAGCACCAAGGCGAGCGCCGCCACCGACAGCAAACGCCCAAAGAATTGGGCAAATGGGTTTCTAGTTTTCATGTTGCTTCAAGATTGGAGTTGTTGTCGTTCAGTGTTGGCTCAAAAATTCAGTTGCACGCGGGTAAAAACGGCGTGTTCGTCTTTGGCGGCCACGCGCGCCGGATTGGTGACCGCTCCATTGAACCCGGTCCAGTTGTAATTGACCACCGCTTTGACGTTGCGGTTCAGATACCAGTTCAGGCCGAGGCCCGCGGATCGCGCTTTGGTAGCGGAGGCGGCGGGATTGGCATACACCGGGAACGCGGCATTATCAATGTCCAGTTCGCCATAGCGCGCGGCGATCTCCCACGCGCCCCAGGTGCCGTTGCTTAAATCGAAATTCTTTGCCGGTGTCACACCGCGATACGAGGCATCCTCGCCCGTGAGCACGTACGAAACCGCGGCCTGCCAGGCGGTGTTTTGAATTTCCCGCGTGCCCGCGCCCGGCGCGGACAATTCCTGGGACGAAACCGTGTATTCCGCCAACAACCCCAATGGGCCGCAGTAGAAATAAGCCTGCGGCCCCAACCGCCAATGCGTGCCGCAGTTGAGCACGCCAGGGTTGAAAGAAAAGAACATCTGCTGGTTGACGGTGATGTAATTGGCCGGTGCGGAACCATTTTTGTCACCGTAAGTTCCGGCAATGCCAATACCCAGCCCGCGCAGGGCCTTCGTTTCCGCGTGCTTGAACGGATGCGCAAACAACCGGGCCGCGAATTCCTTGTCGTCGTCCAGATCGGAAACACCGCTGCCGTTGTCCGGGGTGCCATTTAACACGCCGACCGCATAGTCCAGTTGCCCGTCAAGCAGGCTGCCGCGAATCTGAACGCCCACATCGCGGTTCGGCGCGACGTGCGTCGGCAGGCCGCGCTCCACAAACAGCAACCTGGTTTGCGACACCAGCCGCTCCAGCCCGAACGGCGATTTCGTCTTCCCCACCAGCACGGAGAAATACGGCGAGAAGCGCAAATCCGCATACGCGTCCATCAACGTGACGCTGCTGCCGGCGAAATCGGGCATGATGCGGAAATCGTAGTTGCCCCACAGCGTACCCTCGAAACTGGGCCGCACGCGCCGCAACAAGAAAGTGTCATTTACCGCGCCGTCCGGGTCGTTGACGGTGAAACGCCCGTCCGCCTGGACGTTGCCGCGAAGGCGGAAGACAAAGTTGGAATCTCCCGAACGCACTTGCAGTCCGCCGGAACCAAGGGAAACCGACGGGGCGGTCTTGGCCTTCTCGACGCCTGCCTCCTTCTCGAGTTCGGTCTTGCGATCCTGAATTTTCACTTTTTGTTCCAGCTCTTCGATCCGGCGCAACAGTTCGGTGATGTCAGGTTGCCCGGAATTCTGCGCCAGCAAACCGGCGGCGCTGAGTTGCAGTCCCGTGATCGCAATCAAGGCGATCCTCCGATGATTCTTCATTTCTGATCTTTTTCATATCCGGGCCTCCGTGGTCGGGTCGGTCGCGGTCGTGTGTTGCTTGCGCCTCCGGTAAACCGGTCAGCCGTAAAGTTAATGCCCCGGTGGTGGGTCGAGACGGATTCTCTCGGTCTTCTCGATTTGCACCACCCGCCCGTCGTGAACGACGATTTGCACCCAGCCAAACCGCACCGACGCCACCTGCTGGCGCACGGTTTCAAGCCATCGCACCAAGCCATCGCTTGCTGTCGCTTCCAGTGTCTTCGGCGTTCTCATCTCGAATCTGGCAAGAGATTAGATCAAATGTCTATTATGTCAATAGATATTTTGTAGTTTTTCAAAGTGCCTATTTCAATTGGGTTCTATCAAAATCTTGACTTGTTGTATGGAGATTGATTCTCTTGGCGCCATGAAGCTTTCCGTTCGCGGCGAATACGCTCTGCGGGCCTTGCTGGTCTTGGGCCGGGACTACCTGGAAGACGACTCGGTCGTGCGTATCCAGGCGATCTCCGATCAACAGCACATCCCCAAGCGTTTCCTGGAGCAAATTCTCAACGACCTTAAATCCGCCGGCATCGTGGAAAGCAAACGCGGCGTGGCCGGCGGGTATCGCCTGCACAAACCGCCGGATCGCATTACGCTGGCTGAAATCATCCGCCACATTGAAGGCCCGCTCGCGCCGGTCAGTTGTGTTAGCGAAAAATTCTATGAAAAATGCTCCTGCCCGGACGAATCGCGCTGCGCGATCCGCAGTGTGATGAAGGAAGTGCGCGACAGCATTGTGAAGGTGATGGAACATACCACGCTGGCCGACCTGGCCGACCGCGCCCGCACGCTGGAACAGGAACCCTTGAGCGCGTCGGATTTCATGATTTGAGCCGAAACGCCGGCTCCGGTGGTTTGATTTGGTTTGATTCACTTTGATTCGGAAGGCGGTGGCGGGGCGGACTTCTGCTGGCGCCGCTGGTAGAGCGCAAAGGCGTCTTGAAACGCCTGCCGCACCTTCTGCCATAGCGGGTCTCCACTTTGACACACGCCACAGAAGCTGGTGGGGCGAGAGTCCCCGCGAGCCGCCGCCGCAGCGATTTGGCGAGCCATGGCCGGCTCGTCAGGAGCCTCGCCCCACCAAATCGGGACTGAACCGCGTGGGCTGCTGTTATCCCCACTTTGCAGTGTGGATAAAAACCTTCTCAACCGGCGGCAACCGAGGATGGCCCGCGCATGCGGCGCACCTCCGCGCGGCGGCAGTCACGGCGTCAAGCTTGGCGATTGTAGCGGCGGACGTGCGTCCGCTCTGATCTTTGGGGGGAGGGAGTTTGAGCCGACTCACGGCGGCTGCTACCAAGCTCAAACGGTGGCCACGGGAATGTTTCGAAGACGGTGGTCATTCGTTCCAAAGCTTGAGGGAGAGCCGGATGATTTCGTCCAGTTCGGCCTTGGTTGCGCCGCCGCCAAAGGTGAACGTGCCGGTGAGATGCTGCCAATCTTCCCGCGTCAGGCCGTAAAGTTCCCGCGCGATGAACACTTCCAACGCCGCGCGTTCCAGCACGTCGCGCGGGTCACGCAAGAGGTTGTCGGCAAACCCGGCCAGTTTCATTTTCTGCGCGGCGGTGAATTCTGGAAAAGGCAACTCATAGATGTAAAACATGTTCACCGTCGCCGACATCTTGCTGCGGATGTAATAATTCAGCGTCAGCGAATTCAGCAGGCAAAGGACCGATTTCGCATCATCACCAGAAAGGTGTTCCTGCGATAGCTTGCCGGACTTTGCCAGGTGGTAACGAGCAGGAATCAAATAACTGACCGTGTCCGAAAAATAAACACCGGCGGGAAGCAGCGTCGCAATGACGGTTCGTTCGTCAGTTGAGCGGCCTATGCGCCGGTAACCAACACGCTCGAAATCGCAATCGAGTTGGAAGTTCTTGGTCTTCCAAAGTTCGGCAAGAAACTCCTCAAGTTCTTTCCTCTTCGTCGGAACGTTTTTTCCTTCAACCTTCTCTACCTCGCTCTCGCGAATGAACTGGCCAAGTCGGTAAAGTTCCTTGCGAAGCAATTCTTCCCGCACGGCTTTGTCTTCCGCGTGATAGGTGCGCGGTGCGAATGCGGCATCAAACTGATGGATCATCTTGCCCTCATAGATTGGCGATTCACCTTTGCCAAGTTTGCGGGCTGGGTCTTTGAGGTAGAAATCCACGTCATCCGCCGGATGCAGTTCGCGGCGGAACTGGTAGCCAAGTTTCCCAAGCAACGCGTGCTCGCCGCGAATGATGCCAACCACTGCGTAGTCTTTCTGTGAACGGAATTCCATCACCGAAAACATTTCGGGCGAAAAGCGCTTCAGCATTTCGATGCTGTAACGAATCGGTGGTGCGGAACAATCCTTCGGATCGTGGAGATAAAACCGGGCGTCGAAAGCATGGTCCTTGGGGGTGGCCGCACCTTTGACCACTTTGAAGAAGCCGAATTTGAAGCGGCTGTCCACGTCGGGGAAAATCTGCTTGGTCTTTTCCTTTCCGTCCTCAATCACCTTGTAGCCGCGATTTTCAAACGACGTCAGCTCATCAAGGCGGTTCTCCGTTATGAACCAGCGCCGGAGTTCAGAGCAGCCTTCGTCCGTCTGAATGCTCGACGGCACGAGCAGCGAGAATTGACCACCTTGCCGGACCAGTGAAAGGTCGCGCTCGATGAAGAGTTTGAACAGATTCCAATCGCCTGTGCCCTGTTTCTGATAGGCCCGGCCAAAGTATTCCTTGTGGCGCTCGTAGTAGGCTTCGTGCTCGTGCCATTGGGCGGCGAACTCTTTGTTTTCCTTCAGTTCGTCAGTGAACCATTTCTCAAAGGTCGGGCCGTCCATGCCCATTTTGCTGAACTGCGGTTTGCCGCGATAAAAGGCGGCGGCAAATTCCTTGCGGATGGGTTTGAAGCCTTCCCACGGCGGATTGCCGATGATGCCGTCGAAGCCCGCGCTGGGGGTAGCCGCGGACGTGAGTCCGCTCTGACCTTCCGGTTTGGTGGCTGAAGTTTGAGCCGACTCACGTCGGCTGCCACCAGAGAATTTGACTGTCCCATCCGCGTTGAACCAGCACGGCCAGAAGTGGAGCGCGAACGCGCCGGGTTCGCAGGGCAGGTTCTCGGTCTGGAAATGTTCGACGAAATTGGCATGTAGTTTCTTCCGCAGCGCCAGCGCTTCATCCAGCGGCTCGTGCCGCATGGGATTGGCGATGTAACGGGCACGGAGTTCGGAGAGTTTCCTGAGTTCAGCCTGATGGTACTCGGCCAGCCACGCGGTTTGCTTCCCGATTTCCATGTCCACGAGCGAATCGGCGCAGTGGAAGTTGAGTTCGAGGTTGGGGAGGATTTTGACGATCTCGGCCTTGAGCAGGCGGTAATTGTAGGCTTCGGGCGAGAGTTTGACGGCTTCCTTCCAGATGTTGGTCTTGGCGACTTCGATGGCGCCCGGGTCCTTGTCTGCTCCGAAGATGTGCCGGAGCAGAATCTGGGCGATAAGGATGCGGTGCGTGTCGAGCTGGTGCGCGCGGCGGAAGGCGAGCGCCGCTTCGACATTGGGCGGCATTTCCGCGAGGAACATTTCGCCGTTGTCGGGCTTGAGGATTTTCTGAATCCAGGAGCAGGCGGCGTCAATGCGCTGATACTGCTGCCAGAAGGCGCGGAGGACTTTGATGAGGAAACCGCCGGAACCGCAGGCGGTGTCGGCCACGCGGATTTCGCCGAGTTGGGTCATCAATTCGGCGGCGCGCTGGAAATCGCATTGCTGACTGCCCACGGCGGCGCAGATGTCGTCCACCAGTTGGCCGGCCAGCGTGTTCACCATGGCATCGGCCATCGGGCCGGTGATGCCGGCGGGGGTGTAGTAGATGCCCTCGTCCTTGCGGTTGGCGGCCAGGAACATTTCGTAGCTCTTGCCGAAGATGTCCTCGTCAATGCGACGGTAGTTGTAGTGGACGATGCCGCGACTGTAAGTCTGATCCCAGGAATTGACGCCGAGGACGAAGTTCAGTTTTTCGCTGAACCGCTTGAGATTGTCCGGATCGGGATCAAGGCGATTCCAGATGCGCTCGGAGAAGATTTCGGTGTCGTAGTATTCATCGAAGAAATCCTCGAAGAATTCGAGAAACTTGGGGATGACCCGGTGCGCGCCCTTGGGCTCCCAGAGCCGGGTGAAGTGCGCGTATTCGTCCTGGAGGAAGCGGTATTGCACCAGGCCGAAATCTTCGATGGTGCGGGCGAAGATGAGTTTGTTGATGAGCAGGATGATGGACTCGGCGGCGAGTTCGGGTTGCGCCCATTTGACCTTGTCGAACTCGTTGTACCAGATCTTCAAGTCCTCAAAAAACTGCTGCTCCAGTTCCGGGCGTTCGCAGGTGTCTTCCACCCGGCGCAAGGTGTCGAGCACACTGCGGCTTACGCGGCAGCGGCGGAGGAAATCATCGAACGGCAGACGGGCGAAGGGTTTTTCCTCGAAGAAGAAATCGCGGGCGCAGAAGAACCACGCGGTGCGGAGGTCCGTCAGGATGAGGTATTCGTGATCGCGCAGGTATTTTTTGACCTGCACGACGTGGTGTTTGGGGTTGGCATCCTTGCGCCAGAGAGAATCGGCGCGGTCGCGCTGAAAGAGGGGTTTCAGTTCAAGCGGGAGGGGATCGCCCATCCGCTCCGGGAGCATGAAATCAACGAAGCCCTCGGTAACGCCAACCTGGCGGGTGGGCTGAACCCCGAGCACATCCTTCCAGAGCGCGGTGAAAAGGTCTTCAGCGGCGGTTTCGGGCTTTACCTTGTTCTTGAGGTCCAGGGCATACTTGTGAATGGGTGGGTAATCGGAAACCGGTTTCGATTCGGGACCGAGCGGTAGGAATTCAACGCTCTCCCTGTCGGTGAACTGTTTCAGGCACTGGATGATCTGGTCTGGATTCACTGATGACGATTCGGATGAGGGGATTGTCCGAGGGTTGGGGCGCAATTCAAGAAAAGACTCCCTGGGCGAGAGAGATTTGCGCCTGGCTTTTTTCATCGCCGGTGAGGTGTCTGAAACATCAGGTGTTGAATTCGCGGAGTTTATTCCGGCACGGCATGGCGCCGTTTTACCCGAGCGAGCTTCCGGCTGCGAGCCGGAAGTTCGGTAGTTCTGATTCCGGTGAAGGAGGGTAGGTTTGAGCTGCCGGCAGGAAGCGCGGCCGCACGTTGTTGCCGGACGTCGGCGCAAAAGGAGGGTGTGCCTCCAGACGCACAGTTGGCGCCTGGTCGAGTCAGATTAAGCTTGAGCCAAAGTCAACATGCCAACCAAAGCAGACAGGCGGCAGGCCAAGGGATTGGTGGAGACATTGGAAGCGCGCGTCCACGCGGGACCGGCGGTGGGCGAGGGAGAAATCCAGTCGGCGCGCGAATTTCTGCGCCGGCACGAGTTCTCCCCGGTCAGTGACTATTTCGACCGTTTGGAACGACTTGAGGACCGCCTGCGTACGAGATCCCTGCAGCCGGTCGCGCGGCAGGAAAAACGGAACTACGGCGGGGAGGCGTCCGGCTGCTGGATGCAATTGCAGTCCGTTTACGATCACGTGATTCTTTCCACTTGTTACAGTGGGGAATTCCGCACGCAACGAGGCCGGGTAAAAATCTCCCATCGCTTCAACCAGGCAGGCCGGATTGATTTCGTGGAGTTGAAGTTCCTGCGTTCGTTGCAGCCCTGCCTGACCGGAGAAGTCCGGAAATTGCTGATGGTTAAAAGCTTTCAATCTCTCCGCAAGGAGTGGCGGGAAACGGAAGCCTTCGTCCTGCGCGTGTTGCCCCAGGAATTGGTCTTTCTTTTCGCGGACTTCTTCCGGCTGCCGCGTGCGGAGGCGCTCGGTTGGTTGGTCAACTTTGGACATCGCACCGCGGCCGATCTGCGCAAGGATCTGCGCAATGGTCACGTCAACGGTGTCGAACGTGCCACTGGCGACAACCCATGCCAGTTGCCCCTGATCGAGGTGCAATCGGATGCGGTGGCCCTGCCGATTCTCGAGCAGGCGGCTTTGCTGGAGTCGGCGGTGGAATTGAGCGACGAAGAGACGGCAACGATTCGGTACAATCGAAGACCGACCCAACTCCCGCCGCCCCAGTACAAAGTCGCTCGCCACTGCTCAGAGACCGTGGCGGCCGTGCGATAGAGAGTCCTGCCGGAATTCCGTGGTTTCCTTCCGCGCAACGCGGCGGTTCAAGCGACCGCATTACCAACCCCGAGGCATTGCCACACCGCTGTTCAAGCCGGCCGGAGTGGCTGGATTCAATGACCTTGATCATCGGCCTTGAGTCTCGGCAACCATTCGGATTCACGCCCAACGCAAATGCGGACACCCGGAGCAGGCGCAAGCTTGGACAACCGATACGTGAGATATGCGAGGTCATGCCGTGACATGCGGTGAAGCACCAACAAACTCCACCCGGCAGAGCGACGATGAATCCGAATTGGTTTTGTGTCGCATTCTTGGTGCAAGTCAGAGCGCAATAATACTGGAAAACAAGCTTGACCCGTGGTGGCGCTGACACAGAATCGCAAACAATCAACCCGACGAAACAACATTTCTCTCCGAGCCGCGCAGCGTGAAAACAATGGTCCCCATCGCCCGCGCCCGGAGGAACAAAACCGGTCACCCAAGATGAAAGTGCCCAAACCTTCCCACCAAACGCCTTCGGTTCACGGCAGGTCCCGCAGCCATACGCTGTTGCCTTGGATGTTGGCTGCGCTCTGGCTCGCCCCCCTCCCGCTGGTCGCCGAGGGTGTGCATGTGGACAAGCATGCCGTTCACCCCACCCGGATTCTCGCCCGGCTTCAGCCGGGCCCACAAGCACTGGCCGGCCCGGGCCTGACCGGAACGCTCGCCGGGCTGGGATTGGAAGTGCGCCGCCAATACACCAGCGTGCCCGGCTTGATGCTCTTCGACGAGCCGGGGGCGCCGGCCCAGGCCTCGGGCTTTGCGGATGAGGAGTTGGAGGCACGCCGAATGCGCCTGCTCGAACGGATGCAGGCATTACGCGCGAGCGGGTGGTTCGCTTATGTGGAACCGGACCCTCTGGTGCGGACCCAGTTGGAGCCGACGGACGCGGCGTTTGTCAACGGCACGCTGTGGGGCCTGCGCAACCTGGGCACCAGCGGCGGTCTGCCGGGCGCAGACATCAGTGCCACCAATGCCTGGGATCTGACCACCGGCGACACCAATGTCATCGTGGCGGTGATAGACACCGGCATCAATTACAACCACCTCGAGCTCGCCGCGCAGATGTGGCGCAACCCGGGCGAGATTCCTGGGAATGGGATTGACGATGACGGCAACGGATACGTGGACGATGTGTATGGCATCAACGCCATCACCGGCTCGGGCAACCCGCTGGATGACAATGATCACGGGTCGCACTGTGCGGGCACAATTGGCGCAGCCGCCAATGACGGCAACCCGCATGTAGGCGTCGCGTGGCAGGTTCGCCTGATGGCCTGCAAGTTTCTTGGGGCCGCCGGCGGTGGCAATACCAGCGACGCCATTGAGTGCGTGGATTACGCGGTGGCCAAGCGCGCCAAAATTCTCAGCAACAGTTGGGGCGGCGGTGGGTTTAGCCAGGCGCTCCTGGACGCCATTCTGGCAGCCAATGCGCAGAACATGCTGTTTGTGGCGGCGGCCGGCAACGATAGCCGCAACACGGATGCTTCCCCGAGTTACCCCGCCACGTACGAAGCCGACAATGTTATTTCCGTCGCCGCCTTGAATCGTACCGATGGTCTGGCGGGCTTCTCGAACTACGGCGCCACGTCAGTGGACCTGGGGGCGCCGGGAGTTAGCATCTACTCCACGGTTTCCGGGGGTAACAACGCCTATGACACGTTCGACGGCACCAGCATGGCCTGTCCGCACGTGGCCGGCGTGGCGGCGTTGTTGGCGGCTCGCTTCACGACCAATATCACCGTGGCCGAAATGCGGCAACGGTTGTTGGAATCCACCACGCCTGTGCCCGCACTGAGCGGACGCACCGTGACCGGCGGGCGGTTGAATGCCTTCCAGGCCCTGAGTATTACGGAGGATGGCGCGCTGGACGTGCGATTGAACTTTGCCGGAGGACTGCCCTTGCGCGCCGGCAGCACCGCAGCCGTGTATGTCGTCGTAACCGACTTGGTGCCCATCAACACCGCGACGGCAAAAGTCGGAGTTCAAGGCGGGGAACTCCTGACCGTCGTAAACGACGGAAGCGGGCCGGACGCGGTGGCGGGCGACCACATCCACAGTGCCAACTTGCTGGTGCCCCTCACCGGGAATCAGGTGGTGCTTGAGTACGAGGTTTCGGCGCCGGGCAAGCTCGGCGTCACCGGCAGCCTGACGGCCCCCATACTCGTGCCGCCACCGAATGACAACTTTGCCAACCGCAACCCGCTTACGGGCAGCAGCAACCGCGTGTTCACCACCAGTCTCGGCGCCTCCGCCGAACCGGGCGAACCCGCGCACCATGGCTCCGCGGCCTTCAAGTCCGTCTGGTGGACGTGGACCGCGCCGGCTTCGGATACGGTGACAATTCAGACCACGGGCAGTTCGTTTGACACCACACTGGCGGCGTACACGGGCGCGAGCCTGGGCAGTCTGGTGATGAGGTCCAACAATGATGATGCTGGCGGCGCCCTGACCAGTTTGATCAGCTTTGCCGCCACCGCGGGAGTGACCTATCAAATCGCCGTTGACGGCTACAGCGGGGATTCGGGCGACATTGTTCTAACGGTCTTTCAGCCGCCGCCGGCGGAGCCGGTGATTGTCCAACAGCCGGCCGACCAGTTCGCGTTGGCGGGCGGCAGCGTCACTTTCACCGTCCAGGCGAGTGGCGCTCCGACCTTAACCTTCCAGTGGTATCTCGACAGCACTCCCCTGGCCGCAGCGACCAATGCGAGCTGGACCGTCTCGCCCGTGGGCGCTGAGAGCGTTGGGCTCTATGAGGTCGTCGTCGCCAACAGTCTGGGTTCGGCGACCAGTCGCGTGGCGCAGCTTAGAATCATTGACGTCGGCAACGGTTTCTTTGACGACTTCGAGCCGGCGGAGGACGGGCCGCAGTGGTCGGGCTTCAGTGGCGAGGTCGTGGCCAATGACTACGGCGGCAGCGTGTCCGGGACGAATTCGCTCTGGTTCAATGGTAATATAACGCGTAGCGCCACGACTCGCCCGCTCGACATTCCGTATGGCGGAGAAATCGGTTTCTGGCTGCGCTTCGGCACCACCGCCACCGCGCCGTGGGAAATGCCAGATTTGCCTGGCGAAGGAATCGTGGTGGAATACTCGGTGGACAATGGAACGACGTTTGCGCCGCTGGCCGTTTACGATACCAGCGAGTTCTTGACTTGGACGCGCCGCAGTATCGCATTGCCGGCCGGCGCCTATGGGACTGCCACGCTGGTCCGCTGGCGTCAGCTTGCGCACAGCGGCAACAACACCGACCACTGGGCGCTGGAGGACGTGGCGGTGACCCTCTACGCCACCCCCCAACCGGTGCAGTTCCTCCGGCAGCCTGCCAGCCAGACCGTCGAGGCGGGTGTCACGGTCGCGTTGACCCCGGTGGTGGCGGGAACGGAACCGATCTCTTTCCAATGGAGCAAGGACGGGCAGCCGTTGCCCGAGGCCACCAGCATGGACCTCATCCTGACGCAAGTCACCACCAACGCTGCGGGCATCTACTCGCTCAACGCCAGCAATTCGCTGGGACAGATGTCCAGTGAGGAAGCCGTGGTAACGGTGATTCCGGTGCTGACGCTGTCTGAGGCATTGGATGCACCCGGTCTGCTCTGGACGAGTGGCGGCGCCGAACCGTGGCGCGGACAGACGGCGGTAACCTACGATGGTGAGGACGCGGGACAAAGCGGACTGATTTCCCATGGCCAGGACACTTGGGTGGAAACCTCCGTGAACGGCCCCGGCACCCTGGCCTTTTGGTGGAGTGTCTCTTCGGAAACCGGCTACGACTATTTGGAGTTCCGGACCAACGGCATTCTTGCGACCCGGATCTCGGGCTTCGCCAGTTGGGGATTGGTGAGCCAGCGCATCGCGGCGGGAGCTCACACGCTACGCTGGCGTTACAGCAAGGACCTAAGCGTTCACAGCGGTCAGGACAGGGGCTGGGTGGATCAAGTGGTCTTTGTGCCCGATGGCCCGGAACCAGTGGTCCTCGCGCATCCCGTCAATCGCTCGGTGATCGTGGGGGATCCGGCGACCTTTAGCGTCGTTGCTTCGGGTGCCGAGCCATTGAGCTATCAGTGGTGGCGGGACGGTGCGCCCATTGCCGGGGCCACGCTTTCGAGTTACACCTTGAGCAACTGCCAGCTCTCCGATGCGGGCAGCGCGTTCACCTGTGTGGTGACCAATGCGCATGGCGCCGTCACCAGCGGGGTGGCGATGCTGACGGTGGTGCCGGGATTCTCGCTTTGCGGTGCGCTGGACGCGTGCGAATTGAACTGGACCACCGGCGGCACGGCGCCCTGGACCGGCCAGACCACGATCACCCATGATGGCGTGGACGCGGCGCAGACCGGGACGATCACCCACGATCAGGAAACCTGGGTGGAGACCACGGTTGTGGGACCGGGAAACCTGTCCTTTTGGTGGAAGGTTTCGTCGGAGGCGGAGTTCGACTATCTCGACCTGCTGATCAACGACGATCTGGTGGACTGGATTGACGGTGAAGTTGACTGGTCATTTATGGAGGTGCCCCTGGGTCCCGGCACCCACACGCTACGCTGGTTTTACAGCAAGGACGGCAGCGTCAACAGCGGCCAGGACAAAGGTTGGGTGGATCAAGTGAGCTTTGCGCCGGATGATCCCGCGCCCCAGATTGCCACGCAGCCGCAGAATCAGACCGTCGCCCCTGGCAATGCGGCGACCTTCACCGTGTTAGCCTCGGGCAGCCCGCCTCTCAGCTACTTCTGGACGCGCGACGGCAACCCGATTGCGGGCGCGACGCAGAACAGCTACACACTCGCCAACTGCCAGTTCGCGGATTCCGGCAGCCGGTTCCAGTGCCTGGTTACCAACGTCCACGGCACCGCCCTCAGCGCCGAAGCAACACTGACCGTCGCCCACCAAACAATTTTGACCTTCACAGCCCCAGGGCTAATCGCGATCCCCGGTTTCGGGTCGGCCACTCCCTATCCGTCCACCCTTCAGGTCAATGGCGTGAGCGGCAACTGGTTCAAAGTCACTGCCACGCTCAACCAGATCAGCCACACCTATCCGGACGACTTGGACATTCTCCTGGTTGGCCCCAGCGGCCAGAGAGTCATGCTGATGTCTGATTCCGGAGAGGGTGAGTCCATTGTGAACGTCACGCTGACCTTTGATCCGCTGGCCTCGAGTTCGCTGCCCAACTCCACCCAAATCTTCGGGGGAACCTATCTGCCGACGGATTACGAGAGCGGCGACGCGATGCCCGCACCCGCACCACCCGGACCCTACGGCACGGACCTGGGTGTTTTCAACGGCACCAATCCCAATGGCCTTTGGCAACTCTTCGTCGTTGATGATGCCAGTTTGGACTCGGGAAACATTTCCGGCGGATGGGTGCTGCAATTCAGCATGGCGGCCAGTTCGCCGCCAGCCTTTCTCCCGCCTTACGTGGTCGGCGCCAATTTGCACCTGCGCTTTGAGACCATGATCGGACCGACCTACGTCATCGAATACTCAGATTCCATGCAGCCCGGCTCCTGGCAGACGCTTCAAACGGTGGCGGGTGACGGTGAGGTGCATACGGTTCTGGACGTGCTCCAGGGGGTGCCCCATAGGTTTTACCGACTGCGCAGGAATTGAGGTGGTGGCAGTTTCGTTCGTGACCCGGGCACGCCCTTGTGCCGATAAACGATCCGCTTCCCATGAACCTCTCGATGTAGGGCGGACATTCCTGTCCGCCGGTGCGGGCGACTTTCCAGTCGCCCGTTGGCACCCCAGACTGGAAAGTCCGGGGAACCGGCAGGCTGGAAAGCTTGCCCCACATCAGGTTCATGGTCCCAATGCATGCTTCAACAAAAGAAAGGAGGCTCGCCATGAACCCTATGCTCGTCGCCGCCAACGTGAGGAGGCGGACAACGATACAACTCAGGGGAATCCGCCTCCTCACGTCGGCGGCGACGCTTCGGGGGGCAAAGCGCGAATCTGGGTTCGGGGAATTCTCTCTCAGCACGCCACGCGCACACGCCACCGGTTCGCGTCGACCGCACTCACCGCCGCGCTATGCACCACCCAACGTTGCTTCCACACCCCGGCGGAGATGTCCCCCAGCGCGTCCGGCGCCGCCTGTGCCAGTCGCTGCCGGAAGAGATTGCGGCAG
>JAHCLO010000021.1 GCA_026125285.1 Verrucomicrobiia bacterium | reverse complement strand
GGTTCATGGTCGCCATGCGCGATTTCCAGATCGTGGAGGCTTACCATGAACCTCTTGGTGTAGGGCGGACATTCCTGTCCGCCGGTGCGGGCGACTTTCCAGTCGCCCGTTGGAACACCGGACTGGAAGGTCCGGGGAACCGGCCGGCTGGAAAGCCTGCCCCACATCAGATTGATGTCGCCGATGCGCGTCCATCGTAGGAGGTCGTAGCTTCCCCCCAAACCCTGCGCTCGCAGCCGCCGACGTGAGGAGGCGGACAACGTAGCAACTCCGGGGAATCCGCCTCCTCACGTCGGCGGCTACGCTTTGGTGGTTCAAAGCGCGAAGCTGGCTTCGACGAATTCTCTTTGCATGAACCGCTGTTCGGAGCGCGGACAGGCTTGTCCGCGAGTCGGTACTGGTCGCAGCAGTAACGCGCGGACAAGGCTGTCCGCGCTCCTTTGGTAGCGGCGGCGCCGCGTTGCGCGGTATAGCCGAATATCATTCGGCAAATCAGCCGCAAGCTCGGAAACGCCCGGGCGGGCGAGGGTCTGCGGATTGAAAACCCGCGATACGGCAGATTGAAAATCTGCGCTACGAGCGTTTACGCCGGGTAAGGCTGAGGCAATACACAGCCGGCAGCGCAAACCGGCCGGGCCGGAGCGTTGGTTTGTTATCGCCTCCACCCGGCGATTGGTGTTCGCTCTGCGCCGATGAAACCGCCTGTCATCTTTGTTACGGGAACCGATACCGGCGCGGGCAAAACCGTGTTCGCCGCGCATCTGGTGCAACATTTGCGCCACCAGGGGTGTCGCGTGGTTGGGCTCAAACCGCTTTGCTCCGGCAGGCGCGACGATGCGCGGCTCTTGCGCGCCGCCGCCGGCAAGGTGCTCTCGCTCGATGAAGTCAACCCCTGGCATTTCCGCGCCCCGCTGGCGCCATTGCTGGCGGCCAGAAAGGAATCCCGGCGCGTGCAATTGTCGCAAGTGGTGAAGCATGTTCGGACCGTGAGTCAGCGATATGAATGGGTGGTGGTGGAAGGCGCCGGTGGATTGCTCAGTCCGCTCGGCGAGGATTTTGATTCACGCGACCTGATCGTGGCGCTGCAAGCGTTGCCGGTGGTCGTCTGCCCGAATCGGCTGGGTGCGGTGAATCAAGCCCGGCTGGTGCTCGACGCGCTACCGGTGCGCGCACGGACCCAAGCGCGCGTGGTCTTGATGTCGCCGCCCAGGAGTCATCCCGCAACTCGAAGCAATGCCCGGTTGCTTGCCGAGTTTTTCGCCACTGACCGGATTTGCGAGTTCCCCTGGCTGGGTAAGGAATCTCAGTCCTCAACTCACCTGCGTCCGCGCCCGGCCAATCAGGTTGCGCGGGTGTTGGGAAGGTGGTTCAGCCCGTAAGGAGCATCCGCGGCCAAGCGCCGAAGTTGGGTTATGATCTGTTCTTCGCGTTGAGCGTGGCCGGGTGCCGAACGAAATCAACCGCTCCGGCTCCTCACGCCCCCGCGTTCTCTACAATCCTTTGGGGTGTTAGGTGACTCTCTGTTGTGCATCCAATAACCTCAGCAAGAGCATCCTGTTCACGTCGCCGTGCCACTTGAAACACACGGTGGCGAGACACCAAGTGCCGAAAAAAAGATAAAAGCAACACTTCGTCCAAATCAATAAGATGAAGAAAACCGTCTGGCCGTCGAAATGTCCGGCCTGCGACTCGACAATCAACCAACGCAAGATGAAACCGAACACGATGCAAAGTCCGGCGGAGAGAATACCCATAACGAGGACCGACCACCGTGCCCACCGCCACTGGCGCTCATACTTCCGAAGCCGCTCAATCATCTTCGTCTCTTGAGGCGTGAAGTTCATGGTGAGCGCGAAGTTCAACAGTTAAGTGAGCGACAATTTGGATTGGAGTTTGTCGTCATAATCTGCTCGCCAGTAGATGGAGGTTTCGCATCACTTTGTCCAGCCATGATTCCTGCACATTCATCGCGGTTTTTGTCGCTTATCACGAAGCAAGAGCGACCAAGAGGTTTCGATTCATCCTGCGGGGCGCGGGTCGGGCGCGTCAGTCCGCTGCGCGCCTTTGGGAAAGCCATTGGCAGGCTGCGGCGCGCACGGAGTGACGCGCCCTAGTGCGCCTGAGAAGGCGGAAGGACGGAGCGGTGGGAGTCCGCTCCTGTGCGGTGATGAACCGTGCGGTATCGAACTGTAACTGCGTCGTGGCAACACGGGGTGGAGAGCAACGGAACGAGAACGACCCGTCCGAAACGCAGGGTGGCCTCCGGGCCGTCCGCCGTGAACTCGATTCGGTCGGTGTGGCTGGGCGAGCCTGCTAGGGAAAGGCGAAGCCTGTCGGAGCGGAGCAAACCCCGCTGGCAGCCGGGCGGTCCCCGGTCGGCGCGCTGATGGTTGGAGTCGGAAGGGTGGGAAGTCCGCCCGCGATAATCAGGGAGCCCCGCCGGGGTCAAGCGGCGTTCAGGGCCGGAAGGCCCGAAGCACCGCCCGGTGGGAGTCAGAGCGTCCGTAGTAGTGAGGAAGCGGGTAACGACCGTGGAGCGAAGGGACGCAGGAAAGTGGATGCGTGAAAGCCCAGACGAACGAACAACAACCGACGGCAGTGGCGGTGGCAACGCCGCCTAAACAAGCCGGAGAAGCCCACGACCGCTGGTGGTGGGTGGAACGGAGCGTCTGGACGGAGCGCATGTTGACGCGGCTCACGGCGAGTGAGCCAGCAAACCGGGTCTGGTTCAGCCTCATGGACAAGACCTATGCGCCCGCCAATCTGCAAAGCGCCTTCGCGAAGGCATGGCGCAACGGCGGGAGCGCGGGAGCGGATGGCCAAACGGTGGCGCACTTTGCGCGGCACGCGGGGAGAGAACTTCAGCGGCTGCACGAACAACTGCGCACCGGGACGTATCGTCCGCAACCGGTACGGCGGGCCTGGATACCCAAGCCCGGGAGCCACGAGCCGCGACCGCTGGGCATTCCGGCGGTGCGCGACCGCATCGTGCAAGGCGCGCTGCGGCACGTTCTGGAACCGATCTTCGAGACGGACTTCGCCGAGCACAGCTACGGCTTCCGACCGGGGAAAGGCGCCAAGGACGCGCTGCGGCGCGTGGACACGCTGCTGAAAGCGGGGCAGCACTGGGTGGTGGACGCCGACCTGAAAAGCTACTTCGACACGATTCCGCACGAGCGGCTCCTGGCGTTGTTGAAACAACGCGTGGCCGACGGACGGGTGCTGGCGCTGGTGGAAAGTTTCCTTGGCGCCGGCGTGCTGGAAGAGGCCAAAGGTTGGCAACCCACCGAGTGCGGCACGCCCCAAGGCGGCGTCATCAGCCCGCTGCTGGCGAACCTGTATCTCAATCCGCTCGACCACCGGATGGCGGCGGCGGGCTGGGAGCTGGTGCGCTACGCGGACGACTTCGTGATCCTGTGCCGCACTGAAGCCGAAGCGCAAGCGGCGCTGGCGGCGGTGGCGGCGTGGGGGAGCGGAGCGGGGCTGACGTTGCACCCGGAAAAGACGCGGGTGGTGGACGCGACCCAACGCGGCGGGTTCGACTTCCTGGGGTATCACTTCGAGCGGGGCATGAGATGGCCGCGGCAGAAGAGCCTTGAGAAGCTGAGAGCGAAGCTGCGAGCCAAGACCCCGCGCCTGAGCGGGCGGAGTCTGGGCGACATTGTGACGGACGTGAACCGGAGTTTGCGCGGCTGGTATGAGTATTTCCAGCACAGCAAGGCCAACACGTTTGACGCGGTGGACGGGTATGTGCGAAGACGCTTGAGGAGTCTGCTGGAAAAGCGGCGCGGCCGGACGCGGCAAGGGTTGGGAGCGGCCCAACACCGCTGGCCGAATGAATGGTTTGCCCGCCGTGGGCTGCTGTCCTTGGCAGCGGAACACGCGTGGACGCGGACAATCGTAGCGATACGAACCCACTGACTGGAGAGCCGGATGCGGGAGACCCGCCTGTCCGGTTCGGAGGGAGGGGCAAGGTTCAATCCCTTGTCCCTACCCCTATCCTGGAGGTTCATGGAAAGTCTCGACTTCCATCAATGGACGCGCCTCGGGGCCATGAACCCCGGAGCGCGGACAGCCTTGTCCGCTCGCCCGGTGAGATAGCCTGCGTCATCTCACGGGGCGAGTTCCGGCACACTGGTTCGCGCGGACAAGGCTGTCCGCGCTCCGAGCAGCGGTTCATGGGGACCGGGCGGGAGGCTTTCCGCAAAGCGTGCGGTGAACCGGCCCACGAACCTTTGACCGCGGCTGCGTTCAACCCGGGAATGTAAAGAACACGGGGGCGGCGTCAGGTGCCAAGGACAGCGCCAACGAAATCAACCTCTCCCGCTCCTCACGCCCCCGCGTTCTCTACATTCCTTTGGGGTGTTAGGTGACTCGTGTCTCATCGCTTCAAGCAAAAATAGTAATCCCCTCTCGGCGAGTCCGGAAAGTGAATCTCCTCGTCTGACTTTTTCGACCACTCGCCTTTCTTGGGCGGCCAACCACTCGGCCACTCGTTCGTCGTGACTGGCCAATGTGCAACAAGCGCGAGCAACTCGTCGTAGTGCGCAATGGCTGACTGAACGCTGGTAATGCCCAAGCTCCGGGCAGCCGGAATCGGTGACGACGGTCCAATATCAATATCGTAACCATACGCCTCCTGTGTGCCCACCAATCGGCGCATCCGAAAACCGTATGGGCCGATGCCGCTCAGGCGAATCCGCGACGCACTCCCAAACGAACTCGTGCTCAACCCTGTGAAGCTCATCTGTCCCTTCCCAGACACCTCAATGTCGGCTGTGATGACCTGTGACGCCTGCTTCGTGAGGTCTGAAATGTAAGTGAGTCTGACGTTGGGGATCTGCTCAAAACGTGTCCGAACTGCGGCGACCTGAGCTTGAGGATTCTCCAACAGGACAAGCGCGACAATTCCGATGAGGAGCGCAACAACCAGACAACCGGCTATGATGATAAAGCGGCGCATAGTCGCCTAACGCAGAGAGGACCGATGAGCGGCCGTCCATAGCGCCCCGAATTGACGACGGCGGTGCTGGCCGCTCATTCGGTCGCTCAATTGGTTAGGCCGTCGGCATCGCACTCTCTACTCCTTCCATCTGCCCGGGTATCCGCGCCACGCCAAACCAAATCACCGCAGGAGCAAGCGCCAACAGAATATAACTAGTTCCCGCCCAATAATCATGCTGAAGAAAGGTGATCACACTCGCCGTTAGGCCAAGAACGCCAATGATAGACGCGCACAAGGGAGACACTTTCCTGCCGGGTGCTGGAGCCAGAACCAGCGCGACCAGCGTAGCGGCCGCTCCTACGGAAAAACCAGCCAGAGACTCAACGAACAGACGGCTGGCAAAGTGCATCGGCCCCAAGTACGGCCAGAAGGTGACTTGAGCTATGAGCAAAAACCCCAGCCTCACGGAAGCCGCGGCTACCAGCACTGCGGGTATGAGAAAAACCCAACGTGCTACTATCATGTATGTGTTTGATGTTTTCATTGGTGTGATCAGATGTCACCGGCCTAACAGTTAAGTGAGCGACAAATTGGGTTGGAGTTTATCGTCATAATCTGCTCGCCAGTAGATGGAGGTTTTACATCACTTTGTCCAGCCATGATTCCTGCACATTCATCGCGGTTCTTGTCGCTTATCACGGAGCAAATGCGACCAAGAGGTTTCGATTCATCCTGCGTGGCGCGGGTAGGGCGCGTCAGTCCCCTGCGCGCCTTTGGGAAAGCCATTGGCAGGCGGCGGCGCGCACGGAGTGACGCGCCCTACCTGGTCTCGGAATTTGTTTGTCACGGTACTGGCCAAGAACTCACGAGCGAAGTTTTGAGGCTGAACCCCTCAAAGGCCGTGCAATACTCGGTTGAGTGTTCGTCGCTCATGTTTGCGGAGCTACATTTGCCGCGCCGCTGTCGGTCAAAGCAGGAGGGAGTGTGCCAATGCGGCCAGCAGCGCACCGATGACCGGACCCGCCACCGGCACCCAGGCGTAAGCCCAATCGCTGTTTCGTTTGCCGGGCACCGGCAGCAGCGCGTGGGCAATCCGGGGGCCAAGGTCGCGGGCGGGATTGATGGCGTAGCCGGTCGTGCCGCCCAGCGAGAGGCCGATGCCAAACACGAGCAGCGCCACCGGGATCAGGCCGATCGTGCCCAGGCCGATGGGTGTTTCCACCGTGTCCGCGCCCACCGCCAGTCTTACCGTCGGTTCCGTCATGAGAAAGATGGGCAGGATGAGCACGAACGTGCCAAAGATTTCACAGAACAATGCCTGCGGGATTCTGCGGATGTTCGGGGCCGTGCAGAAGCACGCCAGCTTGCCGTCCGCGTTGTCTGAAACCTTGAAATGTTCGCGATAGAAAAGGAAGACCAGCGTCCCGCCGGCGATTCCGCCCAGCAGTTGCGCCAAGAGGTAACCGGCCACCTTGCTGGCGGCCAGTTTCCCGGCCACGGCCAGGGCGATCGTGACCGCCGGATTGATGTGCGCCCCGCTGAACGGGGCCGCGCAGAACGCGCCGATGAAGACCGCGAAGGCCCAGCCCGCCGTGATCACAATCCACCCGGAATTGTGGCCCTTGGTGCGCGCCAGCACGACGTTGGCCACGACGCCGTTGCCGAAAACAACGAGCAAGGTCGTGCCGATGAATTCCGCCAGGTAGGGATGCATGGTGGGTTGGGTTTGGTTAAAGGTTTGCCGTCGCTTTCACCTTGGAGTGTTCCTCCCAATCGCGCGCCCGATTGAGCGCCTCGGCCCAACGACGGCGGCGGTGAGCCGCCTCGTCGGCGCTCATCCGCGGCTCAAACGCGCGATCCGCCTGCCACGACCGGGTGACTTCGTCGCGGCCTTTCCAGAAACCAGCCGCGAGTCCGCCGAGATAGGCGGCGCCGAGGGCCGTGGTTTCAACCACCTTGGGGCGCACCACCGGCACTTGCAGCAGGTCCGCCTGAAACTGCATCAGGAGATTGTTGACCGAGGCGCCGCCGTCCACGCGCAGTTCGTTCATCACCCCGCCAGAATCGCGGTTCATCACTTCGAGGACGTCCGCCACTTGAAACGCAATGCCCTCGAGGGCGGCGCGGGCGATATGTCCGGTGGTGGTGCCGCGCGTCAGCCCGGTGATCGTGCCGCGGGCGTATTGATCCCAATGCGGCGCGCCCAAACCGGCGAAGGCCGGCACGAGGTAAACCCCGCCGCAATCCGGCACCGAGCCGGCGAGGGCTTCAATCTCAGCGGACGATTTGATGATCCCCAGTCCGTCCCGCAACCATTGCACGACCGCGCCGCCAATGAAGATGCTGCCTTCGAGCGCAAAATCCGTTTGTCCGCCCGCCTGCCACGCCACGGTGGTGAGCAACTGATGTTTGGACAGGGTGGGTTGCGAACCGATGTTCATCAGCATGAAACAACCCGTGCCGTAGGTGCTTTTGGCCAGACCGCGGGAAAAACAATTCTGCCCGAACAACGCCGCCTGTTGGTCGCCGGCAATGCCGCCGATGGGGATCGGCGCATCGAACACGCCCGCCGCCGTTTCGCCGTAGATTTCGCTCGACGAACAGACGCGGGGCAGCACTGCGCGCGGCACCTCGAGCACGCGCAGCAATTCATCGTCCCACTCCCCGTTCAGGTTGAAGAGCATGGTCCGCGAAGCGTTGCTCGGATCGGTGATGTGAAGCGCGCCGCGGCTGAGATTCCAGAGCAGCCAGGTGTCCACGGTGCCAAACGCCAGTTCGCCCCGCTGCGCGCGTTCGCGGGCGCCCGGCACGTGATCCAGGAGCCAGCGCAGCTTGCTGCCGGAGAAATAGGCGTCAATCACCAGCCCCGACTTCCGCTGAACCAACGCTGCATGACCGGCGCGTTTCAAGTCGTCGCAAAACCTGGCGGTGCGCCGATCCTGCCAGACGATGGCGTTATGCACCGGCTCGCCGGTGCGCCGGTCCCAGAGCAACGTGGTTTCGCGTTGATTGGTGATGCCGATGGCGGCAATGTCCGCGGCGGTCAACCTGGCCGTGGCCAGCGCCTCTTTGGCCGTGTCCAATTGCGTTTGCCAGATTTCACGGGGATCATGCTCGACCCAGCCGGCTTGTGGATAAAGCTGGCGGAATTCTCGCTGGGCCACCGCGCGGATGGCGCCCGCGTGGTCGAAGACAATGGCCCGCGAACTCGTGGTCCCCTGATCCAAGGCAAGAATGGCTGATTTCATAGGCGGTCTGCTGGTCGCTGGTCGGGACATGGCGTAGCGACATTGTTTGAAGCCGTCAAGCACTGGATCAGCACCGCGCCCCGTAAACCTCAACGTGCTGCCGGGCGTCGCGCCGGCAGTTCATGCTGAATACCAAGGAATGTGATCTGCCGGCGAGAGGCGCGGCAGTACGTTCTTCATGGTCACAATGCCCGTCCCATTTTGGAGGTCGCAGCTTCGCACGAACTTTGTAGTTGGCGAACCTGAGTCTGCTCCATCTGAACTGGAGAGAGAAGTCAGAGCCGACTCGCTTCGGAAAGCGGTTCAATCACTGCTCGTTGGCCGCCAGCTTGAAACGCCCTGCAAGCCGGGAGTCGTCACGCGCTTGGTGTCTATCTTCGCCGGCGCAACGGCTGCCGTTCCACGCCTTCAAACGTGATCTTCACCGGCTGGATGAAACCCTGTTCGTCGAATTCCATCCGGTCAATGCAGACCACGCGATGATTTCCATCCTTCTCGCCCAGCGGCCGGCGGTGATAGACGATGTAGTAAACATCCTTGCCCGGCAGTTGAATCACGGAGTGATGTCCCGCACCCGTCGCCACCGTCGGGTCCTGTTGAAGAATCCTGGCAAGGCGTTTGAACGGTCCGAGTGGTGAATCGGCAATCGCATACGCCACGGAATAATTCGGCCCGGTCCAGCCGCCCTCCGACCACATGAAGTAATACTTGCCGTTGCGGATGAACATGAACGGCCCTTCCACGTAACCTTGCGGCGTGATTTCCTTGAACACCGTGCCGTCGGCGAACGGCTCGAAACCGGTGAAGTCGTTTTTCAGCTTCACAACGTTGCAGTGCCGCCAGCCGCCGTAATACATGTAGAACTGTCCGTCCTTGTCCTTGAAAACGAACTGGTCAATCGGCTGGGCCCCGTTATGGAATTTACCAATCAGCGGCTTGCCCAGATAATCCTGGAACGGTCCCTCCGGTTTGTCCGCCACGGCGACACCGATACCGCCGACTTGTTCATTGTTCTGAATATCGTTGCCGGCAAAGAACAGAAAATACTTTCCGTTGTTCTTCACGATCGCCGGCGCCCACATGGCCCGCCACACCCACGGCACGGCGTTGGTGTCGAGGATGCGACTGTGTTTGGTCCACGTCACCAGGTCGGGCGAGGAAAATGCGTCCAGAAAGACCTGCTGGTTGTAGGGCGCAGAGTAGGTCGGGTAAATCCAGTAGCGGTCACCGAACACGATCCCCTCCGGGTCGGCATACCAGCCGGGGAAAACCGGATTGCCGGAAAACACGGGCGGCTCCGGCGTCAGGCACGAACGACAACCGGTTCCCGACACGATTACGAACCCAACCGCGACAACAGCCAACCCCAACCTCGTTACATAGCGAGCACTCATCCGCGGAGATTAACGAAACCACTCAGGCTTGTCACCCCGCAGCGTCAGTCCCTTTGTAGAAAAATGTGTGGCAAGGTGCGCACCGTTTTCAGGCCGCGGAGAGTGCCGGCAGCAGCAAGTGTTTTTTGAACTTCAAGCCAGCCAGCATGGCCAGGATGCCTTGCAGATCCATCCTGCGGCGGGCCGGCTCATCCAGGGACGATCTTGCCGAGGATGACAGCTTTCTTCGCGCCGGTGGCCGTCGGCACGTTGCTGGGCTGGCCGCGCAGGGTTTCGTGCGCGAGGAGGGCAAACGCGAGCGCTTCCTTGGCCGCACTGGCAATCCCGAATTCCTCGTGAGTGCATAACTCGCCCGCACCCAACCTTTCGTCCAGCATCCGGAAGAGGGTGTGATTCCTGACGCCGCCGCCGCCAAGGATGATCTGCAATTGTGCCAACTGCTTGGCGGAAAGTTTGGGCAATACAAAACGCCGATACGCTTGGGCGATGCTCTCCGCCGTGAACGCGGTGACCGTGGCTACTACGTCGTCATCCGGCAAACGCAGTTGGCGGGCGGACCGGAGGACGGATCGGACAAAGGTTTCCCCGAATTCCTCGCGCCCGGTTGTCTTGGGAGGGCGGCGCATGAGAAAAGGGTGCGTCATCATCTCCGCCAGCAAGGGCTGGCAGACAGCGCCACGCGCCGCCCGGCGTCCCTTGCGGTCAAAGGCTTCGCGTCCTTTGGTGAGCGTGGCGACCACCGCATCCAACACCATGTTGCCGGGGCCGGTGTCGAACGCAACGACCTCGTCCAGTCCGGCGTGCGGTCGCAGGAAGGTCAGGTTGCCAATGCCGCCGAGGTTCTGAACGATGCGGGGCCGGGTGGGGTGGGTGAACAAGACCCAATCCGCGTAAGGAACCAGCGGAGCACCCTGGCCTCCCGCCGCCATGTCGCGCACCCGAAAGTCGGCCACGGTGGTGATGCCGGTGCGTTCGGCGATGATGGCCGGCTCGCCGATTTGCAGCGTGGACGGAGTCCTCGCATTTGGCAGGTGATGTACCGTTTGGCCATGGGAGCCGATGGCGAAAATGTCACGCGGTTTGAGGTCGGCTTGGCGGATGGCGAGCAATGCGGCGTGGGCGAACATTTCTCCCAAGACAAAATTCAATTCGCAGATTTCCGCGACGGTTCCGTGGAGGCAAGCATCGAGCACACGCTGGCGAAACGCCGGAGGAAACGCCCGGTGGATGTGGGTTCGCAACCGGGCCTGCACCCCGCGCCCGCGGCCATGGATCTCCGCGACCACTGCATCTATGCCGTCCGCCGACGTGCCCGACATGAGACCGATGATGAGGCAGCCGGGTTTCGAGGGTTTGACCTTTGGTTGCACGAACCGACGCTAGGAGAAATGACGCCCGTGGAAAAGTGGAAATGCGAATCGCCACCCAGGCACACTCCGTCTCAAGCGTTCTCAGTAGAGCGTTCGTTGAGTTTGCCGTTGACCAGCATCCGCCACTTTGCGCTTTGAACTTGCACGGACGAATTCTAGTTTGAGCCAATGTTTCGTCCCTGCATTGATCTCCACGAAGGCCGGGTAAAACAGATCGTCGGTAGCACGTTGAGCGATGAGGCCGGCGGTTTGCGCACCAACTTCGTGTCCGAGCGTCCGGCCGCGTGGTACGCCGAACTTTACCGTCGGGACGGACTCCGCGGCGGGCATGTCATCATGCTGGGAACGGGCAACGAGGATTCAGCTCGCGCGGCTCTGGCGGCGTATCCGGGCGGACTGCAAATCGGCGGCGGAATCAATGCTGACAACGCTTCGGCCTGGCTTGAAGCAGGGGCGTCGCATGTCATCGTGACTTCCTGGGTGTTTCGCGAAGGGCAGGTGGATTGGGCGCGGCTGAAGCAGTTGGTCGCCACGGTGGGGAAAGAGCGATTGGTCCTGGATTTGAGTTGTCGTCGTCGAGGGGACATCTACCTGGTGGTCACGGACCGCTGGCAGAACTTCACCGCCTTGGAAATCAGCGCGGAGACGCTGCAATCCTTGTCGGGCTATTGCGCGGAGTTCTTGATCCACGCGGTGGACGTGGAGGGACTGTGCCGCGGCATAGATCGTGAACTTGTGGAAAAGCTCGGCCGTTGGTCGCCGATTCCGATGACCTACGCCGGCGGCGCCAACTCCCTGACTGATTTGGAGGAAGTCACGCGAGCAGGACAGGGGAAGGTTGACCTAACGATCGGCTCGGCGCTGGACATCTTTGGCGGACGGGGAATTCGCTATGCAGACGCTGTCGCCTTCAACCGGCAGTGGACCGGGGTGCGACAACCATAGAAACCATTGGGTCGAAGCCAGTGGTGCTGCAGAGTCGTGGGGCAATTGGGAGCAAGTGAAACGCTCCTCTGGCGGTGCTGAAAGCGCCCGGTTGACACTGGATGGCCGGCTTTGCCAATCTGCGGTCCACAAATGAACGCGCGTTCTCCTATCCACCCCTTGTTCTTGGTGGTCGTTTTGTTGGGCGGTTCGCTGCATGCCCAGACATCTGCAACTCAAACGGCCAGCACCAGTGTCCTTGCCACCGTCCGCACCAACATCGCCCTTGTGCCGGTGCCCCGGCCGGACGAACGCGCCAAGGCGCGCACCGACGTGGTGTTGCAGCGCGCCAAGGACAATCCCGGAGCGTGCGATGTCGCCTTCATCGGGGATTCGATTACGCAGGGCTGGGAGGGCGCCGGCAAAAACGTGTGGCAAAAGTTTTATGGCGGGCGCAAGTGCCTGAACTTCGGCGTGGGCGGCGATCGCACGCAGCATGTCCTTTGGCGGTTTGAAAATGGGCAACTTGACGGTATCAAACCCAAGGCAGTCGTACTGATGATCGGGACGAACAATTCCAATCGTGATGACAATACCGAGGCGGAGATCCTTGAGGGCGTGCAAGTAATCGTACAGCAAATCCGCGAGCGTCTGCCGGAGACGAAGATTCTCGTGATGGGGATATTCCCGCGCGGCCAGACTTTCAGCACGCAACGCGGAAAAATTCTCCAGGTCAATCAGGCCCTCGCCAGGCTTGCTGACGGTCGGATGATTGAGTACCTCGATTTCGGCTCGCAGTTGATCGAAGCCGATGGCTCGATCAGCAAGGCCGTGATGCCAGACTTTTTGCATCTCTCCGAACGCGGCTACGAGATTTGGGCGGAAGCCATCGCCCCGACATTGAATAAGTGGCTGGGGCAATAGCGTCTTTCGATCTGTTCGAATTATCGCATCCATTTACTGGCATGAACCGCCAACTTATGAAAACTGCAAACTTGCTCGCACTTGTTCTGGTAACACTGACGCTCAACACAGGTTGCGTTGTCAGCATCGGGGGGCGCAGTCATTCCCAGACACCCCCCATGCCGCCACCCGCCCCGCCGCCCGTGGTGGTAAACAATCCCACGGACGCCGCCACCGTGGCCGAGATTGACGCCGCCGCCCAACTCAACATGGATTCCGCCCGGACCCAGGCGTTGTCGCGAATCGCCGGGCGACCGGCGCTGGGCGTGCCGGTGCAGGTGCATCTGATCAATGTGACGTATCGCTGCCTGAATTTTGAGAGCAGCAAGATGCAGGTCCTCCAACAGATCATTGCGCGACCGGATTTTTGCGACGGCACGCGGCACGCCATCGTCTCGCAACTGAACAACCTGAGCTTTGACTCAAATCGGCAGGCGATCCTGGGGCAGATCAATTCGCGGCTGGCGGCCGGGTCTGCTTCGTAAGGGTCAATCTACCGGAGTTGCTCCGCCGTCACTTTGATCGGCGGCAGGGGCATCGCCAGGTAATCGCTTAACAACGGTCGTTTGGCCGCCAGTTCACGGGCACGGGTTTCCCAATCAGGAATCGCGCCCTGCTCACGCAGCAAACTGAGCATCTGCACGGCAATCACATCATCGGCCTCATTCACGGCCTGCCATTGGCGATCCACCTGTCCGCCGGACTGATCCAGAAACTGGCGCGCGGTTTCGCGCGGACTGCGGTATTGCCCGTCGCCATCCGCATCGAGAAACACCGGGTTTGTGGCGGCGAGGGTGAATCGTTCCGCGGTGCGCCAACTCGGATGCGACGCGCCATCGCCCAATACCACACAGACCAGATGAGCGTCGTGCGGCGGAGGCTTGATCGCAAAATCAATGAGCACATTGGTCGGACGCCGTGGGGAACCGGCCAGGACCGGTTTCTCCGCAACTTGCCGGCCATTCAAGAATACCAATGCCCGCCGCGGGGTGATCCAGGACGGAGCCGCTACACGCAACCGGGCCTGCACAGAGCCATCTTGCACGGGGACCGTGTGCCCCATTTTGTAACGACCATCCACGAGCACGTCGGCGAAGATGCCCAGACTGATGGAAGCTTCGCCGCGCAGAAATCGGTCGCAAGCGTTGTCCACGTCAATCTTCGCCGGATCATCGGTGAGGCTGGGAATGTACGTGCGCCCCTGTCCCACCGGCTGGCCCACCGTGTGAGAGTCAGACGAACCTACCGCCGCAACTTTGTGTCCACGATTCAACAGCGCGAACCAGTCCTCGAACAAGAACAGCGGATCCGGTTGGGGAGTCAGGGCGTTTGCCAGTTCCATGCCGTCGAAGGGAAACGGCACCTCGGAGCGGAAATCACCCGACGCACGGTTCAGGCCAAACTGCGTGAGCGGACTCCGGGGCAGGCTGGGCCAGCGCGGATGATTGAGAATGACCACCTTCGCGCCTTTGGCACGGATGCCATCCACGATCTGCACCCAATCGTTGAGTTTATGGTTGGGCGGCGATTCCCGGGCGTCGAGCGGAAAGGCGTTGATGTGGCCGACGGCGGTGGTGACTTCGTTGCCGACCACGGGGGTAAAGTAATCCGTGAGGCCCATCTTCTCCTGGTAGGGGGCGTAATCGGTGTTGTGATTGTGGTCGGTCGCCACGGCCAGTTCCACTCCTTCACCCGCCAGGGTCAACATTCGTTCCTCAAGATTTGAATCGCCGTGGCCACTGAAGGTGAGCGTGTGAATGTGCGTGTCCGCCGCAATGAACCCTCTGGTGTCCACTTCGCGCTCAAGGCGCAACGCGACCTTCGCCGCCGTTCCCGGACGAACGGAGATTCTCGTCTGGGGACGGCTCCATTCCATGCCGCGCGTGGCATACACGTTGTACTCACCGCGCGGGAGTTCCACCCAGGTTTCCGTACCCGCCGTGTAAACCACGCCCAAGCGCACTGCGGTTTCGTTTTTGATGGCATTGAAAATTTCAACCGGCTCGTCCTGCAGATCCGTGATGGTGATACGCGCGGGCACGGGCCGACCTGAACGCGCGTCAGAAACGTTCAGAGTCACCAGCGAAAGTTCAAGCACCTCGCGCAACGGCCGCTGATGCAGTGCGATTGGTCCGACCACGATGTTGTCCTTGCCGGTCTTGGATTCGATGACCAAGGTGTTTTCGCCGTCGCGAAGCGTGCCAGCCGGAACGGCATAGTACGAGACTTTCGGATCGCGATGGCGCTTGAGCGTGGCGATCTGTTTACCGTTAAGCCGCAAAGCCCACGCATCCGACACATCCCGTTGTCGCACGCCCAATACCACTTCCCCCGTATTTGGCGCCGCCGTGAATTTCAATTCCAGTCGCGGACCTTCCGGCATGGCAGTGGTTTCCGACCAATCCTCCTTCGCCTCGGCAATCCCAAGATGGTGATGGTGCGCGGAGAGCACGCGGGCATTGGGATCAGGCTGCGCTGGCAGTATTGGCACAGAAAGCACGCAAGCGAGCAGGGCGAGCCAGGAGTGCGGGCGGCCAATATGGCGTGAACAACGGATAAGCTTGGTCTTCATTGGAATACTTCGCTGACGGATTCTCCCAGGGCCGCGATCATCGCTTGGACCTGCGCCACGGTGGTGCAGTACGGCGGCATGAGGACAATGACGTTCCCGACGGGCCGTGTCAACACCCCGCGCCGGGCCATCGCCTCGCACACGCGGATCCCCGCACGTTCCCGCAGGGCAAACGGTTCACGCGTGCGCCAGTTCTTCACAAGTTCAATGCCGGCCACCAAACCCACTTGGCGAATGTCACCGACCTGCGGGAGCGACCAGAGCGACGGCAGCTCCAACGCCAGCGCGCGTGCCAGCGTGGTGCGGTTGTTTAGCGATACCTTGCCTTGCAGGATTTCCAGCGACGCCAGTGCCGCAGCGGCGCCGAGTTGGTTGCCAGTGTAACTGTGGCCGTGAAAAAACGTCTTGAACTCGTGATACTCGCCCAGAAAGGCATCAAACACCGCTTGCGTCGTGAGGGTGGCCGCCATCGGCAGGTAACCGCCGGTCAAGCCCTTGGCCAAACAAAGGAAATCCGGTTGCACTCCTTCGTGGTGACCGGCGAAGAGACCTTCGGTTTTCGGTTTTCGGTTTTCGACCTTCAAAGCGCCCGTGCGCCCAAAGCCCGTCATCACTTCGTCGGCGATCAGCAGTGCGCCGTGACCGCGAGCGATGTCCGCGACCTGCCGCAGCCAGCCCGTTGGTTGTGGAATCATGCCCGCCGCGCCTTGCATCAAAGGCTCGAAGACAAAGCCGGCGAAAGGATTGCCGCGTTTCTTCTGCGCGCGAAACTTCTGTTCCACCTTGCCGACACATTCCCAGTGGCACCGGCGATACACCCGGGCATCGGCCCGCTCCGGTTTGGCGCGGTTGAAGGGACACCGATAGCAATACGGCGACATCACCTTGTCCGTCTTGAACAACATGCCGCCGTAGGCTTTGTGGAACAGATCAACGTGTCCGAGCGAAACCGCGCCGATGGTGTCGCCGTGATAGGCGCCCGCGAGGGAGAGAAATCGTGGTTTGAGCTTTCGTCCGCGGGCGCGGCGCGTGAATTCATACGCGAGCTTGAGCGCGACCTCCAGCGCAGTCGAACCGTCGTCGGAGAAGAACACTTTATTCAGGTGGGGCGAGGCCGCTGCCGAGCCGGCTCGCGAGGACGCTCGCCTTGCCGTGTTGGGGTTGGAGACGCGGACCAACTCTGCAGCCAGCAGGCTGGCTGGTTCATTCGCAAAGCCGAGCGCCGAGCTGTGGGCAACTCTCTTCAACTGCCGCGCAATGGCGGCGTTGATCTTCGGATGATTATGGCCGTGCAGGTTGGTCCAGATGGAGGAATTCGCGTCGAGGTATTCCTTGCCAAGCACCTCGCGCAGCACCGCGCCCGCGCCTGCGACAATCACGATTGGCTCGCGCCTGAGCCAGTCGCGCATCTGCGTGAAGGGATGCCAGACGTGGGCGTGGTCGAGTTGGGCGAGCCGGTGCATTTGCGTTTTAAGATTGATGACTGAAGATGTCGGCCAATGCGGCCGTCAGTTGGGCAATCTCGGTGGCGTTGTGCGCGGCGGTGAGCGTGATTCGCAAGCGGGCCGAGCCGCGGGCAACGGTCGGATAGCGGATCGCGGGAATCAAGAACCCTCGCGCGCGGAGTTCTGTGGCGACGGTGACCGCGGCGGCTTCCTGGCCAATGATAACCGGGATGATGGCGCCGGGCTTCGTTGCGTTGGCCGGAGACGACGTGAGGCGTGGCAGGCTTTCCTGGGGGCTGAGTTTGAGCTTCCTGAAATCGTCACCAACAACCTGCACCTGTTGCCAGAGTTGTTCACAGCGCGTTGCGCCTTCGCGGGATTGCACGAGTTGCAGGGCGGCCTGAGCGGCGGCGGCGGCGGCGGGTACCGGGGCGGTGCTGAAAATGAAACTCCGGGCGCGGTTCACCAAAAAGTCAATCAATGTCCGGCTTCCGCAGAGATAACCTCCGCTGGCGCCCAAAGCCTTGCCCAGCGTGCCCATTTGAATTTCGATGCTTTCACTCACGCCGAGCGCCTCGGCCAACCCGCGACGATATTGCCCGTACAGACCAGTCGCATGCGCTTCATCCACCATGAGCCAGGCGCCGTACTTGTCCTTCAGGGCGACCATCTCTGCCAGGGGGGCGTGATCGCCGTCCATGGAGAAGACCGATTCCGTGACCACTAACACATTCTTCGGGCGTTGGCTGCCGGAGATGGGCGGTTGGGGGTTATTCCGGGACCACTTCAGGATCTCCTCGAGCTCATTCAGATCGTTGTGGGCGAAGATTCGGATTTTGGCGCCGGACAACCTGGCGGCGTCCACGATGCTGGCGTGAACGAGTTTGTCCAGGATGACGACATCGTCCCTGCCCAAGAGCGCGGGGATGGCGCCCAGCGCGGCGGCATAGCCGCTGGAAAAGGTCAAGGCCGCCTCCGTTCCTTTGAACGCCGCCAGCGCTTCTTCAAGCTCATGATGTGGAGCAAGCGAACCGCAGATCAAACGCGACGCCCCGCTGCCGGCGCCGAACCGCTTCACGGACTGGATGGCGGCTTCCGTGAGCGCCGGATGATTCGCCAGGCCCAGGTAATCGTTTGAAGAGAAATTGATCAACTCCCTGCCGTTGTGCTGAAGACGCGGCCCCTGTGGACTGTCCATGCGGCGAAGTTCGCGAAACAATCCTTGCTGGCGGATGGAATCGAGTCGCTGCTTCAGTTCGGTGTCAAAATCGAGCACGCGCAGAATCTATGATTTGCGATTTGGTGTTTACGAGTCCAAACGCAGCCACTGGGCTCCCCTTAAAGCCTTGGATAAGCTCCCCTCCGAGGTAATCCGACCAGGTTCTTGTAACTTCTTTTCGCCGGGTTTTTCCACGGGCTTTTGCCCAGTTCCACCCGGTCGAACCGCGCCACCATCGGACTGCCCGCCTGCCTCAACCGCCGCTATCCGGCGCGGTAAACCGACCCTTCAACCCGACCCTTTTCCGTTCTTCGTCCTCATTACGCCGGCACCCGGGCTGGTCGGCTCGCCCGCACCGCGTTGATCCGCGCGGTCAACGGCTGCTCCAGCACCCGGCCATACAGGAACAACAACGCGTTCAACGCCTGATTCTGCGTGGCCGCCGCCACCCGCCCCGCCGTGGCCAGATGCGTCAAATAAGCCGTCACCGCCGCCGCACCCAAGTCTTTGGGATGCCGCCAGGCCGTCGCGCCCGCCACCCCGGGCCGTTTGTGAAACCGCAGGAACCGCACGACCCATTGCCAGTAGGCCTCCTCGGTGCGGCTGGAATAATGGAAAAACCGCATGACCTCGTGGACCTGCTGGCGCAACGGGAGCTTGGGATTGGGTTGCAGCCGCCCCAGGGGCCGCTGTCGCTTTTGCCGCGTGCTAGGCGACAAAAACCGGGGCTGCTCCGGGGAGCTCATGGCTTGACAAGGGGTTGCATGATGGTCAATTCTTGCCGCAAATGATATGGCGACAAACACCCCAATGCAACTGTCGCTCACTTAAATGTTAGACCACATGCCGCGCTCATTGTCGTAATGCCACGATGAAAACATTCCTAAAAGAGCAGCTAAGAGCGCTGCTGTGGGGATCACTGCTAGTGCTGCTAGGATGGCTGCTGCTACCTGCCACCAATGAGTCGCTTTCCGCATTGCAAAAGACCATACTGAATACGCTATCCCCAAAAGCACTATTAGGATTATCAGTGTCACTAGGTTTAGTTGCGACTCTGTCATGGGCATACACTTTCTGGATTCGCCATTCGTTTTCTGCTGAGTATCGCAAGAAGGCATATCCCAGAGACGCCAGCGGTTTGAGATATGACCGAAAAGATGGCACATGGATTTGTCCACGCTGTTTTGATAGAAGAGAGATCAGTCCGCTTACCATACGGCAGTGCGGAGAGCACACGCACGCCGAGTGTCGTGTTGCGGATTGCCACTACTACTTGCCGCAGAAGGTGAAGATTGGAGATGTCAAAGATGTGGCGCTGCACCGAATCTGGCTTCCGCCTTTTGGGTTCGGTGCGCGGTGGCTTTTTGTGAGTTCATTTCGTGTCCTTTGGTTTTAGGTTTTCGACGCCAGATCGGTGAGCTCACCTCTGAGGTAATCCGACAAGGAGTTTTTTAACTTTTCTTCGCCGGGTTTTTCCAGGGGCTTTTCCCCAGTTCCACGCGGTCCAACAACGCCACCACGGGACTGCCCGCCTGCCGCAACGCCGCCTCATACCGCGCCTCGTCATACGGTTGGCGGTCCTGCCAGCAGCGCCAGATCACCCGTTGCCACTTGTAGGCCAGCGCCCGCACCGCCGTGTGATGCGGAGCGCCTTTGCTCCGCTGTTGCAGATAAAACGCCCCCGCCCACCGACTCCACAAAATGCTTTCCTTGGCATACTCGTGGAAGCTTTGCCGGTGAAACTTCGGGCAGCAGTAGCGCCGGTGAATCCGCTCGCTCCCGCCGCTGCGTTTGGTCACCGGCGCCACGCCCGTGTAGCATTGCACTTGCGCGGCACTGGCGGCGAACCGCTCGCGATCCGCCCCCAGGCTGGCCAAGAGCCGCGGCCCCAACACCGGCCCGGCCCCCGGCAGGCTCGCGAAGATGGCCCGATCCGGATGCGCCGCATACGCCGCCGCAATCTGCCGATCAAACTCGGCGATCGTCCGCACCACCGCTTGCAACTCGCGCGCGAGCAGTTGCACGCGCAGCACGAAGCTGCCGATCACGGCGGTCTCGTCGGTCACCGGCACGGCCCGTTGGAGCAGCGCCAGGCGCGCCTCCAGCAACGTGGTGCTCCGGCTGCCCTGGAGGTGATAGAACTGTTTCACCGTCGCCGGCTTCGCCTTTTGTACCGCGCCCAGGCTCGGCCATTTGAGCAGGAACGCGGTGGCCAGCGGCCGCCACAGGTCTTCGCCGCACAGCGTGAGGGCCTGCGGAAAATACTGTTTTAACAGGGCGATCAGGCGGTTGCCCAACGCCGTGCGCTCGTCCACCACCGCGCGGCGATGGGCCACGAGTTGTTGCACCGCCCGGGTCTCGCTGTCCTGCGGCGCCCAGACCGGGAGCTGCGCGTGATGGTTCAACAACAGGTCGGCGAGGAACTCGGCGTCCTTCGTGTCATCCTTGGCCCGGCTGGTCACAAACGCCTCGCGATACTTCTGCAACGTGAGCGGGTTGATCGGATGCAGGGTGATCCAAGCGTAGGCCTCCAGGAACGGAATGAGATGGACGGCCGGTTGTTCGAGACACAAGCCGACGCGGGCGGCGGGATGTTGCTGCCGCAGTTGGGCCAGCCATTCGCACAGCGCCTCGGGGGCGGTGGCCACGACGGCGGTGCGGCGCTGGCCGGTGGCGGGTTCGATCAGGCACAGGTCGGCCTTTTGGTCGGCGCGATCCAGGCCCAGGATCAGGTCATAGGGAGCAGGAGTCACGAGTTGCCTTTCGTTGATGTGTGTGTGTGCTTCCCGCGGGCTTGACCTGGCGACGCCAATATAGAAGAGTCGTTGCTGAGTTAGCAGACGCCCTCTCGAGTAGTCGTTGGGGGTCAAGCCCCGCCCGACGGGCCGGTCGGTAAGCTCAAAGTCGTTCAAGCGACTGGTCGTTCGCAGACCTGGCCCGCCGGGGCGGGAAACCGGTTCAGGGATAAAACAGATGACAAACCGTGGCCATCGGAAATCCCGCGCCGCGTTCGCGGCGACGAAGTTATTCACCGTCGGTGCGGCGGGGGATTCCCGGCGGCCCACCGCCCCGCCGTTGAATAACTTCGGATAACCTATATTGGGTCGTTAGGCACATGCGATACGCACTGACATTCCTACTATTTGCCTTTGCACTTTCTATGGCAGAAGACATGAAGCGTGTAACCATTCAAACTCCATCCGGAGAGATCACCTTCAAAGAAAAGACCATCCCCAAAAAGCAAGAATTCAAAGACACAGTGGCCGAGCTCACGCCCGATGAGCAGACCGCTTTGAAAGGAGACAGCGAGCGGGCCTCCGCGTTTGTCGCGGCTTTCGTTGCTTCACAAGAGCGCACAGGTGACATTCTTGAGGATTTGGATAGCGCGTTCACGGCATGGCTCACGTCTGGCAAGCGTGACACCTACACCGACAAAGACGTTATTCGGATTGTAGGCGCTGCGCTCGGCTCTCACGCCGTCAAAAATTTAGGCGTTCGATGGGCGCGAGTGACGGACGAGCACGGCAGCGTCATTGCACTTGTTGCCGACGCTCCCCCGACTCGCAGCTTTCCTTTTACGTCTATCCAGTATCGGATTGAGGACAAGAAGACGGATTTTATTGTCGCACTTTACAGGACGCTAGAGCACTCGATGAAGGATGCCTCCAAATGACCAAAGTGCCTAACACCCCAAAGGAATGTAGAGAACGCGGGGGCGTGAAGAACCTGAACGGTTGATTTCGTTGGAGCTGTCCCTGGCCCCTGACGTCGCCCCCGTGTTCTTTACATTCCCGGGTTGAACGAATGCCGCGGTCAAAGGTTCGTGGGCCGGTCCGCCGCGCGCTTTGCGGAAAGTCTCCCGGCCGCTCCCGTCGCTCCCGTCACTGCCGTTGTCCCCGGCCCTCGGATCCCTTCAGCGCCCACGGCCCCCACGTCGCCACCACGCTGCCAGTCCCGCGCGACGCTCACACCAGGGTCTTGCTTCCGGTCAAAATCGCCTGCGCCCGCTGCCCCGGCACGCCCCGGGCACACCGCCCCGGTCCACGTCGCCCGCGCGTTTTCCGCCGGGCGCGCCCCAACCCTCGAACCTTGAACACGAAGCGGCATCCCGTCAGGGCGGCGCCCGGTCTTGACCGCGCCTGGCCGGACGTTGTCCCGGTCGCCAGCGTTCCACCAGCACCAGCACCCCGCCGCACCGCGCGCACTGGAGGGGTGGCGGGTTGCGGGTGCAAGGTTGAGGGTCCGCCGGTTCGGGCCCGGCTCCGGTCGGCGGTTGCCACGCGGCTGCTTCGGCCGCGGTGAGCACCGGCGACTGGTGCAACAACGCGCGCACGCGGTTGAGCTTCCCCCGTCCGCCCGGATGCCACCAGCCGAAGCGGCGCACGCGATGAAAGCCCCGCGGCAGCACGTGCTGCAGAAAGCGCCGGATCAACTCGAACGGTTCGAGGTCCACGTGCCGCCACGCCCGGGTGGCGCTCTCGCGATAGCGCCAGCGCAGCCGGCCGTCGGGTTGCACGGGCAACGCCCGATTGCCTGTCGCCGTCTTAAAGACGTAGCGGCTCAGGTAACGCAACGCCGGTTCGACCGCACTCACCGCCGCGCTATGCACCACCCAACGTTGCTTCCACACCCCGGCGGAGATGTCCCCCAGCGCGTCCGGCGCCGCCTGTGCCAGTCGCTGCCGGAAGAGATTGCGGCAGCGGTCGCTCAACGCCTTGACCGGCAGCAAATAGTTGGGTTTCGCACTCACCCACCGGCGTTGGTCCCGGCTCAAGCCACCCCGGCCACCAGGTAATGCACGTGCGGATGATGGATCAACGTGCGGCTCCAGGTGTGCAACACGCCCAGCATCACCAGCGTGGCGCCCAGCCGGCTCTCTGAGGTAATCCGACAAGGAGTTTTTTGATTTTTTTTCGCCGGGTTTTTCCACGGGCTTTTGCCCAGTTCCACCCGGTGGAAGAGCGCCACGATGGGGCTGCCACTTTTGTGCATCGCGGTTGGTTTCGACCCCACGTGAGCCGGCGTTGATGATGCCGTCACTTTGGCTGAATTGCCCACTGCCCCTCAATCATGCTGGCGGCCACATTGCCGCGGTGTTCAAGCACGGCCCCGCAAGCTTCACGCAAAGGTCCGCTGAAAGGCAGGGCAATCAAATCGGCGCACGCGTTCTTCACCAATTCGCCGATTTGACCGCGAAGGCCTAACGCCCGGGCGGCGTTTACCGTTGTCATGGCCAGAATGTGATTTGGACGCACCCTGGAGTGCTTCATGGCAAAGGCGCGCATCTCGTGGAACAGACTCAATTCCAGATCGCGCTGCGGGTGCTTGCGTACCGTGGCCAGACTGTCCGTGCCCAGGCATAGATTCACGCCGGCCCGGGCCAGTGTGCGATAGGGAAATTCGCGATGGCGGAAGTAGTCGTGACTGCGCGGGCAATGCACCACGTTGGTGCGTTTCCGTGCCAGCAACGACGCATCCCCGGGCGACAGGTAATTCACGTGCGTAGCAATAACATTGGGCCCGAGCAAACCGGTGCCGGCCAGATGTTGCACCGGTGAGACGCCGCCGCAGTCCGACAGGTCACGCTCATTGCGCCGTAGCCAGTCGAACATCTCACCGCGCGCGTGCCGGAACATTTCAAACTCGGTGGCTGATT
This sequence comes from Verrucomicrobiia bacterium, assembly GCA_026125285.1. Classification (GTDB taxonomy): domain Bacteria; phylum Verrucomicrobiota; class Verrucomicrobiia; order Limisphaerales; family JADLHS01; genus WYBW01. The sequence continues at coordinate 98,320 of JAHCLO010000021.1, read as the reverse complement.
CCGCGACGTGCGTCGCCACCAACCAGCGTCGGCGGCGGGCCAGGACTCCACAACGGTTCATCAGGCGCGGAAGTGTGGAATAGGGTGCGTGCGGCGAAAGCCCGGCCCGGCACCGTCCGCGCGGCAGCGATTCAATCTTTACCGCCGCCTCGGCTAGAATGTGGTCGGGATCGCGTCGGCTGCGGATGCCGGTCATTTCGAGTAGCGAAATAACCCGCAACGGCGTGTGCTTCCAGACTTGCGGCAACAATTGTGGCACGGCTTCGATATCCGCCACGGTGGTGGTACCGCTTCGCAACAACATTGCCGCCCCGTCGCGCCAGGAGGCGGCAAAATCGGCATCACTCCACAGTGATTTCTCCGTGGTGATGCTTTTGATCCAATCGCAGAAGCTGCGAGGCGGGGGAAACATTCCCGCCATGCGGGTGTAATCGAGGTGACAATGCGCGTTCACCAATCCCGGCAGGAGAATGACTGCTCCGAGGTCCAGCGTCCTGCCGGAGTGCCGTCGGCGAAGCGAAGCCCAACTTCCCACCGCGGCGATCTGCCTGCCTGTAATCACCACCGCGCCATTCTCAATCGGGGGTCGCCGAATCGGCAGCACGACGCGCGCGCGCAGGAGGAGGGAAGCGGGCGCGCCCATCAGAGGCCGCGTTCCTTGAGCGTCTGTTTGCCGCGGGCGGCTTGTTTGTGTTTGCGGGCTTTGCGTTTGTTCTGACGCTTGCGAATCTGCTGCTCAACCTTCTTGGCCACCTTGTCAATGGCCGCGTAGAGGTCTTCATCGGCGTGCTCGGCGAACAAATCCGGCCCGCGCACTCCCAGCCGGATCGAACACGAAAACTGCTTTTCCGGCAGACGCTTGTGATCGTGCTCGAGCGTGACGCGCGCATCCACAGCCCAGCGGTCCAAATGGTCCAGCTTGTCCAGTTTATCCAGCACATGATCCTCAATGGCCTTGGTCAAGGTCACGTTGTGCGTCGAAAGAATCAATTTCATGCCGGCATCATGCGGCTGGCGCGCCACAAAATCCAGCGAAACTCTGTGACCATTGCGAGCCTCGTTGTCAGCAAAATCCCCCCGATAACTGCCGAAAACCTTGAAGTGCGAACGGGATTTCCCTTTAATCCGCGCAGTGCCAACCAAGATCATCGCGGTCGCCAATCAGAAAGGTGGTGTGGGAAAGACCACCACGGCGGTTAATCTGGCTGCCTGCCTCGCCGCCACTGGCCGGCGGGTGCTGCTCTTTGATCTTGATCCACAGGCCAACGCCACCAGTGGACTGGGCTTGGAGAAGGTCGAAGGCGATAGTGCATACCGCGTGCTGCTGGGCGAGGGGGAATTGCTGACGAAGGTGAAGGAAACCGCCTACGAACGGCTGCACGCCATTCCCAGTGAAATGGATTTGTGCGGGGCGGACGTGGAATTGGCGCGGTCGGAGAATCATCTTCAGCGCGTAACCGAATCGTTGCGACCCGTGGTTGAGTCCGGACGCTTTGACCTGATTCTGGTGGATTGTCCGCCCTCGCTCGGCATTCTCACGTTGAACGCGTTCGCCGCTTCGGACGGACTGCTCGTGCCGCTGCAATGCGAGTATTACGCCTTGGAGGGAATCTCAATGATGAACCGGGTGTTGACCCAATTGCGCGAGGGTGGCGTCAATCCACGGCTGGAGATCTTTGGTGTCGTGATGACGATGTATGACGCGCGCACGAAACTTTCGCATGAGGTGGTGAGCGAAGTGCGCGGGTTGCTTGGTGACCGCGTGTTTGAAACCGTGATTCCGCGCAGCACCAAACTCGCGGAAGCGCCGAGTTTCGGCAAACCGATCATTCACTACGACAAATACAGCGCCAGCGCCGCGGCGTACGAGGTGTTGGCGCAGGAAGTCCTGGTCCGGCTGCACTCGCAGTAGCCAATCCACTTCGGCTTTGCCATTTGGACGACCATGAACTGAGGGTCTTCCGCGCCACTTCGGGGAAACGTTGCTTTACAGACCGGCGGGTTGTCTTATTCTGCGGGAGATTTCCGCAACGCTATGGCCAGAGAAGCAACCGAAATGCTAATCGCGGCGGTGACGCCCGAACTGCCTGACACCAAAACCATCCGGCTGGAGTGGCCGGAACGCTTTGATCCTGATTTCAAGACAGGCCAATTCATCACCGTGTTCTGGCCCGACGCTCCGGGTTACAAGCGCGCGTATTCGCTCTCGTCCTGTGCGCTGGACCGCGGCTTCTACGAGGTCACCATCAAACGCGAGGGACGGATGGGCACGCGGATTGTGGATTGGGCCAAGCCGGGTGACAAACTCGGCGTGCTGCCGCCGGCCGGAAAGTTCCTTCCCGTTTACGAACCCGACAAGCATCTGGTCTGCCTTGCGGGGGGATCGGGCGTCACTCCTTTTCGCGGTTTTGTGCGCGAAGCCACCCGGCGCCAACTCGAAACCAAGATCACCGTCCTTTACAGCGTGCGCACCACCAACGACATCATATTTGAGCACGAGTTTCGCGAGTTGGCGCAGCAGAACACCAACGTCAATTTCTATGTCACCTGTACGCGCCTGCATGAGGAAGATTGTTGGACGGGCCGGCGCGGGCGAATCACGGCAGATTGGGTGAGAGAACAGGTGCATGATATGTCCAACACGATCTTCTATGCCTGTGGTCCGAATCCTCTGGTGGAATTCGCCGAGGACATCGTGCTACGGGAGCTGGGGGTGCCCAAGCCGCAAATGAAAACGGAGAAGTGGGGATGAGTTAATTTCTGGGAGAATCATTGTCATGTTGAAACGCACTGCACTCTATGCCGCCCACCAGGAGTTGGGGGCACGGCTGATTGATTTTGGCGGCTGGGAAATGCCCGTCCAATACACCAGCATCACCGACGAACATCTCTCCGTGCGCAATGCCGCCGGGTTGTTTGACATTTCTCACATGGGGGAGGTCACGGTCAGTGGTGCGGCGGCCAGCGAGTTTCTCAATCAGACTCTGACCAACGACATTCGCAAACTGACGTCCGGTCACGGCCAATACACACTCATGTGCAATGAACCCGGCGGGGTGATTGATGATCTCTACGTCTATTGCCTGTCCGAGGAGGTTTATCTGCTCATCATCAATGCCTCGCGAATTGAAGCCGATGTGGCCTGGCTCCAGGCGCGTGCTGCCAACTTCACGAAAGGAAGCGATCTGAGGCTGACCGATGCGTCGCACAACTACGCGGCGGTGGCGGTGCAAGGTCCCCGGGTTGTTGAATTCATCAATGACTGTGTGCCCGGGTCGTCCATTTCAGGCAACCGGGTGGGGGGCGTGACGGATTTGAAGAAAAATCAAATCGCTGGTTTTCCCTTTGCCCACGGCAGCGTACTCGTTTCCCGCACCGGCTACACCGGTGAGGACGGTTTCGAGATTGTCGGCGGCGATGAACTCATTCAGCAGGTCTGGAGAATTCTGCTGGACCGAGGTGCGCCCATTGGCATCAAGCCGTGCGGACTTGGCGCGCGCGACACGCTGCGCACCGAAGTTTGTTATCCACTCTATGGCCACGAGTTGGACGAGCAAACCACGCCGCTGGAGGCAGGCTTGGGTTTCTTTGTGTCGCTGGACAAAGGCGACTTTGTCGGCCGCTCCGTGCTTGCGGAACAGAAGCGCAACGGCGTTCGCAAGAAGTGCGTCGCGTTCAAAATGACCGGGAAATCTGCGCCGCCGCGCCCGCACTACCCCATCTGGGTGGCGGGCGCCAAGGTGGGCGAAGTGGCAAGTGGCACCCAAAGCCCCTCGCTCGGCATCGGCATCGGAATGGGTTACGTGCCGACCGAAGGTGCGAAGCCGGATACGGCTATTGAAATCGAGATTCGCGGCAACCGCGCCCCCGCGGTGGTGGTGGCCAAACCGATCTACCGGAAATCGTGAGTTGAAACGCATCAACCCGGCGCCGGCAGACGTTGGTCCGGATCCTGGCCAGACACATTCAATTGCTGACGACACCTATCTCCGCCCAATATGCCGCCTCATACATCCAGCCGCTGGGTTGGTTGAGGAGTTCCAGTTTCAAGTCTGCCCTGCCTGCGAACGGTGAGAGGTCCAGCTCCTGCAGCAGCCACTGACCATCCGTGGCCGTCGTCTGGTTGACGGGCTTGCGCAGCAACTCCTTGCCAGCGGCGCGCACGATCAGATCAAAGTCGCCGCGCGCGTCGTGCGCCACCACCAATCGCAACGTGGTTCGCTTGCCTGCGGGAACATTGATGCTCTTGCTCAACACGCAGCCAGTGTTCACGTCCAATGGATGCGTTAGCAGCACATTCTTCCTGCCGGCGTACTCCGCCTGCACCCCGGGATTCATGTCCGGGCCGCAGTCCGCGATCTTCCAACCCGGGAAAAGTTTCTGCACGGCGTCATGCATGTGCGGCGGAACATTGGCGACGTGAATTCGCGCCATCTCGGCGGGGGTGAACCGGCTGTTGGCAATCGGCCCGGGCGCCCAGCTAAGTTCCAGTTGGCTCGGTCTCGGGGCGCGTACGGGAATCAGAAACACCTCCTCGCCGTTCTGCATTTCAATCCGACCGCCGTAACGTTTAACGATCTGCCGTGCAAGCATTTCGCTCACTTCAATCAACTTCGTGAAACTGTAGGACGTGTGGCTGAAAACCCTCTCCGGGTCGAGGGCGCTCGTGAATTTCTGCGGCACTTTGGCAAAACCCATGGCCGTGAACAGCACGCCCGCCGAACTGGATGGGTTGCAGTCTGAATCCTGACCGCAACGCGTGGAAATGATGATCGTCTGATCCGGATCCCCTTTGCCGTAAAGCAAACCCATCAGCACGTATGCGCCGTTGATCTTGCAGTCAATACCGCCGTTGGAGGCTTTCTGATACTCCGGATCTTTGCGATACTTTTTCTGGCAGAGTTGCCAGGTCTTTTGCCAGTCATCCGGCTCGGCCTTAAACCACGCAATCAGATCGCGCACCATTTCGGCGTATTGCGACTCTGCGGGGATGGCCTTGAGAGCCGTTTCGGCAATCTTGACCGGATCGCTTTCAAAGAAGGCTGCGGCATACATCGCGCCGACGAACTGGCCGGCATACATGCCGTCGCCGTAATTCATCAGGCGGCCAAACTTCTCGCCCGCGGCGATGACAAACTGAGGCAGGCCCGGCGCGATGAGCCCGGAAAAATCCGCCTCGATCTGATAGTCAATGTCGTTCGGACACTTGTTGAATTGCGGATGGCTGGAATCCGGCGGCGCAATGCCTTTGCGCAGATTCACGCGGCCCGCGTTGTTGGCGCACCAAAGCGGATAACCGCTGTTGGCAAAATCAATGCCCGCCTGGCGTATGGAAACATCCAGGCCGTATTCCTCCAGCGTGCGCAGGAAGGTCATCTCCACGTAGAGATCATCCTGCGTGAAGGCGTCATTGATCGTTTCTGGTTTCCACGCCGGCATTTTTTCCGCCGGCATGATGACATCCTTCCAATGAAATTCGGTTGGCCCCGCCCAGGACACGCCCGCCATCTGGCCGATCCAGCCGCCCTTCATCTTGTCGCGAAATTCCTTCAGCGTCAGGCGGCGGAATTCCCCTTCGCTCTGTGCGCTCACAGTGGTGATTGATAGCAATGAAGCCAGAAGTCCCAGAACCCACGTTTCCCGTTTCATGGTGTGAATCGTGACAAATCGCGGACGTTTGTAAACCTGAAAACCGAGCGCATTTGGTGAAACACACGGGCTTGAGTTCGCCGGACAAACGCGGCTAACTATCCCGCGTTATGCGCTACTACTTGGGTTGGTCCGTGGGACTGCTTTTGGGATTCAGCTTGGGCAATCATACGCTCAACGGCGCCACCACCTCCCGGCTTCCCGATCCAGAATTGAATCTGCGACTCACCGCGCCCATCAAGACGTGGGATGAAGCCATTCCGCTCGGCAATGGCACAATGGGTGTGTTGCTTTGGGGTGAGGGCCACACGCTGCGGCTTTCGCTGGATCGCGGCGATCTCTGGGACGAGCGCCCCGCCAAACGCCACGTCGAAGTGCGCGAGCTTTTCAATTGGACGACCATGCAGCAACTGGTCGCCAGCAATCGCATGGACGAGTTCAACCGCATCTTTGACTCGAACTACGATTACGATGGACCGCCGACCAAGCTGCCCGCCGGCCGGGTTGAAATCACGCTTGATCCTTCGCAGACCATCGCAGCGTTTGAATTGCAGCTTGCCACGGCGGAAGGGGTCGCCCGCTTTCAGGACGGGAAGGAACTGCGCGCTCTTGTCAATGCGGCCCGCGTCAAAGACCCCGTTGCTGTCATCCGCATCCTTGGGCCGGCAGTGAAGGAAGTGACACTGCGCACCCCGGACGCCGTGAAGAAGCTCGGTTTTCCGCCGGCACGGGCGGGAGAGACGGAGGGCTTCCGCTGGTTCGAGCAGGAAGCCGCCGATGGATTCTCCTATGCCGTCTGCGCCGGGTGGAAGCGTGCGCGAGATGCCACTTTGCTCGCGGTTACCGTGGCGACGCGCGAGGAAGGCAAAAGCCCACAAGCCGTGGCGCGCAAACGCGTGGAAGCTGCGCTCAATCAGAGCTACGAAAAGCTGGCGGCTGAACACTCTCGATGGTGGGCGCAATTCTGGCAACGCTCCCAAGTGGTCCTGCCCGAACCGCACATACTTCAGCACTATTATCTCGTGCGCTATTTCTATGGCGCAGCCTCGCGTCGGGGCGCACCCCCGATGCCGCTGCAAGGAGTCTGGACAGCCGATGCCGGGAATCTGCCTCCGTGGAAGGGTGATTATCACAACGACCTTAACACGCAGATGACCTACATCGCCTACCGCACCTCGGGCGACTTTGATGAAGGCGCCTGCTTCCTGGATTATCTCTGGGACCTGCTGCCAACTTTTCGCCAGTTCGCCCGGGAATTCTACGATGCGCCCGGCGCGGCCGTGCCCGGCGTGATGAGCCTGCGCGGGCAGGCCCTGGGCGGTTGGGGGCAATACAGCCTTTCGCCCACCATGGGCGCATGGAACGCCCATTTGTTCTATCTGCACTGGCGACACACCGGCGACCAGCGCTTCCTTCGTGAGCGCGCTTATCCCTTCTCCCGTGAAATTGGCATCTGCCTGCGCGCTTTGCTCCAGCCCGACGCCAACGGCATTTTGAAATTGCCGCTCTCCAGTTCGCCCGAGATTTTTGACAACACGCGCCGCGCTTTCCTCAAGCCTAACAGCAATTACGATCTCGCCAGCCTCCAAATGCTGTTCCGCTCGCTCGCGGAAATGGCCCGCGCCCTGGGAATGACTGAGGCTGCGGCCGACTGGAACTCGTTGGTCGGGCAACTGGGCGACTATCATACCCTGCCCAATGGAACACTGCTGCTCGACGAATCCACGCCGCTGCCGGGCAGCCATCGTCATCTTTCCAACCTGATGCCGCTGCATCCTTTCAATCTGATCACGCTGGAAGGCGGCGAGCGTGACCGCCAAATCATCGCTGCGAGTCTGAAGGATTGGGACAAACAGGGCACGAGTGGCTGGTGTGGTTACAGCTTCACTTGGATGTCAGCCCTGCGGGCACGCGTTGGGGATGCCGAGGCGGCGTTGCGCAATCTGGATATCTATGCCCGCGCGTTCATTTTACGGAATGGTTTCCATGCGAATGGCGACCAGACGAAGTCCGGTTTCAGCAGTTTCACCTATCGTCCGTTCACACTGGAAGGCAACTTCCTCGCTCTGGAATCCGTCCACGAGATGCTGCTGCAAAGTTGGGATGCCAGTCCCGGCACTGGCAACTGGGGCGCGATCCGCGTATTTCCGGCCATGCCCTGGCGCTGGCACGACGCGTCATTCAACGATCTTCGCGCCGAGGGCGGGCATCGCGTGTCCGCCCGGCGACAGAACAACGCCACCACCTGGCTGCAAATCGTTGCCGGTCGTGATGGCGCGGTCAGAATCCGTGACAACTTTGGCGGACGCGAACCATCGTGGAATCGCAAGGGAGTCAGGAAGGTGGAGAATGATTTTGAGGTCGTGCTGAAGAAGGGTCAGTTCCTGGAGGCCGCACTGCCCAAGCCCACAACGATCCCTTCACCGCCAACGATTGTGGCCGAACCGGTGGTGATCCAGAGCAGATAATTCTCCGAGCTATTGGCCCAGTAACTCGTTCAGCTTCACCATCACCTTGAAGGCGTCCGCCACGTAGAGCACGTCTGCCTTGCCGCGCGCCCAGCCGCAGTTCGGGTCGAGACTGATGGCCCGGCGCTCGTTGATGAAGCGCCATCCGACCGTGTGCGGCTCTTCGCCGTGGCAACAGGTGCTCAGGCCTTTCGCATGCCGCGGCGTCGAACCGGTCTGGCCGATCTGATTCAAGTGCGACAGAAACGGCAGCACCGCCTGCCCCTCGCCGCCGAGGTCCACCAGCGACTTGCTGCTGCCCAAGGACGCGCGCGTGTGTTTGAGAAACTCCAAAATGATCTTCTCGGCCTCCGGCACATGCGTCTGCCCGTCGGCCTGTTTCTTCGTCCAGCCCGCACCCGTGACGAACAGCAAATGCGCGTCCGGCCGGATCGTTTGCGCGTCGGCCTTCGGCTCGCGAGTGCCGATGACCTCCGTCCGCTGGTCGGCCTCGGTCAGATTCACGGCCACCGATGCAACAGTCGCCGTGCCCGCGCCACACTCACAGGCCGGCTGGCTGCCGGGATCAATCGCGATGAACCACGGCCGTTGCGTGCGCGAAATCGTCGCCTCCATCCGCTGGCGATAATACCAGCGATTGATCGCGGGCTGGCCGCCGGCCTCGGTCAAACCGGTCACGTGCGTGTCCACGCGTCCACCCAACCGTTGCGCCACGCCCGGCAGCACGCGATTCCAGCGCGAAGTCGCCGGCACGACAACGATGGTCGCTTGTGCCGCCTGACAGATCGCCGCCGCCGCCGCCGCGTCGGTGGCGTAGCGAGAAACCGTGAAGTCCGCGCCGCTGACGCCGAAGAATTTTGTCGCCGGACAGGCGGCAATGGAGTCCGCCGCCGCCTGAATGTTTTCACCGATCAAGCCAACGAGCAGTTGCGAACCAGCGATGGCCTTGTTCAGCGCCCGCGCCGCGTGCAGCGCCTCGCGCGCCGACCTGGCCAGCGTGCCGTCGGCTTCCGTGTGTGCCAGAACTAGAATCGTTTCCATAATTGTTAGCCGCAAAAATGCACAAGTGGCACAAAACTAGATGGCCTCAGACAACACATATTTCCGAACCTCCAGTTTTCGGGAGCCAAAGTTGATCAACAAGCCATGCTCGACCCGACATCCACGCAAGTAACCCAGGAGCTGCGCCACATGTTCATCCGTCAGCGCCTTGCACGCTTTGAGTTCCACGATTAGTTCACCCTCGACGAGCAGATCGGCAAAGTAGTCACCGAGTGGCGTGCCGTCTTCGTCGAGCACCTGCAGCGGGTGTTGCTGTTTTACTTGCACGCCCGCCTTGCGGAGGCGGTGCGCCAGGCCATTTTCGTACACCTTTTCCAAATGGCCATGTCGCAAGTAACGCTGCAAGGCAAAGGAAGTTTCTCGGACTTTGTCAGAGAGTTGGAAGATTTCAGACTGGGTTTTCATTCCTCTTTTGTGCCTTCTGCGCCTTTTTGCGGCAATCATTTGTTTATCCACTCCGCAATCTCCGCCGCGATTTCCTCCGGCGATTTGTCCTTCACAACTTTGGTTTCTCGCAACTGCTTCGGCAATGTCACGCTGGCGAAGGCCAGCCCCTCGCCAGCGAGTTTCGTCGGCTTTGCCTTCTGTAACGCGGGCATCACCGTGCGCATGTTCGTCATACCGATCTGGGGATTGTTCTTCGGCTCGGGCAGATTGCCCGTGGCCCAGCCGAGCAAGGCTGGTGGACCGGCGCATTTGGAGACCTGATGCTTGCCACCCTCAATGCGCTCCAGAATTTCCAGCGAGCCATCCGCGCCCACCGTGAGTTGGTCCACACCTTGGAACTGGTCCACAATGCCGAGCCGTTCGCCGACCATTTGCATCGTCGCACCCGCCCCGCGCGAGGCGGATTCCCAGCCGCCGAAGACGAGCAGCTTGGATTTGTCGAGCCCGGGAATCGTCTGAATCGCCTCGGTCAACGCAGCGGCGACTTCGGCAGCCTCGGTGAAACCGCTGGCCGGACCGTCGAGCGCTACGAGTTCAAACGGCACCTTTTGCGCGACGGTCATCATCACTTGTTGGAGCTTGGCTTTCGGCCCGAGGCTGACGAGCCAGACTTTGCTGCCCGGCGCGTTCTTCGCCAAGTTCGCCGCCTCGTAAAGCGCATGGCCCGCCCACGGATCGAGGACGGCGGGCAGCATCATTTCATTCTTCAACGCCGGGCCGGTCGGAGACAAGACAGGTTCCAGGGTCTGCAATGGATCCGGCACGATCCCGGCGCAAACGACGATTTGGTATGCGGTGTTCATAAATCAGGTTGGCCGCGAAAAGGTGCATAACAATTTGAAACCGGCCACAACCGGAATCTGATTCAATCCGGGCGCATGAAAAAAGCTTAAACTGGTTGAAAGCCAAGTCCGGGAAAGGTTTTGCCAAAAAATGGCGCGTGGCGGGTGATGAACCTAGACCACGGATGAGCGCCGCTGCGCGTGAATGTCATGCAAGAAGTCGCTGCCAGCGGTGCGCCTATACCAGGTCAATCGGATAGATCGTGATCCAGAGATCAAGCTGCTTAAACCTCGCCTTCAACTGCTCCTTGTAGCCGGTGAAAAACTCGCGATGTTCGGGTTTGTTTTCCATGTCCACAAACACCCGGATCAAATCGTCGCGGAACCGCTGGCCTTGATGCCGCCAAATGCCGTGGATGATCTGCGTCTCACACGAAACCGCCCCGAATCGCTGCTCAAGTTCCAGCAGGGCCTCGGTGATCCGTTCGCGGGGCACCGGCTGCCCGTCGTTAAACTTCGACGGGAGCAGGATTTCGCAACGACACCAGTCGCTCATAAGTGGCCGGGCCTTCCACGGTGAACCGGATATCTTCCTCAGCCAGCAGCGCCAACGCCTCCTTCGGCAACATCAACTCGCCGCTGGCCCAACTCTTGAACGAAAACCGACCAGCTAGATGACCCAGCGCCATGCGCTTGGCGGCTTCGTCGGCGAACCGAATTATGATCATAAGCCGAGAGTAGCTTGCCGTTCAGGATCCTGCAAGTCCTCCTCAATTCGCCGGTCAACAATATCGCAGGGGAATGGCCGCGTGAGCCATGTAAAGCGCGTGGCCCGCCCACGGATCGAGGACGGCAGGCAACATCATTTCATTCTTCAACGCCGGCCTGATGGGCCAGGCGACGGGTTCAAGCGTCTGCAACGGATCGGGCACGATCCCGGCGCGAAAGACAATTTGGTTTGCGGTAATGCTGAATCACTTTGGCCGCGGATACGAGCGCCGTAGGCGCGGCATCCTTGTAGAACCATGCCCAATAGAATCACAAAGCCCCGTCAGGGGCGGCATAGGCAGAAAATGTCGCTCCTGAACGGAGCTATGGAATTTCTTGCGATGGTGTTCTACAGAGATGTCGCACCTACGGCGCTGCTCGACCTATCGCCAGGAATCGTTGGCCGTAGCGGCTTTCGGCAGAAAGCCGCCAAATGAAGTTCTTCCCGCGAAGTTTGCGGCGTGCTGCCGAGACGCCGCTACGCACGGATCGAGGACGGCGGGCAACATCATTTCATTCTTCTGCCGTCTTCAAATCGTAAATCGGCAATCGTAAATCGTAAATCCGCAGGCGGGTTCAAGCACCTGCAACGGACCGGACACGATCCCAGCGCGTACGACGATTTGGTGTGCGGATCTCAGAACTCAAGTTGGGAAACCGCCGTGTTGTTAAACGAATCACTTGGGCCCGTAACGTTCCGCATCCAGCATCTCCGAGAATGACCGCTCTAATTCTTCGAGCTGCGCAGGTAGTTTCTGGTAATGCTTCCGTGCATTTTTTAGCATTACTCTCGTCGTGAATCCGCCGGTCCGTTGCCCGTTGGCGTGCAGAACTGTCCAATCTTCGATTTCGGACAGTTTGTAAGTGGCGCGCATCGGTTGGTCCGCACGATCTTGCGCAATCTCGACCAGGAGTTCGTCCCCCTTTTTGCCGACGAGCGCCGCATCGTGCATTTCGCGAACACCATCGTGGTAATACGGCACACGTACCGTCACGCCAGCCTGAGGAGATTTCAACAATTCGAGAAATTCCGGCAATCTCCGCCTCGCTTCCTCGGTTGCGGCAATGAACTCCGGATCATTATCTGGGATTACCAGCGGAGCAGGCTCACCCGTTGCACTCCGGGTGGGTTCGGTTTGAGTGAACTCTGAATCGGAACTCGGCTCCGTATGAAAATGCACCCGCTGGCCGTCCTTTGTGCAGTACTCGAAGGCTCGCAGCCAACCTGTTTCGGGATCCTCCAATGCAAGCGAGAAATGGGGAACTTCCTCAAGGAGCCACTTTTGTAACGGCGGCTGACTTTCGGTCGCACTGCGAAAAAGTTCATAAACATACTTGAGCACGTCGGTTGGTCCGAGGAATTCAACCTCAATCTCATCGGTTTTGGCTCGCTGAGGGAGGAGAAGCACCAGTTCCACGACCATTGATTGGACGGATGCGGAGGCCTCGTCGGTCGTTGGCACCGAAATCGAGAGTTTGTGGTGCAACCGGCGTCTCAAAAACCCAGCGCTGATCGTCTGAACCGTCGGCTTGAGGATTGGCGTTGTCATGGTGTCAACAGTCTGGGCCGGCTTAACTCGGTTCAGTTGTGCATACTCCAGACCTCGGAAAGCTGCGCTGAAGTCCTCTTAAGCTCAATTCCAATTTCATTCATGGGAACGCATCTCATCTCGTTGGACGCTTTGTATTGTCAATTCTCAGCCGAATGAAGCCCCCCCGTCCCAGCGCGGAAGGCAACGGCCATGCGCTCCGGGTTTTCCGGCGAGGCGGTGGCGCAGTTCCAGAGGCACGCTCCGCAGTGGATGCATTTCTCGCGGTCAAAATTCGGCACACCGTTTTCGCCGGGCGTGATGGCCTGGCCGGAACAAACCTCCACGCACAGCTTCGTGCCGCACTGCTGGCATTGGTTCGGAAACACAAACGCGACGTGATCGGCGTAGCCGGGCGGGGCTTGCACTTTGCCGCCGAGCAGCAGCGCGTCCTGGTGCGAGACGAGCAACTGGCCGTCGTAGGGGATCGCGGGCCAGCCGGCGCGTTCCATGAGCGCGGCGTGCGCGGAGACGCCGCGGGCGTAGCACTCGTCGCGAATCTTGCGCACTTCGTCGGCGGGAATGCGACCGCGGTAATACTCCTCGAGCGACGGGATGCGTTCCCACGGGCGCAGTGGCTTGCCGGGCAACGCGAGGCGTCCGCCACTGAGGCCGGCCAGCGCCATGCCAATCATGCCGGTGACAACGCCGCGTTGGAAACCGTCGCGGGATTTTTCGGCGACGCGCGCTTCCTGTTCCACCCAGCTTGCGCGACGGCGGGCCACGTAGGTGGCTTCGAGATTTTCCTTCGTGAACGGTTTCTTCGCCTTGAGCAATTCGAGCACGGCTTCGGCGAGTTGCGCGCCGGTGGCCCAGGCTTCGTCCACGCCCGAGCCGGTGAGGACGTTGGTGCTGCCGCTGCCTTCGCCGATGCGCGCGTAGCCGTCGCCGACGAGATGCGGTTCGCCGCGGCGACCGGATTCGCCGAGCGTCTTCGCACCCCACGAGCGGAGTTTGCCGCCCTTGAGGTAGCGCCAAAGATATGGGTGCAACATCCAATGCTGGAGATAGCGATAGGTCGTGCGCACCGGGCTATCGAACCACGACGGCACAAAAATGCCGAGCGACGCGACGCGGTCGGGATGCACGTAGAGAAAACCGAAAATCTCCGGCTCGGGATAACCGAATGTATGCAGCACCGTGCCGGGCTTGAGCGGTGTGTCCTCGGGCAAATCCACGACGAACTTCATGCCAACGGCCCAGTCGCGGATGTGGTGTTCCGGCGGCAGGCCAAAGTGTTCGTCCAACTGCTGCCCGATGAGTCCGACCGGCCCGTCTCCGACGACGGTGAGGGCGGCGTGGATATCCATGCCCGGCGTGAAGCCGTCGCCAGGTGCGCCGGACTTGCTAACGCCCTGATCAAGCAGGCGGACGCCGAGGACTTTGGATGTAGGGCAGACATTCTTGTCTGCCGGTTCGGGCGACTTTCCAGTCGCCCGATCGGAACTCCGGACTGGAAAGTCCGGAGAACCGGCAGGCTGGCAAGCCTGCCCTACGTGGTTTGCGCCTTCGATCAGCACTTCCTTCACCGGCGTGCCCGGCCAGATTTGGACCGTGCCGGTGCTCTGCACCTGCGCGCCGACCCATTGCATGAACTGGCCCATCGAAAGCACCATGCCGCCGTGCTTGTGTAAGAACGCCGGGGTCCACGGCAAATTCAGTGCATCGTTTTCGACCGGCAACGCGAACTTGAACGCGCGGATTCCTGCATCGGCGAGTTGAAGCAGCTTCGAGCGCCGGCTCGCGCCCACGGGGTCGAGCAGGTAGAGAACTTTCTCGTCCGTGACCGGTGCGGCCATGGGAATGTCCGCCGGGTTCAACTCTGGAAAACTTTCCCGCAACGCCCGCGCCTTCGTCACCACCCCGGAAACGCCAAAGCCAATGTCATCCGCGCGCTCGTAACAAAGCACCTGCGGTGGCATGCCGGGCATGACGGCACTTTCCACAACGGGCGTGCCGTCGGCGTTGGTGAGTTGCTTCGAGAGCGTGGCGAGAAATCCCGCCGTCGCCGGGCCGAAACCGACGCAGACGATGTCGGCGTCCATGCGCGGACGTTCGATCGCCGGCGGGTCAGTTTGGAGGCCTTGATCTATCATCACCGGAAGCAGCGGAAATTCAAGGCTCGACCGACGGCCCGCAGTAACCGCAGACCCCGGTGCGCGGGGAATTGACGATGGGGAGGAACATCTTTTCGCCGCACTCGTGGTTGGCGGCACAAGTCTCGCAAAGCGCGCCGTCCCCCTGGCACTCGCACTCGGTGCAGATCTGTGTCGCGGGTTTCTTGCAGCGGGTGCAGCGGATGTCCGGCGGCTCGTTGCGGGCCAAAACGCGGATTCGAGACTTCGCCAACGGGGAGAGCCATTCGCCCACTACCCGAAGAGACAACTCGGTCGTCGAGCCAAAGTCATATTCGTATTCGAGCTTCGCGCCGGGTTGCAGCCGTTTCCCGACGGGCACGCCCATGAGCCGTTGTTCATCATCCATTTCGTCCTCAAAGCTGTGCGCCGCCGCCGCCGCGAGTAACTGCGCAACAGTGCCGGATGCCCGAAATGGAACGCGTGGCCGTGGAAACCGAAACGCGCTCATGTGCCCACAACATTCCAACCAGACGTCGCGCAACACCCGGTCCAGGTCTCCAAATCTGGCTGTGGCTGGCACCTCCAGGTGCAACCAGTAATGCGGGTTGTATCGGGCCTCGACCACAAGATGGAAGGAGCGCGCTCCACGGGGCTTTGGCGATGCAGTGGGGCCGATACGTTTTGCGCAGGACTTGAGATGTGTGCTCATTCGACTCTTGTCGAACAACTCACCGCAACAGCGGCATTTCCCGGGAGATGTGATCTTTGGCATGGGTTTTAGGTTGGTTTCCAGTTCAGACTGGGCACCGGTCGAACGCTTGTCAACCGATGTCCCGATGGTAGCTCTGGAGCGACTTCACCGCCGCTTTCTCCGCCCGGTATTCGGCGATGCCCAGCACCGCGGCGTGCGCGGCGGCGGCCGTTGTCACATAAGGCACTTTGTACTTGATCGCGGCTTTGCGAATGTAGGCGTCGTCCTCCGCGCTCGTCTTGCCCATCGGCGTATTGACGATGAGGTCTATCTCGCGGCTCTTGATTTCGTCGGCGATATTCGGCCGTTGATGCTCGTGAATTTTGTAGCTTAACTCGGCCTTGGCGCCGGCGTCGTTCAGAAACTGGTGCGTCCCGTTGGTAGCTTTGATGCGGAATCCCAGTTCCTGAAACTTGCGCGCCACGGCCACAATCGCTGGCTTGTCCTTGTCCGTCACCGAGATGAACACCGTGCCGGTTTGCGGCAGCGGTGACAGCGCGGCTTCCTGCGACTTGAAATACGCGAGGCCGAAACTCGGCGCCATGCCTAGCACTTCGCCGGTGGAACGCATCTCCGGCCCGAGCACGGGGTCCACTTCCGGGAACATGTTGAACGGCAGCACGACTTCCTTCACGCCGACATGCGGAATCTTCTTCCGCTGGAGCTTCAGGTTCGCCAGTTTCGCGCCCAACATGAGTTGCGTGGCGATGCGCGCCATCGGCACGTTGCAGACCTTACTTACCAGCGGTACCGTGCGCGAAGCGCGCGGGTTGGCTTCGAGCACATAAACTTGGTCCTGACAAATGGCGTATTGAATGTTCATCACGCCGCAGACCTTGAGCTCGCGGCTAATGCGGAGGGTGTATTCCTCAATGGTCTTGAGGTGTTTCTCCGGCAGCGTCACTGGCGGGATGGCGCACGCGGAATCGCCGGAATGGATACCGGCCTGCTCGATGTGTTCCATCACGGCGGGCACAAAGGCGTCCGTGCCGTCGGCCAGCGCGTCGGCTTCGGCCTCGACGGCGTTGTCGAGGAAACGGTCAATCAGGATGGGCCGCTCGGGTGTCACGTCCACGGCGGCGTTGACGTATTGCCGCAGCATGTCCTCGTCATGCACGATCTCCATGCCGCGTCCGCCCAACACGAACGACGGCCGTACCATGACCGGATAACCGATCTTCGCGGCGATTTGCCGGGCTTCCTCAAAGCTGCCGGCCATGCCGGATTCGGGCATCGGAATCCGCATACGGTCCATCATCTGCCGGAAGCGGTCACGGTCCTCGGCCAGGTCAATGACATCCGGCGTTGTGCCCAGCACCTTGACGCCGGCGGCTTCAAGCTCCTTGGCGATATTCAACGGTGTCTGCCCGCCGAACTGCACCACCACGCCCTCCGGTTTTTCCTTTTCGTAGATACTCAAGACATCCTCAAGCGTCAGCGGCTCGAAGTAGAGCTTGTCCGACGTGTCGTAATCGGTGGAAACCGTCTCCGGGTTGCAGTTGACCATGATAGTCTCGTAACCGGCGTTGCGCAGGGCGAACGCGGCGTGAACACAGCAATAATCGAATTCGATACCCTGGCCGATGCGGTTTGGG
The DNA here is from genome assembly GCA_026125285.1 of Verrucomicrobiia bacterium. Classification (GTDB taxonomy): domain Bacteria; phylum Verrucomicrobiota; class Verrucomicrobiia; order Limisphaerales; family JADLHS01; genus WYBW01. The sequence continues at coordinate 81,131 of JAHCLO010000021.1, read as the reverse complement.
CCACCACCCAGCACCATGACTTTCTTGCGCGAACTGGACGGGACTTTGTCGGGCCGGTTGTAAGTGGAGTAGTAATACGCGGCATTCTCGACACCGCTGACGGGCAACGCATCCCACGCCTCCACCACGCTCAGTTTCTTGCGTTGCTCGCGAATTTGCACCTCGGGCACGCCAAGAATCCTGGCCAGATACTTGTCCGCGAACCCATCCTTCTTGGCCTGCGCGAGCAAATCGTCCGGCAATACCTTGCCTTTGAATTGAAGAATCTTCTCCTCCAGCTCGACAAGTTCCTTCATCTGCTGGATGAACCACGCTTTGATGGCAGTCTTCGCGTGAAGCTCCTCGACGGTCGCGCCTTTGCGCAAGGCCTCGTACATGATCCACTGGCGTTCGCTGGAAGGCTCGTTGAGCATCACCATCAGTTCGGCCAGCGGTTTCATGTTGTAGTCTTTAGCGAACCCGAGCCCGTGCCGGCCGTTTTCCAGCGACCGGATGGCCTTCTGGAACGCCTCCTTGTAAGTCTTGCCGATGCTCATCACCTCGCCCACGGCCCGCATCTGCGTGCCCAGCTTGTCTTGCGCACCCTTGAACTTCTCAAAGGCCCAGCGGGCAAATTTGACCACGACGTAATCGCCGGAGGGCGTGTACTTCTCCAATGTCCCATCGCGCCAATAAGGAATCTCATCGAGCGTCAACCCACCGGCAAGTTTGGCTGAGATTAGCGCGATCGGGAAACCCGTGGCCTTAGACGCGAGCGCCGAGGAGCGCGACGTGCGCGGATTGATCTCGATGATGACGACGCGGCCGGTCTTGGGGTCGTGGGCAAACTGAATGTTGCAGCCGCCAATGACCCCGATGGCTTCGATGATGCGGTAGGAATAATCCTGCAACTTCGCCTGGAGCTTTGGATCAATTGTCAGCATGGGGGCGACGCAATAGGAGTCGCCCGTATGAACACCCATCGCATCCACGTTTTCGATGAAGCAGACGGTGATCCGCTGGTCTTTGGCGTCGCGGACGACTTCGAGCTCCAGTTCCTCCCAGCCAAGAACGGATTCCTCGACGAGCACCTGCCCGACCATGCTGGCGGCAAGCCCGCGGCTGACCACGACGCGCAATTCCTCGACGTTGTAAACCAACCCGCCGCCCGTGCCGCCCATGGTATAGGCCGGGCGAATCACCACGGGATAACCGAGTTCCGCGGCGACTTTCTCCGCCTCCTTTACGCTGAAGGCCGGCGCGCTCTTGGGCAGATCAATGCCCAGACGTTTCATGGTTTCCTTGAAAACAATGCGATCCTCACCGCGCTCGATGGCGTCCAGGTTGACGCCGATGACGCGCACCCCGTATTTGGCCAGCACACCCGCTTTGGCCAGTTGCGAGGAAAGGTTCAGGCCGGTTTGCCCGCCGAGATTCGGCAGCAACGCATCTGGCCGTTCCTTCTCAATGATTTCGGTCAGCGCCGGCACGGTGAGCGGCTCAATGTAGGTCGCGTCCGCCATGCCAGGATCGGTCATGATGGTGGCGGGATTCGAGTTCACCAGCACGATTTGATAACCTAGGGCGCGCAAGGCCTTGCAGGCTTGCGTGCCGGAATAATCAAATTCGCAGGCCTGGCCGATGATGATGGGGCCGGAGCCGATGATCAGGACTTTCTTGATGTCGTCACGTCGTGGCATGGTGAATTGTCCGGGTTTGAGCTGACTTGTTTCTGAGCTTGGTTCTAAACTGGATAATCCAGCGCCTCGCGCGTCATCACCGTCGTTAGCGATTCGGCGGCGCGATCCTTCGCGAGGCGGCAACCGGTGATGCAGGTGTCCAACTTGGCACGCAACGCGACGAACGATTCCAGGCCGACGCACTTCACGCACGGGCCGGCCTTTGGTGGATGCGTTTCGCCGCTTTCGGCCACGTCCGAGTAGGCGCGCGCCGAACCGTCAATGCCGGGCATGATGCTTTCCAGCGAGGTGAGTTCCTCGGCGCAATAACAGGCGTGGCAACTGGCGTCGTCCCAGGCGGGATGCCGGTTGTAACCATGAACGATCTCGGCGCAAACGCGACCCACCTCGCCCGCCGCCCGGGCGGCCTGCACATGGCAGAGGTCGGTGAAGAAAGACACCGTTCCGGCGAGTCCATCCGCCAGCGCCGGGTTTAGCGCGCCTTTGGTTTCCAATTCAATCACGTCGAGGATGAACTGCCGTGCGGCGAGCAGCCAGCACAGCGCGTCGGCCAGCGGGAACGTCACGCCCTGACGCGTCTTGTGATAAAGCTTCGCGCCATCGGCATCCGTGGCGGTCTGGACGTGCTGAAGCGTCCAGAGCCAGAGCTTCATCGCCGTGCCGAGGGCGCACGCGCCGGTGCCGGGGCGTTCGGAGGCGATCTGCTTCAGTTGCACCATCCACTGCTTGAACTGCGCGAGGAACAGTTCGTTGGTCATGGTGATGGAGAGTTGCAGCCGTTGCACCGCTTCCGGACCTTCGTAGGTGGCCTCAAGCTGCGCGTCCATCCACTTCTGACCGAGGAAACCGGGGCAATCCTCGGTGACGCCGTAACCGCCCATGAGGCTGACCGCTTCGCGCATCATGTTTGCGCCGTGGCCGGTATTCCAGAGCTTGCACGCGGGGCAAAGCACGTTGGCCTGGGAATCCAACAGCGCGAAGGCGACCAATGGGTCGGATGGCGTTTGATGTAAATTCACCAGACTCAACGCCTCTGCTTGCGCTTTGCTCAATTCCTTGAACGCGGCGCGGCCGGTGAGCTTCTTCTCGGCGAGGATGCGGTCCTTTTCCTTTTCCAGCGGGTCGAGTTCGTCAAACAAACGCGCGGCCTCGAAGCCAAGGGAAGCGCTGGCCTCGCCCGTGGCCCAGATGTCCACGAGCCGATGCAGCGCGTCCTCCTTCTGCTGAATGCCGAGTTCATAACGCGGCGTGCCGGGCGCGCCTTGACCACCACGGAAGCGGCGGCGTTGATACAAAATGACTGGTTCGATGGCAGAGAGCAGTTTCGCGCTCGTCATCAAACCAACAGTCACGCGCGTGCGGCGAAAGACGGCTTCGATGATCTCGCCATGCGAATAGTTCGGAATGATGACGCCATCCTTGATCGTGTAACCTCCGACGATGCGGCTGGCGGGCACTTTTAGGTTGAACACGGGATCATTGGTCGAGGAAAGCTGGTGAACGAGCTTCTTGGTCGGCGTGCCACGGTCCCAGATGCCGGGGTCGCCTTCCTCGAGAATCACCATGCAACTGCCTTTGAGCTTTGGATCGTCCGATTCAACGGCCGCTGTGACGACATTGGCAAACCCCATGTTCGTGATGAAGCGGCCGCGCTTGTCCACGTGGAGCAACGGCTCCTGGCCATCCTGCCACTCGGCGATACGGATCTTGCCGGCCAACATGCCGGTTTCCACGCCGACGAACGGAATTGGCTCGGTCAGCGCAAAAGCGGCGCGGACCTGTTTTCGATTCTCACCGGGCTTCACCGGCGCGGCGTTGGCGACGTATTTGGCGCGTTGCTCCGGCGTGCCACGTTCATGGATCGGCGCAAGCCCAAGATTCCCGGCGAGGCTGCTCGTGGCCGCGCCCGCATCCACCCACGACAACTCGAACGCGATCAGCGCCAGCGCGAGGTTCTTCGGACCGGCAATGAAGCCGCCCTGCTCCGGATCGAGAAACGCGGCCGTGATGCCGCCCTCGTCGAAGTGTGGCAGCAGACCGGCCTTGGCGTCGGTCCAGTCGTGCGAGTTGCGGCCGCCCTCGGCGACCAACCGGGCGACCGGCCCGCGCGCCACGCCGCGCGTCCCCTGCACGAGCATGTGGAGGTCATAACGGTCGGCGAAACGCCACATGATCTGGCGGACGTCGTCGGAGGGAAGAGTGCGGAGCGTTTCCGCGAGAGAAGTGTCCAAGGTCGCTTGCATAATCGCTTGCCGAACTGGTTTATAGTTGTTCGCCCCTCGAGGCTGTGAATTCCCGTGCAGAATCCACTCGCCGGGCGACACCGGTCAGTACTGTAACTTTTACTTCGGAAATGGCCAGCCGGGCAAAGTGGAGATTGTCATTCTTTGGACAATTCTTGCCGTGCGGCGTGGGACTTTGCGTTAAACCCGGCAAGTCGAGCAAGTTATTCCGGCAGCTTCGGTTCGCGCTTGACCACAAGCCGGGTTCTCAGTGGAATCCCGGCATGGCTTCAAAATTATTCTACATCTCACGCCGACACTTCCTCAAAACCAGCGCCGTCACCGCAGCGGCCGCAGGATTGCCCGGTTGGTTCATTGAACGCGAAATGGCTCTCGCGGCGCCGGTTCCCAGACGTCTCAGCCCCAATGAACGGCCCGGCATTGCGCTGGTAGGTTGCGGCGGTCAGGGCCGCGGCGACACGAACAGCGCCCGCCGCTTTGGTGACGTGGTGGCCGTGTGCGACGTGGATCGCCGTCAGGCCGAGCAGGCGGCACAGCAATTTAGCCGGGATGGCAAGAGGCCGGCGATCTTCAGTGATTTTCGAAAGCTCATGGAGCGGGACGATGTGCAGGTGATCGTGAATGGCACGCCGGATCATTGGCACACGTTGATCAACCTGCTGGCAGTGCAGCGGGGCAAGGACATCTACAGTGAGAAACCGCTGACGCTCACGATTGACGAGGGCAAACGGCTGGTGAAAGCCGTCCGCCAGCACAAAACAGTTTTCCAGGTCGGCAGCCAGCAGCGGAGCGACAACAATTTCCGGCTCGCCTGCGAGCTGGTGCGCAACGGCCGGCTGGGCAAGCTCCAGGAAATGATCGTCGGTCTGCCCACCGGTCCGCGCGAAGGTCCGTTTCAAACGGTGCCACCACCGGCCGGGATGGATTGGGATTACTATCTGGGCCAGGCGAAGATGGAGCACGTGGGCTTTCGGAAGGCAGGCGAATCGGGCGGCCAGGAAACGGTTACGTACGAGAGCAAATGCACGCATTGGCTGTTCCGCTGGTGGTATTGCTTTTCCGGCGGGCAGATGACGGATTGGGGCGCGCATCACAACGACATCGCGCAGTGGGGCAATGGTACCGAGCGGAGCGGCCCGGTGGAGGTGCAGGGAAAATCGCTGCTCGACATGATCCCGGGCGGTTACGACGCGGCGGCGGAATACGACATCCAATTCAAATACGCCAACGGCGTGACGATGCGGGTGACAGACGGCAAGCGCGCTCCGAATGGCGTGAAGTTTATTGGGCCGGAGGGCTGGATTTTTGTGACGCGCGGTAGAATTGAGGCGAGCAGTCCTGAACTGTTGAGTGACCCGTTGCCGTCGGGTGCGGTCCAACTCTATCGCAGCAGTGATCACATGGGTAATTTCTTTGAATGCATCCGCACGCGCAAAGAACCGATCTGCGACGTCGAGATCGGTCACCGCTCGATCAGCATTGCGCATCTCGGCGTCATTTCCATTCGCATGGGCGGATTGCGGCTGGGTTGGAATCCGGAGCAGGAGCAGTTCACGGGTGAACACGCGCACGCGGCGAATCAATGGGTGGCCCGCGAAATGCGCAAGCCCTACGACTACTCATTTATCGCGTGAGGTTTGCGGTCTTCAGGTTCAGACTTCCGAGCGCTGGCCCACGTTGAGCGCGTTAAATGAGAAAGCGCGCCGCGATTGTCGTGCAGTTGTTTATCGTTGCCAGCGTGGGGCTGACGGTGCTCTTGCTCTGGAGTCGCACGGAACGGCGCGTGACCGGACCGCTTGAGCACGAAGTGTACGTCTGGCAACGCGCGTGGACGGAGCCGGTTCGAAGCGCGGTTACGGATCGGGGGCCGGACTTCGCCGCGCTGACCGTGCTGGCGGCAGAAGTGACGTGGCGGGACAAGCAGCCGCAGGTTGTCCGCGTGGCATTGGATTATCCGAGCTTGGTGGAGACCCACCGCCCGGTGGGTATTGCGTTGCGCATCGGGCCTTACGCCGGCCCCTTCCTCACGAACGATTCAGTCACGGTGTTTCTCGCCGAACTGGCCGCCTCGCTTGTGAGCGAAGCTCGAGCGAATCACCTGCCGGTGGCGGAACTGCAAATTGATTTCGATAGCGCGGCATCCAAGCTCGACGGCTATCGCGTGTGGGTGGAGGCCATCCAACGGCGGGTCGCGCCGCTGCCAGTAACGATCACGGCCCTGCCCAGTTGGTTGAGGTCTGCGGCTTTCGAGCGGTTGGCCGGGGTGGCGACCAATTATGTCCTGCAGGTCCATTCGCTCGAACGACCGCGGAGTGTGGATGCACCGTTTACGCTGTGCGATCCGCGCGCGGCGAGCCGCGCGGTGGAACGGGCCGGACGGATTGGTGTGCCGTTTCGCGTGGCGCTGCCAACTTACGGTTATCTGCTGGCGTTCAACTCGGGCGGAGCGTTTCTGGGGTTGGCGGCCGAGGGTCCCCGACCGAACTGGCCGGTGGATGCACAATTGCGCGAGGTTCATTCCAATCCCACCGAACTGGCCCAACTGGTGCGCGATTGGACGCAGAACCGACCGGCGGCCCTGCGTGGGGTGATCTGGTACCGGTTGCCGGTGACAACCGACAACTTTAACTGGCGCTGGCCGACGCTCAGTGCCATGCTCGCTTCGCGTTTGCCCCGTGAAAGTTTGCGGGTCGAAGCGCGCCGGGTCGAGGTGGGGCTGAAGGAAATCAGCCTCGTGAATGATGGCGAACTCGACATTTCCTCACGGCTCGCTGTGGAAGTCCGTTGGTCAGACGCCCGCTTGGTGGCGGGAGACGGCCAGCAGGCCTTTGAACTGGTGGAACAGAATGTTTCCACCGCGAGATTCCAAACTCAACCTACGTTTCGCCGCCTGCCGGCGGGTGAACGGCGCGTGCTGGGCTGGCTGCGATTCGATCGCGACTGTGAGGTGCAGAGTGAAGTCAAAAAATTTTGAGGCGTTTTCGGTGGCGCTGCTGGTGTCGGCCGCCAATGCGGTGATGGCCTGCGGCCCGTTCTTTCCCAACAACCTGCTGAATGCCGGCGACGAAGCCCTGCTGGCCGCGCCGCTGGCGGATTTCGAGCGTGAGTTGCAGCGCATGAGACTGGTCGAAAGCCGCTTTCTCGCTGTGCCGCTCCCGGAGACGGGAGCAATGGAGCGCCGCGGTTTTGGTGGTCCAGCGGGATCGAGGCGTGGTGACTTTGCCTCGCAATCGCTGGAGGCAGAATTGAGCGACTTGACTGCGGCTTTGAAACAACAGGGTTTGGCGGTGGAAGAGATTGAGGCGATCTGCGAGGCACACCAAATCGAGCGCGCGAAACTCAAGGATTACGTGGCGGCACGCGAGCGTTGGGAGGGCAGTGGTGAAGGGCACTGGAACGAGAACGGCGGGCGCCGCAGCGACCGCAAAGGCTCCGCACCCATATTCCCGAAACTCGAGTTTGTTGAAGGTCTGCCCGTCGAGTTCTCTGACTATCTCGAAGGCGCTTCTGCCTGGCACAATCCGGCATTAGTGGACAAGAGCATGGCGCGCGAGGCGTGGGAACGGCTGCTGGCACGACCGGCGTCGGAACGGAAGTTCAAGTCCACCTGGGCGGCGTTCATGCTCGCCAAGTCATGGGAGAAGGAAGAACCGGAGAAAGCGCTCACGAGCTATCAACAGGTGCGCGAGCTGGCGCGGCGAGGGTTCGTGGACTCGCTCGGATTGGCGTCGTCAAGTCTGGGATGGGAGGCGCGGATTCATTACCAGCGCAAAGACCATGCCCCGGCCATCAAGCTTTATCTCGAACAACTCGCCACGGGCGACCCGACGGCGACCACTTCCCTGCGCCTGGTTGCCGCCGCTGCGCTAAGTGACCCTGAAGGTCTGAAGGCATTAGCCGCGGATGTCAGGGCACGGCAGGTCATCACCGCGTTTCTGATTTCATCGCAAGACGCCTCCCGGCGCCACAGCCCAGACCGGATTGGCCATGACGCGAGCCTCACGCTGGGCTGGTTGAACGCGGTGGAAGCGCAGGGCGTGACCGATGTGGAATCCGCCGAGAAGCTGGCGCTGGCAGCGTATCAGTCCGGCGCGCATGAGTTGGCGCAACGCTGGATTCAGCGTTCGCCGCGTTCGCCGCTGGCCCAGTGGTTGCAGGCCAAAATCTTACTGCGCGCTGGCAAGGTGGAAGCGGCTGGCGCGTTGCTGGTCCGGGTGAGCCGCAGTTTTCCGACGGAGTTTCCAGGTACGAATACCCCGGTAAGTTTCGCGGAAAGTCTATCGGTCGAGATCAATGAGATTTTTCACGAGCGGATTCCGGCGGGCCGGCAGGTGCTCGGCGAATTGGGTGTCTTGCACCTGGCGCGCCGCGATTACATTCTGGCGCTCGATGCCCTGTTGCGCTCCGGTTACTGGATGGACGCCGCCTACGTGGCGGAGCGCGTGCTCACGGTGGATGAACTCAAAGGCTACGTGGACCGTGCCTGGTTGGCGGCTCGCCCGGACAAACCAGTCGAAACCGATGCGCCCAGGGCAGGGGAATCAAGCGAGCAGGAGAAAGCGCGGGAACAAATCCGCTATTTGCTGGCACGCCGGCTGACTCGACAAAGTCAAGGAGACGTGGCGCGCGATTACTTTCCGCAAGAACTACAGGCGGACATTGAGAAGTTGGTTCAGTCGCTGAACACGGGCTGGAAGGAGACTCTGCCCGCGGAGCAACGGGCGAAAGCGCTGGTCGAGGCTGCCACCCTGGCGCGCTTCAAGGGGCTGGAACTGTTGGGCACGGAACTGGAACCTGACTGGCACTATCACGGGGGGAATTTTACGGACGGCGTGACGGTGGCAAGGCGGGAGCAGCCTGGTGAGCGAGATGCCATTGTCGCCAGTGCCGACGAGTTGCGACGCGCCCGCGGACACAGTCCTGATCCTGACGTGCGGTTTCATTACCGGTATCAAGCCGCGTTTCTGGCTTGGGAGGCGGCGAAGTTGATGCCGGACAATACTGATGAAACAGCCAGAGTGCTGTGTCGCGCCGGTTCATGGATCAAGTATGTGGATCCACCGACTGCGGATATCTTCTACAAGGCGCTGGTGCGGCGCTGCCGGAAGACGGCCATCGGCGATCAAGCGGATCGGATGCGCTGGTTTCCCGTGTTGGACGAGCAAGGGAATCCCAAGCCCTACACGCCGCGCCGTGAGCGCGCCGAACCGCCGGCGCCCGAAGCCGGCGAAGCAGATGCGCCATTGTTTGAGAGGTCACACGATGTCACTGGGGGGCCACTGCCGGGTGCGATTTATGTCATCCATCAAGGAGACACTGTTTCAGGAATTGTCAGTGCGGTGAGGCAGTCGGGGCATAGCCTTACGGTTCCTGAACTCATCGCAGCAAACCCTGAATTGGACGCCGGCCGACTGCGTGTGGGGCAGCGAATTGTGATCCCGCCGGCCAGGGATTGAGGAACGCAGAATACCAGACGGCGCCGCTCAGGCGGGAACGGCGTCCTGCTCGAGCGATCTGCCACTTGCGACGCCCACCGCATGGGCAGGGTCCGGCTCCATTGCGGACTGCGTTGGATGGTCGAGGCAATCGCGGATCGTGCGGGCGAGCTTGGATGCTTGATAAGGTTTTTCGAGCCACAAGCCGTCGTGCTGGGCTTGATCCATGGTAAAGACATTGGCGCTGTGGCCGCTGGTGTAAATGACTTTCAAACCAGGTTTCCGGCCGCGAAGCTCTTCCGCCAGTTCACGGCCATTCATGCCCTCGGGCATGACCATGTCCGTGAGGAGCAAATCCACCTGACCTTGGTTGGCCTCCCACACCTTGAGGGCTTCAATGCCAGAGCCGGCTTCAAGGATGCGGTATTCGTACTGGCTCAGAACTTCCCGGACCAACTCGCGCAGGATGGGTTCATCTTCAACATGCAGCACGGTTTCCTTGCCGCCGCCAGCGGGCGCGGAGTCGGCGTTCTTGGTTTCACACTCAGGATCGGGAGCGAGGGCTGGGAAGTAGATTTTGAAGGTCGTGCCCTTGCCCACCTCGCTACTTAGGTCCACCCAACCCTGATGTTGTTTTACGATGCCGTGAACGGTGGAAAGGCCCAGCCCGGTGCCATGCCCGACTTCCTTGGTGGAGAAAAATGGCTCGAAGACCCGACCCAGAATCTTCCGGTCAATGCCGCTACCGTTGTCCCGAACCGCGAGGCAAACGAACCAGCCAGGCCGCGCTTCGGCATGCTGGCGCACGTACGCTTCGTCAATCCGCACCCATCGGGTGGTAAACAACAAACGCCCCCCTTGTGGCATCGCATCCCGGGCATTTACCGCGAGGTTGAAGATGATCTGTTCCAACATGCCAGGATCGGCTTGCACCCGCGGCAGGTCCGGGGCGCAATCGGCCTCGACGACGATGTCGTTACCCAAATGCCGCGGTAGTGAGTTGAGGAACCCGCGCAGCATCGCGTTGAAATCAAGCGCCGGCGCGGTGATTTCCCGCTTGCGGCTGAACATCAGGAGTTGGCGGGTCAGCGCCGCCGCGCGCCGCGCCGCTTCGCCGATGCGTTTCAGCGGATCCGCCAGGGGCTTGTCCGCCTGATGCCGCGTGTACAGGCAGTCCGCATAACCTTGGATGACCGTGAGAATGTTGTTGAAGTCGTGCGCGATCCCCGACGCCATTTGCGCGATTGATTCGAGCTTCTGCGCCTGACGGAGTTGCTCCTCGCGCTGCAATAACTCCGTGACGTCCTCACCGTAGCAATGAACGACCCCCGCCTCCAGAAACGGAAGGAACGACCAGTGCAGCGTGCGGTCGTGAAGACACACCTCCTCACGCAACCGAGGTCTGCCCGCCGCCCAACAGTCAACCACCTTGTTCGCCACGTCGGCGGGCAGAATGTCAAGAACCCGCTCTTTGCCCAGCGCCCGGGCCAGGGTGCAAGCGGCCGCATTGGCATACGTCAGCTCCCCCTCACCGTTGAACTCCAGTACGGGGTTGGGGTTCAAGCGGGGGAACGCCGCCAGCCGCGTGGCCTCCACAAATTCCTCGGTCTTCGTCATCGCCGCGTGTTTTATGTTTGCCGATGAGTCTGCCCGGCTCATCCGCTTGTGGATCAAGCACTCGGCAAGCCAGATAGGCTCGGCAAGTAATACTCCCGCATTTGAACAAAACTGACGCGCGGATGTTCTCCGTTCCGATTGTGTGCGAAGCGTTCGGTTGGCGCACGCCTTTGGCGCTGCGGTTATCTCGTGTGATTCAGCCAACGATGGTCAACTCCATGCGTCGCCAACAACCGCCGCGAGAAACGCTCCGGTGATTGCTTCAACGGCAAATGGCGGTTTGTCATAATCCGCGACAGCTCTGCTTTGAAAATGGACAGCGGGCAGCCCGGAGAGTCGTGGTCAAGAGGTATTTCAACCCAGGCTGGCATCTCGGAGGTCGTTCCTGTTAGCTTGCCCGTGCGTAATCGCAGCATGAATACCGCGCTTGAATCTCTGGGCCTCATCGCCGGCAACCGTTCGTTGCCGTTGGAACTCGCCCGCCAGGCCCGCCAACAGGGCGTGCGCCGCTTGATCGCGGTGGCGTTCGAGGGCGAAACCGATCCGGCCTTGGTCTCACTCGTGGACGACATCGTCTGGGTGAAGGTCGGACAACTTTCCAAAATGATCGGCGCGTTCACGGCGCGTGGCGTCAAGCAATGCGTCATGGCGGGTCAGATCGCACCCAAGAATCTCTATGACGTGCGCCCGGATTTGCGCGCCATGGGCGTTCTGTTGCGCCTTAAGGAAAGAAATGCCCACACGATCTTCGGCGCCATTGCTGATGAACTCAGGAAAGACGGAGTGGAACTCATCGAAGCCACGCCCTGGCTCAAGCCGCTCATGCCGGGCGCGGGTTTTCTGCTCGGACCGAAACTTTCGGCGGAACAGCGCGCGGACGTGGATTTCGGTTTTGGCGTTGCGAAGGAAGTTTCCCGGCTCGAAATCGGCCAGACGGTCGTGGTCAAGGAGGGCACGGTGTTGGCGGTGGAAGGATTCGAGGGCACGGACCGATGTTTGGCGCGCGGTGGCGAACTCGCCGGCAAGGACGGCGGTGCCGTTGCGGTCAAGGTCGCCAAGACACAACACGACATGCGCTTCGACATCCCGTGCCTGGGGCCGCAAACGCTGGAAACCTGCGCGGCGGCGCGCATTGCGGTGCTGGCGATTGAATCGGGCAAATCCTTGCTGCTCGAACAGGAAACCTGCGCCGCTTTGGCCAAGCGTCAAGCCATCACGGTGACTACTGTTGGTTGAAGGCTCGGCGAGTTATTGATCGGATTGTTGGTCGTGCTATTCACCGGGTGCGGGCCGATCTCTCTCCCAACTGAATCCCACCTTGCTGGCGGCCAGCAGGACGGCAGATCGCGCCCCGAGCTCAACCAGAACATCGCCGCCGTCGCCACCTCACCAGCCCGAGGCCGCCTGCCAGCAGCAAAATCAACGAAGTCGGTTCGGGCACCACGATGTCCGTCGGCGCATACTTTCCGCTAAGGAAGATCTCCTCGGCGCCGTTGTTCAGGCTGCTCATGCTAATGTTGAACAGCAAGACGTCGGAATCATCCAGACTGAAAGGATTGATTCCGGTGAAGATGGCATAGTCGGAAAAGCCCGCGCCCTGGCTGTTGAGCGGCAGATTGACAGCGGGTTGCGGGTTCAACGAGGCAATCGTGATCCCGCCCGTGTATTGTTGGTTGATCGCTGCCTGCTGGGAACTCGAAACGTCGCCGAAGGGGCTGGGATTTCCTTGAATACTGATGGGATTGAGCACGATATCCAGCCGGTCCAGCGAATTGACCAATGCCGCGGCGCCGGTTTCGTTCAGGTCAAGGAACAGCACCATCTCAAAAACACCGCCGGACGGAGAGAAGTTCAGATTGTAGAAAGCTTTGAGCTTGCCCGCCGTGGTGACATAGGACTCAGTGAACCAGTCCACATCCGCTCCGCCGCCCTGGGGCAGGGAGTTGTTGCCATTGTCACCGTTAAACGCTCCCGAACTGTTGGCAATCTCGGCACCGGAAAACGTGAACATCCGCAAATCAAGCGTGCCATTGCCCGAAGCCGTGACGCTTGGCGGTATCGCCACAATATCGGTCGAGGTGATCTCGCCTGCGCGACTGCCGACGCAGGCCAGGGCCGCAAGGGTCAAGGCCAACAACACGCGGCCAGACGCGGAAGATGAAACTCCGCCCGCGATTCGCTCAACCCAAAACGGCGTCATACACAATCAGCTCTTCGCATTGCTTACTTATCCTCGTTGACAGCCCTTCCTCTGACACGCTGATACCACCGATGGCTCATCCAAACCGCCTGACGGGTTGGCCGTCAACTTGCACTTGATTGCCCCCTAGCAAGAGTTCCTCCAGCAGGTTTCAGCCCAGGATTCGGCCGTTTGCCAACTCGCCGGAGTCACGTCCGGCGATCTGCCGGCTCTAGCGCCCGAACCTGCAGGGGTCGCCACTCCTTCAGCAGCATCTGCGCGTATTTCTATATGGACCAGGGGTGGCCCTTGGCAAGCCACCGTTTTCAATTTCCCAATGTTCACGCCAACTTCTCTCAATGGTTTGAGGCCAACGGGGTGCAAGAATAAGAGACTTGCGCATTGCCGTCGAAACGCCGCAAGATTGCCCGCACAACGGTCGGGGTAAGGCCGTTGTGGACATACGGATTGGGTTAATTTCGCGGAAGGATTCAACACATGCTCAAGTCGCACGAACTGCTCGGCTTCATGTCGCCGGGCCTCGCCAACGAAATCATCGCCTCCATCTTTGAGGACGACAAACCCACGTACAAGGCGGCGCTCGCCGCCGTGGCGAACGCCCGGCACTTGCGTCCGGTGTTTCTGGAGCGCCAACCCAAGCCGCAGCGCCACGCCACCATGCTCGCTACGCTCACGCGGCCTTCCCTCGACCTGGCGGCGGGGACGCTGCTCCGCACCTGGTTGGTGAAAAAGCAGAATGCCATGCTGGTGGATTTCCTCAACGCCCTCGGCATTGAGAACAAGGAGGGCGTGGTGGAGGACTTGCCGGAGGCCATGGACGACGAGAAACTGAAAGCCGCCGTGGATGTCCTGCTCGCCAAGTACCCCCACGAAACCGTCGCGGTTTATCTCAACGCGTTCAACGACATGAACGAAGCGAACTGGACCAACCTCAAGACGATGCTCGAGGGCGACGCCCGGCTGCAACTCGGCGCGACCGGTTGAGGCGCGACCGGTTGAGGCGCGACCGGTTGAGGCGCGACCGGTTGAGGCGCGACCGACGCGCAGCGAACCAAATGAATCGTGGTCGGCGGCGCTCGCGGCTATCGCGCTGGATCGTTCACCCGTTGAGCCGCAAGTCACAGATGTACTTTTATGGAACCACAAGCTGACATTGCCCTGATTGGTCTGGCCGTCATGGGCCAGAACCTCATTCTGAACATGAACGACCACGGGTTCACCGTCGTGGCCTACAACCGCACGGTGTCCAAGGTGGACGACTTCCTCGCCAACGAAGCTCGGGGCACGAAGGTGCTCGGCGCCCACTCCATCGCGGAAATGGTCGCCCAACTCAAGCAACCGCGTCGCGTGATGATGCTCGTCAAAGCGGGCCAGGCGGTGGACGAATTCATCGAACAACTTCTCCCGCATCTGGCACCCGGCGACATCATCATTGACGGCGGCAATTCGTTGTTTGAAGACACCAATCGCCGCACCAAATACGTCGAGAGCAAGGGCTTGTTGTACATTGGCACCGGCGTCAGCGGGGGCGAGGAAGGCGCGCGGCGTGGCCCGAGCATCATGCCCGGCGGTTCGCCCTCCGCGTGGCCGCACGTGAAGGATATTTTCCAGGGCGTCTCCGCCAAGGTCGAAGGTGGCGTGCCGTGCTGCGATTGGGTGGGCGAAAACGGGGCCGGCCATTACGTGAAAATGGTCCACAACGGCATCGAGTACGGCGACATGCAGTTGATCTGCGAAGCCTACAACATCATGAAGCTCGGCCTCGGCCTGTCCGCGCCGGAAATGCACGAAGTCTTCGCGGAATGGAATCAAGGCGAACTGGACAGCTACCTGATCGAAATCACCCGCGATATCCTGGGCAAGCGGGACGAAGACGGCCAGCCACTGGTGGACAAAATCCTCGACACGGCCGGCCAGAAGGGCACGGGCAAATGGACGGTCGTGAATTCGCAGGACCTGGGCATTCCCATCACGCTGATTGCGGAAGCGGTTTACTCGCGTTGTGTCTCGGCCCTCAAGGACGAGCGGGTGAAAGCGGCGAGGAAACTCAAAGGCCCGCGCCCGGCGCTCACCAGCCTGGCCGCGAACGCGGACAAGAAGATACAGTTCATTGCTGACATCCGCGACGCGCTCTACGCCTCGAAAATTGTCAGTTACGCCCAAGGCTATATGCTCATGCGCGCCGCCGCGACGGAATACAGATGGAATCTTAACTACGGCGGCATTGCGCTCATGTGGCGCGGCGGTTGCATCATCCGCTCGCGTTTTCTCGGCAAGATCAAGGAAGCCTACGACCGCAATCCCAGGCTGATGAATCTGCTGTTGGACGATTATTTCCGGGGCGAAATCAAACGTTGCCAGAAAGGCTGGCGTAATATCGTGGCCACGGCGGCCAAACGCGGCGTCCCGGTCCCGGCCTTCAGCACCGCGCTGGCGTTCTACGATCAATACCGCGCGGCGGTGTTGCCGGCCAACCTGCTCCAGGCGCAACGCGATTACTTTGGCGCGCACACCTACGAGCGCGTGGACAAACCGCGCGGCGAATTCTTCCACACCAATTGGACCGGCACCGGCGGTCGCGTGGCCAGCAGCACCTATACAGTTTAACCCGCGTAACGGCGTCTCGGCAGGCCATCAACTCCGCGTCCGACACCGGGTCGATGTTCAAGTCTAACTCGCTCAGGGCCGTTCCCAGCCTCTGGGTGCCCATGCTCAAGCTGTTTTCAGCGGCGGCAAGCCCTGCACGATCCTCACCGTCTCCAGGCTCACGGTGATGACCTGGCCGATCAGGCGTACGATGTATTCGGGGTCGTCGGGGCGGTTGGGGTCGTTGGTGATGCCGCTGCGTTTGTCGGTGCTCACCTGATACTGGTCAATCACCCATTCGAGCGCGCTGCGGTTGCCGAGGCGGTAGTCGAACGTCTCGGGCGGGATGCCGGCCAGCGTCAGAAAGTCGTTGTAAACGAGGCTGAGGGTAGGGCGCGTCACTCCGGGCGCGCCGTCAGGTAATTGTGCCGTCGCGGCGCGCAGAGGACTGACGCGCCCTACCAGTTTCATCTTCTCGACGCGCCAGTTGAGCGGGGACTTCGGGTTCTCCCGGCGCTGGAGGGGATACTCCGGCTGCTGCTCGTAGCCGACGTGCAATTCGGCGAGGCGCTGGCCGGCGGCGACGAAGGCGCGGAAAACCTCCGCATCCCGTAGCAGCGGATGTGAGTCGGCTCTAACTTTCTTCGCAGCAGAAGCCCCGGAAGGAGATTGGAGCGGACTCACATCCGCTGCTACGAAGGGGATGCGGGGCAGTTCGCGGCGGAGGTTGGCGGCGTAGCGGGCGCGTAGTAGGCCCGCACGAGCTTGTGAGAGGGTTTCAGTTCCGGCGCGCGCACGGGGAGGTTTTAACGGAATGCGCGGGCGATGTCATGCACCATGATGCGCGCGCTCACCGCTCCGGAGGTCTTCGTCTCCGGCAAAACTCGTTTCGCAGCTACCCACGCCGCTCAAGTTTTCGGCGCGTACAGCTACGAACGCGGGGACCCAGCGCGAGGGGAATGGTTGCACACCCACTGGACTGGCACCGGCGGCCGCGTCGCCCGCAGCACCTACACGGCTTCCCCAGCTCGGCGGAGCGCACTAAGGTTGCCGCCTGCCGAGCTGGACGCTGGTGCTCGTTTGAGGTAGATGTGGGTTTGTTTGATTGATCAGGAGTTGCTGAATGCGACGTGTATTTCTTGTCATCTCAATCGTCTTGTCCGGTCTGTTACCGGCACCGACTTCCGTCTGGGCGGAAACGCTTGCGCGGCCAGAATTGGTTCGCGAAGTGTTGGCCGGCAAACGGCACGAAGCCCGCGTTTCGTGGTGGGGATTTGACCGTGCAGACTCCACCAAATACCTGCAGCAAGCCATCCACTCGAAAGCGAGGAGACTGATCATTGACCGACAAGCCTCGGCGTGGGTCACGCGGCCGCTCAGCGGCGTGAGTGACCAGGAGATCATCTTCGAGGCGGGAACGGAACTGGTGGCCCTGAGAGGCGACTTCCGCTCGAAGGGAGATTGCCTCCTGACGTGGCAGGAATGCGAAAACGTCGTGGTTCGCGGCCAGAAGAAAGACGGCGGCAAATCGGCCCGCATCCGGATGCATAAGCAGGACTATCAATCGGCGGCCTATGAACCATCGGAATGGCGGCATGGCCTGGCGTTTCTCGGCTGCCGGAACGTGTTGGTCCAAGACTTGACCGTCGAAAAGACGGGAGGCGACGGCATCTATCTGGGCACGACCCGGAACCGGGAGGTTAATCAAGACGTGGTGATCCGGCGGGTGGACTGCAACGAAAACCATCGCCAGGGCATCAGTGTGATCAGCGCGGAAAACCTGTTGATTGAGGACTGCCGTTTGCGCAACACGAGCGGTACCGCGCCGCAGGCGGGAATTGACTTCGAGCCGAACAGCCCTACGGATTCTCTGATCAATTGCGTGCTGCGCAGGTGTGTGGCGGAGAATAATGCCGGGACCGGCTTCCAAATCTGTCCGCAAACCATGACCGGTTCCTCCAAGCCTATCTCGATCCATCTAGATCGTTGTGTCTCCCGTAGCAATACCCAGCATGCCATTCACCTGTGCTCGACTCAGCAAGACCCCCCAGGCGGGCGACTTCGGATCACGCGATTCGTGTCCGAAAACGACGGCATGGCCGGACTCTCGGTGCAGTTCAATCCCTACGATGCAGTGCGGATTGAAATGGAAAACTCAGTCCTCCGCGACAGTGCCCGCCACGATGCGTTTTTCCCGCCGATCTATGTGCAAGGCCTCGGTTTGGAAAGTCGACCCGCCGGCAACCTCCACTTCAAAGGTGTCACGATCAAAGACGACGTGGATCGTCCGTTCCTCAGACATCGTGACAAGACCGGAATCGGAGTGAAGGACATCACGGGAGACATCGTCCTTGAGCGCAACGGTCGAAAAGAAACCATCACGGTTGACGATGCCTGGCTGACCCAATACTTGCGCTGACGTTCCCGGCGGTCACGACACGGACAAGGTGAGCGGATCCGCCTCCCAACGAATGACGCAACGAAAGCCCGGCTGACAGAATGCCAACGGCGTTCAGTCAATCGGCCCAAGGTTGGCGATTGCTCCGGCCCGGCGCGCACACCTACGAGCGCGGGGACCAGCCGCGCGGGGAGTTCTTCCACACCAATTGGACCGGCACCGGCGGCCGGGTGGCCAGCAGCACATATACGGTGTAACACGGATTCATCGCACGCGGACCGGACCGTTGGCGCTGTCCGGCCTCTTCCTTTACGTCCGTCGTGATAGGCGGCGAGGTTGCAGTCCGCCGAGCGGTATGGTTTCATCGCGCCGATGAAACTGCCGAACGGCGAGCGTGCGGACCTTGGCAACAAGCTGGAGGACTACCCGCTCAATCCCGCACATCGGGACGGTCGCCACAAGGCCCGCCTGTTCGCCTCCGTGCTCGGCGTGTCTCGGGACAACTCCGAGGTGCTCAAGGCCGCGTTGCTTCGGGAGGCCGCTACTTCCGATCAATTCGAGCTGAGAGGCGACAACAGTTTTGGGCAGGTCTTTGTGTTGCGTTTTCCCATCACGACGGCAGCGGGCACGGCCACGGTGATGAGCGCGTGGATCCTCAGGCACGGAGAAGCCTTTCCAAGACTTACAACCTGCTATATTGTTTGACACCATGAACGGCGAAATACATCTGCATGACTCGGTGGCGCTGCTGGAGGACACTCCAGCAAAGCACTTTGAAACGGGGGTGCCGCTCCTGCTTCGTCGTGGCCAAGCCGGCACAGTCGTGATGACGTACGGCGGCAACGCCTTCGAGGTGGAATTTTCCGGGCGCGATGGCCGTGCTTACGCATTGCTTCCGATTCCGGCGGACCGGTTGATGGTCCTCCGCGAAGTTCCTGAACCGGTCGCGGTCTGAGTTTCGCGACCCACTGGAAGAGTTCAGCACCGCTTTCCGGCGCACACAATTACGAGCGCGGGGACTAGCCGCGCGGGGAGTTCTTCCACACCAATTGGACCGGCACCGGCGGCTGGGTGGCCAGCAGCACTTATACGGTGTAAAGCCGGAGCCGCCGTCGGCGGAGCAAGGCGCCACCCGAGTTGCACCGTGCCGCGACGCTGGGTGAACCCCAGAAGCAATTCGACGTTAATTTCTGCGCAGGCGGAGGAACTGGCTGGTTTCGCTGGAGGTTTGGAGAATGATATTGGTTTCGCCCGCCAGATAGTCCGACGGTGGCAGTTCGCTCCAGGCTGAGAGGTTGGTGGAGGTCAGCACAGAATAGTTGCCGGCCCAAACGAACCGCAGCTTCAACGAAACCGTCCCGTTGCTCGCGCGCACAGACAAAATCACCGGCCGCAGGTCGGGGATGTCGAACGTGGCTTCCTGCGCGAACGGCGATTCGCCCCCGGCGTGGTCAATCGCCTGCACGCTCCAAAAGTAAGTGCCCGGCGCGAGATTTCGTAATCGCCACTGAAGGCTCTGGCTGGCGTTGCCTGGCGCGCGAACCCATCGCTGGCCGGTGGCGGGGTCGGCCAAAGGGCTTAGGACATTGCCCAAGCCAGGACCAGTGCCGACGCGCAAGTTGTAGGTCAGGCCGCCGGATTGATTCGCATCAGTCGCCGCCGACCAGGCGAGCGTGACACCGCTCGCGTTCGGCGTCGCGCTCAGGTTGGCTGGCGCGGTGGGCGGCACGTTGGTCGCGGGGAAACGGTTCAAATAGACTCGCGACCCAAGCACGACGTCCACTCGTCCATCGCGGTCAAAATCGCCCACGGCAACCAGGGTGGGGGCGGGGTTGCCGCTGGGCAACGTCGGACCAATATCGAGGAACTGGCCCTCGCCCCGGTTGAGATAAAACCGCGCAACCGGAGTCGCCAACATGTCGCCCGGCATCGTCCCGACCAGCAGCACGTCCAGCCGGCCATCGTTGTCCACGTCCACGAGAAAACCGCGCGGTGAATTGAGCGGGGCAAAGCTCGAGTATTCGGAGAACGTCCCGTCCGTGTTATTGCGAAACAGCTTGGTCAGGTTGGTCATGGTGTTCCCGACGCGGATGATGCCGCACAACAGCAGGTCCGGCCAGCCGTCGTTGTCCACGTCGCCCCACCGCACCAAGCCCCTGGTAATCCCCGGGAGTCCTGCGGGAACACTCGTGAACTGACCCGCGCCGTTGTTGCGGTACACCCCGGTGAGATAGCCGCTCGACCCGTTGGTCGTGCCGGAAACACAGACATCCATGGCGCCGTCGCGATCAAAGTCCGCCCAGGCCAGCGACGCATCCGCCAGGTCGGGGAGCACGTCGGCAAGGGGCGTAAAGTTCAACCCGCCGTCGTTCCGACACACGCGGGTCTTGAAATTGGACGGGTTAGGCGTGTTGGTGCTTCCCGCCAGCACGAGGTCCATGTCCCCGTCTTGATCGAAATCGGCCCAGGTGAGCGACGCGCTAAAGTAGCCTGGTAGGTTGCTGACCGCCGCGGAGCGCAGCCAGGGTAGGCCGACCGGAGGCGGCGCATTGGTCCAGATCCATGTCAAGCGCGTGGTCGCGATCGAGCCGGACTCGGCGATGTCGAGATCCCCGTCGTCATCCACGTCGGCCAGGCCCAGCGTGCCCGAGGCGATCGGGTTCTGAATGTTGCCGCCAGAGGGCTGCGCCCAGTTCGTGCCGCTGAGGTTCTGCAGCCAACGATCGTTACGCACGAAATCCAGGAATCCATCGCGGTTGATGTCACCGACGGCCAATTCGCTGCTCCCGGTCAACAGGCTCCACACGGGGCTGAAATCCTCGACGCGCAACGTCAATCCAGAGGAGCTTTGCCCGCCGTGTTCATCTGTGACCCGAACCGTCACCGTCGTGATGCCGCGCTGTTCGGGCGCGGGTGTCAACTGCACCGTGCGATTCGAGCCGGCCCCGCCGAACGCGATGCCGGATGGGGGTAGCAGGGTCGCGTTCTGGGCCGTACCGGTCACTTGGAGCAAGTCGGCGGGTGACTCCAAATCGCCCACGTTGAAACTCAACCCTGGCGAAGTTTGATTGGGGGTCAATACCACAAGGTTGGTGAGGTTCGAAATCGTCGGTGGCGTGTTCGAGATGAATAGAGTCTTGTCGGAGCTGTAGGCGATCCCGACGACATTCGAGGCCACGGCGCGAAAGTGATATTGCGTCGCCGTCAGCAGCGAAGTGATCTCGTTGGTGAATGCCACTGGCGCGATGCCCGAGCCGATGGCGGTGGCGGGCGTGGCCTGATCGTAGTTGGTCGAGAGTCCGTACTCGAACCACACGGATGCAGGGGCGCCGTTGGGAATCGCCGAGGCGGTCAGGGTCGCGTGTGGAAAACGCAAATCCGAGGCCGCCGGTTCGCCCACGCGCGGCAGGCCAGGGGCAATTTCGAAACTGCCTTCGACCGCGAAAGCTGATGCCGCAAAGGCATTGTCCACCGCCTGCACACTCCAATAATACGTGCCGGCCAGTAGATTGGTCAGCACACGAAAAAGGCCATGGCCGGCGTTGCCCACTTGCGGGAGCAGGAGTTTGCCGGTGACGAGATTCGCCGCGGGCGTGATGACATCCACGCCCTGGCCTGCGCGACCCACGCGCACGTTGTAGCTCAGACCGCCGGATTGATTCGCGTCCGTCACCGCCGCCCAACTGAGTTGGACGCTGCTCCCACTCACAGTCGCGATGAGGTTCGTGGGCGTCTGCGGCTGAGCATTGGTGACGGGCGTGTCGTTGCGATAGAGACGGATGAACGGATTGCCCGGATACGGCGGGTTGGGGATGCCGGACAGCAACAGGTCCAGATCGCCATCGCCATCGGCATCGCCCCACGCCATCACGGCGTATTGCGTCCCTTCAATGTTCGGTGTGTTCGTGGTGAATGAGAAACCGCCGTTGTTGTGAAAAAGCTGGAAGACATTGTCATATCCCGACGTGCCACCGGTCGCTGCGACGTCGAGCCGGCCATCGTTGTCGTAATCCGCCAGGGAGCAAGTGAGATTGGCGAGCGGGAACTCGATGCCTGGCAGCAGCGTGTTGGTGCTCCCATCGTTGCGCAGCCAGCCGGAGTAGCTCGGCAGTGGACCGTTGCCGTACGCCAGCACGCCGAAGTCCTCGTCTCCGTCATTGTCCAGATCGCCAAACAGCGGGAACCCAGGTCCCAACGGGCTTAAGACCCACGAGTTCGAGGTGAATTGGCAATTGCCCAAGTTAAGTCGCGCGGTGAACAGCATTTCGCCATCGAGCAACTTGAATTGCGCCAGGTCAGTCCATCCGTCGCCGTTCAAGTCCATCGCCCGCACCGCGATGGTGTTGTTTGGCATGGGCAATTCGAACTGGAGTTTGAAATTGCCATTTCCCTCGTTGGAATAGAAGCGGACGGAGTTAATGTCTGACTGTCCGCCCGGCATCATCGTCGGGCCGCGCGCAATCATCAGATCCAAATCGCCATCATTGTCAAAGTCCGTCAAGGTCGGCAGGCCGGCGAACGGGATGCCTTCGCCCACTAACGTGAAACCGCTCGCGCCGTCGTTGCGGTAAAGCCGCGTCAGCGAATACTCGCCCAGCACGGGCACACCACCGGTGTCCGCCCCGCCAACGACCAGGTCGAGATCGTTGTCGTTGTCCCAATCGCCCCAGACCGCCCCAGGGCTTTGACTGAGCGCGACCAACAGTCCTTGACTGGTGAACGCGTCGCCTCCGTCGTTCCGATACACGCGCAACTCCGGTTGGCCTGTAATGACAAAATCGTAATCGCCATCGCCGTCGTAATCGCCCCAGTGGGCCATGCCGCTGCTGGCAACGGGAATGGGAAGGTCCGTGGCGGTAAAGGTTTGGCCAAAGAAGCTGCTGGGAAACAGAAGCAACGTCACGGTCAGCCATCGAAGTTGAGTTCGCCGGGAAGATCGGTTTTGGCGAAGCAGCCTTCGCTTCTCCGCAACGGTTGACTGGACTGCATTCAAGGCGGCACCGGGGGTGACCCATTCCTCGGTGCTGGAAATGTTGAAGTGACTCATGGCGCTCGTTCTCCGTTCCAGCGGCAGGTACTCAAACTGCAACTGTTTCCAAGGAGCCATCGAGCTGGTACTTTGTCAACCCAAAGCTGCCCCAAAGCTGCCAAATGGAAAGGTCCCGGCTCTAACATTCGCTGCGTCTTCCTGGCCGAAATCAAGCGGGGCTTCGACAAGAAACCGAACGTTACGATCCTGCTGCTGAATAAGTTTTTCAAGCGCGCAATCAAGAACGGCACGCGCAGTTGACGCAAGGTGTTGAATAACGCGGTGCGGAAAGGCATTCCTGTGCCGGCATTCAGCACGACGCCGGCGTTCGTCGCCGACATCCGCAGCCAGCGTCTGCCTGCAAACCTGCTCCAGGCGCAATGCGGTTTGCTTCACTTGCGGTGCGCTCGCTCACCGCTCTCGAGGTTTTCGCCGCGGGCGAAATTCCGTTCGCAGCTGCCCTCGCCGCTCAGGTTTTCGGCGCGCACACCTGCGAGCGCGTGGACAAGCCGCGAGGGGTAACGCCGGTTTTCAACCGGCGAGCACGCCGACAGGAAGCTCGGCGTTACTGACAAGCGGTTCAGGGCGAGTTGCCCCGATGCTGAAATCGCGCCTGGCAGCCATGGAGCCCGGAGCGCGGACAGCCATGTCCGCGAGTTCCGGTACCGAAGTTCGCGCGGACAAGGCTGTCCGCGCTCCGAGCAGCGGTTCAGGGCGAGAATTCGCCAAGGCCAGATTCGCGCTTGGAACGCATGAACCAGCGAAGCGTCAGTCCCGCGCGGAGAGCGGCGCTGAAGCCGCACGCACTCCAGACGCTTCGCGACATTTTCAGCGTCAATGAACCGCGCGAAGGGTTTGGAGGGTGGCTGATTTATCGCCGCTTTGGGCGAAGGGGATCAGGGGGAGTTTACACGAGTCGCGAAGCGCGCATCGGGTCCGTGAAGCGTGAGGGGGTAACGCCGGTTTTCCAACCGGCGAGCACGCCGACTGGAAAGTCGGCGTTACCGACCAATGGTGCATGGACAGGAAATCGGGCTTCAACTCTAACGGTAGTTCTCCCGCGGACGGCCGCGCATCAAATCCACGTGGCCGTCCAGATAGGAGACGTTTACACCGCGGGCGTGGGAGCGGCCATGCGGGAAGGGCGCACCTTGGCGGAAGAAATCGCTCATGACCCAACGGTCACTGAGGGTGCCCGCCAATTGCGGTTTGGCTTCGTCCAGCCACTTCACGTCAGTGGTTTTGAGTTGGCGCGGGATGAAATTGGCCGTTTCGCGCCAGTAGCCGCCGGGGCTGGCAGCGCAGTACTTGTTGGTGCGGAAACTGAAATAGATGTAGGAGACATTCCCCGCGGCCTGGTTGGTGGGAGTATCCCTCACGGAGTCAATGCCGCCTCTTGGCGTGTAGTTTGGACTCTGGGCGTATTGCTCCATGTAATCGGCCTGCGGGCAGTAGAAAACCCGCACCAACCCGGATCGGCAGGCCTCGAGCGCGTTGAGCAAATCCGGATGCGGATTGTGTTCGGTGGGTTCGAGCGGGTAGCCGTCATTGGCATCGTCGGCATACATCTGCAGGGCGGCATGCACCTGCCGGAGATTGCTCACGCAGGCCTTTTCGCGGGCAATGGACTTGGCCCGGGACAGGGCGGGCAAGAGCATCCCGGCCAAAATTGCGATGATGGCCATTACCACCAGGAGTTCTACCAGGCTGAAGGCGTTCCCTGTGGAGAAACAGCCACCTCTTACCGGGGAAACGAAGCCACACTTCATTTCTGATCTGAAGTTTCTACACCGAGACATTTTTGAAGTGTCACCAGCATAGGGGCAAGGCTGTCTCAGCGAGTTCATGGTGCGTCCCTCCGCGCAAGCTATTCCCGGCTGATTGAGTGTCAAGCGATTGTCGTCGGCGGTGGGGAGGCGCTCTGTCCGGCTGGAGAATGAGGGTGGGCCATTCGCCGGTTGGTTGAGGAAGCGTGACGGTCAGTCATCGGCTGAGTGGCCAAGACCAATTGGGATCGTTATTCTGCGACCGGATGAAGCACTACACGTTCATTGACTACGTCACGCAAGGTTACCTGGTGGTGGTGGCTTTGCTGATCCTCCTATTTCATGGCGGGGCGGTGCCAGGTTGGCCCTGGTGGGTGGGAGGGCATGTGCTGGGGATGATACTGGTTCACTGGCTGATCCAGACTCACGCACGGCAGCCAGAGAATCGCGGCTGGGATTTCCTGCGGCACTTCTATCCGGTGTTACTCTACATCGGCTTCTATCGTGAAACGGGCAAATTGAATCAGATGTTCGCTGTCGGCTTCCTGGATGCGCCGCTCATCCGGCTGGAGGAACGGATCTTTGGCGCGCAACCCAGCCTCACGTTCATGGAGAATCTGCCGTTCCTGGCGGTGAGCGAACTTTTCTATGCGTCCTACTTTTCCTACTACATCATGATTGCGGGCGTCGGGCTGGTCTTGTATCTGCGCGATCGTCAGCAGTTCTTTCATTACCTGTCCGTGAATTCATTCGTGTTCTACGTCTGCTATCTGATTTACATTTTTGTGCCGGTCATGGGACCGCGGGTTTTCTGGCAGGCGATTGACGGTTACGAATTGCCCGCAGACGTGCGGCTGGAAGTGCTGGCCCAATTCCCCGTCGCCGTACAGGCCGGGCCTTTCTTTCGGGTCATGGCGTGGATCTACGAGAATCTCGAGGCCTCGGGCGCGGCGTTTCCGAGCAGTCACGTGGCGGTGGCACTGACCACGCTGTACTTTTCCTGGCGCTATTTGCCGCGAATTCGTTTCGCGCACCTGGTGCTGGTGGTGCTGTTGTGCCTGTCCACGGTGTATTGCCGTTATCATTACGTCGTGGACGTCGCAGCGGGAGTGATTACGGCGGTTCTGTTGGTGCCATTTGGAAACTGGCTTTACTTTCGTTTCCGACGGCCCGCGGAGACCTTAATCATGGTCCATCGGCCCGAAACGGATCGGGCGGTCTAGAGACTTCGTTCGTAGATGCGGTAGGTTTTATAGGGCCGACCGCCAAATAACTTGATGAGGCGTTGCACGGCGGAGTTGTCCTCGAGAATCCATGAGGCCTCGATGGTGCGGAAGCCAAGGCGGAAGCCAGTGTGCAGGCCTTCGGCGAGCATGGCAGTTTCAATACCGCGGCCTTGATACTTGGATTTGACCCCGAGCGTGATGACGCGGCAGGCGTCCGGCACCTTCCAGCCAAACAAATAGCGCAGAAACCCAAACAACTGCGGCGACAGCAACCGGCCCTTGAGCGGTTTGAGCGCCTGATTGAAGTCCGGCATGGCCAGCAAAAAGCCCGCTGGCTCGTGGGCGTTGCGGGCGATGTAAGCCAGGCCCTCAGTCAAAAGCGGTTTCAAACGCGCCGCCAGGAAGTTGATCTCCGCGTCGGTCATCGGCACGAAGCCCCAGTTGGCCCGCCACGCTTCGTTGTAGATTTCCTTCACCTCGCTGAGCGACTGCTCGAGGTTGCGCCGCGTGACGGGAACGATGGTGATGTCCGGGGAACGATGGTTGAGCTTGGCAGCGATGCGCTCGAAACGGTCCACCGGCGCATGCGCCAGATCGAAGGCGTAAGCCAGCAGGTCTTTGGCTTTGACGAAACCCGCGGCGGCGAGGAGTTCCGCGTAATAGGGCGGATTGTACGTCATCATGAACACGGGCGAGGAATCGAAGCCGTCAATCAACAACCCGCTTTCCTCGTTCGTGGTCGGATTCAGTGGTCCCAGCACCCGATTCATTTCCCGGGCGCGGGCCCAATCCAGGGTAGCGGCAAACAGCGCGTCACTGACCGTGGCATCATTGATGCACTCGAAGAAGCCAAAGAACGCGGATTGTTCCTGGTGAAATTCGTTGTAATGTCGGTCCACCAGGCCGGCAATGCGGCCCACGTCGCGTCCGTCGCGCTCGGCGATCCACAATTGCATTTCCGCGTGTTCAAACAGCGGATTTGCCGCGGTGAAGAGCTTCTGGAAGTCCATCGTCAACGGCGCCACCCAGAGCGGGTCGTCCCGGTAAATGGCATGACTCAAGCGCAGGAACCGGCGCAAGTCTGCGCCGCGCCGGGCCAGCGGTCTGACAATCGTATCACTCATGGCGTGGCGGGAAATGGCATTGGCTCGGACTAGAATCTCAAGAAGATCCGGCGTCGGTACAGCCAATAGACCAGCCCGAAGGCCAGCAGCAGGCTCGTGAGGGTGGTGAGCAATTGGCCGAGACCTTGGGCGATGTTTTGTTCCAGCCAGGCATGGGCGTTCTCCCCAATCAGACCCCACGCCGACTCGCTAAACCAACCAATCAACTTGGAGGCGAGGTAGATGGTGATGGAGTTCATGCCCATCCACACGAACGGTTGGCACCAGCGCTGGCAGCGCCGGACATCCACGATCCAGTAGAAGGCCGCCAGCAGAACTGCGCTGTAGCCGCCAGCCACCAGCACGAACGAGGAGGTCCAAATCTTTTTGATCACCGGAAACTGGAGGTGCCACAACCAGCCCAACGCGATTCCGCCGATCCCAAACGAGACGAGCAGAACCATTTTACGCTGATCACGCGTGGCACGATTCGCGAGCAACCGTCCCGCGAACACCCCGAACAAGCCCGTGACCAGCGCGGGCAAGGTGCTGAGGTAACCTTCGGGATCAAAGAAGTTGTCATACTTCCGTCCCGGCAGGTATTGAAAATCCAGGTGATCGGACAGGTTGAGTCCGCGATCGTACCTGCCAGTGACGCGCTCCGTGGTGGCGTAGAACATCCTCGTGGCCGCCGTCCAGACCGGGCCTTCCGGGTTGCGTGAGGGATTGCCGCGTTCGCGGAACAATGCGGCGGTTTCACTATCGCCCGCCTGCGCCGCCAGGGTGGCCAGATTCTCCTTGGTCAATTGGATGTTGCGCACTGGCACAAAGGTCATCAACGCCCAATAGCCGGTCAGCAACGCAATGCCGACGGCGACCAGGGTGCGCGGTTTGAGGAAGCAGAACAGCAGTCCCACGCAAAAATAGACCAGCGCGATGCGGTTCAGCACACCCATCAACCGGATGTCCGGCCAGGCCAGAGTGAAGCCGTTGGAGTAAATGAGCCCCGCCACGAACAACAGCAGGCTGCGCCGCACGAGCCGCTTCACGGCGGCAGTGCGTCCGGCCTGTTGCAGCGTCTTGCTCAGTGAGAAGGCCAGCGACACGCCTACAATGAAGATGAACAGGGGAAAGATCAGGTCGTAAAAGCGAAAGCCCTCCCACCCGGCGTGGGTCAGTTGATGGGCGAGGAAGCTGGTGGGGGCACTGTGGCTCATCTGGTTGAGCGTCGCCACGAGTGCGTCGGCGCCGATGATCCAAAACATGTCAAAGCCACGCAGTGCGTCCAGTGACATGAGGCGTGACGAAGGGGTTCGCTCGGTTGGGGTGGGTTTCGGTGGTTGGCCGTCAGTCAGCGCGTTCATGGACATCGCAGTGCGTTAGCTGTAACGCAAAACCGGGCGACGGAGCAACCGCAAAGACTCGGTGTGACGGCGCTCTACGCTGTCGGCCAATCGTGGGACCAAGGGAGCAGGCCAGGACCATTCGTCCCGAGAACGTGCCCCTGCCGGTTTACGGCGCCTCGTCCACCGACGGGGTGGTTGGGGAGGATTCCTCCTTCTTTTCCGGCAATAGCTGGGCGCGCTCTTTGAGGAGCGAATCCACCGTCCAACTCGAAACCAAGTAAGTCCATTTCGCCAGTTTCTTCTCTTGCGCGAGCTTCTCCTCAAGTTTCTGTCGGCGGTCTTTGAATTCCTTGTCCAACCGCTCCTTGTCCTCCGGTTGTTCCTCCGCCCCGGGGGGGCGTTCCTTGGGCAACGCCGCGGTGGCCGTTACCGTGAGCACATAATTATCGTTGGTCTTCGCGCCGACCTTCACCGTGTAAGTGAAATCCTCAAAGGTTTCGAGGGTGATGACGGTGGGCTTGTCCAGCCCGGTTTGTTCGGGGGTCGCTTCGAGCAGCACGTCCACAAATCCGGGCGACGACAGCGCGTAGGAAAAGCTGGAGGTCTTGCCGGCGTCCAATTTCTCCTCCTCCGCCGCGTCCGCCAGCTTCCATTCACCGCCTTCAGTCTCGCGCGTCAATTTCCAGGAATTAGCCGCTTCGGGGAAGTTCACCGCCACGGATCGGATTTTCTCGACCTTGAAAAAATCCTTGGCCAGCCAGCGATCCGCTTTCGGTTCAATCTCGGTGAAGGTTTCGGAAACCAGATAAGCCGTGCCCGGTTTGTCGGGCAGATACAACCAGCGGCCATTCGGCCAACCGCCGCCGCCCATGGGATCGCCGCCGCCGCTGCGCATGGATTTCTTGCCGAGCAACACTGACCGAATCAGCTTGCCGTCTTTATCCTTCAACTCGACCAATGTTGCCGAATTGGTGCCGCCCTTGTCCGGTGGCAGCAATTCCATCCGGCCCAATTGCGACTCGCCAATCTTCTGGCTTTGGGCCGGACGCAAATCCCAAAGTTTGCGGGCGAATTCGATGATGCTGCCGGTGTTGGCTGGATAATCCCCCCGTTCCTTTACGGTCCAGGTTTCGCCCTTCACCAGGTTCACTTCGCCGTCATGCTGGCGCAGGGTGATGTGGACGATGTCGTTGACGGGAAAATCGCCGAGCAGTTTTTCGGTCGCGAGCTTGTCGGTGCGCTCGAACGACGCGGCTTTCTTCGAGTTCAAGTACAGGCCGATGCCTCCCAGCACCACGCCGGCCAGCACGATCAGGAGCAACTGTTTCCGATTCATCTTGCGGCGGTCTTTTGACGTTTGATCAGGGCCAGGCCGATGCCGGCGAGGGCCACCACGGCGGGCATGGCCAGAATGTTGGTCCACTGCAACCGGTTTTGGAGCGAGTCAATGTCCTTGCGCAAATTCCGGCGCTCGGTGCGCAACGCATCGCGAACCTCGGCGCGTTTCTTCTGCACGCTCTCCCACTCTTTCTTGGCGTCATCCGAGAGGATGATCTGCTGGCCCGGTTGCTGGCCTTGGAGCATCTCGTTGATTTTCTGCGCCAGATCGCGCTCGCTCTCCTCGAGTTCCTTGATCTTGGCGGCAAACCGTTCTTCCGCCTGGCCCTGCAACTCGCGAATCCGGGTGAACGGTCGGGCCATCGTGGCCCGGCTGCGAATGGTAATCAGGTCGCTGTCGCCGCTCAGTTGCTCCACCAGATTCTGCACCAGCGTCAGGTTTTGACTGAAGGGCCGCATGATCCGTTGGCCGAAGAAGTTCTGCACTTGAGCATAGAACTGTTCGTGCAACAGGTCGGAATCGCCGATCAACACCACCACGGTTTCCTCCTGGGAGACTTTCAGTGAATCATCTGGAGTTTTCGCGACTGCGTCTGTCTTCTTTTCGGCCGGTTCCTCTGCATGGTCGTCCTTGTCTTCGTCGTGGTCGTGGCTGCCGGGTTTGCCGTCCGGAAACGCCGTTTTGAACCTGCCCGTCAAACGCACGGCCAGGGCATGCTCTTTGCCGGAGGCTTTGAAATCCTGCGAGCCGCCGAATTGCGCCAGCATCTTCTCGGTGAGGTCAGAGTTTGGACTGGTGCGAATGAGCACGGTTTGTTTGAGCCCTTCGGCCGGGGTTCCGCTGAACGTTCCGCTGAAGGGCAGATATAACCGGGAAATCTGACTGGTCACCACGTCGTTGGTGTCCATCGCCTGGGGCGGAATTTGGAGAAACGAAGGATTCACCTGCGGCCGGCCGCCTTCGCCGCCGAGTTCCGTGTAATAGGTCTTGTCTGTGGCGACTTTGCTGATGTCGAAACTCAAACCCCAGGCTTTCAGCAGGCGATCCAGGCTGGCTCCGCTCCCCGCGGCCGCCTGCAACGGATTCGACTGATCGCTGCGCGCATCCATGACACTCAGGGGATCCAGGAACGCCACCAACTTGCCGCCCCGCAACACGAACTGGTCAAGGGCATACTCCGCCGCCTCGCTGATCGCTTTGGGGTAAATGACCAGCAGCACCTTGATTTCGTCGTCAATCTTGTCCGCCGTCAACGGAACCTCCTTCACGTCGAAGTCGGACTTCAGTTCGTTGATGAACAGCCAGGGCTCGGTTCGACCGCCGCCGCCCATCCGCATCATCATGGGGTTGAACCCGCCGAACACCGGCAAGCCGCTCATCACGCCGACCACCGGTTTCTGCGGTCGCGCGACTTGGGCGATGGCCCGGGTGAGATCGTATTCGAGCAGGCGTTCGCGGGCGGGACTCAGAAATGGAATCGTCGCCCGCTCGTCCAGACAACTCACCGCCAGGCCGAAGTAAATCCGGTCGCCGCCCAAGGGCTGAAGCATTTGCCCCTGAATGCCGTCCAGGTTCGCCGAATCCTCCGCCTCGGTATCGGGCACGGGGTCGAGTTTTTTGATCTCGAGATTCCCTTTCGCCAACAACTGATACTCCTTGAGCATGTCCTCGACCCTGGCGGCGTAAGTCTTCAAATCCACCGGCGTGGCCGAATCGCGCTGGCTGAAATAGAACCGGATTTGTACGGGGGTGTCCAAGCTGCCCAGAATGCGCTTCGTGCCCTCCGAGAGGGTGTAGGCCTTGTCGGCGGTCATGTCCACGCGCACGAGCAAGGGGCGCACGATCACATTCAGCGCCACCAGGATGACGACCATCACGATGACGCCAACCGTCGAATACAGATAAGTTTCAATTCGCTTTTTATGTTGCATAGCCGGTGCGATGAAAATTCAGTCAAACTCCCTACCCTGACCGATGGCTGCGCAGGATTACGCCGGTGGTGAACAACGCGAACCCGATGACGGAGAGGAAGTAGATCAGGTCGCGGAAATCAATGACCCCGCGCTGGAAAGCATCGAAATGGGTCATCACGCTCATGGCGGCGGTCAGGTTCCCGAGCCAGACGAAGCCCAAGGAATCGAAGAACTCCTTCACGCGGGGAATGCCCGCCAGCACCAGGAACAGGCAAAGCACGACCGAGAGAATGAAAGCCACCACCTGGTTGCGCGTCATGGCCGAAGTCATGGACGCAATGGCCAGATACGCCCCGGCCATCAGCACACTGCCCAGGTAACTGCACACGATCACGCCGTTGTCCGGGCTGCCGAGATAATTGACGGTGATCCAGACGGGAAAGGTCAGGAGCAGCGCCAGGGCCAGAAACATCCAGGAAGCCAGGAACTTCCCGGCAATCGCCTGCCAGGCGGTGATGGGCATGGTCAACAGCAGTTCGATGGTCCCCAAACGGCGTTCCTCCGACCAGAGCCGCATGCCGACGGCCGGCACCAGGAACAAATAAAACCACGGATGCCACATGAAGAACGCCATGAGCGAAGCCTGGTCGCGCTCAAAAAACCCACCGAACAAAAACGTGAACCCACCGCACAACAACAGGAAGATGACGATGAACACATAAGCCACCGGCGAAGCGAAGTAGCCGGTCAGTTCCCGTTTGGCGATGGCCTTGATGTTGCCAAAGGCACTATTCACTTCTTCACCTCCTGCTTCGTGTCCGGCATGGTGATGCTCCGGAAAACTTCATCCAAGCGACCCTCCTCAATTTGCAGTTGTTCAATATGCCAGCCGTGCGCCGCTTCGCCGACGGCGCGGGCGAACTCTCCGTTGGCGCCCGTCGCCTGCGGCTTGGGAAACACCGACACCGTCACGCGGCCCTCCTTTTCCTCCACCACCGTGACACGGTTCACCGCCTGCACCTGGTACAACTTGGCCGAGACAGCCGATCCCGCGACCCCTTTCACCCGCAACGTCACGGCGCCGGCCCACTCGGACTTGCGCCGCAATTCCTGCGGGGTCCCGTTGGCCACGATGCGGCCCCGATCAATGATGATGGCCCGCGAACACGCCGCATCCACTTCCTCCAAAATATGCGTGGAAAAGATGATGGCCTTCTTCTCACCCATGCGCTTGATCAGGCCGCGCACTTCATGTTTCTGATTCGGGTCCAGGCCGTCCGTAGGCTCATCGAGAATCAGCACTTCAGGATCGTGAATGATGGACTGCGCAAAACACGTGCGGTGCCGATAGCCTTTGGACAGGGTTTCCACGCTTTGGTGTAGCACGCTTTCCAGGAAGCACATCTCCACCGCGCGATGCACGGCCTTCTTCTTTGCGTCGCCGCTCAACCCGCGAATTTCCGCCGCGAAACTCAGGAAGCCGCTCACGGTCATGTCCGTGTAGGCGGGCGCGTTTTCGGGGAGATAGCCAATCAGACGCTTGGCCGGAATGGGGTTCTCCACCATATCATATCCCCCCACGCTGACCTTGCCGGCCGTCGGTGGAATGAAGCCGGTGATCATCCGCATCGTGGTGGATTTGCCGGCGCCGTTTGGGCCGAGAAAACCGAGCACCTCCCCGCGTGCCACTGAAAACGAAACCCCGTCAACGGCCCGTTTCGTGCCGAAAAACTTTGCCAGATTCTCTACTTTTATCATGGTTTCCAGTCCGCTTCATTCGGAAGACGGAGCGTCCAAATAACGACTCTCGTGGCCGTTGTAAACTTGTTTTTTCAGGTTGTGCGGCACGCTGACCCGGTGCGGGTGCGAACTTGGCCGCTACGGCACTTTGACAATCTCAGCGGAAAATGTTCAAAAAAAGTTTCCGCTACCACGACGCTGTCCTCGTCCAGAAGCTTCGAGAACCTGGCTGTCGAATCTCGTGGCGAACCCTATGTGGCCGCGCCGTTGGCAAGCTTGATTCAGAATCTTTCCATTGAACTCGCCGTCGCATCTTCCCATGATGCGCCGATGAAATCGTCCGCGCCGCAGGGAAACGCCGGTCTCCCGATGACGAGCAAGTGGGACCCGGAAAAGTTGCAACGCGAAGTCGCCGAATTGCAGGCTCTGGAAAACCAGCCTTTCCTGACCCGTGCGGCCGGTTATCTCAAGCGCACCGGACCGGGTCTGCTGCAAAGCGCCATGACTCTCGGCGCGGGGAGCGCGGTGGCGTCCGTGGTGGCCGGCGCCTCGTTTGGCTACCAACTCTTGTGGGTGCAACCCGTGGCGATGCTCCTCGGTGTTTGCATGTTGGCTGCGCTGGGCAACGTGGTGCTCACCAGCGGCGAGCGGCCTTACCGGGCGTTCGGACGAGAACTGCATCCGCTCATTCCCTTGCTCTGGGCCATTGCCACGATCGTGGCCTCGGTGATCTGGCATTTTCCCCAGTACGGACTGGCTGCCGGCGCGGCGCGCGACCTGGCGGACATGTTTGGTATTGTGGTGTCCAGCGTGGATGCGGACGGGAAGCGCGGTTTTACCGGAGCGGGTTACGCGGTCAGTTTCGGCATTGGTTTCCTGCTGCTGGGGATCGGCATTTTCACCACCTGGAATTACGGCAGCCGCGCCAAGGGCATCAAGATTTATGAGTGGTTTTTGCGCGGAGTCATCGCCCTGGTAATCCTGTCGTTTGCGATTGTGGTGATTTCCACCGGCATCAACTGGGGGGAACTCTTCCGCGGCCTGTTTGCGTTCCATCTGCCGCGCAGTCCGGAGGGGATTCAAACCGTGTTAGGGGCCATTGGCGCGGCGGTGGGGATCAACATGACGTTTCTCTATGGCTATTCGCTGCTCGCCAAAGGCTGGGGACAAAACCACAAACAACTTTCCCGGTGGGACCTCGCCATGTCCATGTTCATGCCGTTCGTGCTGGTGACTTCGCTGATCATCATCGCGATGGCCAACACCATCTACAATCCGGCCCTCGGGGATGTCGTCCGTACCGACCTGCGGCCCGTGGACGCCGCGCGGGCGCTGGAGCCGGTGATGGGCGCGAATCTGGGCCGCATCGTGTTCAATCTGGGCTTCATCGCCATGACCTGCGGCGCGATCAGCGCACACATGGTGGTGTGCGGATTCACGATGTGCGAGATGCTCAAGCTCGATTACACGGTCTGGCGGTACCGCGTTTTCACGCTGGTGCCGGCGGTGGGTTTGTTGGGCGTGGTTACCTCCACCCCGCTCTGGTTGCCGGTTGTAGCGTCGGCCATTTGCTTTACGATGCTGCCCATCGCGTACCTCACTTTTCTGATCATGAACAACCGCCGCAGTTACCTGGGATCGGCGGTGGGTAGCGGTTGGAAACGTGCGGTGTTTAACGTCATTCTGGCGGTCGCCGTGGCCATGTCAGTGGTTGGCGCCGGGATTCAGATCAAGAGCCGCGTCATTGACAAGTTGCCGGAGTTGTTCGGGAAGCGCACGGCGCTGATGTCACCCGCGAACCTTGATCGGGGCTTCCTTCAAGGGTCTTGACCGCCTGTAACTCTTGTCACCCATCGCGCTCACACGAGACTTGTAGAGTCATGCAGGCCGTACCCGACATCCCGCCCGTCATTGGCGAATTCCGCGCTCCGCCTCCCGCGCCGGTGGCCCCGGCAGAACGGATTGAAACGCTCGACGTGCTGCGCGGTTTTGCCTTGCTTGGTATTTTGCTGGTCAACATGGCACTGTTCAGTTGGCCATGTTACGACTTGTTCATGGCCAACCAACCGTGGACCACGCGCGCGGACGTGGCGGCGGACTGGCTCGTGCGGATTTTTGCGGAGGGGAAATTCATATCGCTCTTCTCGTTCCTCTTCGGCCTGGGCATGGCGATTCAGATGGAGCGGGCGGCGGCGCGCGGGGCCGGTTTCGTGGGCCGTTACGCGCGGCGACTGCTGGCATTGTTGGCGATTGGTCTGGCGCACGCGTTTCTGATCTGGGAAGGCGACATTCTCGTGGTGTACGCGCTGTTCGGTTTCCTGCTGTTGGCGTTTCGATATCGCCGGCCCACGACGCTGCTGGTGTGGGCGGGGATCTGCCTGGTGTTGCCGGTCCTGATATACGCCCTGCTGGCAGCCATGATGACGCTGGCCACGTTCGTGCCGGGTGCGGCGGAGAGCATCCAGAAGGAACTGGCCGCGACCAATGCCTGGTATGAACAGGCGTCGGCGGAGAATCTGCGCGCCTTCGCACACGGCAACCTGGCCGAAGTGTTCGCGCAACGCGCCCGCAACGTGCTGTTTCTCTACCAATATGTTTGGTACTACGCGCCGATGTTCTTCGCGATGTTTCTCTTCGGACTGTACGCGGGCCGGCGGCGGCTCCTGCATGACCTCGAAGCCAACCTGGGCTTTATCCGGCGTACGCTCGGCTGGGGTCTCGCCCTGGGGTTACCCGCCAATTTGATTTACACCGTCACTTACGCGGTGGCCGACCCGGCCAGTGCCTCGCCGCTTTGGGTTGTCAGCGCGGCCACCCTGGCGGTGGGCGGGCCGGCGCTCTGTCTTGCCTATGCCGCGGGGCTGACGCTGTTGCTGCGCCGCCCGGGCGCGCACCAGTGGCTCCATCCGCTCGCGGCCGTCGGGCGCATGGCGTTGACCAATTACCTCCTGCAATCGGTGGTCTGCACGACGCTCTTCTACAGTTACGGGCTGGGTTGGTACGGCTCGGTGGGGCGGGCGCCGGGAGTGGTGCTGGCGTTGATCATCTACGCGGCGCAAATTCCCTTCAGTGTTTGGTGGCTGAAACGGTTCCGCTTTGGCCCCATGGAGTGGCTGTGGCGGACGCTGACATACGCCCGGCGACAACCAATGCGGTTGTGAACCGGTGGAGAGTCGTCCTCTTGGCCTGGAACTCGCCTTGAATCGAATCAACGTCCGCCGGAAGGGGCGGAAGCCTTCGTCGGAACAACGGCCGGTAGGCTTGGGCTTGCAGCGCCGGGTTTGGAGGGCATGGCCTTGACCAGGTAATCCACCAGAGAGGTGATTTGCGCTTCGGAGAGCGGTCCGCCTTGCGCGTGGGCAAAGGCCGGCATCAGCGAGCCAACCTTGCCGTGGGTGATCCAGTGTCTCCAGTATTCGGCGCTCGTGGCGTGATTTAACGCGGTCAGGTCCGGCACCATTTCCGCGCGGTGCTCGGCTTCATGGCAGATGCCGCAAGCGGCGGTGTAAAGGTCCTTGCCCATCTTGCCGATCACCGGCTCGACGTGACAGCGCGCACAATCACCCTTGAAGACCGCCTGCCGGTCGGCCAGCACGAGTTGTTGGTTCCGCAATCGTTCGTTGGCGGTCATCGCGGTCGGCGAAGCCGGTGGTATCGTGGTCTTGACCGTGAGCATCTTCCAGCCTTTGTCGGTATTGACCGTAACGGTTTTGAAAATGGTCCCCGACCGGCCGGCCATGTTCATCACCACCGGTATCTCACCATGCCTTCCGGCCGCCACCTTCCACGGCATCTGCGGCAGGCGCGGCGTGGTGCAGCCGCAACTGGTTTGCACGTGGGTGATGGTGACATCGGACGATGAAACATTGGTGAAGTTAAACGTGAGCAGTGAATGGACTTCGCCAGGAGCAAGGGTGGACTCCTTCAAATCTTCGTCCCAAACGATGATGTCAGGCGGCAGCGGCCCGGGCGCGGTGGCGACGGGCGTGACGGGAAAGTTGGGAAACGCGGCGCCGGGTTGCAGCGGGCGCACTTGGATGGGGCGAGGCGCTGGCGGTGGTGGTTGGGGCGCACTCAAACCCACTTCGCTGGGGGTTGGGATCAGGCGGATGGACGGAGGATTGCTGCCGGCGAAAGTCGCCTGTGCCAATGCCGCCGTTTCCACCTGCCAGACGGCGGAAACCAGAACTGTCCACGCCAGAACGAAACGCTTTTTCATAACACCAGCGTAACGTAGGCAGTGACCGGGTAATTGACGAGCGGAAACTGCGCCGTTGCCACGCGGCCGACTCTTTGGCCGGGCAATTCGGCAATGGCATCGCCCAAAATTTTATCCATACTTGGACTTGCCTGCGAACAGGATCGGAATAAGCTTCGACTGCCGGGTTTGATGCCTTCGCTGAAGTTGCGAGCGGAGTCCTCGAAGCCGGCGTGCCGAACCTGAATAAAGCGAAAGTTCATGAGAATCCTGCTGCAACACGCGCGCACGCAGCTTTACCTGCGGAGTCTGGGAAACTGGACGGCCAATCCGCTGGAGGCGTACGATTTCCAGCACTCGCAGCGGGCCATCAATTTCGCGCGCGAGCACGCGCTCAGTGGGGTTCAAATTGCCGTCAGATTCTCGGACAGCCAGTTTGACGAAGTTTTTCCGCTGCCTTCCACCGGCACCGTCCCGGCGCACTCCGCAGCATCGTAATTTCCCAAAGCTGGCGAGGAATCGTCGGTTGCCGCCGGTTTGGATTCAGCGGTTTGTCTTCAAAGCTCGCCGCAGGACTGGCGCCAGCGCATCCGCCATCCGCAGAAAGCCCAAATCCGTCGGATGCGTTCCATCCACCGTGGCTTCACCATCGCGACCGATCAATTTGTCGCCGGTGACCAGAAACAGCCTTTGCTGACCGCTCTTGACCAGGCGTTGGTGGATCATCCGCAACGCAGCGTTCGCGGCGGCGACTTTTTCCCGGCGTGCTCCCACGAATTCGCCGTCCGTGTATTCCAGATGTTCCACCAGCACAATCGGCGTCTGCGGATGGGCTTCCCGCAGGATGCGTACGAATTGCTCGAATTGCGCGGTCACCAGTTCGCCGGTCATGTTGGGCAGGGGATCGAGCACAAACGCGGCGGGTGTCAGTTCCGCCAGCAGGCGGGCCATTTCCGGTTCACTTCGGGCGTTGCCGGAGAAACCAAGATTGATGGTGGGGAGGTCAAAGCGACGCCCCAGAATCGCGGGATACGCCATGCCTGGGCGCGAAGCGCAGCCGCCTTGCACGATGGATGTCCCGTAGAAGACCACCGGCTTTGTCCGCACTGGTCGCTCCGGGCCGGCCTGCAACTCCACCCCCGGTGGCACGCCGATCTTCACCTCCTGCACTCCGTTGTACAGCGGTAAGTACAACAAGTATTCTCGTCGGCCTGCGGTCAATCCGCTGACCAGCACTTTCTCCTCGTTGGCTCTCGTGGGACGGCCGTTACCGAGCCAGCGCCATTGCCCTTGTTCCTTCACGTACAAATCCAGCCCGCTCACGCCCGTGGCCGGCATGTGTGGCATCGCCAGCGCCTCCCGCCGCAATTGCCACTGGGCCGCAATCGTGGTGGCTTCCGTGACAAAGCGCACACTGATCCCGGCGGAATCGCGGCTCAAGTTCCACACCGGCGCCCGCACCAGGCTTTCAGCGCGCGCGGGCAGCCGATCGTAGAAATCTTTGGTGTCGGTCCAGCCTTTACCTTCGACAGTCAACTCACGAGCATCGCGCCATTGCCAACGCGCCGCTTCGCCGGTTTCCTGGGCGAAACCGGGGATTGCCATGACCAGACTGAGGAGCAGGATGGTGGTCAGTGGCCGCAAGAGTGTGGCTGGTGATTGTTGCCTTGATCTGCATGTTTGTTTGTTCATGGAGTCTCTTCGTTCTATGTCAGTGCATTCCATTCCCCGCTCTCGAATCGGCGAGGTAAACTGATTTGCGTGCGACGGCGGTAACCAGCGGTGTCATTTCACTGATGGAACTTGTTCCGCCAGTTCCTCCGCCGGGTAAGTCCAGATTTCCGCGAGCGTGGGATGATAGTGCGGCGTCGCGGCCAGTTCCTGAACCGTCATTCGTTTCGCCATGGCCGTGTTGATTTCATGGATCAACTCCCCACCCATCGGGCCAACGCAGACCCCGCCCAGAATCTCGCCTGATCTCGGGTCCGCCAGCAGCTTCACGAAGCCGTCCAGCGCCTCCATGATCAGCGATTTGCCGTGGTCGTTGAAAGGATAGCTCGCCGCGACGAATGGAATGTTTTGGGCGAGCGCGGCCTTTTCGGTCAGCCCCACGGTCGCGACCTGCGGATCGGTGAACACCACGTTGGCAAGCAGGCGGTAATCCACGGCGCGGGGGCGACGCGGGTTGGCGAGATTGTGGGCCGCGACCTCCGCCTGCTGAATGGCAATGTGAACAATCTCATGCGGCCCGGTACAATCGCCCGCCGCGAAGATGTGCCGCGCGCTGGTTTGCATCCGCGCGTTAGTGACGATGCGGCCTTGTTCCGTCTGCACGCCCGCGCGATCCAGGGCGAGGCTCGCGGTATTGGGCGCGCGCCCGAGCGCAAACAGGATTTCATCCGCTTGCACGCGCACGTTTCGGCCGGCGTGTTCGAAGCTCACCACTTTTTGTTTGCCCGCGCGCCTCGCGTCCAACAACCGCGTGCCGGTGAACAATCGGATGCCTTCACGGCGGAATACCGTTTCGATCACCTTGGCTGCGTCCTCATCGAATTCCTTCAAAATGTGCGGACTGCGCTGGATCATGGTCACCCGCACGTCGAAACGGGCGAGGAACTGCGCCAGTTCGCAGGCGATGGCGCCGCCGCCCAGGACAATCAGCGACTTGGGCAGTTTCTTGAGCGAGAGCGCGTGGTCGCTGGTGAGATAGCCAACTTCCGCCAGCGAGGGCAGGGGAGGGGGCGCGATGACCGAGCCGGTGGCGATGATGAATTGACCGGCGGTGAGTCTCTGCGTGCATTCACCGGCTGTGTCCGCGCTGGACCGTAGCCGCCGACGCAAGGAGGCGGATTCTTGTGAGCCATTCCGCCTCCTCACGTCGGCGGCTACGGACAAGGGATGGGAACGTAATTCCAGCGTGTGCGCGTCGAGAAACTTTGCGTGTGCGCGGATGAACTTGAACCGGCCACGCTCAAGCTGTTCTCGCCGGTAATCCGCAAAGCCGGCGATCAGCTTCGCCTTGCGCTCCATGACCCCTGCAAAATCGAATCCGGCGGATTTGATCTTCAACCCCCAGGTTTCGGCCTTGCGCGCGAGATGCAAGACTTCCGCCGCGTAAAGCAGCGCCTTGCTGGGCATGCACCCGCGCAAGATGCACAGGCCGCCGACCTCCTCCCCGCCTTCGATCAGCACCGGCTTCATTCCGGCGCTGGCTGCGGTTCGCGCAGCGGCGTAGCCCGCGCTGCCTCCTCCGAGAATCGCCACATCATAGTCAAATGTTGATACACGCTTTCGCACGAGGAAAAGGATGCGGCGCGGAGCGAGCGGACACAAGGTCTGCGTTCGTGCGCATCTTGGGCTTTTGTAATGGGGAGCGCTAGCGCCCTGGCGTGCGGCGCGTGTGCTTCTCACGAACTATTCCGTCGTAGCGGCGGCTCGGCAGAGCGCCGCAAGCAGCCTGTGCAAGATTGGCGGCGCTCTACCGAGACGCCGCTACGGGGTTAGAACTTCCACTGCGCGATTCGATAATCGTGGAGACTTCCCCTGAACCCTTTCGCCCAAAGCGGCGATGAATCAGCCGCACTCCAGACGCTTCGCGAGGTTGCTTGACGCGAAAATGGCGCGAAGCGTCTGGAGTGCGTGCGTCTTCAGCGCCGCTCTTCGCGCGGGACTGACGCTTCGCCGGTTCCGGAATCTCCTACGCGAAGCTGTTCGGGGAACTCCCCAAGAATGTGAGTCGCACGAGACTGAGATGCACCGCTCAAGTTTCTCCTCGCAAGCCGGGACTTGCAGCGGCGGTGGGGATGCACCAAGGTGGATTCAGGTCCGCAGGTGCCGGCAATCCTGCCCGCCACTCGCGGCGCCGGGCATGAACACGTTACCAGCATCGGGTGCTCCGACGGCAACCCCCGCCGAAGGGGCGTTGCAGAACGCCACGGGAACGGAAGCTTCGTCGTTCGCGCCCGCCTGCACACCGGACGGACTGGCGCTGTATTACGCCCATCGCGCCGGCGAATTCGAGGAAGCCTACCGCATTCCCGAGCGAAAGGCCGACCTCGCGCAGCTTGCCGATCTGCTGCGCGAATTGGTGGCGGGCGAGCGTGTGTTGGAGGTCGCCTGTGGCACGGGTTATTGGACGCAAGCCATGGCGGCGACGGCTTCGACCATCCTCGCGACGGACATCAACGAACCCATGCTGGCCCTGGCGCGCCAGAGAAACTACGGACGCGCGCGCGTCGAGTTTGCCGCAGCCGATGCGTGGCATCTGGAGGGTCGGGCCGGCGATTTCACGACGGGCGCAAGCATGTTCTGGTGGTCGCATTTGCCGCGGTCGAGGATCTCCAATTTTCTGACTGGCTTTCATGCCTGCCTGCAACCGGGCGCGCGGGTGGTGTTCGCGGATCATTTGCCGACGGACTGCCGCTGGATGCCGCCCGCGTGCGTGGATGCGGAGGGTAACACCTACCAACGGCGCTGCCTCCATAGCGGCGAGGTGTTCAACATCATCAAGAACTATCCCGATGAATCGGAAGTCCGGGCAGCCCTCGCAGGGCTGGCCACCGAAGTGCATTACACCCGGCTGGCGAATGTCTGGTTGCTGGATTATCGCGCGGTGGTCACTTGAATTTTACATCTACGCGCTGCCCGACCAGTCGTAATCCTGCCGCAACCGCAGCCGCAATCCGAATGCTTCGCGAGGTTGGTTGACGCGGAAGTGTCGCAAAGCGTTTGGAGTGCGTGCGTCTTCAGCGCCGCTCTTCGCGCGGGACTGACGGTTCGTCGGTTCAGAGGTTCCATACGCGAACCTGTTCAGGCAATTCACTCCCCAGCCAGCTCCCACTGGAGAGTGGGCAGGCCCGCTCGTTGCTGGCGTTCTGAGCAGTGCGGATGAGTGTCACCGAAAACAGCGAAGAACGCCTTTTCCTTCCGCAGCTTCATCCGTCCTGGACGGTGTTTGTCCCATCGTCTTTGATTCACTGAACGCATGGCCACAGGTCAACTCTGGTTGTTTCCGCCGCCTCGACCGCTGGTTGAGCGGTTGGGAGAGGATTTTTTCCGGGAAGTGCCGGCCCGTCCCGGCGTGTATTTGATGTGCGGGGTGGAAGCCGGCGTGCTGTATGTGGGCCGGGCGAAGAACCTGCGTCGTCGCTTGT
The DNA here is from genome assembly GCA_026125285.1 of Verrucomicrobiia bacterium. Taxonomy (GTDB): domain Bacteria; phylum Verrucomicrobiota; class Verrucomicrobiia; order Limisphaerales; family JADLHS01; genus WYBW01. The sequence continues at coordinate 38,160 of JAHCLO010000021.1, read as the reverse complement.
CTTCCTATCGCGTGGCGAATCCAGAAAGGTTGCCGCGCCGCATGATCCGGTTGCTGCACCGCGTGGCGCGCATCGAGTTTGATGTTTGCGTGGATGAATTCAGTGCGCGGCAGCGGGAGGAATCGTTGATCTGCGTGCTCGCCCCGCCGTTCAATCGGGCCGGCAAGGTCTGGCCGCGATCGCTGAAATTTCCGATTGCCGCCGGCGTGCGGGGCTTTCATCCTGTAAAGCATGAGTGACATCATTTATCCCCGGAGTCCGCGCGAAACCATGGACGGCTGGCCGCATTTGCCGCGCTATGTGGACAAGCTGCGCCTGCACCTGGCGGGCAAGCTGCATCCTGATTATCAACCCAATCTCGGCAAGGGCTTTGATGGCGGCTGGTTGCAGGCGGCGGGTGTGACGCACGAACAGATGCTCGAAGTTGTGCAGCATTCCATCACCGACGGTGAGGTTTGCGATTGGGTGAAACGCAACGTGAAGAAACCGGCGGAGGAGAAGGCCGCATTGCTGGCGCGGATGCTGGATTACCCCAAGGCTGACGATGCCGAAGGCATTGCGCGACTCAAGATGCGCAAGGAACAAGCCAGCCTGGCTCATCGCGATGACATCAAGAATTTCGTGGACTTCATAGACGCGGATGAGAAGCGGAGTTAGCGCCGGTTGAAAGCTCCTTCGGTTCTGGCCAGTTCTGCGCGGTTCGGTCACAATCGTTGCATGACAGATGCCGAAATCCAGCTCACCGCGCGCGTGGTGGCGGCGGCGGGTCGGGAACAGCCCGCGGATGCTGCGTTGCGCGAGGCGCTGGGTTCGCGGCGCTTGCTTACCGCCGAGCAGACGCGGGCCGTCAGTCGGGCGGTGTTCACTTACTTTCGCTGGTTCGGCTGGCTGGATCACGCGCGACCATTGCCCACTCAAATCAAGCATGCGCTCGATCTGGCGCACGGGTTTGCAGAAAGGCCGGAGTCGTTCTCCGATGAGAAGTTGATGGCGCGCTCGGTGCCGGAATGGGTGCGGGAGCAGGTTGAAGTCTCGCCCGAGTGGGTGCGGAGTCTGCAAACGGAGCCGGTGTTGTGGCTGCGGGCAAAGCGCGGGCAGGGTGGGGGATTAGTCAAGAAGCTGGGTGCGGCGAAACTTGAGGCAACGCGACTGCCGGAGGCGGTGATCTACAAAGGGGAGGAGGATTTGTTTCGCCGTCCAGAGTTCCACGCCGGGGAATTTGAGATTCAGGACATCAGTTCGCAGGCGGTGGGCTGGCTGTGTAATCCGCAGCCGGCTGAAAGGTGGTGGGACGCCTGCGCCGGCGAAGGCGGCAAGCTGCTCCACTTGTCGGACTTGATGAGGAACAGGGGTTTGATCTGGGCCAGCGACCGCGCCGTGTGGCGGTTGAAACATCTCAAACGACGCGCGGCGCGGGCGGGCGTGTTCAATTATCGCGCCGCCGTTTGGGATGGAGGCGGGCGATTGCCCACGAAGACCAAGTTCGACGGTGTGCTCGTGGACGCGCCGTGCAGCGGAGTCGGAACATGGCAGCGGAATCCTCATGCTCGTTGGACGACGACCCCAAAGGATGTTCAGGAACTCGCCGCCGTGCAGAAGCGTCTGCTCGCACATGCCGCAGCGTCCGTTAAATCAGGCGGGAAACTGATATATTCAGTCTGCACCCTGACGCGGGCGGAAACAGTCGAGGTCGTGAATGAATTCTCGGCCAGTCAGCCGGAGTTCAAGCCCCTGATGCTGGGGTGGCCCCACATGGGTCAGCGCCCCGGTCCATTGTCTGCTTTCACGACCATCTGGCCGCAGGATTTGGGTGGGAACGGAATGTTCATTGCCGCCTGGCAGCGGCAAAACAAACCCGCCTGACGCAATCACGCCAGGCGGGTTGGCAGAAGGCATCGCGAGAATGTCTAGTTGGAGCGGATAAAATCGTCCGCATCCATGACAGTGCTGTCGTCGAACCGCCGATTCGGCCCGGCGGAACGGACGAGGACGCCTGCGTCGGAAAAATAGATGCGTAGCGGCGTGCCCCAAGGATCAACGAATTCGCCCTTCTCGTTTACTTCCGTCTTGCGGCCGACGAGGATGATCACGTTCTTGGGGTTGTCACCTTGCAGGGCCTTGGCCACCTCGGCGTTGCTGCCGATGGGGTAACTGCCAACCCGTTCCTTGTATTTTTGGAGGCCGATAAACAGGTTCTCGACATCCTCGTTGAACTTGGCCGTGCGGGCATTGGCCTGAAACGTGGACCAAGCGCGGGTTGACCAAAGCACCCCGAACGCGACGGTGAAGACACCGATCGCAATCAAAATCTTCTTCATGCCGCAAAATCAAGCACGTCGGATACCAACGCCTGGTGTCCTGAAGCTGGGCAAAGGAGGAGCGTTCAGCGCGCGGGCGGGGGCGCGGTGCTCTCGCGCACGATTAGTTCAGCGGGCAGTCGTTTGGACTCGGCGCGCTCGTGGCGTATCAACTGTCGCATGAGATCCACGGCGGCACTGCCCAGGCGGAACTTGGGCTGGCGCACAGTGGTCAACGGCACCCGAAAATGCTCCGCGAGCAGCACGTTGCCAAATCCCGCCAAGGAAATGTCCTGCGGGATGCGCAAACCTTGGTGGAACAAGGTGGTCGCACACCCGACGGCGACGAGATCATTCGCGGCCTGCACGGCGGTGGCATCGCACTTTTCACCGGCCATTTGCAGGGTGGCCTTCGTGCCGTCTTCAATCGTGCTGCCAGCTTGAAAGATCAGCCGGTCATCCACCTCGAGTCCCGCTTCGCGCAGCGCCCGACGATAACCTTCAAAGCGTTCGCGCGCCCACGGGGCCGTGGCAGGGCCCGTCAAATAAGCAATACGGCGGTGGCCCAGTTGCAGCAGATGTCGCGTGACCTGATAACTGCCATTGAGCTCCTCGATTTGAACACTCACGAAGGCGTCGCAGAAGGGCGCGGGCGACCCCAGCAACACCACCGGGGTGCGGCGGGAGATCAATTCCTGATAAATGCGCGCCTGCGGTTCCAGACGATACACCGGAGAAACAAACAGCCCGTCCACCCGCCGCGAGAGTAGCCGGCGGATGCAGGTTTCCTCGCGTTCGGCAAGATTCTGCGTGTGTGCCAGCAGGACATCGTAGCCCAACTCCTGCGCGCGTTCCTCGATGGCGAACACGATCCGGGCAAAAATGGGATTCGTGGTGGAGGAAATGACGAGGCCGAAAGTCTTGCTGGTCCGGGTGCGCAGCCCTTGGGCGGTGGAATCCGGCACATAACCCATTTGTTGTGCCGCCAGCTTGATCCGCGACTTGGTGGCCGTGGAAACATCCGGGGCGTCGCGCAGGGCCTTGGAAACGGTCATGACCGAAACGCCCACCTGGGCGGCGATGTCTTTTAGGCGGACCATAGGCAGGAAGTAAACGGATGCCGATTTGCGGTCATGGGGTTCAGACTTTCATAAGTACGCTCCCCGCCAGTGCAGTTTGCGGCGTAGCGCCTCAAAAAATGAACTGTCCGACAAATGCATCAACCGAACCGTGCGCCGGCTGCGGCGAATTGTCACCACCTCGCCGGCCTCCAGTTCGCTGACCACCTCGCCGTCGGCGCTTAGGATGGTAGTGGGCTTGGGGCTGATCGCCTGCACACGAATGGTGGCGTTGAGTGGCAGAATCAGCGAGCGGTTGGACAGGGTGTGCGGGCAAATCGGCGTGAGCGCGAACACGTCCGCCGTGGGAAAAACCACCGCGCTGCCCGCGGCGAGTGAGTAGGCGGTGGAACCCGTGGGGGAACTGACAATCAAACCATCGCCTCGATAGCGGGTCAGCGGATCGCCATCCACGTCCACGTCCAGTTCAATCAACCGCGAGACCACGCCACGGCTGATCACGATGTCATTGAGCGCCGCGCGGCGAATCTGGCGGCCATCGCGTTGGGCGGTGGCTTCGATCAAAGCGCGCTTCTCGAATTTGAACTCGCCGCGCCACACCCGTTTGAGCGCGGCGGACAGTTGATCCGAAGGCACGGCGGTGAGAAAACCCAGCCCGCCAATATTGACCCCCAGCATGGGAGTTGGAGAACCGGCGATTTCCCGGGCAATGCGCAGCATGGTGCCGTCACCGCCAAACACCAGCACCAAGTCCACTTGGCGGGCCAACGTGGCGCCATCCTCACACACCGTGGCGTTGAGCCTCGTCAATCGGGCGGTGACGGCATCGCAAAACACCGTCCGCCCGGCGGCCCGCACGAGACGGGCCGCTTGTTTCACGGCTTGGGCGCAGGAATTCTTTTGGGAATTTCCTAGCAACCCGACGCGTTGAATACGATCAGCCAGTTTTTTCAAGCAGCACCAGAAATTCTTTGTTTCCCGCCGGCCCCAGCAGTGGGGATTCTGTAACGCCACGCCACGACAGAGTAGTGGTCGTCGCGACAAAATCCCGCAACTCTTGCAGCACGCGGGCGTGGACGGCCGGGTCGGTGATGACACCCGCGCCCTTGTCCGCCTCCGTCTTCCCGGCTTCAAACTGCGGTTTGACCAGCGCGACGATCTTACCTGCTGGACGCAGCAATGCAACGGCGGGCGGCAGGATTTTACGCAAGGAAATGAAGGAGCAATCAATCACTGCCAGGTCCGCCGGGACAAATCCGGGCGGGAAATGCGCGGGAGACAGCAGGCGAGCATTGGTCTTTTCCATGACGACCACGCGCGGATCGCCCCGTAATTTCCAGGCGAGCTGGCCCTGACCCACGTCCACGGCGTAAACTTTGCCGGCTCCGGCCTGGAGCAAACAATCGGTAAATCCGCCGGTGGAAGCACCCAGGTCCAAGATCGTCAAACCGCTGACGTCGAGGTCGAAGTGACGCAAGGCGTGTTCCAGCTTCAAGCCACCGCGGCTCACATACTTTTCCGGTGCGGTCAAGGTTAGCCTGGCCTCGGGGGGCACAGGGTCACTGGGCTTGCGCGCCGGCTGGCCGTTGATCAGGACTTGTCCGGCCATGATGGCGCGCTTGGCTTTCTCGCGGCTTGGACACAGGCCCTGTTCGACCAAGACCTGGTCGAGTCGAGTCATGGGGCAGGCTAATCCGTGCTGCCGGCCATGCCCAGCCCCATTATCTGGAGCGGAGCCGGCTACGTCGTCAACGGGTGGAGGACAGAACCCGATTCTGTACTTCGCGGAAACTGTGCAGGAACATGTCGTTGTCCGCGACCGCTTTTTCCACCAATTGGCGGATCAAGAACAACTCCGAAGTGTTGATGACGGCGTGGACGCTCTGCCGGAAAGCCTGCAGAGGCGTGAAGGTCTGGAAAGAGTCACCGAGCAAAACCACGGTGGCGTGCCGACGCTGGCTCATGGGCATTTGTTGCAGTGCCTGGAGGGTGAGATTCTCCTCAAGCGTGTTGGCGGCAAAGCGCTCCTCGACGATCACCAGTTGATAATGCACCTGGCTGAAGCGAATGACAAAATCGCCGTGGGTCGCGGCGGTATGAACCTTGTAACCCAATTCTTCCACCCCGAGCTTGACCGTCTCCAACCATTCCGGAGTCGAGAAGGCCAGCAAAGCCGGTTTGTCGCCGGCGCCGATGAATTCAAACTTGTCGCTCATGGCTTACTTGAGTTTAACTGTGGTGGGCAGGGGTGGGCCGCCGGATCGCGTAACGTCGGAGGTGCCCTTCATCCGCAGCGAACTGATGGTCGTCGTGGTTTCCCCGCGCGATTTCTTCATGTTGTCAATCCCGCGGGTCACCACACCGCGCTTGGTGCAGTAGAGCAGGGCAGATTCCTCGGTAATCGTGCCGCGCTCGTAAGCCTCCAAACAGGAGTAGTCAAATGTCCGCCAGCCAAACGGCACGCTGGCTTCGATGATTTCGTAGAAGCTCTTGCCTTCGCTTTCACCAAGGCGGATGGATTCCTGGGTGCGCAGATTCGAGCCCATGATTTCCGTGATGGCGTGGCGGCCACCGCCGACCTTGGGTACCAGGCGTTGACTGACAATCCAGCGCAACGTGTCCGCCAGCCGCGCGCGGATCTGCTCCTGCTCCTCGGTTTCGAACATACCGAGGATGCGGTTGATGGTCTGGCCGGCATCAATAGTGTGCAGCGTGCTCAACACCAGATGGCCGGTTTCTGCAGCGCTCAGTGCAATACTCACCGTTTCGCGGTCGCGCATTTCACCGACGAGAATGACCTTGGGTGCTTGACGCAGCGCGGCACGCAGACCGCTGGCGAAGGTGTCGAAATCCGTGCCGAGTTCCCGTTGATTGAAAGTGGCCCGATGATGCGAGTGAACATACTCCACAGGGTCCTCCAACGTGACCACATGGACCGCCTTGGTGCGGTTGATCTCGCTTAGCACCGCCGCCAGGGTTGTGGATTTACCGGAGCCGGTGGCCCCAGTCACCAGCACCAGCCCGGTCTTCTCCTGCGGCACGTGTTTGATGATATCCGGCAAGTTCAGGGATTCCAGGCTGGGGATGGCGGTGTTTAGCTTCCGGCAGACAATGGAGTAGTTGCCGCGCTGGGAGAAGACGTTGACGCGGAACCGCGCCTTGTCGGCCAGGGAGTAGGAGGAGTCGCACGATCCGCGCCGGAGCAAGTCCTCCACGTGCCATTGGTTTTCGCCCACCAGGTTCAGCGCGATCATTTCGGTCTGAAACGGTGTGAGTTTCTCGATTGCCGGCTCGGTGGTCACGGGCTTGAGTTCGCCAAACGACTCCACCTGCAGGGGTTTCTCGGAAGTGAACAGCAGATCGGACACCTCGGGCTGGGAATCCAGCATGGTGCTGAGGATGTAATCCAATTCGGGTCGGCGCATAATTCAGATTTCGTCTTCCTCCGGCGCGTGCGGCAGGAACGTCCGGAATTTTCGCTTGTCCAGGCTCTTCTCGTAGGCTTCCTCGGGCGAAATACGCTTCATGCGCAAATGCTCCATGATGGCGTCGTCCAGCGGTTGGTTGCCCAGTTTCTTGCCCACTTGAATCATGCCGGGAATCTGGTGCGTCTTGCCTTCGCGCACCAGGTTGGCAATCGCCGTCGTGAAAACCAGAATCTCCAGCGCCGCCACGCGGCCCTTTTTGTCAATGCGCTTGAACAAGTTCTGCGCCACGATGCCCTTGAGGGATTCGGACAGCGTGGCGCGGATTTTGTTTTGTTGGTCGGCGGGAAAGACGTCAATGATACGGTCCACGGTTTTGGCCGCGCTGGGCGTGTGCAGGGTGCCGAAGACCAAGTGACCGGTGTTGGCCGCCAGAATCGCGAGTTCAATGGTTTCCAGATCGCGCATTTCACCGATAAGCACGACGTCGGGATCTTCGCGTAGCGCCCCACGCAGTCCGGAAGCGAAGGATTTGGTATGCACCCCCACCTCGCGTTGATTCACCAGACAGTTCTTGCTCTCATGCACAAACTCGATGGGATCCTCCATCGTAATGATGTGGTCCCGGCGATTCTTGTTCGCATAATCCAACATGGTGGCCAGCGTGGTGGATTTGCCGGAGCCGGTCGGCCCGGTGACAATCACCAAGCCCTTGTGCAGCATCGCGAATTTCTTGAGCACCGCCGGCAGGGGCGCGTCGAACTTTTCGAAATCCTCGAAGGACAGCACCTTGCTGGGAATCTGGCGGAACACGGCGGCGATGCCGCATTTCTGATTGAAGAAATTGGCACGGAAACGGGAGATGTTGGGAATCTCGTAACCGAAATCCACGTCGCCAGTTTCCTCGAAGACTTTGATCTTGTACTCCGGCGCGATTTCGTAGAGCATGGACTTCAGCGCATCGCTTTCCAGCGGGGGATGCTCCACGCGGTGCAACTCGCCATTGATGCGGAGCATGGGGTTGTTGCCCGACGAGAGGTGCAGGTCGGAGGCCTTCTGCTCAAACATCAAGTTGAAGAATGCGTCAATTTTTGCCATAAAAGCTGTGCGAGCCGAATCGTTATTAGCTAAATCCGCACCACACTCTGAACGAGCCAGAATTTGAACACCGCGGTTGAGATTATCCGTGACGAAATCGCCCGACAGGGCGCCATTCCGTTCCGGCGTTTCATGGAACTCGCGCTGTATTGTCCCGATTGTGGATATTATGAAAAGGAAAATGACACCATTGGCCGGCGGGGAGATTTTTACACCAGCGTGAGCGTGGGCCGCTTGTTCGGTGAATTGCTGGCGTTCCAGTTTGCCGCCTGGTTGGACGCACCGAGAGCGCATTCAATAGAACCGTTAGGCTCGCCCCGGCAATTGGTCGAAGCCGGCGCCCATCACGGTCACCTAGCGCGGGACATTCTGACGTGGCTGCGGAATCAACGCCCGACACTGTGCGAACAGCTCGAATACTGGATTCTGGAGCCGTCGGCTGGTCGCCGCGCGAAACAGGCGGAGACGCTGTGGGAGTTCGCCGGGACCATCTGTTGGGCTGGAAGTTTTTCGGAACTTGCTGCGCGTCTGCACCAAGCTGCACCGTCGGCGACGAGCGTGCGCGGGATCATCTTCGCGAACGAACTGCTCGACGCCTTCCCGGTGCATCGGTTGGGCTGGGATGCGAAACGGTTTGAATGGTTCGAGTGGGGCGTGGCGTGGCGCGCAGGACGCTTCGTCTGGGTCCGTTTATCAGCCCTACTACCTGCCTCCGGCCTTTCACCTTTCGCCGCACCGGAACTGTTGACCGTGTTACCTGACGGTTTCACCACCGAGTCTTGCCCGGCGGCGACCACTTGGTGGCGCGAAGCAGCCAACCTACTGCAACAAGGCAGACTGCTCACGTTTGATTACGGATTGAACGCGGAAGAATTCCTCGCGCCGCACCGTGCGAACGGCACTTTGCGCGCGTATCATCACCATCGGTATGCCGACGACGTACTGGCGCAACCGGGCGAGCAGGACCTCACGGCTCATGTGAACTTCACTGCCCTTCAGGCTGCTGGGGAAACTGCCGGCCTGTTGACGGAAGCGGCGCAAACCCAGTCTCAATTCCTGACGGGCATCACGCAGCGGGCGTGGGCAGCGGGCAGTGGATTCGGCGCGTGGTCTTCCGATCGCACCCGGCAATTCCAGACCCTCACGCATCCGGAACATCTGGGACGCGCCTTCCGCGTGCTGGTTCAGGCAAGATAAGTTCGGTGACGGGGCAGAGCGGATTCTCAGCGAACCGCCTGAAGCTCGTACTGCACGACGGACAGGCAATACAGCGCGGCTGTCTCCGTGCGCAGAACCTGGGGGCCGAGGGTGATCGGCATTGCGCCTGAAGTCAGGATCAATTCCGTTTCCGACGAGGTGAAATCTCCTTCCGGCCCAATCCAAACAGCCGCCGAGCCGGGGATACGGCCATGGGTGCCGTGGAATTCCTCGAAACACTTGCGCGGGTGACGGCTCTCTCCGAGCAGCGAGGCGAGGAGCGGAAGTTCAATGGTTTCCTGCCGCGCAAGAAACTGCGTCGGCGTGACGGGCGATTCGATTTGCGGCAACCACAATGCGCCGCATTGCTTGATTGCCTCAATGGCCACCTGTCGCCACTTCTCGACTTTGTGCGCGACGTCCTTTTCATCCAAGTGTGTCACCACGCGTTCAGTGAGCAAGGGCACGATGCGGCTCACGCCCAATTCCGTCGCCTTCTGTACGATGAACTCGAACAGTTTGCCCTTGGGGATGGCTTGCAGGAGTGTGGTCTTACAGATCGGGGCGGGAGCCAATTCCGTTCGCACCACCTGGAGTCTCACTGCGTGGCGCACGACCGCCACAACCTCGCAATGAAACTCGCGGCCTTCTCCGTCCAGCACCGCAACGCGATCACCCGGGCGCAGCCGCAGCACGTGCAGCGCATGGTGGGCTTCGCGCTCCGTCAATTGCAGTTCAACATTCCGACATTCCGCGGCGGGCAGAAAGAAGCGATGCATGATGGTTTGCCGTTGTTACAGTGTCCGCTGCTGCGGGAACTGCCCTTCGCTCGCCCTTCCCAGCTTCACCCGCGTTTCAACTGAACAGGCGCTTGGCTTTCTCAAAGAAACCCTGACTCTTCGGATTTTCGTTCCCCTGACACAGGTCGGCGAACTCCTGGAGCTTGTTGCGCTGGGCGGCGGTGAGTTGCGTGGGCACCTCCACGTCAATCCGCACGTGAAGATCGCCATGACCATAACCTTGCAGATTCTTTATGCCCTTGCCGCGCAGCCGAAACAGGGTGCCGGGCTGGGTGCCCGCGGGAACTTTGATGGTTGCCTGCCCGTTCAGCGTGGGGACTTCGATCTCCGTGCCCAAAGCGGCCTGAACAAAACTCACGGGCACTTCGCAAAGGAGATCGTCGCCATCGCGTTGGAAAATGTCGTGGGCGCGCGTGTGGAGCACCACATACAAATCTCCGGGTGGCCCCCCGCGTAGGCCCGCCTCGCCATTGCCACCGGAGCGCAGGCGCGAACCGGTGTCCACTCCCGCCGGGATGCGCAATTTGATCTTGGAGGTTTGATCGCGCCGGCCGGCGCCGTGGCAACGCTTGCAGGGCTTCTCCACCACACGCCCGGCGCCCTGGCAGTGCGGGCAGGTCTGGGCAATGCTGAAGATGCCGCGGGAACTGACGACCTGACCTCGACCATGGCAGGTGGGGCAGGTTTTGACTTTGGACCCAGCCTCCACGCCAGAACCGTCACACGCGTCACAGCGCTCCGGCTTGGTGACAGAAATCTCCTTCTCGCAGCCCAAGGCTGCCTCCTCGAAGGAAAGTTCCAGATCGTAGCGCAAATCATTGCCTCGCTGCGGCTGCGAGGGGTCATTGCGGGCAGTGCCGAAGAAATCGTCAAAGATGCTGCTGCCGCCGAAAACCTCGCGGAAGATTTCAAACGGATCATGAAAGCCACCCGCCCCCGCCCGACCCGCCCGGGCGCGAGGATCGAAGGCGGCGTGGCCGTATTGATCATAAGCGCGGCGCTTTTGCGGGTCGCTCAAGGCTTCGTAAGCTTCGCTGAGTTCCTTGAAGTTTTCTTCCGCGGCCTTGTCGCCGGGGTTCTTGTCCGGGTGATGCTTGATCGCAAGTTTGCGGTAGGCCTTCTTGATTTCCTCCGCGTCCGCATCGCGGCTCACGCCCAAAACTTCGTAATAATCACGCTTGGCCATGCTGGAATTGACGATGAACGAATGCGGTGGTGCTTTCGGGCCGGGTCAAGCTTGGGGTGCGGGTTTGGTGGCCACGATAACGGAGGCCGGACGTAGCAGACGTTCGCGCAGCTTGTAGCCTTTGCGCAGTTGTTGGGCGACGTGGCCTTCGGGCACGGCCTCGGTTTGCTCTTGCGACACCGCTTCGTGCAGGTTGGGGTCAAAGGGTTTGCCGCCGGCCTCCACTTCTTCCAGCCCGGCGCCAGTGAGGACGTTGCGAAGTTGCTGGTGAATCATCGCCACGCCTTCCTGGAGAGACTTGAGGGCATCGGGCGCGCCGGCCTGAACGGCGGCTTGAGCCATTTCGAAGTTGTCCAGCACCGTGAGGAGTTTTTCGATCAGGGCTTCGTTGGCGTATTTGATGGCGTCCTGTCGCTCGCGCGCCGCCCGCTTCTTGAAGTTTTCAAAATCCGCAGTGGTCCGCAATAGGCGATCCCAGTGTTCATCGGCCTTGGTGGCGCGGGCTTTGAGTTCCTCAAGCTGTTCGGCGTTTATGGTAGCCGGTTCCACCGGCAACAGCGCTTCGCCATCGGTGGGTTGCGCCTCCCCGGCTCCGGGGGCTTCAGAGATTTGACTTTCAGGCTCGGCCTTTCTCATGCGTAACAATCGGTCTATAAATGTTTCCAGAATCGCAATCCTAGATGATTCACCCGGCACGGGCAACAGCGATGTGGCCAGCGGCGACCAGGAAATTTGTCCGACGAGGTTTCCGCGGTAGAGAAAGAACGGGATGCGTAGTGGTTGAGCCGCCAGCCGGCAGGTATTCGGCCGCAGTGCAAAAAAGCCCCGTCGTTAGGTTGCCAGCCGATCCGCTTACCGCAGATTGGAGTAAACAGTATGACCAGGGTTAACGATCATTCGGCTTTGCCTTTGGCGTTGCCTTGGCCGCCACCTGCGTTCTGTGGAACTTTCACCGTCACGGTGCCCGTTGAACTGTTGCCGGAGGCATCTGTGCAACTGACGATGATCGTATAAATGCGTTCATTCCCGCCTGGATTCTTCTTCGCCGCGAGGGTGGCCGTAAGTGCGCCGGTGATCGTTATGTCCCCGGGGGCCACTGGCCCATTGGCGGTGATTGAGATGATCTGAATCAAGGGCGACGAATCGCAGGTGTCGGTGGCGATGACCGCAACCTCCACGGGGATTAGTTTGTTGTTCGGCGGCGTGAGCGCTTCAGGACTCGCGGTCACGGAGCTAATGCTGGGCGGAGTGACGTCCGCAATCGCAAGGGCCACTTCAGTGGTGGCTTCGTTGCCCGCGGCATCCCGGACGGTCACGGTAATCGTGTAACTGCCCACGCTCAGGAGCGAACCGGCGGTCGGACTTTGGGTGATGAGCAGCGCTTCGGCGGGAGTGCAATTGTCCGTGGCAACGATGCTGGCCACAACGTTGGGGACGATCCCCTCGCAATTTGCATCGGCGGGAACCACCAGCGCAGCCGGGCTGTTGACAATAGTCGGGGCGGTCAGATCGGTGCTCGTTACCACCACTTCATCCTGGGCGGAAGCGCCATGCGGATCGCTCACCGTGAGCGTGAGCAGATGCGTGCCCGGAAGAAAATAGGCAGTGAGTTGAGCTTCGGTGCCGACGATGCTGCCGTTCATGCTCCACGCAAAGGTGAGAGGATCGCCATCGGGATCGGAGGAAAGGCTGCCGTCAAGCGTTACAGGTTCGGAGCAGGCCGTGGTTTGATCGGGCCCGGCCATGGCCACCGGCGGTTGATTTGCTCCCGTGGGGAGTTGCAGAATGAACCACTCAAAACTCTCATCGTAGATGCCGAAGCCGACAATCCGTCCCGAATCGTTGATGAACTGAGCACTAATCAACTCCCAGCCCGATTCGGAGGGCAGCCACTCGTTCAGGTCAACGATGGTACCGTCGCGCCAGAGAAAAGCGTGAAGACTGCCAGTGTCGGTCGTCGAGTGACCGACGACGTGGCCAAGGTTGTTGATCGCGAACGGGTCGGTGTAGCCGCCGCCCAGCGTTTCGAGGTCAGTCAAAGTCCCGTTCTCGTAGATGAAACCGTGCCACTCTCCGCTGGCCGTGGTGGCAGCACCGATGACTTGGCCGAGTTCATTGAGGCCGTAAGCTGTGGAATAGTCGCCGCCCAACGTTCCGAGGTCGGTCATGACCCCGTTTGCATAAAGGAAACCATGAATCTCACCATTGGCGAGGTCTGACTCGCCCACCACCATTCCGGCATTGTTCAATGCACGGGCTGAACTGTAGCTGCCCCCGAGCGTTCCCAGGTCAATCATGGTGCCGTCGGTGTGGAGGAACGCGTGGTCCTCGAAGTCCTCTGTCTCGGAGTCGCCCGCGATCGCGCCGGAATCATTGATCGCTACGGCGGTGCTGAAACTGCCCCCGAGTGTGCCGAGGCTGATCATTGCGCCATCGGAATATAGGAAGGCTTCGATGGTCTGGTCGCCGGTGGTAAGCGAGCGTCCGGCGATTTCCCCTCCGGCATTGATGGCCGTAGCGCTGCTGAACGAACCGCCAAGGGTGCCAAGGTCCAGAATCGTTCCGTCGCTAAACAGAACCGCATGAGTCGCTGAATCTCCAGCAAGGTTGGCTTCGCCGGCGACTTGGCCGGTCGCGTTAATCGCAAAGCCCTGGCTAACCACGCCGCCCAGCGTGCCGAGGTCCACGGCCTCACCACCGTCGGAAAGAAATGCGTGTACCGAAGTATTTCCCGGACGGTAAGAGAAGCCGGTCAACTGGCCAGCGGCATTCATGTCGTAAACGATCGCCCCATACGTTCCCCCCAAAGTGGGCATTTTGGCAATGGTGACGTTCGCCAGGTCAGTGGCGGGGGCAACGGTGGCAATCAATGTCACAGTGGTCGCCAGGGCGCGGCCGATGATATGGCGGAATGTTTCTTTCATGGACTGAATTCCTTGTTTAAGAGACTCAAGTGTTCGCTGCGTTGCCTCACGGTGGGAGCAGGGAGTGGGCCAAATACGGGGCGCCGCCTTTTCAGAGTTGGACACTCGAAAACCGGGCGGATTCAACATCGAAGCTGGGTGAATTGTTCTCGGTTGTCTCCTGTGTCCAGCGAGACACGCTCACTTTATGGACACCACCGGCCTGGAGGCTTGGCTCACTGAGGAGCGGGACGCTGCCGGGCGGACGCGATGAAAGTGCTTCCACGAAGAGCGCATTGCCCTCAAAGCGGAGTGAACTGACGCATTCCAGGGTCGTAAGCGAACAATTCTGCCGTTGCAATTTTGAAAAACCAGCCGTGCAAGTAGAGGGAACCTTCGGCCAGACGCTGCTGTACAGAAGGATACGAGTGCAGATTCTCGAGCGCGAACAACACGTTTTCCTCGGCGGCGGCGGTAGATCTCTCCGCTTCATGCGCCAGGTGCTGGTACTCGGTTTGGATGATTTGCCTCACCGGTTCAGCCACCCGCAACCATTCCTCAAGGTGGGGCATCGAACCCGTCCGGCGACTCGGATGCAGGAGCGCTTCCATGGCACCGCATTGCGAGTGGCCGCAGACCACGAGGTCGCTGACCCGCAGCACTTCCACCGCGAACTCGATCGCGGCCGCCGTGGAATTCGTGCTGCCGACGACCTGCGCGGGTGGAACGATGTTGCCCACGTTCTTGACCACGAACAAATCGCCCGGCTGGCTTTGCGTGATCAACTCCGCCAACACGCGCGAGTCGGAACAAGTGATGAACAGCGTGTGAGGCTTTTGCCCCTCGCGGGCCAGCTTGCGAAAGAGGTCGCGGTAACGGCCAAACTCCCCGGCTTGAAACCGGTGAACGCCTTCAACAAGTTTTTGCATCGGTTCCGTTCCGTAGCCGCCGACGTGCGGTGGCGGATTCTGTCGCGCGGTGAATCAGTTGTGGCCGGTTCACGTCAGGCGGCGAGCGTCTGGTTCTTGGCGCGCGATTCCGCGGCGAGCCGTAGCTTGAATTCGTCGAGCTGCTGCTGCAGCGCGGCGTCGCCGCTGCCGATGATCTGCGCCGCGAGGAGGCCGGCGTTTCTGGCCGCGTTGATTCCGACCGTCGCCACCGGCACGCCGGGCGGCATCTGAACGATGGAGAACAACGAATCCATGCCCTCCAACGCCTTCCCCAAAATCGGCACCCCAATCACCGGCAACGTGGTGAACGCCGCCGTGACGCCTGGCAAATGCGCCGCGCCGCCCGCGCCGCATATAAATACGCGCAACCCGCGATCCCGCGCCCCGCTGGCGTATTGTTCCAGGTCGCGGGGCGTCCGGTGGGCGGAGATCACTTTTGCCTCGGAGGCGATGCCGAATTCCTTCAGGGCCTCGGCCGCGGCTTTCATCACGGGCCAATCGGAATCGCTGCCCATCAAAATGCCCACTTGCGGTTTCGTATCCATGTTCATGGTCTCAGTGTTGGCTCAGTTGGTGACGGTGGTATAGCGCAATCCAGAGAAGGAAAAAACAAAATTCCGAGCCTGGGACCGGATGGGACAGTCGCCGCGAAAAATCGGTTTGTTTAATTCGTGAGATTCCGGGACATTCCCCGCTGGCAACATCCATGACCACGGCGAACAAAGTCACCATTCTACGGA
This sequence comes from Verrucomicrobiia bacterium, assembly GCA_026125285.1. Taxonomy (GTDB): domain Bacteria; phylum Verrucomicrobiota; class Verrucomicrobiia; order Limisphaerales; family JADLHS01; genus WYBW01. The sequence continues at coordinate 22,485 of JAHCLO010000021.1, read as the reverse complement.
TTCTGTTGATTCCGTTTTTTGTCGTCGAAGTGCTTTACTACGTCAAATCCGGCAACGAACTGCACCTGATCGCCGCGCTGTTCACTTTTGCGGTGGCAGCCATCTGCGACGGGGTGGACGGCTACATCGCGCGGCGTTACAACCAGATCAGTGAGTTGGGCACCATTCTCGATCCGCTCGCCGATAAATTGCTCCTGGTGTCGGCTGTGGTGTTGCTGAGTTTCGATCACGGTCCGCTGCTCGGCCAGATTCCGTTGTGGCTGACCGGCACTATTATCGGTCGTGACGTTCTGCTGTTGATCGGGCTGGTGGTCATTCAGTTGACCGTCGGCAAGGTCCACGTGCGTCCGCGCATCCTGGGCAAGGTGGCGACGGTGCTGCAAATGGCGTCCGTGCTCTGGATTCTGCTGCGCTGGGATGCGGGATGGGGCGCGCGCTGGCTGGTGTGGCTGACGGCCGCCGCCGCGATTTGCACGGGTGGTTCCGGTTTGCTCTACGTGTGGGACGGCGTGCGTCAGTTGAGCGCCAGTCCCAGCAGCCTGGCCAAGACCCCGCCCGCGAAATCCTGATGGCATGGCTTGCGCCCGGATTGACCCGCGCTAACTTCACTTCCATGCAATACCAACATTATGGCCACTGAACTAAAACTCACGCTCAAGGAAGGCGACCCGGCTCCCGCGTTTGCTGCGGCCACCAGTGGCGGCGGCAAAGTCTCGCTGGCGGATTTCAGAGGCAAGCACGTGATTCTGTATTTCTATCCGAAAGACGACACGCCCGGTTGCACGAAGGAAGCCTGCGCCTTCCGCGATCACTTTGCCGATTTCAAGAAGCAGGGCGCTGTCGTCCTGGGCGTGAGCACCGACTCCGTGAAGTCGCACGATAAGTTTGTCGGGAAATTCAAACTACCGTTCCCGCTGCTGGCGGATGAGGATAAGAAAATTGTCGAGGCTTACGGCGTGTGGGGACAGAAGACTTTCATGGGCCGGAAATACCTGGGCACGCACCGGGTGACATTCCTCATTGGGCCGGATGGTCGCATCAAGAAGATTTGGCCCAAGGTGAAGCCGGAGGAACATGCGGCGGAAGTGCTGGCGGCGCTTTGAAGTGGAAAATGACTTCCGAGGGGCGTTGGTTTTAACACCACTTACCTTCAGGCAAATCGGACCCGATGCAGTAATCCGCTGGCAGTCGCGCAAACAAGTCCGGTCGCCGGGAACGCAGCAAGGCCGCCAGCCAGTGCCGCATGAACGCTTGAAGTTGATCCCGACCGCGATCCCCACCGCCGCGTACGCGGCGACGAAACCGTTCGCTGTGCGCGTACACCGTGTTGGCGTAACCCGCCAATTCCAGCACCCAGCGACGGGGCAAAGGCGTTGGCAACCCCAGCCACGCGGTCACCTCCTCGCAAACCCCGTCCGCCAGCAATTCCGGCAAGATCGGCGTGTCCAGTTCGATCCGGCACCGGGGAGAAACGCGCATCGGGCCGGACCAGCCCGGCGGCGCGCGAAAGATGGGCGTCTCCAAGATGGCGATGTCATCAGAACCCGACGACGCTTCATGTCCCGTTTCTGGCGGATCGGACATTGTCACCCTGGGCGTTTCCGACAGACGATGTTTTCTGCCGGACATCTGTCGGCTCAAGCCGGCGTTCCCTGAACGATGCGCCACCGCACCCGCAGCCGGCAAGCCGGCGGGACAACCATGAATCATCATTTCCTCGATCATGATCTGTCTCCTTCCGTTCGGCAGGGCGGCGCTTCTTCTTCGCCCATGAGGTTGTAGAACACGGCGGCTTTGGGTTTGCCCCAACGGGGCAATGGACTCCAGCCCAGGGTTGCGCGGCACGCGCTACCCTGGGGAATCGAATCCAAGACACCCGCAACCCCAATGGGGTTGGGGCAAATCGGCGTGACCGGATGGACGCAACCCCGTTGGGGTTGTGGGGCAACGCACCGCCGGACCCAGGGTAGCCTCGCAGGCTCGGCAACTCTGGGCTGGTGGACGAAATCCCGTTGGGATCTTCCGCGGTGTGCGCTCATTCGCTCTATATTCATAGGTGCTTCTTCAAGAATGCCTCAATCTTCTCGTGTTCCACAGTCAGCGACCACCCCCACGCTGGCGTGTCCCCTTTGCTTGGAGCATTTGGATTCGTTGGATCAGGACCATCGCCAACAATCCACTTGTTGATCGAGAAGCGGACTCGTTGGGGATCCTTCAGGTCCGACTGAAAGTCCACCAATAACAGAAGCGAGTTTTCGCGAGTGGCGAGCGAGTCGTTGCGTGGGAAGACATGCGCGAAATGTGCCCCGACCTTGTTCCGCCATGTAATCATCTCTGGACAGAGATTCGCCGCATCCTTACTAACCTGCCCTGCGCAAATGTACGTGTGGACGAACAGCATCAGAAAGTTGTAGGCACTTGTTGCGTACCAAAAAAAGTAGCTTGGAAGAATGGGGTCCGGGTGGTTCCATGCGGAACCGCCTATAAACATTCCTTTGAATTCTCTGGCTTGCTCAAGTTCCAGTTTCGTCATGCATTTGTTCAAATGCACCAACCCGTCCCACAAAATACTGAGCGCGTTCTGCTCCGGTCCCGGTTTGAAGGCAATGCTATTTGTCATGTCCCTGCTCCACGATTTTAATTTCGTCCTCAGTCAGGTCAACTTGTGTTGGATTATTTTCCGCGAGGTTTGTGCATCACTCGGTATTTCCCGTCGAGACACTTGACTTCCGTTGGGTCGGTGATTAACGCATAATGGCGCGCGTATTTGATATCTTGAACGAATTCTACCGCCAAAAGCTTCCCAGCCATTGGTAAATCGAATCGGAGCCATGTCACCTCAGTGCGATTGATCTTCATACATCGAAATTTCCAACCTTGTGGGCTTTCGTAATATCGACCCGCTTCGGGTGGGCGCATGAACCTAATTTGCTCGAGCAACAGACTGCTTTGCCCAACGAACGTTGGAACTGGTCCGCCGGCCAGCTTGTTAAAAAAGGTCAGCCATCCATTACGAAGCCAATCAAGGAACTCATGCGAAACACTGGGAATGCCATTCCGCCGTGCCTGCAACCACACCAATACGTCTCGCTCCACATTGGGCATGCGGGCCAGCATGTTCACGGTGAAGTAAATGACTGAATTGATTCCCGAGTGGTCGTTCCCGAGTACCCTGTCCGTTAAATACAGCACTACGTCAGATTCCAAGGAGTAATTCCCGTCGTTGACCAATAGCAGTAACCCCTTGGCATCACTCAATCCAAAATGCGCCTTCGTCTGCTTGATCTGCTCGTTCGCCTTCTTGACATGCGTCTTGATTGGCGTCCTGAGCAGGTTAAAAAGCTCGTTCTGGCATTCATGCGGGAGATCTTTCGAGTTTACCGTAACTCGCCCCAAAATCGGCTTTGCAATCCCCTTGGCCATCCAACTTTCGTAAAGCGAGTTCAACTTGTCATGGTAGCCCTCTCGCAACAGGTCCTTCGTCAGGCACTTGAGCTCGCCAATCACTGGCTCCGTTTGCCGCTTGCGGAAGATGTAATCTGCATTGTCGAACGAAGGCGATTTTGGCAGCAATTCACTGACAAGCTCGCCGCCTGCTTCCTTGACGAATGTGTCGAACATTTTTTCGACGTTCATTCCGCGCCCTCCACAATTTTGATTTCGTCCTCGGTCAGGCCGTAGAGGTCATAGACCAGGCGGTCAATCTGCGTGTCCGTGGCGGCAATCTGGCGTTCGAGCGCGGTGCGCTCCTGCGGCGTGCGCGCGGCGGCCAACTGCTGGTGCAACGCCAACATCGTTTCCACCAGCGAAACCATCCGGTCGTGCGCGGCTTTGTCGGCTTTGTCGGAGAAGTTAATGGTGCGGATTGGCAACTCGCCGAAATACTGCTTTGTGCAAGTGATCCAACCTCCGCGAAACAGATTGCTCATGCCCTGCAAGCGCCAGAACAGAAGCTTTGAGTTGAGCAGACCCAGAACATATTCAGCTTTTAATTGGCACTGTTTGGAAAGCGTGATGGTGAATCCGCCACTCGCCATCGGACACAATTGCCCCCGCGTTTGGCTCGGGATGAGTGCAAACAATCCACGATCAGCGAGCAAGGGCACGGCAATTTGAGCTTGGTCATGTAGTGCGAGATTGCGCGGCGCGCTGTATCCAAACCAGTCCTTGAACTGCTTTCGACGTTTCAACCCTTGTTGGTTCTCATGCAGGTAAGCGTAAGCACGAGGGAAAAGTCGCTTGAGTTCCTGCTCTGTGTAGAGCCGGAATTCCCCATTCTCAGAAACGTAAGGAAAGATGACCTTCCACTTGCCGGCTGGCGAAAACCTGTAGCGCCCGAAGTCGCTGGCGAAAAGTGGTTCGCGGACGATTTCCTTTTCGACCTTCAGTGTTCCGCCCTCAAAAACAAAAATCTCATCGTCACCCGTGCTGCTGCCCCGGCTCATGTCTGCGGGAAGCTCGAGCAGTCGCGTAGTTCGATTGCCGAGTTTGGTGAGCAACGAAGCGGTTTCCAGACTCTCGAACGTCCAAGCACGCGCCGTGAGCGATTTGCTTTCACGCTTTGCGAAGGCGGCCCCCGAAAGAGACTTCGCGGATGCTTCGCTCGTGCCGTACTCGTAGGAGTTTGCTTTGGCACGTTGGAGAAACAACAGACATGTATAGGTGGTCGCCTTGAACACTTGGCTATGCCCGAAGTCGACGATCTTGCCGACAACTTTCTCATCTGAGAGCAGCCTCCGCAGACTTTCACCGTAATCAGTGCGGAAGAATTTGTTTGGAATGATAAAACCTTGTCGCCCCGAGTTGTTCAGTAATTGCAGCCCGCGTTCGACAAAGACAATGTAGATGTCGTAATTGCCCTGGCTCGCGGCCCGGTAGGTCTGACTGAAGTATTTCACCTCCTGCGGCTGCGAATCCTTCATCGTCTGGATGCGGATGTACGGCGGATTCCCAATCACCGCGTCGAAGCCGCCATCGCCTTCGCCTTGTAGCAGCCGACGTGAGTCGGCTCCATCTTTTCCCCGCCCCGAATCGGTTTGAGCCGACTCACGTCGGCTGCCACGGAAAATCTCCGGGAACTCGGCCCGCCAGTCGAAGACGTTGATGCGGTAGCGTTCCTCGTCGGTGAGCAGCGGGAGTTCGGCTTGCTGGTAAAAGTCCGGGCCGATGAGCGAGTTGCCGCATTTGATGTTGTCGCCCAAATCCGGCAGCGCGCGTTCGCGGAAGAGATTGAAGATGGTCTGGAGCGTCTGGCCGGTTTCGCCCTCGAGCACCTTGAGCAGGAGCGAGAGTTTGGTGACTTCCACGGCCTGCGAGTCAATGTCCACGCCATAAATGTTGTTGAGCAGAATTCGTTTCCGCTCGGCGATGGTGAGCCGCCAGCCTTTGCCGGTCTGCACGAGGGCGGGCCGCGCGCCTTTGGCCCAGCGGAGCGGATCGTGGGCCAGGTAGAATTGCAGATGCCAGTCCAGCAGGAATTGATACGCGCCGATGAGGAACGAGCCGCTGCCGCACGCGGGATCGAGGATGCGCAGTTTGGCGACGCGATTGAGAATGGCGGTGGCGGAGCGAGTTGAAAGTGTTCCACGCCCGCCCTCACCCACAAACATTTGTTTCTCCCCCTCAGCCCTCACCCGGCCTGCGGCCACCCTCTCCCACTCCCGTGGGCGAGGGGAAAGGCCCTCTCCCCCGGGGAGAGGGAGAAACGTATCCCGCGCTGGGTCGGAGCCGGACGCGTTGGATTTGCGGAGGTCGTTCGTAGCTGTTCCCTCTCCCTGAGGGAGAGGGTCAGGGTGAGGGGGAGCGGTGCGACTTGAAACCAGATGGTCCGAAATGTCCGTGAGCAGTTTCCCCACCGTTTGCCGGACGATGTAGTCCACGATGTAGGTGGGCGTGTAATAAACGCCGCCGGCTTTCTTGACCTCGGGTTTGTCGTCCACCACAGCGCGGTGGCCTTCGGTCAGGCGAATGACTTTGCCGAGGAATTGTTCATACACCTGCCCGAGGATGTCGGCGTCGAGCACGGAGAATTCATACGGACTTTCGGGATAGTAAAGGTCGCGCAACAGGCCGCGCAGGAGTTTGTCGTCAATGTCGAGTTCGAGCGTGAGTTCGTCCGGCGCTTCGTGGCGGCCCGGCTCCTTCTTGAAATGGAACAGGCCGGAATTGTAGCGGTCATCCGCCGCTTCAAAGAGCTTGGCGAGGCGCGGATAAATGCGGTCGCCATTGACGAGCGCCTGCAACCGGCCGTAGTCCTCGATGCCCCGATCCTCACAGATGCGCAGGAAGATGATGCGGTCAATGATGCGTTGGACGGCAAAGTTGAGTTCGCGCTGGGTGAGCTTCGGGTTGCGGAGGGCGAGGTTTTGGGCGAGTTCCCTGCGCCAACCTTCGATGGTGGCGAGGAATTCATCGTCCACCTGCGAGGTGCCGCGTTTGGCCCTGGTGGATTCGGCGTATTTGTCGAACGCGCCCTTGAGCACGGCTTCGCGGGAGAAGCGTTCGTAAATCCAGTCCCATTTCTCGGCGTATTCGCGAAACGTGCAATAGAAGATGCGGGCCTTGCCGGCGGGATCGTTTTTGTGCGGCTTGAAACGGCCGTCGTAGATGGCGAGTTCCTCGAAGTCGGACAGGACGCTCAACGGCAATTTGGCAGACCAGGCGTAACGGCGCAGTTGGAAGGCCGGCGCGGGTTCGTCCTTGATGGCGACGCTGGGCTTCTTGGCTTCGAGAAAGAACTTGCGATTGCCACCGATGCGGAAGGAGTAATCCGGCGCTTTGAGCAATCCACCCACCCGCACCTGATCCTCGTGAATGACATCCTTGTAGGCCTCGGCAAAGCCCTGCACGTTGTCCGTGTCCCAACCGAGCGCCTTGAAGAAGGGATCGAGGAATTCGCGGCGCAATTGCGTTTCGTTGTACTGGCCGGATTGGTAGGCCTCGAGTTGTTGCTCGAAGCGGACGACGAGATCGAGGATTTCCCGGGGCGCAGGCATGGGGCAGGCTAAGGAATCGGGCAAACCCGGTCAACGTGCGGTTCGGTCGGAATCGCGATTTGACACGGAGGGAAAGGTGAACAATTCTTTGCGGCGTAACTCGAAACCCGTTAACCGTCGAACAAAGGAATTACGATTATGGCAATTGCAGTTGGAACGAAAGCGCCGGATTTCACGCTCAAGTCCAAGTCCCCCGTGGATGCGGACGTTAAATTGAGCGACAACTTCGGCAAGAAGAACACCGTGCTGCTGTTCTTCCCGCTGGCTTTCACCGGTGTTTGCACCACGGAAATGTGCGACATCACCGCCGGTCTCAGTGCTTACGCCGGTCTCAATGCGGCGGTGATCGCCGTCAGCGTGGATAGTCCATTTGCGCAGCAGGCGTGGGCGCAGAAGGAGAACATCGGCGTCACGCTCGCCAGCGATTTGAACAAGACCACGGCCAAGGCTTACGGCGTGTTGCTGGATGATCTGCTCGGCTTCGGCTCGACGGCGGCGCGCGCGGCGTTTGTCGTGGACAAGAACGGCGTCGTTCAATACAGCGAGCAAACCCCCACGCCCAAGGACCTGCCCAACTTCGAGGCGATCAAGGCCACGCTCGCCAAGCTGGGCTGACGAGCCGTCACAGGTCAAATTCGCACGGACGCCGGCAACGGCGTCCTTTTTCGTGCGTCCGGCGGATGTCCAAAAACTCACGCGAGCTACTTTCAAAATCCTGTGGCCGCCGACGTAAGTCGGCTCCAACATTCTGAAAGTCGGAGCGGACTGACGTTCTCTGCTACTGGCTCTCTGCTACTGGCTTGAAAGAGCCTCACGCGGGGCGCAATGATCCGAGGAGCTCTCGTCGGGGATTACGGTTCTCGTACGCAGATCACAGTGATCAAATCGAATCCGAGGCCAGCGGACTGTTCGTTGCGTCCCACGAGTTTGAACATCAGGTTGTTGGGGCCGGCGGGCAGGTCCAATCTGCCGAGCAACAACCGTCCGCTGCGTTCGGGTTGCTCCGCGTAGAGGTCCACTGGGGCCGCGACCGGGTTTTCATACTGGAACAACTGCACCTTCGCCTGGGCTGGTCCTTTGATCACTTCGAGGTAAATGGCATACCGGCCCGCAACCGGCAGATCGCATACCGGTGAGAAAAAGTGCGGTCCAAACCAGTCGTTGCCTTCGGCGGTGAGCGAGAGGTAACGGATTTCTTCGTTGGCGAGGCGCATTTTCTTGCGCGTCAAACTTGCGCGTTCAAACGACCACGCATAAATCGGTGTCTGCCACCCGGCCGGGAAGATCACTTCATGGAGATCGTTCACCGCGCGGTCCCTCAACGGTGGCACGGACAACTCCGCGGTTGGCCGGTGTTCCGAGTAAAGGTAGGTGACACTGCAATAATCCGTGAGGATGTTGTTCTGCTCGCCCGCGTGTTCGATCGTCTGGCGGAGGCCCCGGCGGAACGGATAGGCGTCGCCGAGGAAAAAGCGATAACCGCCCGTCCGCCCGAGGTGTTTGGCGTAGCCAAGGCATCCGCTCAACGGGAACGAAATGCGCTTTTCCCAACGGTCTGGTATGTCGTACCAACCGCCGTTGAAGAAATCCTCCGAGCCAGTCCCGTGAATCACCAGTTCGCCATCAATCATTGTCTGGTCGTCGCCCTCGAAGAACAGGGTCTTGCCGGACTCGAATCCCTGTGACTGCAAAACCACACCCACGAGATGACCGCGTCCCTCGGTTTCAACGAAGGTGTACGGTTTGCCAAGTTGAGTGGGATTCTCGCGCCGCCACACAGCGTAGCATTTGCCTTCATTGGCTTTGCGCGGCACGGCGGCATGGAGGACCTCCGCGCGCAGTTCGACGGGGGTGGCGCGCTCGGAAACGATCTCGATGCTGGCGCTGCGATCAAAGGGCATGGGGAGATAACAGTAGTTGATGTCGCCGGTCGTGCCGACCAGTAGGGATTGCATGGCCGGTTGCCCCCACGCGTAGCCGAAGAAATCCCCCAGCGGACAAAGCACGGCGGGCTGGTCTCCGTCGAAAGAGATTTTCAGCAACAGGTCGCGCGCTTTGCTGGTGAGCGCGTCAGTTGGCGAGATCCGCAGACCGACAATTCGCCCGCCCTTATCGGCCTTGAACAACGGCTTCGTTGAATGTGCTTCTACTTTGACGGCGGCCTGGGTCACGTTGACCTTTGCTCCGGGCGGTGCGGTGAATTGGCTGAGGTCTGATCCGCTGCGCGAGAAAAGACCAAGGATCGTTTCATAGGCGCTCAGGTCTGCGGGCGAGAGCTTTGGAAGGAACGTGGTCACGCCGGCGGTTGCGTCGTAGAGCGCGTAGTTGATCTGATAGAACTGCACCTTCGGCGCACGAAGGCGCACGACGCAGGACTTCTCAAAGGCCATGGGCACATAACAGTAATACCCACCCGCTCCGAAGCCGACCAATGGACGCGGAAACGCCGGATGTTCGCCCAGGAACAAGTCCCGAAACCTCACCTCGATGCGCGGCTTCATTTCGCCGTCGAACAGGAACTCCATGACGTCATCGGTGGGCGTCGGCGTCCAGATGCGGTAAATGACGCCTGGCCCCTTGAGGTCCGCCAGCACAATTCCGTCCTCGTCCTTGCGCACAAAGGAATAGCGACCGGAGAAGCCGTCGTCATTGCCGCCAGTACGATCGTAACTGGTAACCGCGCCAATTCTCGTAGAAGACTTGAAGGCGGGCAAACGATCCAGACGATACAATTCTTCGAGGCCGAGGGACGCAGCCGCGCAACGCACTGGCAGGCCGGATAACAGGAAACAACCGATGGCAAGGGAATGAACAACTCTCATGCGGAGGCTTTTAACAGAATCGTGGCCTTCAAGCCACTGCGATTTGAATCAGAGTCTGAAGAAGAATCTGAAGAAGAATCGCACTTGAAATTGTTCATGCGCCCGCCATGCTGGCTGCGGCTATGAAAACCAGTCCTGCGCAATCCCTCCCGTGCGGTGGTTCGTTCACCCATTCGCTGTCACGCCGGCAGTTCCTCCGTGCCGCCACACTGACGGGTTTGGCAGCGCCGCTGTTGTTGCCATCAGGTTTGCGCGCGGCCGCGCCGAATTCAAAACTGCACCACGCCTGCATCGGCGTGGGCGGCATGGGGGTGGGCGACCGCGGCACGTTCGCGCGGCACTCGAAGCTCCAGATCGCCGCGTTGTGCGACGTGGATGCCCACGCCCTTGCCGGCGCCGCGAAGGATTTTCCCGGGGCGCAGACCTACTCTGACTGGCGCGAGTTGTTGGAGAAGGAAGGCGACCGAATTGACTCGGTGAACGTCACCGTGCCCGATCACATGCACTTTGCCATCGCTTACAACGCCATCCAGCGGGGCAAACACGTCTATTGCCAGAAGCCCCTGTGCCATGATGTGGCGGAAGTGCGTGCGCTCTCCGAAGCCTCCGTGGCCAGGAACGTCGTAACGCAACTGGGGACGCAAATGGCGGCGAGCCAGGGCGAACGCACCGTGGTGCATTTCCTCAAGACCGGGGCCATCGGGAAAATCAAACACGTGTATCTCTGCGCCAACCGGCCAGGGGCGGTCGAACATTATCGTCTCCCCGGACCACGCCCTGCCTCCGGCACGCAACCGCCCGCCCATGTGAACTGGGATCACTGGCTGGGCACCGCCCCGGTTCGTCCCTACGCCGCGGACATTTACCACCCTGTCAAATGGCGGGCTTGGTTGGACTTCGGCACCGGTTGGTCCGGCGACATCGGCTGCCATATTTTTGACGCGGTTTGGAAAGGACTTGGCCTTCAGCCTGCGCTCGACGTCGTGGCGGAAGTTCAGGAGTCTTGGAAAAGTTCGCCCGCGCGCCGGGCCGACACCTGGCCACAGGGGCAACACATCACCTGGACGTTTCCGGGCAACCACCTGACCGAGAGCCGGACCCTGCCTGTCGAGTGGTATGACGGCGATTATTACCCGCCGGAGAACATTCGCGCCCTCTACTCGGTGAAGGATTATCCGACCGAGTCGGCGATGGTGATCGGGACGGAAGGCGCGCTGCTGTATGAACTGGGTCGCGGTCCCATCTTGTTGCCGGAAAAGAAATTTGAAAACCAGCCACGCCCGAAACTCGAACCGCGTGATCATTATCATCATTTCGTGGATGCCTGCCTGGGCACGGCGAAGAATGAATCCCATTTCACCCAGACCGGGCCGATGACTGAAGCCATCCTGCTGGGTACCGTGGCCGTCCGCGTTCCCGGCCAGAAACTGCAGTGGCACCACGAAGCCATGAAGATCACAAATGTCGCTGAGGCCAATACGCTGTTGCGACGCAAGTATCGCGAAGGCTGGCACGCCGGCACTTTCTGAATGAGCAGACTGTTTACCCTTATCGAATCCAAAGTTCCATCAAATCGTCACCCAATATTATGAAAAACACCGTGCGTCGTACAAAATTCACCCGCCGTCAATTTCTTGCCACCTCCAGTCTGGCGCTGGCCGCCCCGGTTTTCATTCCCGCAAGCGCCTTGGGCCGGGGCGGGGCCGGGGCGCCGTCCAACCGGATTACTCTGGGCGTCGTCGGTTGGGGCATGCAAGGACCGGGCAACACTCGGGCGCTCATGAATCATTCGGACTGCCAGGTGGTGGCCGCGTGCAACATTCACAAGCAACACCTGAAAGCCTGTCTGGGCACGATCAACGGTCACTACAAGAACCAGGACTGCAAAGGCTACCACGACTATCGTGAAATGATGGCCCGCACGGACATTGATGCCGTCATGCTGGCCGTGCCGGATACCTGGCACGCGCTGATGGCCGTCGAGGCGGCGAACAATAAGAAGGACATATACGGGGAGAAACCGTTGGCCCGCACCATCGCGGAACAACAGGCGATTGTGAAAGCTGTCCAACGCAACCAGCGCATCTGGCAAACCGGCTCGTGGCAGCGGTCGGAGCGCAACTTTCATTATGGCTCGGAGATCGTTCGCAACGGGTTGATCGGAAAGCTCAAACGGGTGGAGGTGGGTTTGCCCAGCGGCCACCACGATTTCGCCGGCACGTCCAAGGGACTGATCGAGAAGCTGGCGCAACTGCCGGACAAGCCCAGGGACCTCTCCAAAATCGTGCCGGGCACGCCGGCGTGGGACCTGGCGGTGACGCCACCGCCGGCGGACCTTGATTACGATATGTGGCTCGGTCCTTCGCAGATGGAGCCGCATATCGAAGCGCGGGTCTTTATGAACTGGCGCTGGAACTACAACGTGGGTGGCGGCCAGTTGCTCGACTGGATCGGCCATCACTGCGACATCGCGCATTGGGGCATGGATTGCGACAACTCCGGCCCGACGGAAGTGGAAGGCGTGGGCGAATTCCCCGCGAAGAACGCCATCTGGAACACCTGTTCCAAGTATCGCGTCACGGCCAAGTATCCGGGGGACGTGGAGATGGTGCTCGCCGGCGGACACGGCGATATTCGCGGCGGTACCAAATGGATCGGCACCGACGGCTGGGTGTGGGTAAACCGCGGCAACGCGTTTGAATCCTCCAATCCCGATTGGGCGGAATCCCGCCGCCTCCCCGATGACGCGCGCAAGGTGAAGCTCTACGAATCCAGCGACCATTACCGAAACTTCCTCGATTGTGTCAAATCCCGAAAACCCACGATCACGCCGGTCGAAACTGCGCATTCCTCGGCGATCCCCGGGCACCTCGGTCTCATCGCCATGATGGTCGGGCGCAAGCTCAAGTGGGATGCGAAAAAGGAAATCATCGTCGGTGACACGGACGCGAGCAAGCTCCTGACGCGCGAATTCCGGAAACCGTGGAAACTGGCGGGAGTTTGAACTGCAGCATCGCACGGGGTTGGGTGCGGTAACGGGCCGCAGAGGTCTGCCAGTGCCGAGGGCGATGGTTTGGTTGGGAAGATCCTCCGCGTGAACGCCAGCCGCTTTTTTCGGCTGGCGTTTCCTTTACCAAGCTTGACGGAGCGGCCATCCATCGTCACTGTTTTGGCTCTCTTGGCCGGGAAGATCGGCCGGTAACGACTTATGAGCACTACGCACAACCTGTTCGATTCACGGCAGACGTTTAATTTGGGGAATGATCGCACCGGGTATTTTTACTCGTTGCCGGCACTCGAACAGGCCGGCATAGGCCCGATTTCCAAACTCCCTGTCTCCATCCGTTTGGTGCTGGAATCCGTCCTGCGCAATTGCGATGGCAAACGCGTGAGCGAAGCGGCTGTCCGCGCGTTGGCGAATTGGAGGCCCAACGAACCGCGCACCGAAGAAATCCCTTTTGTCGTGGCGCGCATCGTGTTGCAGGATTTCACCGGGGTGCCGTTGCTCGTTGATCTCGCGGCGATGCGTTCCGCCGTGGCTAGGTTGGCGAAGAATCCCAAGATCATCGAGCCGCTCGTGCCGGTGGACCTGGTGGTGGACCATTCCGTGCAGGTGGATTTTGCCGGATCGGCGGAGGCGTTGCAGCGGAACCTGGAGATGGAGTTTCAGCGCAATCAGGAGCGTTACCAGTTTCTGAAGTGGGGCATGCAGGCGTTTGAGACGTTCAAGGTCGTTCCGCCTGGCATCGGCATCGTGCATCAGGTGAATCTCGAATATCTGGCGAAAGGCGTGCTCTCTTCGGAATCTCAATTCTCAAATCTCAAATCTCAAATCTACTATCCCGACACGCTTGTCGGCACCGATTCGCACACCACCATGATCAACGGCCTCGGCATCGTGGGCTGGGGCGTGGGCGGCATTGAAGCGGAGGCCGGCATGTTGGGGCAGCCGGTGTATTTTCTCACACCGGACGTGGTGGGTGTTCATTTGACGGGTGCCTTGCGTGAGGGCGTGACGGCCACCGACCTCGCGCTGACGATCACGCAATTACTGCGCAAGGCGAAGGTGGTCGGCAAGTTTGTTGAATTCTTTGGTCCGGGCGCAACGGCGCTGCCGGTGGTGGATCGTGCCACGATTGCGAACATGGCGCCTGAATACGGCGCCACGATGGGTTTCTTCCCGATTGACGGCGAGTGCGTCAATTATCTCCGGGCCACCGGCCGCACTGACGAGCACTGCCGGATCTACGAGAATTACTACCGCGCCCAGGGGTTGTTTGGCATTCCGGCCAAGGGAGACATTGCCTATTCGCAGGAACTCGACCTCGATCTCGGCACGGTGGTGCCCAGTGTCGCCGGCCCAAAGCGACCGCAGGACCGGATCGAATTGCCCAAACTCAAGGAGGAGTTTCTTGGCTCGCTTACCCGGCCCGTGCCGGAAAATGGTTTCGGCAAGAAGCCCGAGGAGTTGCGCACGATGGCGCGGGTGAATACCGCCAGCGATGCGCATCCGTTGATTGACCACAGCTACGGACACCGCAAGCTGGGCGTCGATCCGAGCGAATCCGAGATGCGCGACCAGCACCCGGCGCCAGATACGCCGGAGCAACTTCCGCCTGGCGCGTTTCCAAAAGCCGAGAGCGAACTGCATCATGGCAGCGTGCTCATTGCGGCGATTACCAGTTGCACCAACACCTCGAATCCCAGTGTGATGTTGGCGGCGGGGTTGGTGGCCAAGAGGGCGGTCGAGCGCGGTCTGGCGGTGAATCCGGTGGTGAAAGCGTCGCTCGCACCCGGTTCGCGAGTGGTCACGGATTATTTGAGCAAGACCGGCTTGCAGCCTTATCTCGACAAGCTCGGCTTCAATCTGGTGGGCTACGGTTGCACCACCTGCATCGGCAATTCCGGCCCGCTGTCATCGCCGGTCGAGGATGCCATCAACAAGTACGATCTCGTCGCCGCGTCGGTGTTGTCCGGCAATCGCAACTTTGAGGCGCGCGTACATCAAAGCATCAAGGCGAATTTCCTCATGTCGCCTCCGCTCGTGGTGGCGTTCGCGCTGGCCGGCCGGGTGGACATTGACCTGGCGAGCGAGGCGCTTGGCAATGGTAAGGACGGCAAGCCGGTTTACCTGCGCGATCTGTGGCCCAGCTTGCGTGAGGTGCGCGATTTGATGCAGGCGGCCCTGCAGCCGGAGGTGTTCCGCAAGTTGTATCAAGACTTCGCCGCCCAGAATCCCAAGTGGAATGAAATTCCCTCTTCCGTAGGCAACGTTTATGAGTGGGATCAGAATTCCACCTACATTCAGGAGCCGCCATTCTTCGAGAACTTCTCCCTGCAACCTGACGGAATTCGAGAGATCAAGGGCGCCCGGGCGTTGGCGATTTTCGGCGACAGTGTAACCACGGATCACATTTCGCCGGCCGGTTCGATCAAGAAGACATCTCCGGCGGGCGATTACCTGATGAAGCACGGCGTGCTGCCGGTGGATTTTAACAGCTACGGCTCGCGCCGGGGTAACGACCGGGTGATGACGCGCGGCACCTTTGCCAATGTGCGCATCAAGAACCTCATGGTGCCCGGCGTCGAAGGCGGCGTGACCAGACTCCAGCCCGGCGGCGAACAGACGAGCATTTACCATGCGGCCATGGAATACGCGAAAGCCAAGACGCCACTCGTGGTGCTGGCGGGTCAGGAATACGGCACGGGCAGTTCGCGTGATTGGGCGGCCAAAGGCACGGCGTTGCTGGGGGTGAAGGCTGTCATTGCCCAGAGCTTCGAACGCATCCACCGCAGCAACTTGGTGGGCATGGGTGTGCTGCCGCTCCAATTCAAAGACGGCACCACCGCGCAATCGCTGAAACTCGACGGCACGGAGACCTACGACATGGTCGGTCTTACGGCGGCAATCAAACCGCAGCAGGACCTCACGCTGAGAATTACCCGCCAAGACGGCGGCGTGGAGGAAGTCAGCGTCCGCTGCCGCATTGATACACCCATCGAGATTGATTATTACCAGCACGGCGGAATTCTGCCCTATGTGTTGCGGCAGTTGGTGGCAAAAGCGTAAGCACAGGAGCGCCGGTCTCCCGACCCGGCTCGAAGCGAAGACTGAACCACCCGCCGGGTCGGAGACCGGCGCTCCGCAAACGGGCATGACGCTACGAACCAAACGGGAGCACCTCCGTGAACTGGTGGCCGATAAGAACCGCTGGTCGGACCTCAAATTGACCGACGCCGAACGCTCTCTCGGTTTTCTCGGCTGGCACGAGCGCGGTTATCTGCCGCACTGCGATTTTCCCGGGCTTATCCAATTTGTCACGTTCCGACTCGTGGATTCGATGCCCGCTTCGCGGCGCGGTGAATGGGAACACCTGCTGGCCATTGATGATTCGCGCGAGAAACGGACGAAACTGGAGGAGTATCTGGATCGCGGCATCGGCGACTGCTGGTTGCGCCAGCCGCGTATCGCCACGCTGTGCGAGGAGGCGTTGCGGTACTTCCACAATAAGCGTTACGAACTGCGCGCATGGTGCGTGATGCCGAATCACGTTCATGTGCTGGTGCAAGTATGGGAAATGCCATTGGGTAAAATGGTGCAGAGTTGGAAGCGCTACGTCGCCACGGAGGCGGAGGCCATTTTGGCGGAGCGCCGGTCTCCGACCCGGCGTGTTTCTGCCAATCCAAACGCGCCGGCTCGGAGAGCGGCGCTCCAGTCGCTACGCTGGGAACGCGAATACTGGGACACGTATATGCGCAACGAAGATCAGGAACGGAAGGCGGTTCGGTACATCGAACACAATCCGCTGAAAGCCAAACTGTGCCGGAAGCGGGAGGATTGGCCGTTCAGCAGCGCGCGGTTGCGGGAGCCAGACTCTCAATCCTTCGCCGTCAGGGTCTGACTACTGTAAAGCGATTGTGCTGAAGGCAGAACTTTCCGCCGCTCTCGCCGATATTCCGCAGCGATTCGCCAGTGCAAGACCAGTCGCCGCACGAAGCCGGCTTCCGCCAACTCTCTTGCATGTCTCGCCCGGACGAACTCGCGCAACTCGCTCAAGTGCATCTGGTATTCTGCGCTACGAGAAAGTCTTGTCGCTCCGTCGGCAACGATGCGCGATTTCATGGCGTGAGTCGAAGCGGTGGAAACCACTTTTTCGCCATTAGGCATCCCCAAATCGCGCAAGTTATACCCTTGCTGGCACGATGAACGGTTTGCGGTAGTCACGCGTGAACAGGCGGTTCGCGGCGCGATTGCCGGTGGCGCGCTCGGTCTGGGGATCAATCTTCAGGAGCGCGCCAAGGGTGGCCGGCGTCTGCTTCAGGTCCACATTGTTGGCGGCCAGGTGTTCTTCCATGCGGCCCAGGGCTTCGCCCAGTTCGGAATTGTTCTTTACCGCGTCGCGAATCGCTTCGGGCGGAAGTTGTTTTCCCAACTGGTAGGAAACGTTGGCGGTATGGCAAAGCGCGGCGGAGATATGGCCCTCTTCGGCTTCCGCCGTCAGGTCGGTGTGCTTGCGGCTGCGCACGGCGTTGATGAAGTTTTCGAAATGGTTGCCGCCGCCATCCCAGCGCTTGATTTCGTTGCCTTCCTTGTCGTAGGCGATGGCCCGGGTGTAGCTCGGATTCACCACGTAGCCGCCTTCACAGTCAATCACCACGCCCACGCCGGCGCCGCGGTAGTTGTCCATCTTCTCGTCGGAATGGCTGACGGGAAGTCCGCGCACCTCGAACAGCAGCGGGGCTTTTGCGTAGCCGTGATAAACGATTTGCGTGTTGGGCGTGGTGCCATCGTCCTCATACCCGAGCCGACCACCAATGCTCAACGTCACTGGCGCCAGGGCGGTTTCTCCGAGTACCCAGCGGGCGATGTCCACCTGATGGACGCCCTGGTTGCCGAGGTCGCCGTTGCCAGTGGGCCAGACCCAATGCCAATCATAATGCAGGCGTTTGCGCATCATCGGTTCTTTCGGGGCCGGCCCGCACCACAGGTCGTAGTCAATCGAGGCCGGAATTTCGAAGGGTTTGTCCGCCTTACCGATGCTGGCGCGGCGCTTGTAACATAGCCCGCGGGCGCGGAGGATCTTGCCTAGGTTGCCGGCCTGGATCCACGCAATGGCCTCCTGCAGGCCGCGGCTGGAGCGACATTGCGAGCCGGTCTGGATGATGCGTTGGTACTTGCGCGCCGCCTCCACGGTTTTACGGCCTTCCCAGACATTGTGCGACAGCGGTTTCTCGACGTAGGAATCTTTGCCGGCCTGGGCCGCCCAGATGGCGCCCAGCGCGTGCCAGTGGTTCGGCGTGGCAAATCCCACCGCGTCTATGTTCGGATTCTCGAGCAGGCTGCGGATGTCGGTGTAGCCCTGGATCTCCTCGCCGCGGTCCTTGAATTCCTTCGCGCCTTTGTCCAACACGTTTTGATCCGCGTCGCACAGCGCTACGACGCGCACGCCTTTGAGTTCGCGGAAGCCACTGATGTGACTCCGTCCGCGTCCGCCAAAGCCCGCCACGGCAACGCGGATGTCTTCGTTGGCTCCGCGTACGCGCGCCGTGGCGGATTGAGCGGTGACACGGCTCCAAGACGCGGCGGTGCTCAGAGTGGCCGCGGTGAGAATGGAGGTTTTGAGGAAGGTGCGACGATCCATGCTTTTCATAATCTTAGGGGGTTGACGTGAACGGGGCACAATTTATTTGGATTTTTGCGGAACGGATTTGATGTAATCGGCGTAACGGGCGGCGACGTGAGCCTGTTTCTCGTCGCCTTCGTGAAAATAGAAGCGGTAGCGGAACGTGACACTCTGGCCGGCCGGCACGACCAGATTACCGGCGTTCCGATCGGGCAGGCGTTCAAAATCATGCTGGCCAAAGGGGTTCGCGGCAAACAATCCATAGTCGCGCACGTGCCACCAAGTGGGATGCCGCGGGTTTTGCGGATGATCAAAAATGGCGACCCCGAGGATGCGACCCTCCACCGGGCCGTAATAATCGCACCACGCGGCGCGCTTGCCCCAGGTGGCGCCATCCCGGACGCCTTCGCTGTTGACGATGGTGCCCGTGGGTTTGCCGGCGTTTTCCTTGTTGTGCTTGAGCCGCATGGTTTCGTTGAGCCGGATGGCCATGGAACCTTCCTTCGTATCGCCCAGCGTCACTTCGCCATGGGAAGCATGAATGGTGATTTCGTAATCAAGCACGCGCTCGTTGGCGGGCCGGTTGTGAATGCGCAGCGCGAGTTCGTCCGTGCAGATCACGTCGCCATTCTTCGCCACCCACTTGTTCTTCGAGCGGATGACGCCTTGATCGCGGCCGGATTTGATTTCGGCGAAACCGTCGTGAACGATTTTTCCGAAATCCCGCGCTTCGCTCCAGAAATCATGTCCGTTCACCGCGCCATGCGTGAACCACAACGAGCGATGATGCGGATGGTCCCGGTCTTCGGCGGGCGCTTCCTGCATCGGCCAGTTGCGGGTCATCGGCGCGGCGCCCGGTCCCAGGACGGGATAACAGAACGGCCGCGGCACGTCCTGGAAGCGGTATTCGGTGAATAACTGATCGTTGATCTCAACGCGCAGCCGGTCGTCAAGTTTGGTGATCTGCACGCCGGCTTTGTTTCCGGGACTTGCGCCGGGTTGCGCGCACGCACTCAGCAACAACGCCGAGCACAGCAGCAGGGCAGGGGTGGGTTTCAGAACTGGGTGGTTCATGGTTGAGGACAGTTGGTTAACGCACTTTCTCTAAAATCTCAATGTCTTTGAAAAACAATTCGCAATCCTGGCCGCCGTGGACCTGCAACGCGAGTCGCCCTTCGGTGCGGCCGGGGTCGTCGAACAATTCCGCCGTGCGATAGCCATTCACGTCCACCGCCAGACGCCGGCCCTGCGCAAAGACGGTCATCACGTTCCATTCCTGCGGTCGAAACCACTTCTGCACGTCCTCGGGTTTGGGCTGGCTGACCCAGGCGCGGCCATTGGTTTCGTACAATCCGCCGGCATCCTTCTCCGCATCAATCTCGGCCTGGAAACCGGACACGCCGCTGAAGCCTTTTTCCTCGATGCGAAAGTAAAATCCGCTGTTGCCCTTGATGGCCTTGTATTTCAAGCGTACTACAAAGTCCGAATAAACCTTGTCCGTCACGAGGTGACCGAATTCCTGATCGTCCTTGGAGTGAGTGGCGTGGATCATGCCGTCGCTAATCCTCCAGTCGCCCTTGCCAATGATGCGCCAGCCGTTGAGCGTCTTGCCGTCCCACAGAGGCTTCCATTCACTGCGACCCAGGTCCTGCACCTTGAGGTTCTGGAAGCGCACCTGTAAGTCCGCCCGCTTGCTGGAGTGAACCTGAAGGCCGATGAATCCACTCAACGTGGTGGCATCCAGATAATCGGCCACCGGCACGCCGTTGACCCAGGTCCGCAACGAGGCGCCTGCGCAAGCAATGCGATAGTGATTCCACTCGCCAAATTTGAAAGCAGCCTGCGCGGCGGGTTGGTCGGTGAGATTCTGCAACCATGCTCGCCGGCCCTCATCATAGATGCCACCGCTCCAACGGCGATTCGGATTGCTGTCCACCTCGGCCTGATAGCCATGCACGCGCCCGGCGGGGATGGTGATCGTTTTAACGCCGTGTTGGAAAGTCGTGGGGCGGGCGAAGTGTTCGCTGCGGAACTGGATGCCGGAATTGAGCTGCGGATCGGACTTCACCTCCAGTTCCAGCACGAAATCGCCGTAGTCCTTTTCGGTGCAGAGAAAGCTATTGGGGGTGCCGACTACCGTGGTGCCGACGATGCACCCGTCCTCCACGCGATAGTCAGCCTGACCTCCTCGCTGCACCCAGCCGGCCAGCGATTGACCGTTGAAGACGGGTTGAAATTCTGCGGCAGTGAGCAACGTGCCGCCCAGGCAGAGCAGGGGAAGGAGGGGGGAAAAGCGTCTGCGTAAAATCATGCGACCAAGAAATGGCGGAGTGGAATCCATATCTGCCCACAAGGGAACATCGCCGAGACCGAATTGACAAGCCTAACTCTGCGCAAAACTGCGGGGATCGTCGTGCCTCCTCGATTGCCCAAAGAATTCCAAACGTATGGGGGACGCCTTGCGCGGCATCGAGGCCAACTCACGGATGGGCATCACCCGCTCGGAGTCTATTCCTGGCACCTACGCTAACCTGATCGCGGAAAGATGATCACCGCGTCGCCCTTGATCCACCCGATCCGCCGGTTGCCGTCGGTGACTTGCAGCCAGTCATCTTTCTGATCGAGCACGCGCAGTTCCGCGCCATCGTTGGCGATGAAAACGCTTTGCGACTCCTCGAAGGGACTGGCCCGCAGGCTGGCTTCGTTGGCAACCACGATGGCAATTTCATTTTGCGTCTGCCCGCGCCAGGCGAGCGTCAGACATGCCAGCAGCAGCAGCAACGCCACCCCTGCCAACAGCGTCCAGGACCGCAGTGGCCGCTTCCAGTTCGGGCGCAGTTGCTGGACGGTCAACAACGCGAAGGTAAGCCAGAGAAGGACGGCACTGAAACGTGTCCACTCGTCGAGGCTGAGTTGGGCCAGCGCTCGTTCCCAAAATCTGGCGCGCAGGGTTGGTCCTTGAACTTGATGGCGGGCAAACTGCAGGTTGGCGCGCAAATCGGGATCGCGCGGCGTTCGTTGTTCCAGTTCCCGATAGAGGGCGATGGCACGGCCGATCTGACCGGATTTGAACAGCGCGTTACCGAGATTGAAATAGACCGCGGGCGACGTCTGACCGGCGGCAAGCATCTGTTCGTAGGCCACCGCGGCCTCTTTGAAATGCCCCTGCTCGTAAAGTCGGTTCGCGGCATCGAACGTGGTGGTGGCGTCCGGTGCGACGGCCAACAACGAGCCGGGCACCTTCAGCAGCAGCAAGCCAGATAGCAGAATGTATCGCACAAAGACTGAAATGGAGAAACCCTGTCTCGCGCGAAGCACCGGCTGGCCGGAGCGCCGATCTGCGATTGGCTTGTCGTCGCCCACACGGCTAATGCCGGTCACAGACCGACGCTCCGGCAGCGGGCTGGGGGTGGAGTCAGTTCGCCGCAGAAAACTCCAGGCCAGACAATTGGTTGACCGAATCCTCATGGTTTGATCCCTCGCACTGCGCGCAAAGCAGTCTCCAGTTTCCCGATCAGTGCGGTGAGTTCCTGCGTGCTCTTCACCGGCGCATAGCGCGCGAGGTTGCAGGTCTGAAACAGTTCATGGAGCGTGGTGGCGGCGGATTCCGGAATGCCGCGGGGTCGCAGTTTCTCATCAATCACCGCCTCCGTGATGGACGAAGCCGGGCAGTTCAATCGTTCACCGAGTTGTTCCTGGAGCAACCGGAACAGTACGGCGAAGAAATCATCGGAGTTCTTGGCGGCCGCCAGCCGGCGCAGGTTTTCCATGCCTTCGCGAACCACCTGCGCCACCTGACGCTCGCGCCGCTTGCGTGGATTGTTGGCGAGCGCCTCGGCGCGTTTCCGCCAGCCCAGCGCACCGAGCCAAGTCAGCAAGGGTACGCATTGGAGCGCCAGAAACCAGGGTTGTTGCAGCAGCGGCGCACTGGTGGGTAGGATGCTCCCCAGATGGGGTTTGATGGGGACGATGTCCTGCGGCGGCGGCGGGTTATCGGCCATACTGCCTCCGCCCGCGGCGACGACCGGCGCGGGTGCGCTGCCC
>JAHCLO010000020.1 GCA_026125285.1 Verrucomicrobiia bacterium | reverse complement strand
GGGTCCGTCACCGTAGTGGACATATTCGGAGGCGTTCTGCGGTGGATCGTCGGTCCCGCCGTCGGACTGTGGGCGGAAGATCGTCTCGATGTAGTTGGCGCCGGCGGTCGGGGTGCCATTGACCTGAACATCGGGACTGCCCGGGGAGAGATCGGCGCGGACATGGAGGGATGCCTTGGCCGATTGCTGGGAGCCGGTGGGATCATCGGCGTCCACATCGAGCAATTGCACCTGCACATCGAAGTCCCCGGTGCGGGATTCGTAGAAGTAGGTGAAGGAATCCTCCGCGTTGTAGGTATCGCCACCTCCGGCGGTGATCGTGATCGAACCGTCGGTGTTGGTCACCAGGTTCGGCGGCACGGTGTTGTTGATGTTGGTCAGGGTGAATGTCGCCCCGTAGGCCGGAAGGCCAAGCGCGAGGCATAGCAGCAGTCGCTGGGAGGCCTTCTGAAGGCCGGCCCAGGCAGAATTGATGGATTTCATGGGATGGGGACGTGACCCGGCGGACCACACAATGCGGCGTACCGGGTGCGGGGAAATGCTCGTTCCCCAATCCTCTTTGCCAAGAATCTGTTGCGCAAAAGTTCCGGGACATTGGTGTGTCGCCGGAATCCGCGCTGGGGCCCCCGAAGGCAACGGACCCACGTGATCGGGGGATCGTCTTTGGGCGTGGATCCTGTTCCTCCAGTCGCGAATGCGGGATGCTGGAGCGACTCTGGCGCTGGCCGCGCTCCAGGTCAGGCCAGCAGGCCGCGGATGACTTCGCCGTGGACGTCGGTGAGCCGGCGATCAATGCCGTTGTGGCGGAAGGTCAACTGGGTGTGGTCCATGCCCAGCAGGTGCAGCATCGTGGCGTGCAGGTCGTGGACGGACACGCGGTTCGTGACGGCGTGGTAGCCCAGGTCGTCGGTTTCGCCGTAGCTCAGGCCGCCGCGAATGCCGCCGCCGGCGAGCCAGATGGAAAAGCCCATCATGTGATGGTCGCGGCCGACGGTGCCCTTGTTCCCCTGGCTCATGGGCGTGCGGCCGAACTCGCCGCCCCAGATCACGAGCGTTTCCTCCAGCAAGCCGCGTTGTTTGAGATCCTTGACGAGCGCGGCAGAAGCCTTGTCCGTGGCGCCGCAGTTGTTTTTGGAATTGCCCACCACGTCCGAGTGCGCGTCCCAGCCCTCGTGATAAATGTTCACGAACCGCACGCCCCGTTCGATCATGCGCCGCGCCAGCAGGCAGGCACGCGCGAAGCTCGGCTGGTCCGGATCGCAGCCATACATCTCCCGCGTTTCCTTGCTCTCCGTTTTCAAATCCATCAATTCAGGCGCGGAGGTTTGAAGACGATACGCCATTTCATAAGAGGCGATGCGCGTTTCGATTTCCGGATCGCCCACAAGCCCGAGGCGCGCGTGGTTCAGTTCCTCGATCAAGTCGAGCGAATTGCGCTGAAGTCTGGCATCCACGCCGTTCGGACTGCTGACGTTGAGAATCGGATCGCCCTGATTGCGAAAGCGCACGCCGGCATAAACCGACGGCATGAAACCGCTGGACCAGTTGGCCGAACCGCCGCTGATGCCCGAGCCGGTGGACATGACCACGAACGCGGGCAGGTCCTGTGATTCGCTGCCCAGGCCGTAGATCACCCACGAACCGAGACTGGGCCGGCCGGGCTGCGAGGAACCGGTGTTCAGGAATATCTGACCCGGCGCATGGTTGAACTGGTCCGTCTTCATGGACTTGATGAGGCAGATCTCATCCACGACTCCGGCGAGGTGCGGCAGCATCTCGGAAAGTTCCGCGCCCGACTGGCCGTGCTTCGTAAAATTGAATTGCGGCCCGAGCACCGCCGCATCCGGGCGGATGAATGCATAGCGTTGGCCGCCGATGACTGAAGGCGGCAAGGGCTTGCCCTCAAGTTTGGCGAGTTCGGGTTTGTGATCGAACAAATCAAGCTGGCTCGGCGCGCCGGCCATGAACAAGTGAATGACGTGTTTGGCCTTGCCGGGAAAATGGGGCGACCGAGGTTTCAGGACTTCCGCCGCCGAGGCAGTGGCGGCCCCTGCTCTTGACACGAACGCGTTGGTCAGCAGCGATCCCAACGCAATCTTGCCGAGGCCAAAGCCACATTCCTTCAAGAACCAGCGGCGGGAATTCACGCGCGGTGGACTACAGGTGTAGAGATGGTCGTGACAGTTCATAAGGGGACAGATACGCAAATACCCAAGAACCCAAATACCCAAGCACCCAGAACGAGCGTCGCTCTCATTCGGCATGTGGGTACTTGGGTAATTGTCTGTTGTTCCTTCATTTCCTGAACAGTGCGCAAAAGATCAGGTGCAACTCCTTAGCTTCCTTCCAGAGCACACGCGCCTCCGGTTTCAGGCTTTCTTCGGCCACTGCAATCATACGGAGGAAGAACTTCGTTTCCCGCGCCTCTTTCTTGCATGTGCCGATTCGGTTTTTGTAGTCCTTCCGCGAAACACCGTCGTCCGCTTCGCAGTAATTTGCACCGACGCTCGTGCCAGCGCCCACCAGTTGACTGATCAACCGGTTGTTCACCGGATTCTGCGGGATCTTCTTCGCAAAGCAGATGATCGCTTCGCCGAATTGTGCCGTATGCTCGTCAAGATCGTACGGTTTTGTACCTTGCGCGTCCTCTCTGAACTCAAGCGCACTTGCTTCCAATTCCCAAAACTCTTCCTCGCCCTTCAGTCCGGCTGGTTCGCCTTCCTGCCCCGCGATTGCTGCTTTGGGTCTTTGGGTGCTTGGGTATTTCATCCCTTGGTTATCGTTTCATCCAGATTCAGCAACACTCTCGCAACCGCCGTCCATGCGGCCTGTTCGTTCAAGTGTTCGCCTTCTTTAACTTCCAGCAGGTCGGTCGCTTTCAATTCACCACTGGCGAACCGCGCGAGCTGGGTCCGGTAGAACTGCACCAGCTTCTCCCGTTCCTCACGCGAGGGCGGGCGGGTGAGACAACGGCGGAAAAGCAGTTCCGCCCTGGCCGCTTCGTCACCTTGGGTTTTGACCGCCAACTGTCCCAAGGCGCGGGCAAATTCCATGAACACGGTGTCGTTCAACAAGGTGAGGGCCTGCAAGGGCGTGTTCGAGCGTTCGCGTTTGGGCAGACACGCCTCGCCGCTCGGACCGTCGAACGTGGCCGTCATCGCGAAAGGCGTGGTGCGCTTGGCAAAGGTGTAAAGTCCGCGCCGGTAGCGATCCGGACCCTCGCTGGCTTTCCAGGCCAGCGCGCCGTACGCGCCCTCGGTGGAAACACCGGCCGGTTGCGGCGGATAAACACTTGGCCCGCCGATTTTGTCGGAGAACAATCCACTCGCCACCAACGCCGCGTCGCGGACCATTTCGGCTTCGATGCGGAACCGCGGTCCACGCGCCAGCAGCACGTTGAGTGGATCGCGCTCGCGCAGGTCGGGAGTGACCCGACTGGATTGCTGATACGTGGCGCTCATCACGATGAGCTTGTGCATTTTCTTCTGCGACCAACCCTGGTTCATGAATTCGACCGCGAGCCAGTCGAGCAGGTCGGGGTGCGACGGCAATTCGCCTTGAAACCCGAAGTCCTCCAGCGTCCGCACTAGGCCGCGCCCGAAAAACGCCTCCCAGTGGCGGTTCATCACCACGCGGGCGGTTAGCGGATTTTCCCTCGAGACGAGCCACCGGGCCAGCGTCAGACGATTGGGAGGCTCACCCGCAGGCAGCGGCGGCAGCACCGCGGGCACGCCCGGCGAGACCTCCTCCTTGGGATCAAGAAACTCGCCGCGATGAAGGTGGAAGGTCTTGCGCGTGTGGCCGGGTGGACGCTCCTGCATGACCAGGGTCGTGGGGAACTTCGGCAGCTTTGAGCGCAACTCCTCAATCTGGCGGCGCTCCTTGGCCAACTCCGGAGTCACCTTCGCGAACTGCCGCAGCAAACGCTCCCGATCCGCAGCGGACTCAGGCGAATCGAGCAAGGCTCTCCGCCCTTCAGCATCCCGATGCCTCAGCAGGATGGCATAACAATCGTCGGGCAAGGCGGACGCCTTCGCGTCGGCGTCGGTGGTGAACGCGACGCGGAATTTTCCCAGGCCGGCGGCGTAGTAACGTTCACAATGCAGTTCCAGCTCCAGTTCGCGTCCGTTTTCAAGCGGTTCGACGAACTGAAACACCGCGTTGTGCGCCTGGCCCTGGCCGCCGTCCACGGACCAGCCGCTTTGCAGGTCGTCGTCAATCGCCCTGGCGGCGTTGTTGCCACCCTTGGCGTAGCTTTCGGTGGCGTTTTGCAGTTTGATCTTCCGGCCGCCGGACCGAACCCGCACGGTGGAAAGCCAGAAATCGCCCACCGGCCCTTCGTAACTCACCGAACCCGGACCGTGCATGGGCAATCGCTCGTCCGGCAGCATCTCCAATCGGAACGCTTTCGCGCCCGCCGGGACGTTCTGAAACTTGAGCGTGTAAGTATCGTGCTTGGTGAAATCGCCGCTGGCGAAAACGGAATCATCCGGCTCAAGCGTCAGGAACGGCATGGTGCTCCCGGCCTCGATGGGTCGCAGCGTTTGCCACGCCGCCACCTTTTGCGATTCAACCTCGATCCACCTGGCGAATTTGCGATCGCGCACCTCGCGTCGGCGTTCCACTGTCGAGGCGGAGTCCGGCAATTCATTGCCGACACTGACGCGAAACCGGCCCAAGGTGTGGTGACCGCCAAAGTTCTGCGCCAGGCGGATGGTGATGGTCCCGGCACCCGGCCAGGCGAGAGGCTCGGCCAGCTTGAGAATCGCGTGTCGGTGCGCTCGTGGATTCTCCGCCCCGCCGACGGCCCAGCCGGTGTTGGGTTTGCCGTCAATCGCGTGGGCAACCGGAAAGCCTTGCTGGGAAAAATCCGCCTCGACGCTCGCGAACTTGATCGCGCGCGGTTTGCTCCCGCTGCCGGTTTCCTGCACCTCCATTTCCACTTCGCCCAGAACAAAGTTGCCGTGATCCGTCCGGCCCGGTCCGCCTTTGCCGACGTTTTCATCGGGCAGCGCCTCGATTTGCAGATGCGTGATGCGCGGCAGGCCCGGGTTGAACTTGAGGGTATAGACATCCTTTTCCGGATTCTTGCCGCCGACCCGGAACGAACCGTCCGCCAGCAACTCCGCCTCCGTGCCATTCTCCGAGGTGAACTCGGCCGAACCCGGGGTCTGCCAGTCAATCCGCAGCTCGGCGGGGAACTTGTCCGGCAGCGCCGCCTCCAGCGTGTCAATTTGCTCCTGAATCTGTCGGCGTTGCTCGGCGATGTCCGGTCGGGGAATCTCCAGGGTGGGTTCGTCGGCGTTGTTCAGCGCGGCGAGAAAGCTGTAATACTCCGTGTGCTGGATCGGATCATACTTGTGCGTGTGACACTGCGCGCAGGCCATCGTCAGACCCAGCCACGCGGTCGAAGTGACATGCACCCGGTCCACCATCGAGTAAAAGCGGTATTCCAGCGGATCAATCCCGCCCTCCTCGTTGATCATCGTGTTGCGGTGAAAGCCGGTGGCGATCAACTGCTCGCGCGTGGCCTCGGGCAGCATGTCGCCGGCGATTTGCTCGATGGTGAACTGATCGTAGGGCAGGTCGGCGTTCAAGGCATTGATGACCCAGTCGCGCCACGGCCAGATGGAGCGCGGCTTATCCTTCTCGAAACCATTGGTGTCGGCGTAGCGCGCCAGGTCCAGCCACCGGCGCGCCCAACGCTCGCCGTAGTGCGGCGAAGCGAGCAGTTTGTCCACCAGGCGTTCGTAAGCGTCCGGTGACGCATCGTTCAGAAACGCATCCACCTGCTCCGGCGTGGGCGGCAGACCGATGAGATCCAAATACAGCCGCCGGACCAGGCTGTAATGGTCCGCACGCGCTGAGGGCTTCAGATTCTTCTTCTCCAGTCGTGCGAGCACAAAATGATCAATGCCGTTCCGCGGCCAGGCCGCCTCGCGCACCCGGGGCAGCGGCGGCTTCGTCGGTTTGAGAAAGGCCCAGTGCGGCTGGTACTCCGCGCCCTCGGCGATCCACCGCCGGAGAATCTCCTTTTGCTCCCGGGTCAGGGGCCGCTTGGCGGCCGGAGGTGGCATCACCTCGTCCTCGTCCTCGGTGAGCACGCGCTTGAACAGTTCGCTCAACTCGGGTTGACCAGGCACGATGGCCGGTTCCCCGGAGCGGGCAGGTTTGAGGGCGTCGTCCCGCACGTCCAGCCGCAGCCGGGCCTTGCGCGTCTCCTCGTCCGGACCGTGGCATTTGAAGCAGTGATTGGCCAGGATCGGACGCACATCACGGAGGAAACTCACCTGAGCAACGCCAGACACCGCAACCCCGCCGTCAGCGGCGAATGTTGCAGTCGCAGCGGCAAATGCCACCGCGCTCGCGCCCACTCGCTTCAAACGTTCAACGCAACAACGGACTGTCATGATCTTGATACAAGTTCCGCCTTCACTCGGATGACGCAAACGACCGTTGCCAGTCATGCGCGCAACCCGGGACGATTGGGCAGAATTTATGCACTCTTACGGGGCAGACAAGGAATTTAGCCGCCCCGCGCTCTCGAGTTCCCATGGCAACCTTCGTTCACGACAGAATTTCCTTTACCACATGTCCATGCACATCCGTCAACCGGCGCTCCAGGCCGTTATGGTAGTAAGTCAACCGCTCGTGATCCAAACCCAGCAGATGCAGGATCGTGGCGTGGAGATCGTAAATCGTGGTGATGTCCTGCACCGCCTTGTAGCCGAACTCGTCCGTGGCGCCGTGGCTGAAACCCGCCTTCACACCCGCACCCGCCAGCCAGACCGTGAATCCATGAGGATTGTGATCTCGACCGTTGGCGCCTTTCTGGAAGGTTGGCATGCGGCCAAACTCCGTCACCCAAACCACGAGTGTGTGCGCGAGGAGGCCGCGCGTTTTCAGGTCCGTGAGCAACGCGGCGCAAGGCTGGTCCAGGATCGGTGCATGGATGTCATATTGCTCCTTGAGCGTCTTGTGACCGTCCCAATTGCCCACTCCTTCACCCATGGCGTAGGCCCCGTTGAACAACTGCACGAAACGAACTCCGCGCTCGACCAATCGCCGCGCGAGCAGACAATTTCGCGCAAAGCCGGCCTTGAGTTTGTTGCTGTCGTTCACGCCATAGCGGTCCAGAGTGGCTTCGCTTTCCTGGCTTAACTCACTGACCTCCGCCGCGCTGAGTTGCATCTTGGCGGCGAGCTCGTAACTGGAAATGCGCGCCAGCAGTTCGCCATCGTCGGGATGCCGCGCCAGATGGCGGTCATTGAGGAATTTGAGAAAATCGCGCGTGCCGGCCTCGGCCGCCGGCGAAATGGACTTGGGCGTGGAGAGATTGGGAATTGGTTGATCCGCCGTGAAAGCCGTGCCTTGGAACACCGGCGGCAAGAAGGCGGAGCTCCAGTGGTTCGGACCGACCTGTGGCACGCCGCGCGGATCCGGGATGGCCACGAAAGCGGGCAGGTTCTGATTCTCCGTGCCCAGCGCGTAACTGACCCAGGAACCCATGCTGGGAAAGCCATCGAGCACGAAGCCCGTGCCCATCTGATTTTCCGCCGGTCCGTGCGTGTTCGATTTGGCCGTCATCGAATGGATGAAGCACATGTCGTCCGCCAGCTCGGCAAGATTTGGAAGCAGGTCGGAAATCATCTTGCCGGACTGACCGCGCGGTTTGAAATCCCAGTGCGGCCTGGTGAGATTGTCGTTCTCGCCCTGGAAGGTGATGAGATTGTCACTGCCGGGCATCGGCTGTCCGTGGCGCTTGATCAGTTCCGGCTTGTAATCCCAGGTCTCCAGATGCGCGCACGCGCCCGAGCAGAAAATCACCACCACGTTCTTCGCCTTTGCCGGGAAGTGTGGCGGACGCGGGGCGTTGGGATTTTCCGGCGACCACTGGGGCGGCATCGCTGACGGCGCAGCAGCCAGCAGCTTTTGCTCTTCCAACAGCGCCAGCAGCGCGATCCCGCCAAGCCCCGTGCCGCCGTAGCGCAGGAAATCGCGACGGTTGAGCAGCCAGCGACCGGCGTGAGAGGGCGTTTGGTCCTTCATCGGCTAGAACAGGTAAACGAATTCATTCGCATTGAAGAGTGCTCGACAGAAAACCTGCAAGCCATGCGTTTGAACGAATTGAGCCGCGGCGCCCAACTCGGCGTGATCCGGCTGGCGTTGGAACGCCAGCGCGAAGGCGCGGCGCACCTGGGCTTCCGCGTTGGGGCCGGCTTCCCGCTGCAAGCGCTCGGCCAGGAAATCCGCCTGTTGCATCACAAAACCGCTGTTCAGCAGGTTCAGCGCCTGCAAGGGCGTCGTGCTGCGCGTGCGCTTCGGCGCAATCTGGCCGCCATCGGGACAATCGAACACACCGAACACGCCATCGGGCCGCTGGCGCACCACAGTGCCGTAAATCATCCGACGGAACGTCTCCGGACCAAACTCCTGCTTCGGTGCATACACGCGCACATAGTTGTCATTGGGCTCAAAGAAACTGAACCCCGGGCCGCCCATCTGCAAATCCAGTTTTCCGCTGATGGCGAGCACTTGGTCGCGAATGGCCTCCGCTTCGAGCCGGCGCGGAGGAAACCGCCAAAGCAGACGCGCACCGGCATCCACGGCCAAGGCGTCCCCGCGCGCGCCACTCGCCTGCCGATAGGTCGCGCTGTTGACGATAAGACGGTGAAGGTGTTTGAGCGACCAGGGGTGTGGCTCGGGACGTGCCGACCAGTCAGCGGTCGGTTGCATGAACTCGCTGGCCAGCCAGTCGAGCAATTCAGGATGCGTCGGGCGCGCGCCGTTCTCACCGAAGTCACTGGGTGTGCTCACCAGCCCCTCGCCGAAGTGATATTGCCAGAGCCGGTTGGCCATCACCCGTGCCGTGAGCGGATTTGCTGGATCAGAAATCCAGCGCGCCAGGGCGAGTCTTCGACGCTGGTCCTCAGTCAATTCCTGGGCCGCCGACGCAGCGAAGCCGGTCGGGCCACCTGCGTTCAGAATCTCCGCCGGTTGAAGACCTCGGCCAATGGCGGTGTCCAGATCAAATCTCACGGGAATGGCGCCGAGCGCGCCCGGGGAGATTTCTTCGCGCTGTTGCATCGGGTCACCGCGATGAAACCGCCGTGTGGCTGGCGGACTCTCGGTGAACGTGCCGGCGTAAAGCATCGGCACCTGGGCGAGTTCGGCGATGCGTGATTCCAGCTGCTTGCGTTCGGCCTGCAAATTCTTCACCTCCGCCACCTGTTCCGCGGTCAGTCCGGCCACACTCACCACCGGCTGTTCCTGCACCCCCGACTTATACGGCAGCCGATCAACCGAGGAGGCTACGATGCGCCAGTCATTCGAACTGACCGCCACCTCGATGCGGTATTCGATGGCCAGGCGGTCGGCAAATTTCTGTTCGCGATCCCGCCCCCAGACTACACGATGGATGGCAACCGTCTCCGCGAATTCCAACTCGACCCAGCCCTTGCCGCGCTCGTTGGAAATCCAGCTGCGGCTGTTGCCGTGCTTGCCATCGTTGATGTGCTCGAGCCGATGAATCTCCGAGTTGGGGAACACGCTCGAAGCGGTCGCGGTCGTGCCGGCGCTGGCCAGGGCGATGTTCCGCGGGGGCGTTTCCGCGGTGTAAACTTCCAGTTCGTCAATGCAAGGCTCGGCGCCGGTGGCTTCAGCTATGGTGAAGCGCAGTCGCTTGGTGGCGATGGGTACGAACCGTTCCAAGTTTTGCCGCGCGTTGACCGGCGCACGCAGCAAGTTCGTATCCAAACGCCCGACCTGGGCCAACGGCTCAAACTCAGCGAGGCGGGCGTCCAGTTCCAGCAGGCGCTGGCGGCGGCTCGCCAGTTCCGTCTCCCGTGCTGCGGTGTCCGCTGTCCGCAATCTGCGTTCGCCGTGCTTCACGCCCTCGAACACAGCCTTCAGCGCGAAATAATCCGTCTGCGGAATCGGATCGAACTTGTGATTGTGACACCGGGCGCAACCGACCGTGAGTCCGAGAAACGCACTGCCAGCGGTGCTGACCATGTCGTGCAGTTCATCCGCGCGCTGATTCAAGGTGAGCGCGGGGTCGGGACTCTTGACCAGATCATCCGGCCCGGCCACCAAGAAACCGGTCGCGGCGTCCTCACCCAATATGTCCCCGGCGAGTTGCTCGCGAATGAATTGGTCGTAAGGCTTGTCCTCGTTGAACGCGCGGATGACATAATCGCGGTAAGGCCAGGCGTTGGGGCGCGGCGTGTTCACCTCGAAACCAGTGGTTTCGGCAAAGCGCACCACATCGAGCCAGTGCCGCGCCCAACGTTCACCGTAACGCGGCGAACCGAGCAATTTGTCCACGAGCCGTTCGTAAGCACCGGGTGAATTGTCCTGCTCAAATTCACGGACTTCCTCCGGCGTGGGCGGGAGGCCGATAAGATCAAAGTAAAGCCGCCGGATGAGTGTGTGGCGATTGGCCTCGCGCGACGGCGCGAGTTTGTTCTCCGCCAGCTTGGCGAAGATGAAGTGGTCTATCGGATTCGCGAGGCGAAAATCCTGCGGCGAAACGGCCGGAACGTCTGGTCGCGTGACCGGCTTGAATGACCAGTGAGTGGTCGCAGCTTCGAGGTTGGAACTCTCGGTTTCGGGCCAGACCGCCCCCTCATCAATCCACGCGCGCAGCAAACCGATTTCCTCCGCCGTCAGCGGCTCGCCCTTGGGCGGCATGAGGGAATCCGGTTCCAGCCCCGCCACCAAATGAATCACCCGACTCTCGGCACTCCGGCCCGGCACGATAAATGGCTGAGGTTCGCCGGACCGGAAGACACTGGATTTCACGTCCCAGCGCAAGTCGGCCCTTTGCCGCTCCGGGCCGTGACACGAATAACAGTGAGCCGCCAGCAACGGTTGAACGTCCGTGGCGAAATCCACCGGCCGGCTGGCTGCGGGCGGAAGCTGCGCGGTGTGCGTGGCGGCAAAACAGGAAGCACCGACCCACATGCCGAGGGCCAATATCCACAGCGATCTAAATCTAATGCCGGAAACAATCATCATTGCAGCCGCCGATGCGTGGAACTGCTCCCTTTCGGGCGCGGTTCGGACAGAGGGCTGGCTGGTGAAGAAGCTATTCCGCTGACGGGCAGGAGCAAGGCTTTTTGCGGCTCACACCCCGCCAATCCACTTGCGATCCTCCCACACCGCCTTCAGCGAAGTCAGATTGCGCGGGTCGAACACATGCTTCGCGGCGGTGGCCAACTGGCCGCGTTTCGCCGCCTGCCACGCGTCGCTGGTATTGATGGCCACCCGTTGAAGCACGCTCGGGTCGCGGTAGCAATCAATCATGCAGCGCGTGCAACCGTCGCGGATGAGCTTGGAGTCGTCCCATTCGTACACGTTGCACATCGGCGTCTCCCAATAGTGGCAGCGGTAAAGGTCAAGCTTCCAGTCGAGGTAAAAGTATTTGTGCCCGCCCAGACAGCCGAAACGCTCGCGCTCCCCACGCAGGTGGCGCTGCATTTCGGTGAGCGACTCCGTCGGATTCACGACCGGAAACCCGCTCCGGCGCTTCATCCGCTTGATCTTTTCAAACAACTCAATCAACTCGTCCTTGGTGAAGCTGACCAGTCCGCTGTCGCTGAAACTGAGGTAACTGCTCGCCAGTGACGTGAGCGGATAACTGAACGTGCAACTCCGGAAGCCGAGCGATTCAAGAAACGCCGGCAGTTTGTCGTAATCCTCAATCAACCGGCTGGCGGTGATGCTCGCAGTGGTCTGGATGCCCGCGCCGTGGAAGAACTCGTTTGCGCGCCTGATCTTCCGACACACGTCCGGCAGACCACGATTCTTCTCATGCTTCGCCACGTCGTGCGCGTCAATGGACATGATCACGCTGCTCAAGCCGTCGTCCGCCAGTCCCCGCAGGTTTGCTTCCGTCCACAAGCCGCCGTTGGTGCAAAGCATCGGATGCACTCCCCGTTCCGCGGCGTAGCGCGTCATGGCGCGCAAATCGCGATGCACCATCGGCTCGCCTCCCACGAACAGCAGGTAGCCGATGTGATTCTTCACCGCAATGTCCACCACGTCTTGCGCCTCCTGGAGTGTCACGCTGCGGCGGGCTTTGGGATCGAACTTTGATCGCGCGAAGCCACAGAAGTCGCAATCCGCGTTGCAGAGATTCGTGATGGCAAACTGGAGATAACCCGGTCCGCCGTGTTGCAGCACTTCGCGGAAAAGTTGCCAGGCGGATTTTTGGGGTCGCACCACCGGCTTGGAGAAATCTACCGGCGCCGCGGCTGGCCGATGGGTTTCGGCGGGGCGCGGTTCAACGGTGGCCGGTGCGTTACTCATGCAAAATCAGCCATTATCCTGTCATCAACGCAGCGGAACGGCAACGATTCTTTGGCCTGAAGGTTGGCGCCACCGGACTGAACGGCGCCCGAACGGGCAGAAACGCGGAGTGTCCTTTCCATAAACGAACAGTCAGAGGAATGACGGGATGCGGGGAATTGCACCCCGGCACCCCACCCAATCATTCTGTCGGTGTTTTGTGCGGCCGGGAAGGTCGGCGTGTGAGGAGAGGAATCCTTCAAGCCAGCCATTGATCGAGATTTTGCTCCACAAACTGGTCGTCGTTCAAATGCGGGTAAGTGCGCCAGATGCGGTCAATTTCTTCTCGCTGCCCGGCGGAGAGTTCCTCCCGCGGGTCCAGGCAGAGCGGGTTCGCCAGCAAACCCTGGCGTCGCAGCACTTCGTGGATGCCGGCGATGCAGCCGGCAAACCCATTCGCCGCGTCGAAAACAGCGGCGTTGCAGTCGGTGACCTGCGGAGCCACGGTCAACATCCGCGCCGGGACAGTCTCGTTCATCCAGGTCGCTTTACATTCCTCCAGCAGCTTCGCGGCAGCTCGCGTCCAACATGCCCAATGCCCCAGCAAGCCGCCAACGATGCGCAATCGCACCTCACCAGTCGCAGTCACAACCGCATATTCGGTGAGTAAATCGGTCACAATCGAATCATCGTTGCCGGTGTAAAGCGCGATGTCACTCGCTCGACCGGCCTCGGCCACCGCCCGCACCACGTCGAACGTCTGATAACGGTTGAACGGCGCAATCTTGACGGCGATAACATTGGGAATCTCGGCGAAGCGCCGCCAAAAATTGAACGACAGGACGCGGCCCCCTGCGGCAGGTTGCAGGTAGAAACCGACCAATGCGATCTCGCGCGCAACGGTTTGGCAATGTTCGAGCAAGGCCTCGTCATTGGCCTGCTGCAGCGTAGCGAGCGAGAGCAAGCCGGCGTGATAGCCGGCCGCACGGGCGAACTGTGCCTCCGCCACCGCTTGGGCGGTTGCGCCACAGATTCCGGCGATGCGCACCGTTTGCCGGCCGCTGGCCTCGTCACACGCAGCGATGGTTTCGGCGGCAAGTTGCAGCACCGGTTTGAGAAGCCCATGCTGCGGTTCACGTATCGCAAACTGGGTTGTGTGAACGCCCACAGCAACGCCGCCGGCGCCGGCGGCGTGGTAATAGCGCGTGAGGGCGCGCTGGTGGCGTTCGTCGAGTTGGCGTGCTTCGGTCAGCGCGAGGGGATGCGCGGGAATGACCAGCCCCGCGCGGAGGTTTTCTCTCACCCACAAGGGTGGCATGGGATGATCCGTCATCAATACCTCCCGTCGCGCACTTCGAAGTGCGTCGGTTTGCCGAGGTTTCGCCCGCCGCGTTTCACCCAGTCGGCGGTCCAATGCAGCATCGTGTCCAAGGGCGTCGCGGGATCTCCGAGTTGGGCGCGAAGCTGCGCGGTGTTTGCGGTGAGCGCCGTCTCACTTTCCGTGCCGGTAAAGTTGACGGCTTTGCCGAGGAGTTGGCTCAAACGGGTGGCAACCGTGCGGACGGAAAAAACTTCCGCGCTGGTCAGGTTAAACGCGGCGACCGGGGTGGTCGCCAATGCCAGCGACCGTATCACCATGTCATTCGCGTCGCCCTGCCAGATGCAGTTGAAATGGCCGTTGGCCAGGTCAATTGGCTTTCGGGCCCAGATCAATTCCGCGATGTCTCGCAACACGCCATAGCGCAAGTCCGTGGCGTAGAACAAACGCAACAACACGATGCGGGTGCCATTCCTTTGCGAGAAAAATTCAAAGATGCGCTCACGGCCCACGGTGGCATTGGCGTACTCGCCCAGCGGTGTGAGCGGATCGGATTCCACCGAACCGCCATGGGCAACGGGCGCGAGCGGATAAACGTTGCCCGTGGACAGCGCGACTATGCGCGCGGCGGGGTAACGCTCGGCGATGCGTGCCGGGACCAGCAGGTTGGCCGCCCACGTGCCCGCGGGACTTTGCGTCGTGCCGAATTTCTGACCGACCAGGTAAAGTATTTCTGCCGCGTCCGGCAGTTTTCGGACCGCCTCGGCGTCGAACAGGTCACAACTCAGGGTCTGAACGCCGCGTGCTTCGAGCCAGCGCCGCGCGTTGGGGTCGGAGAAGCGGCTCACCGCAATAATCTCAAGCGGGTGTTGGGCGGCTTCAGCGGCGCGGCGCGCGAGGAGGGTGAGGCTCGGCCCCATCTTCCCGCCGGCACCGAGAATCAGCAGCGGTCCGCGGACCGACGCGATGAACTGTACCAGCGCCGCGCGCGGTCGCGTGAGCAGTTCATCCAGGGCTTCCTCGGTTTCGATGGCGTTCGGTAGTCGGAATGGAGGACTGTCTTGCATGTTTCACAGCCACGATGCCCGCGGCATCGCAATCGGCAAAGGTTTTTTCCTCTCCTGTCCGTTCGCTGGTGCCGTGATAAATATAGTTCGAGACCGGGTAGGGCGCATCGCTCTGGGCGCGCCGCTGGGATAGTCATGCGCCGGCTGCGGCGCGCACGGAGTGACGCGCCCTACCCGCACCTCGCGGGATGAAACGAATTTTCCTCGTTGCAGTACCAAGCGGAGCTCCGAGCCATGAGCTAAAGAGATTGCCTTCCGCGCCGACATGAATTTCCCTTGTTCGAGTCCGCCGGAAGTGGGGTCACCCGCTGGGCGGCATCGGTAGTCCGCACTGTCAAAATATGCACAGATTCCTGCCGTCAATTGAACGCTGCCCGCCATCGGGGCGCGAAGCCATCCGACACTTTGCCGTGACAAATGGCCTCCAGCCCTTGCTGGTTGTGACTTTTCTCAACGTTGCTCTCATGGCTGGCATGGCGGCGCAAGACACGGCGTTCACTTATCAAGGACGGTTGCTTGAGAACGGCGGTCCCGCGTCAGGATGGTATGATTTGGTTTTTACGCTCTACCCCACCGCCAGCGACGGCAGTCCGCTGGCCGAGTCGCTTACCAAACCAGCGACGGTCCTGAGTGAGGGAATCTTCGCCGTGAGGTTGGATTTTGGCGCCGGCGTTTTTACGGGTGGTGAACGCTGGTTGGAGATCGGTGTGCGCACCAACGGCGAGGGTGCATTCATCACCCTCGCACCGCGGATGGAAATCACCGCCATGCCTTATGCATTGCACGCGCGGAACGTGACCGCAGAGGGATTGAGCGGCACGTACAGCAACGCGGTGAACTTCAACCACCCGGCCAGCGAGTTTGCCGGGACTTTCTCGGGCGACGGCACGGCGGTGACCAATGTGGATGCCGCCCGGCTGGGGGGACTGGATGCGGACGTATTTCGGCAAGCAGCCACCAATGCGGCGGCGACGCTAATCTCCCAGGCGCAACGTTTCATCAATGTCCGCGATTACGGGGCGCTGGGCAATGGCGTGGACCAAACCGCCGCGCTGCAACTGGCGATTGATCAGACCACCAACTCGCCCACGCCCTTTGGCGGGAAGGCGACCGTGTACCTGCCGGCCGGTTATTACGTCATCAGTTCACCGCTCAAACTTCGGGTGCATGGCACCCATTTGTTGGGCGACGGCATTGAGCGTACACGCATCCACATGACGAGCAACACGCGGGACGCCATTACCGCCGATCCCTGGGTGGGCGGCTGGAATTACGGCGGTGGCACGAACGGGCTTTGGTACTGCACCCTGGAAGGATTCCAAGTTTACAAAAACAAAGCGCCGGTTACCAGCGGCACCTCGGCGGGCATCCGTTTCCAGACCGGGTTGGCGTCCCAGCAACGACTCAGCCGGGCGGTCATCCGGGACGTGAAGATTTTCGGGTTCGTCTGGGGGTTGTACGTCGAACACGGCGTCGGCCTGCTGTGCGAACGGGTGGAGGCCTACGGCAACAACTACGGCTTCTGGCTGTCCAAAGTGGACTCGGCCACGTTCATCAACTGTTTCGCCGGCGACGGAACCACCTCGCTGGGAGCGAACTCTTTCGGGACGAATTACTCGGCGGCGTGGACCATCAAGCCGTCCACCTACGCCGGCGGTTTCGCGTGCAACATCATCGGCGGCGAATCCCGCAATGTGAACACCATCATTGATATGTCGAGCGGCACGTTGAACGTCATGGGCATGAATGTCGAACTGGTATGGAACGGACCCGTATTCAATCTCAAACGCGGCACCACCTCGGCGAGCTTTACCGGCTTGCGCGTAGCCGGCCGGAATAGCGGGAGCCAGCACCCGATCTTCAAGCTGGCAAACGAGGTGGGCGCGGTGACGAGCATCGGACCCGGTGACTACCTCGATAACTCGACCTACCCGAAGATTG
Source organism: Verrucomicrobiia bacterium (assembly GCA_026125285.1). Classification (GTDB taxonomy): domain Bacteria; phylum Verrucomicrobiota; class Verrucomicrobiia; order Limisphaerales; family JADLHS01; genus WYBW01. The sequence goes on along the minus strand of JAHCLO010000020.1, from coordinate 107,472 downwards.
AACTGAATGGCGCGACGGACTACGTGAATTACTCCGGACCGCCATTGAGCGTGACGAACACGGCCACGGGCGCGAGCTACAACCTCACCCGCTTTACCGTGTCGGCCGGCCCCAATGTAACCATCGTGACCAACCACCCAAACAGCCTGACGATCTCCGTCGGCGATGGCCTGTCCGGCGCGTTCACGAACAACGAATCCCGGAGCACTGTGTGGCTTGGCCCCTCCAATTACTATGCTGGAAACGTGGTCGTGGGTGCTGGTTCGGCACTGGCCGCCGAGTCAATCACCGGCGGCACGGCTTCCATCGGAAAGGTCACGACCGGGGATTTGGCGGTATCGGGCAAATGGAACGCCAGCGGCGGGACAAACCTGCCGCCCGCCGGCCTGCGTTCCACCAACGCACCCACGGGCATCCAGCTTTACTATTCCATCAATGGAACGAATGGGTATTTCGGTGCGGTGCCAGCCGGAGACGACGAACTCATCGCCAATAGCTCCACCACCACCTTTCAAATCGGTGGTGTTCCCGGTGTTGACGGGCTCCGGTTTCCCGACGGCACGATTCAGACTTCCGCAGCCATCGCAGCGGCATCGCCCGCAATTTACTTCCAGAATGGCGGCGGCGCGAACGTCACCACCATGAACACCTTCCTTTCAGCAACCGTCACCGTCACGATTACCAGTCCCACCCAGCGAGTCATGGTGACCTCCCACAAAGCCTTCGGCAGCACCATTGTCGGAGGCGCGGCCAATTTGAATCTCTACATCGGCCACCGCCCGTCAGGTTCCTCGGTCAGCCCGACCAATGTTGGCCAAGGTGTGCTGGGCAACCGCGTCGCCGCCTATACGCGCGTCCCGATGGGACTGAGCGCAGTCATCACCGGTCTCTCGCCCGGTGATCACGAAGTGGGCTTGACCGGATATTCCCCCGAGGCCTCCAACTGGAATTACAACGATGCCAGTTACACCACGGCCACAGTGTATTGAGAAGGATGAGAGCGACTTGCTGCCCACAACATGCGCGCTCACGGAGTGCAAGATGTTTCCTTGTTGTTTTCTTTGCCGTTGGTTGTCTGCCTTGGCCGCTCGCCGCCCAAACCAATCAATCGCTGGTCCTGGCGGATGTGGGCGGCTTCACCAACAATGTCATTTATCCGCCCGGGAATCTCACGGCGGTGACGGACGGCCAGGCAAGCTGGCAGCCGGCTTCGTCCACGCCCGCCCAGATTGTGGAACTCAGCGACGGCGTTTATGGCAAGGTATTGCGCCGCAGTCAAACCGGCGTGGACAACGTAGATTATCTCTCGTTCCCGCCGGTTTCCAACGGCGTGTTGACGATCCGCTTCGACGCGCGCGCCTCCACCGCCGGCCCACGCACACTCGATGTGTTCCTGCTCCCGACTTCCGGGGGTGAAGTCAGTCTGCTGGGTTGGGGCACGGTCACGAACAAGTTTTGCTATTACGACGGCGCGAACTGGATTCCATTGCACGACCTGGACACGAATTGGCATCGCATCGAGATGATCAACTTTTTGAGCGGACCAAACTTTCAGAGCTGGGATTTGAAGGTGGACGATACCCTCCTCGCCACGAATCTTCCCTGGCGCAACAACCATGCATTGGGCACCCGCTACAGCCGGTTGCGGATCGGCGGGATTCGCGGGCCGGCCGGTGTTTATGGCGAGGTGGACAATCTGGTCATCACGGCGGAAGTGCCCTACATGCCGCCCGAGTTGCTGGTGTTGACCAACGCCAGTGCGGACAACGGCGACTTCAAGTTTTCCTTCCAGACGATATCCGGCAATGAATACCAAATCGAATCCACGCACGCACTGGATTCCCCCGAGTGGCTGCCACGGACGATTGTGCCGGGGAACGGTATGGAGGCGTGGTTCACGAACCAGCCAGCGACAGACTTCGCGGAATTTTATCGGGTGAAAAAACTGCCGCCGCCCGGCTATGCGGACGGCTATCGCGGCATCTGGTTTACGCTCGGACAATTCTCGGAGTACGGCGACAAGTATTCCGGCGGGCTGGGGACTTACACCGCGAATCACATCCCCATCGCCATTTACACTCCCGACGTGGACAAAACCTTTTTCGTTTACGGCGGAACGATCAAGGGCCAGCGGCGTCTCCTGATCATGGCGTCGTATTACGATCATGCGCTGCATCAAGTACCGCGACCGACCTTGGTGCTGGACAAACAAGGCGTGAACGATCCGCACGATAACCCCGCCATCTCAATTGATGACCAGGGTTACATCTGGGTGTTTGTCAGCGGACGCGCCTCCTCGCGGCCCGGCTGGAAGTTCCGCAGCAAGCAGCCGTACAGCGTGGCGGAGTTTGAGTTCATCCGACAGGACGTGATGACTTATCCGCAGCCGTGGCACGTTCCCGGATTCGGGTTCTTCAATCTGTTCACCAAGTACACGGCGGGACGCGAGCTGTATTGGGAGACCAGCACCAACGGCGTCAACTGGAGCGCGCACCAGAAACTTGCCGGCATTGGCGGGCATTATCAGGTCAGCAACGCACGGGCGGGCGGCATGATCGCGTCGTTTTTCAATCGTCATCCTGGCGGCAGCGTGGATCAACGCACCGATCTCTACTACGTGCAGACCACGAATTACGGCGTCACTTGGACCACGGCCGGTGGCGTCCCGCTCACCATTCCGCTCACCACGCCGGACAACCCGGCGCGCGTGATCAATTACTCGGCACAGGGAAAACTGATGTACACTTTGGACCTGAATTTCGACACGGAGGGAAATCCCGTCTTGCTCTACATCACCAGCAACGGCTGGGCGCCCGGTCCGCAAAACGATCCGCGCGAATGGACCATCACCCGTTGGACCGGCACGGAGTGGATCACGAGCACCGTGACGAAGTCCACGCACAATTACGACTTCGGCAGTCTGTACATCCGGCCGGATCGCTGGCTCATCATCGGCCCGACGGAAGGCGGCCCACAGTTCTATCAAACCGGCGGTGAAATGGCGTTGTGGTCGAGCATGGACCACGGCGCGACATGGACCATGGACCGGCAGATTACCACCAACAGCCTCTACAATCACACCTACGCGCGCCGCCCCGTGCGTGCAAAAGACCCGTTCTTCGCTTTCTGGGCCGATGGTGATCCGACGCAGATCACGCCATCGCGGCTTTACTTCAGCAACTCAGAAGGCATTCAGGTGTGGCAGTTGCCATACGATATGCCCGGACCGTTTGCGGTCCCGCAACTGGTGAACTTCGACGACTGACCGCCAGAAAGCGCACGGCAGGCGTTGGAGATAGCAGTGCCTACAGAAATCTACGCAAGGCCGCCGAAGCCAAGCGCGATTTGGGCTGCTCCCATCAGGGAAGCGCGGACCGGCTTTCGCCAAATCTCATTCCTCGCGACCACTCACCCGAAACAGCACCGTCAGGAAAAAGTTGTGAACACCGAAACGCGTCAGCGGGATTCGCACCGTGTAGCCGTCCCGCAGACCGGGAGGAAACTCGACCTCCAGCGGATGGTCCACCATCAGTGCTCCCTGTCCTTCGTAACGCCAGCAGGCATAAGGCCCGACCGCACCGTGCCCGCCACACGCGGGGCACGTGGCCCGTGCCGGAATCTGCAAAAGCACGCGCCCGCCGGTGCGCGCCTCGTCCATGCCGACCACGACCTCCATCGTGAGGCTTTCAAGCTTCTCGGTCTTGGGCCGGCTGACAGCTTCAAAATTGCTCCACCAGCGGTCGAACAATTCGTCAAACGACGGAGCGTAACCGGAAAATGACTCTTCGAGCCGCACGTCCTGGAAGCTGCTCGCCGTCTCTACCGGTCGCAGCGGTTCCGACCTCCTCCTCCGCTGGATCAGCGGTTCTGGTGACGGTCCCCAAGGGCGCCGCTGTACCGGTGATGGCTTGAACAATGCATCATAGCGACGACGGCGCTCTGGATCACTCAATACCCCATAGGCCTCTTGCACCTCAAGGAACGGCCCGCTTTCCAGTCCGGACGTATCTGGATGAAGTTCCCGCGCCCGTCGGCGAAAAGCGGATTTGATCTCCTCAACACTGGCGTTCGAGGCGACACCGAGAATCACGTAGTAATTTCTGCCCATGCGAACCTCGCCGTACTGCGTTTGCCTTCCCCAAGCCTCCTCAGAAGTCGTTTAGTGGGCTTGGAATTGAAGCTGCTCGCTCGAACCAAGCGTCAGACCAGCTAGTCTGGGGTGATTTCAACCACTGGACGTTGTGAGATCGGGTCAAACTGGGATTGACCGTCCACGTTCCAACTGAGTCAGCATACCGTTCAACTGGCTTTTCATCCTGAACGAGGCTTTCTCCTGCATTGCTTCGCAGAGAAGTCGGCGTGTATTCCACGCCGGATACATTCGAAACCATATCATCCAAACTCCTGATTCAAGGTTGAGAGCAGGAGGGCGAAAGGACCCTTGAAGATTCCGCGCCACCTGCACGAATGCTCAAAAGATCATGGTGCCGACCAGAGGCCAGTCCTTACTGAACGGACAATTGCAGGCGAGAAATGTTCACAGCCAGACACCGGGCCGGCATGACTACAACGATCAGGAACGCGCCACCCGGGCGCGTTCCTGCCGTGAGGCTCTTAGCTTACCTTCACTTCGATTTGTTTCGGGCGAGCCTTTTCACTTTTGGCCAGATGCACCCGCAACACGCCGTCCTTGAACTCCGCCTTGACGTTGTCCGCCTCGGCATCGTCTGGAATGTTGAAGCTGCGTTCAAACCGGCCATAGAAACGCTCCACCCGATGGAACTTGCGGCCTTTTTCCTCTTTCTCCGCTTTCCGTTCACCGGAGATGGTCAGCGTGCCGCTCTCCACAGTCACCTTCACGTCGTCTTTGGCGACTTCAGGCAGTTCCACCTTGATGAGATACTCCTTGGCATCTTCGGCGATGTCCACCAAGGGCGCCCATTCGGGAACCGAGATGCTCTCTTCATCGGTGGTCAGTGCGCTGCGACGGAACGGACTCCAGTCAAACAGAGAGGACATCCGCCGCTGTATGTCTTCCATCTCCCGGAACGGATTCCAGCGAGTTAGTGCATTCATACGAATGATCCTTTCAGGTAGCAGACTGGTTAATTGTGTCTCACCGCTGCCGGGTCTGCTTCCTTCCGGCAGAAGCGTGCGGGTCAAACTCGTCCGCCCTGCGGCGGCGCTGCCCGCTGCCAATTCCAACGCAGTCGGAGTGCCAAACCAAGTCATCTGCACAAAAGTCGCGGTTTCAATTCCTTGCGATTCAATACAACCGCAAAGGCTCGTTAGATATGTGCCATCTTGAAACAAATGACCCTTCGGGTCGTGTCAACGCGACTCAGCATTGACGAACCCATGCAGTTGTAGGCGGTCAGTGCAGCATCGGATTTCTTGACTTGGACTGCTCGGGTGGGCAGACAGCCGGCAAATTCACAGCCATCGCCGGATTCTGTCCTCGAACTTGATGTAGATGAACCCGAGCACCAGCAACACGATCCCGAGCGCCATGAAACTTAGAACGCGGTAGATCGTTTCCAGCTTCCACACATCAATCACCACTACGCGCGCCAGCGCCGTGGCCAGCACCGCCAGTCCCACCCAGCGATACATCCGCTCCCGCACAACGATGCCGACCGCGAACAATGCCAACGCCAGCAGTGACCAACTGGCGGTGAGATAATCAGTGCCGGCACTGTTCAGCACCCAACACCACACAAAGCGCCACACGCTCAAAGCCCCGATGACAATCACGGCGCTGTGAACGCGCTCATCGAGGCCGTAGCGTTCTGATTGGCGGCGGGCGAGTTGTTGCTGCACGAGCAGGGCGATCATGGCCAGCAGATTGGGCGCATACACCAGCAAGTCGCGATGCGGCGGCCACCAGAACAGGGTTAGTCCGGCCACCGTGAATGCCGCGCCGAACAACAGCGCCTCACGATTGCGTTGCCTGCCGGCAAGGAGGAAGATTGCGAAGCCCAGCGCCATCAGCACCCAGATGCGCTCGCGGGCTGGCACGTATTCCTCCACGCACCAGAGGGACATGACGAGCGCGAGCCAGCGGTAAACCATGGCCAGTTGGAGCAGCGGTTCCCGCACCTGTGGGCGGGCATCAGGTCGGCGTGCGAACCATCGCACAGTGGCAGCCGACAACAAGCCCAGCGCCGCAATTGGTGCGGCGGAAAACCACCAAGCCGGCCGGCCGTGCCAGAGTTGAAGCGCGAATTGCCCGAGACTGAGCACGAGAAACAACTGCGCGCTCACCGCCAGCGGCCAGGCGCGGGTGAACACGCCATACGCCGTCGCTGCCACCGCCAGCAGACTGGTGATCGCCAGCCAGTGTGGTGCGCTCATCAGTGGCTCCAGCCAAACGCAGGCGACGCCGACAAGGGCCAGGGCAAAAGCGATTTGACAGCCGACGCCAAATGCAGCCGCTGATTCCACGACTTTCTGCCGCTGCCACCAGTGGCTCAGGCCAAGCGTGATCGCCAACAGCAGGATTGGATTCCACCACGGCGGAGTCGCGGTAAAGCCAACATGGCGTGACAGCCAGACCAGATGTGCCAGCAGCAGGAAGCCCTGACCCAACACCGCGAACTCACGCACCCGCAAGACGTGAATCGAGGCCGTCAATGCCAAGGCTATGATCGCCAACACCAGTGGAGTATTGTCCGCGCTGGTGTTGAAGGACGTCGTCGCCAGCCAAATGACTTGGGCCAGGACGACGAAGTAAGCCGGTACGGGCCGGAGCAAATCACGATTCTCCACGGCGGTTTGGCGATGCGCCCAGAAGGCATTGAACGCCGTCAACGCACCGAGCGTCGTGCCGAGCCAAAGCCCGCGGGTGTCGTTGCGCTCCAGGCCATCAATGCCCCAAGCCACGGCCAGGGCGCCCGTGATGTATGCGCCGAATTGCAGCACGAGATTCTTCCGCTGGGTGCCGAGCACGAAGAGCACGACGCTTTCCGCCGCGAGCACCAACGCGAGTTGCAGTCCGGAGAACTTCGCGACGAACCCAAGCGTGACCAACAGCAGGCCCTGCGTGAGGTAGGCGTTTTTCGTGATGGGTTCAGCAGACAGAAATCTCCGCGACGCTTCCGCAAGCGCCAGCAACACGACCCCGTAAACAAGCGAGAACAGCCAGAATTTACCCGTGTCCACCTGGAGCATGGTCAACACGAAGAGAGTGAACATCGCGCCGTTGTTGAACGTGAGGAAGGCCGCGCGCCGTTCGCCGGCGATGTTCTCATGCTTCGAAAGAAACACCGCCACCGTGAAGATGAGCCAGTAGCCGTAAAGAAAGGAAGCTCCGAACCACAGACCTTCATCCGCGCCGGCCCAACGCCAGCCCTCACCCCCGTGGAAGAATCGCCACCAAGCATACGCGGCATAAGTCGCCACCAGACTCGCCCAAGAAATCCCCGCCCAACGATTGCGCACGAGGAAGAACACCGCCGCCAGCGTCAGCACGAGATTCGAGTACAGCGTGAAGGAACCGACGCGTGTAATGACCGAGGTGTAGTAAGCCAGGCCGACGGCGAACAGCGCCAGCACCTCGGATTTCTTGCGGTCGGCGATCCAGACCATGAAACCCGCCCACGCCAGCAGCAATACGCCGTCCAGCAAAGCGTTCTCAATGACCCGCAGGTTCTCGAAGTGATGCGCGGCGTACGTGGTGAAATAGACCGCCGCCAGTCCGCCGGCGAACAAGACCTGCGCGTAATTGCGCAGCGATTCCTTGAGCGAATTGCGTTGCCACCACAAGCCTGCGGCTAGCAACAGGCCGCTGGCGAGGTAGAGCAACACCACCTTGCCCAACGGTCCGAACCGGACCACGAAATTCTGGTAGGCGTAATTCCCGAAAAATACCAAGCCGGTCAGCAGCATCACCACACCGATGCGGACCAACCAGTAAGTGCCCAAACGCATTTCAAGCGAGGACCGCTCCGGCAGCGGCGAAGCATCTGCGGAAACCGGTGCCGTGACGCAAGGTACGTTTGGCGTGGCGGCTGGCGATTCCTGCGGATCGGTGGCATTGTCAGTTGTTCGATTTGTTTGTATCGTGGCCCCGGTCGACGCTTCAACCGGCGAATCCAGTGGGCGGATGATTGGCGGAATCGGCAGCGGCATTTGCGGGACGTCGCGCGCAGGTTCCGCCGGTGGAGTGGAGACAGGAGCGGCGACTGGATGGTCAGCGGTTGCCGAAGCGAATGGCGACACCTCCAGCCGGCTTTGGAGCGACGCCAACTCCGCGCCCAACAGTGACAATTCCTGTTCCAGCCGCGTGTGACGCTGCTTGAGCCGCTCCAGCTCCGAACGTTCCGGTTCGTTCATAAATTGATCGTCGCCCAGAAGGGCGGGGGCTTATCGCACGGCGAAGTGAACTTCAGATACGGGAAACCCGGCGGGCGCGGTTTCCAGGGCCAGGCTTCGCGCGCAATCACGACTGAAACGACACACCAGCCAGAATTCGGCGCAGACTATCAGCAGCAACGCGAGCAGACCAGCCCAAAGCCGCGATCGGTCCAGGGAGCGGAGCGTCCGGTTTGTTTTCATGCGCGGACTTTAACCGCGCCACGCGCGGGGGCGTTAATTGATAAACCTGTTCGCGACATTGGCGAAACCGATGCTGGCTCTACCACTCCGGCCAACTTCGGGGTCGTGCAAAGTCTGGCGGTGCCGCCGTCGCGCGTGTAGAATGTTCGCCGCATGAAGTCCCTGGCTGAAGCCGATTTGCTGGTCCGCTGCCGTCGCGGCGACGCGGAGGCCTGGGATGAGTTGTTTGACCGGCACTACGCGGCGGCCGGTCGCTTCATCTTTCAGCTTGGCGCGGATTTCACCCGCGAGGATGTCGAAGAGATTTGCCAGGAGGTCTTCCTGTCGGTCATCAAGAACCTGAACGCGTTTCAGGGCGGAAGCCAGTTTCAGACCTGGTTGTTCCGCATCGCCGCCAACAAGGCGCGTGACTACCGCGAGAAGCAGCACGCGCTAAAACGCGGCGGCGGGCAGTTGCCCCTGTCGCTCCAGGCCGAAGACCCGGAAACCGGCTTGACGATTGATCCGCCAAGCCACGCGGCATCGCCGGACGCGGATTTGCTCAATTCGGAGAAATTGGAACTGGTGCGCGCAGCGCTGGACGAAGTGGGCGAGCCGTGCCGGGAAATAATCGAACTGCGCTATTTCGGGGATTTGAGCTATGATGAACTGAGCAAAGAGTTGCAGCTCAATCCCAAAACCGTCAGTTCACGTCTCAGCAAATGCCTGGATCGGCTGGAAGCAATCGCCCGCCGTGTCTTTTCCGGGGAGAAAACCGGCGCGTTGCCGTCTAACTTGTAGCTGGCAAATGGAAAACGAACGCCCAATTGAAAAGCTGTTGCGCCGCTATGCCAAACGGCGGGGTGAGGAAGCTGCTGCGCCGCTTGAACTACATCCGGCCAATCGGCGGCTGTTGCAGGGCGAGGTGACGCGACAATATCCGCCCAAAAACGCGACGACAGGCGCAACGCCGGGCGTGCTCGGGTGGCAGGGCTTATGGCCGCGGTTGGTGTGGGCCTTACCTATCCTCATGGTCCTGACAGTGGGTGTGTGGTTGGTATTTGAGCAGGGGAAGCCGCCACCTGGCCCCGCTGGACTGGCGAAAGCCGACTTTCAATCGCCCGCGCCGTTGTCGGAAGACCTGGCCGCCCGCTCAGAGGCTGCCGCTGCAGCACCGCTGGCCACTCGGACAACGGTGACTCCAGATTCAATCAAACCTTTGCCCGCAGCGGCGCCGGACGCATTGATGGTGGAGTCATCCCGTCCGTCACCGGTGGTCGCGCCCATGCGTTCTACAGTTCCGCCGCCGACCAGCCAAGCGGCGCCACGCGCCGACCGGAGTGTGGCTTCCGAACCATCGCCCCCGGCCGCCGGTCCTTCGCTTGGTCTGAGAATGGCGCAAAGCGAGCACGCTCCGGAGAGTGTTGCGCACCCAACGACGGTTTCGCCGACTTTGTCGCCGACGCGTGATGCGCCACCCATGGCGCTTGCCCCGACGCCGTCAGTGCCGCTGACCAACCGCTATGGAGTTTCGCCGTCGCCGCCTGCCGTGTTGAGTCAAAGATTCGTCCAAACGCCAACGGATACCGCCGCCCGCCGCGTGGCCGAGGCGAAGGCCGTTCAGCAGGAAGTGCTGGTCAGTTTCGTTGTGGAGCAGCAGGGCAACCAGCTTCGGGTGGTGGACAGCGACGGCTCCACTTACATTGGTTCGATTGAGCCGCCGACAAGCGGCGGCTTCGCTGCGCCTGCCGAGGCACGGACAGAATCTCCCGCGCCAGGACTGCGTCGCCAGTACGCCGTGACCCAAACCGCGGACGACGCGCAACGCGGATTGCCCCTGAGCCAGGCTTTCAATTTCCGCGTCACCGGCACCAACCGCACCTTGCAGCAACCCGTGGTCTTTGCCGGCAACATCCTGATGCCAACGAACGTGATCTCCCTTCAGCAAACCAGTCCTGCCACTGGTGCTGCCGGCGTGCAATCCGCGCCGATGCAGCAACTACTGCCCATGCCGGCCAACTCCACCCTCTCCGGCCGCTTGCAGTTGGGGCTGAATCCCGAGATGCAGATCAACGCCGTCCCCGTGGCACCATAACTGGCGCTCAAAGTTCACTTTGCGGGGGTTCGGTGAAGCCTTGCTGGCATTGGCCACGGCTTTCGGTTATCGTTTCCGCCATGAAGTTCTCGACCATGCTCTCGCTACTGTGGGTGTCGGCGCTTGCCGCGGCGGCCGCCGTTCGCACCGAAATTATCGAATACAAACACGGCGAGGTGACCCTGCAAGGTCACCTGACTTATGAGGATACGTTCCGCGGGCCCAGACCCGGCGTGTTGATTGCGCATCAGTGGAAAGGGCTTTCCGATTATGAGAAGAAGCGTGCCGAGATGCTGGCCCGGCTGGGTTACGTGGCGTTTGCGGTGGACATTTACGGCAAGGGCGTGCGGCCGCAGAGCGTCGAAGCCGCCGGCGCCGAAGCGGGCAAGTACAAGAACGATCGCGCTTTGCTGCGTGCGCGGGTCAATGCCGGACTCGAAACCCTGCGCCGGCACAAGCTGGCGGACGGCAAACGTATCGCGGCCATTGGTTATTGCTTTGGCGGCACAACGGTCCTCGAATTGGCCCGCAGCGGCGCGAACGTCGCGGGCGTGGTGAGTTTCCACGGCGGATTGGATTCGCCGAGACCGGAGGACGGCAAGAACATCAAGGGCAAGGTGCTGGCGCTGCACGGCGCGGATGATCCCTTCGTGCCCGATGCTGAAGTGGCCGGATTCATCGCGGAAATGCGCTCTGCCAAAGCCGACTGGCAACTCATTCAATACGGTGGCGCGGTGCATAGTTTTACTGATTGGAATGCGGATGGCAGTATGCCCGGGGCAAAGTATGACGAGCGGGCAGACCAAAGGTCGTGGGAGGATATGAAGCAGTTCTTCGCGGAAATCTTCAAGTAACGACAAATACCCAAAAGCGCAAATGCGGGATTGGGTCTTTGGGTGCTTGGATCATTTCAACATGCGCATCACAGGTGGACATGCCGGCGGACGTATCCTGAAGGTCCCGAAAGGACTGGCGGTGCGGCCGACGCCGGACTTGGTGAAGCAGGCGGTGTTCAACAGTCTGGGCGCACGGGTCGTGGGGGCGCGGGTGCTGGAGTTGTTTGCTGGAAGCGGCGCGTTGAGCTTGGAATGTCTGAGTCGCGGCGCGGTGTCGGCGTTGTGCGTGGAGAAGTCAGCCAAGCACGCGGAATTCATCCGCCGCAACCGCCGCGCGCCGGAGCTGCCGCCTGATGCGCTGGAAGTCCGCGTGCAGGACGTCTTCAACGCGCTGCCGCAACTGGCCGCCTACGAGGCCGTGTTCGACTTAGTTCTGGCGGACCCGCCTTACGGAGAAAAGAACGTGGGCCGACGTTCCACTTCCTTCGCGCAACAACTAGTGGATGATCCCAACCTTCCCAGCTTGCTCGCGCCGGGCGGGCGCTTGGTACTTGGTCACGCGCGGCGCGACACTTTGGAAATCCTCGCACCGTGGCGGGAGGTCAAAATACTGAAGCACGGAGACAGCTTGATGCGGTTTTTGGAACTCGATAGGTAATGCAGATCACCCCAGCCCCTTCGGCCACTGCAAGGAGGGAACTGGTCGAAACCAGTCCAGCCCCCACCGCCACTTCTCGCCACAGCCAACCCGCCAATTTCAAGCTGGTGCATCCTTCGGCCACAGCTTGATCAATCAAATCGCCGATAAGCAACTGATGCTGACGCAACTGTGGACGGTTGGCGGAACTTTCATCCCGCCTTGGTTCACTTTGGTCGTGTTCGTTTCAATTTGAGTCTTGCAGATCGTCTTTCACGAACTGCTTGATTGTCCACAATCCGAAGAAGTACAAGCACCACATTCCCTCACTTCATTTCGTTGAGCCACGAACTACAGCTCGTTTGCGACCGCCAGAAAAAGTCGCCCCCCTCGCATCCATGTTGATGTCGCGACGCTGCTCTCAAAGCCGTGACTCCCCCCCGCCACTCGAATTCGCGGCGCTGGCGCCACTGATTCACTTTGCTATTTGCGGCGCTCCCCGTCACCTTCTGCGGCGTGACTCAGCCTCTGGCCTTGGTTTTATATGAGAGATTGATGCCCGGCAGCCAATTGCCGAGCCGGCTCCACGACTTGCATTATCGGATCGAGACCCTCTCCGGTGCCGATCAACTCGTACCCACTGCTCGCAGCACAGGGCCGATGGTGGTTTTCACCGACTTACATTCCTATCGGGCGGATATCTGCGCAGTGATCAAGCAACTGAAGCTGGATGCTGCCACGGCCCACATTCCCGTGATTGCCTTCGCAACCGAGGGCGCAACGCAACTTCAAGCGGCGGCACAACAGGCCGGTGCGACCTTGGCGGTCAATGACGCCGCGCTCTTGACCCATTTGGAACAACTAATCGAGCAGGCATTGCAGGTTTGAGGCCACAGGGGTCGGCCATTCACGCCTCCATACGACTCTCCATTGTCCGTTCACTTCCTAATTCACCGCTCGCATCGCGGTCTCAGCCCTGTTAAAAGAGCCTCATGCTGCACCACATCTTCACCGCATCGGCCACGTTTCTCACTGTGATTTCGCTGGCGGCACAATCAACCTCGCCTTCGCCGGAGAATGTGCAGGCCGCTTTGCGCAAAGCCACGGATTACCTTGCCTCGATTTCCACCGAGGGCGGTTATCTTTGGCGCTATTCCGCCGACCTCGCGGAGCGGTGGGGCGAGGGCAAAGCCACCGCCACGCAAATCTGGGTGCAACCGCCCGGCACGCCCAGCATCGGCATGACCTTTCTCGACGCTTACGCCGCCACCCGGGACGAACGCCATCTCGCCGCGGCGCAAGCGGCCGCGCTCGCGCTGGTGCGCGGTCAGCTTGAATCCGGCGGCTGGGATTACCTGATCGAGTTTGACCCAAAAACACGTCGCGCCTGGGCGTATCGCAGCGATTCTTTGAGCCGCGACGATGCCTCCGCCCGCCGGAAGAACACGACCACATTTGACGACGACAACACGCAGAGCGCGTTACGGTTTCTGATTGCATTTCTCGCCACCGCGACGAACCGGCCGCCCGAGGACTTGATAGTCGTCCGTGAGGCTGTGGATTACGGCTTGGAAAAGATGCTCGCTGCGCAGTATCTCAACGGCGCGTGGCCGCAGCGCCACACCGGTCGTCCGCACCCGACCGGGGAACACGCACCACGTCCGGCACAGGTCCCCAAAGACTGGCCGCGTGACTGGCCGAAAGCCGACTACGGCGGCTTCTACACGTTGAACGATCACACGCAGCAGGATTGCATCCGCACGATGCTCGAAGCTCATCGTTCGTTGCGCGACGAGAAGTATCTCCAAGCGGCATTGCGGGGCGGGGATTTTCTGGTGCGGGCACAACTGCCCGAACCACAACCGGCGTGGGCACAGCAGTACAACTTCAAGATGGAGCCGGCGTGGGCGCGCACATTCGAACCGCCCGCCGCCTGTTCCGCCGAGAGTGCCGGCGTGGTACGGGCGCTGGTGGATCTGTATCTCGAAACGGACGACCAAAGATTCCTGAAGCCGATTCCGGCTTTCATCGCCTGGTCGAAACGCTCGCAAGTTGCGCCGGGACAGTGGGCGCGTTTTTACGAGTTGGAAACCAACCGGCCCATTTACGGGGATCGTGATGGGAAGATTCATTACACGCTCGAAGAAATCAGCGAAGAACGTCGGCGCGGTTATGCCTGGCTGGGGCGATTCGGTATTCCAGAAGCCATCAGTTACTACGACACCGTGCGCGCGGAAGGACGCGAGTCGTTCCTCGCCAAGCAAGCACAGCGAACGAGTGCGGCAACGCCTTCGTCGCGGGAGATCGTGGAAATTCTCGCCGGCCAGGACACTCAGGGCCGTTGGGTAAACGCCGGGTGGGTGGAGCTGCGCCGCTTCTCCGCCAACATGCGCAAGCTGTCGGACTACCTGAACGCCTCGGCGCGGACTTCGTCTCCTTGAATTCCTGGTTTCATTCCCCACCCGAGTTGGTGGCCAGACGCCCCGCCATCTCTTTCACGCCGCGCAAGTCCAGCTTGCCGGTGCCGAGCAAGGGGAAAGACTCCACGCGGAAAAACGCATCCGGCCGGGGTCGCCACAGATTCGGCAAATCCATCTGCGCCAGTTTATCGAGACAGGTTGGCAACTTGTCTTCGGCGAGTTTGTGCAACACCACCAAGCGCTCACCTTTCTTCTCATCCGGCACTCCGGTGACCACAAAGGTCTGTTCGGTCACACCCGCCACATCGTGCAATTTCTCCTCCACTTTGATGTGCGGAACCATTTCCCCACCGATTTTGCTGAAGCGGCTCAGGCGGTCGGTGATTTGCAGGAAACCGTCTTCGTCCAGCGCGGCGATGTCGCCGGTGACGTACCAGCCATCGCGCAGGACTTCGGCGGTTTTCTCCGGTTTGCCGAGGTAACCGCGCATCACGTTCGGGCCGCGCACGAGCAGCAAACCAGGCTGCTCGCAAGACAGTGGCGTCCCCAGTTGCGGATCGTTCGGGTCAACAATCCGCACCGACACGCCCGGCAGCGGATGGCCGATCTTCCCGCGTTTGGCGCCAACCTGACGGAAGCCGGCAGAACGGAAGTCGTGGGTGTTCACCGCCACCGCGGGCGCGCACTCCGTGCAGCCGTAACCTTCGAGCGGCCAGATGCCGAAGCGTTGCTCGAAGGCGGACGCCAGCCGTTCCGGCAGTTTTTCCGCGCCGGTCATCACCACACGCAGACTGCCAAAATCCGCCGGGTCGCAACCACGCAAATAGAGTTGCAGGAAGGTCGGAGTCGCGAGCAGGAACGTCACGGCGTATTCGTTGACGAGCGGCCCGATGGTCTTCGCGTCGAGTGGATTGACGTGATAAACCACGCCCACGCCCAACATCGCCGGCAGGCACAATGTCCCGGTGAATCCGAACGAATGGAAAAACGGCAGGATGCCTAGAAGGCGATCATTCCGGCTCAAGCCAAACACCTGCTCCAGTTGATCCACATTCGAACTGATGTTGTAGTGCGTCAGCATCACGCCCTTCGGCTCGCCCGTGCTGCCGCTCGAAAAAATCACGGTGGCCAGTTCGTCCAAACGCTTGTGAGGCGACGTCCTCAAGCTGCCATAGGAGTGCAGCGTCCGTTCCAACAACCCGACCGGCAACAGCCAGGCCGTGAGCAATGCGGCAAGTTTCTCCCCGGCTGACGGTGGACCGAACTCCGGCCTGACCGTCCCCGCCCCGGCTTCGATGTTCGCTGCTTCGGTCTTGGGGGCGCGTCCGGCAATATCCTCCAGGAATACCACCTCACCCGGCACCGTGAGTTTCACTTTTTCGAGAAACAGCCGCGAAGTAATCACCGTCTTGATGTCGCATTGCTGCACACACGAAGCGAGGGTTTCCGCGGACACGGTGTAATTCAGGTTCACCGGGACTTTGCCGGAGAGCAGCGCCGCGTAGTTGACCAGCGCACCGGGCACGGAGGGCGGCAACAACAAACCCACCATGCGCTGTCCGGCCCAGACGCGCTTCAGCCGCCGCGCGAGGAAAACGGTGCGCACGAGCGCCGCGCCGAAAGTGACTGAAGGCGTTTGCAGGTCTGCCATTGCCAGGCGGAAAGGATGCCGTCGCGCCGTGCGTACGAAAGAGTGTTGGATCGGTTTCATGCGCGCTTTACGGCATTGCCACGCCTCGGCCATCAGTTCTTGCACGCGCTGGCGCAGCTCGAAGGGCGTCGCGGTGGGCGGCAGAGGCGACCCGTAATTGACCGTGACGGGGTGCGGAAGCCGGCGCGGCAGTTTCCAGAAGAAACGCCGGCCCGCGAAGCTGAACAGGCTGCCCCAAACACCGTCCAGCGCCACGGGTACAATCGGTGCCTCCACGTCCTTCATGATGCGCTCGAAACCGCGGCGAAACGGCAGCAACTGCCCGATGCGCGTGATCTGGCCTTCGGCAAAGATGCAGACCACTTCGCCATTCTTGATCGCGTCACTGGCCGTTTGCAGTGACTTGATCATCTCGCGCGGGCGTTGTTCAGAGGAGATCGGAATGGCACCGGCAATGCGCGCCCAAGGGTGAATGAGCCGCCGTTCATAGATCGCCTTGAGCATGATGAACCGAATCGGCCGGTCGGTTGAGGCTTGCAGCAACAACGCGTCCGCCAGCGACAAGTGATTGCACACGAACAACGCCCCGCCGCGCTCGGGAATGTTGTCCCGGCCCATGACGCGAATGTGAAAAAACAGGCGCGTACCCATCCAAAGGATGAGCCGCAATAGCGAGTCGGGCAGCAGGGTGACGATGAACACGGTGCCCGCCAAAGTCATCCCCGCGCCAGCCAGGAAGATTTGCGGCGGCGTCAGGTCCAACACCACCGCAAAGAGGTAGTACACGCACGAGGCCAGAAACACGCCCGTAAAGGAAAGCATGGCCGAGGTCGCGATAACGGAGCCTTTGGTTTTCGGGTCGGGCCGATGCTGAATCAACGCGTTGATGGGGACGATGTAGAAACCACCAAAGAAGCCCAACAGCCCCAGATTCACCGCCACGCCTTCAAAGCTCAATCCGGTGCGGGACAGCAGCGCGCCAAAGACCGCCAGGCCGAGCGAGCCCAGTGGAATCAAACCATACTCGATCTTGCGACCGGAAAGATACCCCGCCGTTAGACTGCCGGCGCCGATGCCGATGGCCAGCGAGGCTTGGAGCAGGCCGCTGCGCGTATCGTTCAGCCCCAGGACGTCCTTTCCGTAGAAGATGATAGCCAGTTGGAGCAGTGCGCCCAGAAACCAGAAGTAGTTGCCGCCGAGAATGGCGAGGAACAACACCCGATCGCGGCGGATTTCCCGAATCTGCCGCAATACTTCGGGAAGGAAGTTTGGTCGGAATTTCCGGTTCGCGTTCGCCGCCGGCACGCGGCTGATGCCCAGGCTGGTGAGCGTGCCCAAGGTCGCCAGGCCCACCAGAATCGCGCCTGACAATCTCTGATCCTCGCGATAGGTGTCCGACAACCATCCCGCCAGCACCGTGCCCGTGATGATCGCCACGAATGTTCCCAGACTGAGCACGCCATTGCCCCACGAGAGCCGCCGCGTGGGCAGCAATTCCGGCAGCAAACCGTATTTCGACGGACCGAAGAACGCGCTCTGAACGCTCATCAGGAAGACCACGCCAATCAGGATGGGCACACTGTTCAGCCAGAACCCCAGCACGCCCACCGCCATGATGCCGATCTCCGCCACCTTTACCCAGATGGTGACGCTGCGTTTGCTGCACCGATCCGCCAGATGCCCGCCCGCCATGGAAAAGAGAATGAACGGCAGCGCGAACACCGCCCCCACCGCCGGCGCCAAACGGTCGCGATCATCCGTCGTCAGCCCGTAGGCGCCCATGATCAAAAACGTCACCAGGAATTTGAAGACATTGTCGCTGAAGGCGCCTTGAAACTGAGTGACGAACAAACTCCAGAATCCACGCAAGGACGCCACCGGCTGCGACGCGGCGGGTTGGGACACCTCCGGCAGTTCGGCAACTGACGCGCCAGTTTCAGGAGTGGATCCAGTATCGCTCATGGTTGTGTCTGAGGTTGTGCGCGCACCGTAACAAATCCCCCCCGTCATATCCTAATCGAAAAAAAAGCGGGACCGTTTCCTCCAGGGAATGGCCGGCAGCGCAACCGGAACAGGATGCACCTGCGGCACCCCTTGGCCAAACCGGTGACGCCAGACGCGAGGCTTTCGTCAAGAAGCCTGCCAAAGAGACTTGAACTCCCAGGCGATTCAGGGTTCGCTGGCACAAGTCACGCCGCGCGCATGAATCAAAGCAAACTGTATCCGGGTTTCTGGCACGCCGTCTTGTTGTGCGTCATTTTTGTCACCGTGCAAATGGTGGTGATTACGCCGTTCAGCGTGTTGGACCTGGTGTTTAAGTGGAAGTTGTCCACCCATGCAGCCTTGCTGGGAACCGTCAACCTCATCGCGTGCGGCACCGTGATCTACCTGGGTTGGCTGATTGGCCGGCCAAACCTGACGGAGGTATTGCGTTGCCAGCGGATTTCCCCCCTGGCGGTCGTGGGTGTGCTCGTCGCCACTTGTGGCGCCATCATCGTGCTCTCGGAGGTGGACAATCTGGTTCGCCAGGTGTTGCCGCCGCCAAAATGGCTGGAAGACTTGATGCAGCAACTGGCCTTCTCCCCAGAGAAGCTGTGGGCCTCATTCTTCCTGCTCGTGGTGGTGGCGCCGGTGACGGAGGAGATCATGTTTCGCGGCCTTATCCTTCGGGGATTTCTCACCCGCTTCAGCCCCTTAAAGGCCTTCTTGCTTTCCTCGATCCTCTTTGGCGCGATCCACCTAAACCCGTGGCAGTTCATCTCGGCGACTGCGCTGGGCATGATGTTCGCGTGGTGGTATGCCCGCACCCAGTCACTGATTCCCTGTCTCATTGGCCACGCGCTCACCAACGGAATTGTCCTGGGTCATCAATCGCTGCCTTTCAAGGTCGAGGGCTTCAATACCGGCGAAGCTCTTGCGTCCACAGGGTTTCAGCCTGTCTGGTTCGACGGCCTGGGCTTGGGACTCCTGGCGGTCGGCTTGTTCCTGTTTCGCGTCGCGACACCGTCCATTCCTCCGCGGGAAGAGTGTCCAGCGATGCCCGCGCCCGTCTCCCGTGAACCGGATTCCGGGGTGCCCCCCATCATCGCGACCGTCAACCCAGCCGCAGCGCTCACCACGCCGAGTCCGAATTCCGGAGTGGATGCGACGAAAGAACCGGAACGGGAAAGCTGAAAGAGCCGGTTTTTTGCAGATTGACCGCCATTTTCTGGGTTGCTAGCTTGCGCATCCCGGCTGACCGGGGTTTTTATGCGACACACAATCTCAGTGCTGGTGGAAAACAAATTCGGCGTGCTCACCCGCGTGGCGGGGCTGTTCAGCGGACGGGGTTACAACATTGACTCGCTCAACGTCGCGCCCACCCAGGACCCGACCGCCTCGCGCATGACCATCATCACGCGCGGCGATGACGCGACGGTGGAGCAGATCGTCAAACAGCTCAAGAAGCTGCCGGACGCCATCAAGGTGGTGGATTTCCGCGACGGCGAATACGTGGACCGCGAATTGGTGCTGGTGAAAGTCTCCGTGGACTCCAAAGCCCGCGCCGAGGTCATGCAAATCACCGATATCTTCCGGGCCAAAATCGTGGATGTGCAGGCCCGGACGCTGACGATTGAAATCACCGGCGATGAGAGCAAGGTGGAGAAATTCATCGAACTCATGAAAGCCTTCGGCGTGCTGGAACTCACGCGCACGGGCCGGGTGGCTCTGGCGCGGAAGTAATCCAGGAATTGACTATCGCCAGCCAGCCAGTAGGATTCGCTGCCCGCCAGCCCCCTCGGCCAGCGGTATATTGCAGTAACAGTAAACCAACATTGAACCAAACCCGGCGTGGCCCGATGCTCGGTGCCGCACCAACCCAGACGAAGACAACATGGCAACCATTGATTTTGGCGGAACGAAAGAGACAGTCATCACGCGCAAGGAATTTCCCATTGCGAAGGCGCGCAAGGTGCTCAAGAACGAAACCATCGCCATCATCGGCTACGGTGTGCAAGGGCCGGCCCAATCGCTGAACCTCCGCGACAACGGCTTCAAGGTCATTATCGGCCAGGCGCCGCAATTCAAGCGCGATTGGGATCGGGCCGTGAAGGACGGCTGGGTGCCCGGCAAGACGCTATTCGACATGGAGGAAGCCGTTAAACGCGGCACGATCATTCAGATTCTGGTTTCCGACGCGGCACAGCGGGCCATCTGGCCGGTGATCAAGAAGCATCTAAAACCCGGCGACGCGCTGTATTTCTCGCACGGTTTTTCCATCGCCTACAAGAAGCAGACCGGCGTGGTCCCGCCCAAGAACGTGGACGTGATCATGGTCGCGCCCAAAGGTTCGGGCACTTCCGTCCGACGCAATTTTCTCTCCGGCGCCGGCATCAATTCCAGCTTCGCTGTCGAGCAGGATTACACGGGCCGTGCCGAAGAGCGTTGTCTCGCCGTGGGCATTGGCATCGGTTCGGGGTACTTGTTCCCAACGACCTTCCAGCACGAAGTGTTCAGCGATCTGACCGGTGAACGCGGCGTGCTGATGGGCGCGCTGGCCGGCATTATGGATGCGCAATATGACGTGTTGCGCGCCCAAGGCCACTCGCCGAGCGAAGCGTTCAATGAGACGGTCGAGGAACTCACGCAATCGCTGATCCGGCTGGTGGACGAGAATGGCATGGACTGGATGTACGCGAACTGCTCGGCCACCGCCCAACGCGGCGCGCTGGACTGGCGCCCCCGGTTCAAGAAGGCCGTGCTGCCGGTGTTCAAGGAACTTTATCAACGGGTCAAGACCGGCAAGGAATGTGCCCGCGTCCTCAAGGCCTGCGGCGCGCCGAATTACCAGGTGCAACTGCAAAAGGAATTGAACGAAATCCGCGATTCCGAGATGTGGCGGGCCGGCGCGGCCGTGCGCGCGTTGCGTCCCAAGGAAGCCGCTAAAGCGATCAGCAAGTCCACCAAGGGTGTGGCGGGCCGGCAATCGAATTAGTCCAGCCGGCAACCACGACTTCAGTCTTCAAGGGCAGCGATCCGTCGCTGCCCTTTCTCATTTCGGCGCGAAACTTGACCTGGGTGGCGGTGTTTGCCACCGCATGAGAATTCGCATCGTGAGCCAGGACCAGCAACTCCTGCTCGGAGTAGTGGCAGGGCTTTTCCTGAGCCTGGACATCCCGGCGGCCACCGCCACGCCGGACGAAAATCCCTACGCCCGGACCATTGTGGGCCGGAACGCTTTCAGCCTGAATAAGAAAGTTCACGCACGGACCGAGGATTCTCCGCCCACCCAGCCACCGCGAATCATATTGCAGGGAGTGACGAACATTCTCCCCCGCCGTCAGGTGTTGTTCAAAGTGCAAGTGCCAGCCAGACCCGGCGTGCCGGCCCGGGAAATATCTTGCGTTCTGAGCGAAGGCGAGCGCCTGGGGGAAATCGAAGTGCTGGAAATTGATGTATTTGCCGGGAGCATCAAGTTCAACAACCACGGGTTCGTGCAAACCCTCAGCATGGCGGATGATGCGGAGACGGTGCCGGCGTTGCCGACGCGGCAAAAGTGATCGCGACTTGCCGTGCAAGGGCGCAACCCTGGTGTTCGTCAGAGTCCGCGTACGCCGCGAGGATTCGCCAGAAGCGCGAACCGCCTTTTCCACAAGTTGCGCGGCGTGGGATAGATTCGCGCGGACAAAGCTGTCCGCGCTCCTTTGGCTGCGGCTTCGCCGCGCGATCTTGCTTTCCAACAAGGAAGCTGTGGGAGAGAACTCTCCCAACCCAAGTACGCGCTTTGAACCCCCGAACCGTAGCCGCCGACGTGAGGAGGCGGACAGTGCAGTAAATCATGGGAATCCGCCTCCTCACGTCGTCGGCTACGAGCATAGGGTTCGTTCACGTCGTTGATCGCACCTCGTGTCGCAGGGTTCAGGGGCGGGTGGTGTCAATCTGCGATTGCGGGGTTTCCTCGCTCGGCAGGCCCAAGGCCTCGATCTCCTCCGGGGTAAAGGGTGTGACCTGCTTGAACAATCGCTCTTGGGCTTGCCGACTGGTCTTCCCCTTCCCTTCTATTTTATCCAAATCCGCTTCGGCAGCGCGGACGCCAGGCAAGCGTTCCTTTTCAATCGCTACCTGCATGGCCGCAATCGCAGGTGTGCGAAGCACCGTGGGACGCATCAAGACGATCAACTCCTTGCGTTCCTTCTCTTTGGAGGTGGAACGAAAGAGATACCCCAACAAGGGAATGTCCTTCAGGTAGGGCACCCCGGACTTGGTGGTGGCGTCGCGATTCCTGATGAACCCTCCCAAAAGGATGGTTTCACCGTCGCGGACCGCGACCTCGGCTTGAAGGGTGCGGCTGGTGGTCTTGGGCACCTGGTTGTTGTCAATCTGAACCGTTTCGCCCAGCTCCTCAATCTGCTGGTCAAGCTGCATCACTACCAAGCCGTCTTGATTGATGAATGGGGTCACATTAAGCCCAATGCCGACTCGCAGTTGTTGATAGGAAGAACTGGGAGTATTTCCACCATAACCATAGTAGGTGCCACTAATGTACGGCACCGTTTCCCCGATGAAGATGGACGCTGGCGTTGCGTGCGAGGTCTGGATGCGCGGTTTCTGGATCACATTCGCCCTTCCGTCCTGCGCCATGGCTTCCAAGGAAACATAGATGTCGTCATCAACCTTGCCGAAGTATTTGAGGCCACTGCCAAGGAGTCCACCAAGGGAATTGGTGTTGAAGTCAAACAGCTTGGTGGCGTTCATGCCACCTGCCCCCGTGAAGGAACCGCTGAAGTCGCGGGTACCTTGGACCCCTGAAATGCCGAAGTTGAAGCTGTTGCCCAATGAGATGTCCATGATGATCGTCTCAATGAGCACCTGCGCGAGCACCACGTCCAGCTTCTCAATGATATCCTTGACCATTTTCATATCCTGACGGGTGGCGAAAATCAGCAGTGAATTCGACCGCGCGTCCGCAATGATCTTGGTTTCACCGATGATTTGCAGGTCGCCTGAGCCGCTGGAGGCGCGGCGAATGATCTGCTGCAAGCGGTCACTGAACGTACCGCCGGCGGAGGGGGTGCCCGTGGTGCCTGGCTGCATCAGGCCGCCCGGTTGGCTGGGATTGTAACCCGGTTGGCCGGGGCGGGTGGCGCCAAGCGTCGTGCGACCGGCACCGGTGGTCGTTCGTGCACTTGAAGTTGATTGTCCTACGGTGGTGCCGCCGCCGCCGCTACTCAGACTCCCCAACGCGGTGGCGATGTCCTCGGCCTTGGCAAACTTGATGGGAATGACTTCCGAAATGAACTCCGCCTCCACCATCACGTCCACCTTCTCCACCATCTCCAGCATCCGTTTGACGTTCTCCATGTTGTCCCGCAGCACGAGAATCTGGCTGGCGTCCACGGGCAGAATGGCGTTGGCCGCGCTTTGGAATGGCGTCAGTGTCTGCACCAATTCGCTGGGCTTGACATATTTGGTCTGGACCACGCGCGTGACATACGAGCCGATGATCGGCAATTGATCGGGATCATCCGTATTCACCTCCTGGCCGGTCGCCGGGGCCATCGTGCTGGGCACGGCTTTCACAAACTTCTCGCCGAAGTTGATCATCGAAACTCCGTTCATCGCCAGCACGGCGTCCAGAGCCTGGATGGCTTCCCGCCGGGTCAAAGGCGTCTGCGCCTTCAGAACAATAGAGGCGCCGGGCAGCGTGGCCGGGCGGAGCACGGTGCGACCCACCAGTTCGGCATAGATCGTCAACACCTGGTTCAGGTCGGCGGCGGTAAAATTGATGATGCTCGACGAGATTAGTTCATCCCCCGGAGCCGGGGCGGTGGCGGTTGGCATTGCAGCGGGCCCAATGGTTGGGGTTGGTTGGGTAGGCTGCGGCTGCGCCCCTGGGACTGGGATTGAAGGCGTCGCAGCGGGTGTGCCCGGTCCCGCAGGCAACACGGGACTCGTCCGCGGCTGCCCAGGGGAGGGCAGCGTCGGGATCGCTCGCGGCACCCCGGGCCGGTTGGTGACGGCGGTGGGCGACGCGGGCGCGGGCGGGGTCTGCGCCGCAAGACTGAGGGCGGTAACCCACAAGAAAGCAAAAGCAGTTTTCACGGTCGTTTGGTGGTTGAGGTTGCGGTTTTGGCCGGCGGCGGCGCGGACTTGGCGGGCGGCGCGGCGCTGGTTGAGGCGGTGGAGCGGGTAGGCTGAGTTTTTTGATAACTGGCTACCAACTTGATGTTGGCGCTCAGGGATTGACGCGGCGGGTCGGGTCGCAGCGTGAGGTCACGGACGCGAATCAGGGATTTGCCGGCACTCAGTTGATACAGGAAATCCACCAGTTGCGGTTCGCCTGCCAGTACGGTGAGGGCTTGGGCGCGTTCCATGAAGTACTGGTTGGTGCGGTCGGGCTGGCGGGTGTTGCCAATGAGTTGCACGCCGCTGGCGACGGCTTGATTCTGGATGATCCGCAGAAAGTCAACCACTTGATCGTCCTGGGGCACAATTTCGCCTTCCTTCTCCAGGCTCTTGACCTTGGCTTCAAAGGCCGGCTTCTGGGCGATCTCCGCCTGGTGCCGCTTCAGTGAATTCTCCGCTTTGACCATGCGGAGCTTCACTTCGTCCCAATCCTTGAAGCGCGGCCAAACGAACAGGATGTTGATGACAAGGATGACCACGACCATCACGCCGATGACAAAACGGCGCTCCAAGGAAGTCAAACGGGCGAGGTACTGATTCATTGAGTTTCCGTTTGTATGAGTTCGAGGACGAAGCTCCAGCGCACCGTGGCGCCGCCCGGATTCACAGTCTGGCTGAAGCCGGGGTCCTTGCTCTGGTCAAACAACTCCTTGCTGTGGACCGTGGCTTTGCGCATGGCCTCGACAAAATCCAGCACTTCGCGGCGCTGGTCCGACGGCGCGGTGCCGTTGAGCGTCAGACGCCGACCTTCCACCAGATTGAAAGCATCCAGCGTCACCGTTTCCGGCAGGAGTTCGGCCACGGCTTTCCAGCAATCCAGCGCGGCGAATTTAAGGTCCTGCCGGTCCTTGAGCACCTCGAAGCGCGCCCGCATCTGCATGGCGTTGGTGTATTCCAGGCTCGTGGCCTTGACCTGGCTTTCGACCTTGCCGACGCGGTACGTCTGCACCGACAGCGCCGCGAAATAGATCGCCACGACAATTGCGTACAACACTCCCAACGCCGCCAGCCCGCGAATCCATAGGCGGTCCACGAACTGTTGGCGATAGCGCGTGGCAAACTCGGCGGGAAGCAGATTGGCTTTGATGTCGGTGAGCGCCGCGCGCCGGGCGGTCAGGGCCGCCAGTTCCGCCGGCTTCAAGGGGGCGGAAACCGTCAACTGATCATCCGTAACCTGTTGCAGACCCGGCGCCCATTCCGCCGCTGTGGTGTCGTCGGCCACCAGATGCCAGGCAGGGGGCGAGGTGAGCCAGCCCTCCAATTCACCGGCCCAACTCATCTGCGCCAGTTGTTCCTTCAATCCGGCCGCCCGATCTTCCGCCAGCGGCAGCGTGATGAAATTCAAGTTTTGCAGCACGCCACCGTACCACCACGCCACGAGAGCGGTGTGGTGACCGCCCCACGCGCCCGGGTAAATCCAAGCCCCGTCCTCCGTCACGGGGGTGGCTTGCAGTTGATCGAGCACGCTCAATTCCAAGCGATCTGCCAGGTAACCCTGACCTTCCAATTGACCCAGAAACTCCTCGACCGCCTTGCGCTCGGCCAGGACCACAATGAGGGTCTGCAGATTTTCGGCCGCCCCCGGCAGCTTGTGGAGGCTCCAAACCACCTGCGTCACCGGAATGGGCGACAGCTTTTCCAACTGAAGCTCCACCATCGCGAGCGTTTCCTCGACGCTGCTTTGCGGCAGATGCACGACACGCAGAAAAACGCTCTCCGGCGACAACCAAGCCACATTGAGCCGGGGTTGCCAGAGGGAACGCCAGGACTTGTGGACCAGATGGCCCGGCAGCGTCCCGTCCGCGGCCGCCGTCTGCTCGCGACTCAGCTTGAACTCCCCGTTGCGCGCGTCGAATTGCCAGAGCCGGCGCGCGTCAGCGCCGCTCTGGAGCACGTTGCAGGAATGCCAGCGAGCCATGGTCAGGAAAGGAAGAATGAAAAATGTGGAGTGAAGAAATGCGGAGGCCCAATTCTACATTCTACACTCTGCATTCTGCATTTGGGGTTATGCCGCGACATCTTTTTGGCCCTTGGTTCAAACCGTCGGCGGCTTGTCCTCACTTAGCGAGTCGAGGTGTTCCTCGATTTGCGTCACGCGGAGAACCTCCTCAATGGTCGTGATCCCGCTCTTGACCTTGTTCCAGCCGTCATCACGCAGCGTGCGCATGCCTTGCTCGATGGCGCGCTGGGCAATGGTGGAGGAAGCCGCCCGGCTCAAGATCAGCGGGCGCAGCGACTCGTTGAGCACGAGCAACTCATAAATCGCCAACCGTCCCTGATAGCCCAACTGCCGACAATCCTCGCACCCCGCGCCGCGCATGAACCGGGTGTGGTCTATCTCCGCCTCGGGAAAACCGATCTTGCGCAAGTAGCTCCGCTCCACCGGCTGCTCCGTCTTGCACACCGGACAGATCGTGCGGACCAGGCGCTGGGCCATGACCGCCTCGACTGAGGAGGCCACCAGGAACGGCTCGATGCCCATGTCAATCAATCGCGTGAACGCGCTGGGCGCGTCGTTCGTGTGCAGGGTGGAGAACACCAAGTGACCCGTCAGCGCGGCGCGAATGGCGATCTCGGCGGTTTCCAGGTCGCGAATTTCGCCAACCATGATGACGTTCGGGTCCTGGCGCAGAATGTGACGCAACCCCATCGCAAACGTCAGGCCAATTTCCGGGCGGACCGCAATCTGGTTGATGCCCTTCAACTCGTATTCCACCGGCTCTTCCACCGTAATGATGCGCTTTTGGATCGAGTTGATCGTGCTCAACATCGCGTAGAGCGAAGTGGACTTGCCCGAACCGGTTGGCCCGGTGACGAGCAAAATGCCGTGCGGCTTGACGATGATTTCACGGATGGCGGCTTCGTCCATCGGCGCAAAGCCGAGTTTGTCCAGGCTGAGAAAGATCTTCCCGCGCGAGAGCAATCGCAGTGAGACGCTTTCGCCATAGACCGTCGGCACGGTGGAGACGCGAATGTCAATTTCCTCGCCCTTGATGCGGACGTTGATGCGGCCGTCCTGCGGCAGTCGTTTTTCCGCGATGTTCATCCCGCTCATCACCTTGATGCGGGAAATCAGCGCGGCCTGAAAGCGTTTCAACTGCGGCGGCATCGGCGTCTGGTGCAAAATGCCGTCAATCCGGTAACGGATGCGGAGTTCGTCTTCCTGCGGTTCGAGGTGAATGTCCGTGGCGCGATCCTTGTAAGCTTCCCAGATGACCTGGTTGACGAACTTGATGACGCTGGCTTCCTGGTCGCCCTCGGTGATCTCCTTGTCCGTGGGCAATTCGAGGTCCACCGGCAGCTCCTCGTCCATCTCGTCGAGCGTTTCTGCTCCCACCCCGTAGTAGCGCTTAAGCGCCTTTTCGATTTCCGTGCGCGGTGCAAGCGCGAACTGCACCGGCCCGTGGGCTTCGTAACGCACGGCGTTGAGCATGGCGGTATCGAACGGATTGCTCACCACCACCTGCACCGCGCCGTCGCGCACCGCGGTGGGCAGGACGCAGTGTTGGAAGGCGACTTTGGTGGAAATCTTGTTGCGAGCCTCGGTTTCGATGGTGAGCTTGGGCAGCTCCACGAACGGCCAGTTCAGCGCGGTGGCCAGGCGTTGGAGGAAGACGTCTTCCGCCAGCCCGCGTTCGCGGCCGAGAAACGCCAGAAACGTCTCCTGCGAACCATTGTCTGCCGCCACCTGCCACGCCTTCCGTAATTCGATGAATTCCGCGGGCGTCACCCCGACCACGGAGGCGAACAGGTCTTTGACCGAGTTAAATGCCATGAAATATCGCTTAACTGCTCTACCGTTGAACAATGGAGCGTAAAAAAAGTTGCGTTTTCGGTCAAAGAATTAAAAGACTCCGTCGGTGCGCAACCGCTTCCATCACAAACTGGCCGCCCCAGTTTTGGCTCAACCGTCGGTTAAGGATCGCGCCTCCGCTTGATTGCCATGAAAATCTACGCTGCCATCAGTGTCATTGGTCGCGACCAGTCCGGCGTGGTCGCCCGGGTCACCGGCTTCCTCTTCGCGCAAAAGGCCAACATCGAAGGTTTGGAGGAAAAGGTCACGCGCGGCCAGTTTGGCATGACCATCCAGGCCTCGTGGAACGCCGCCGAATGTCGCGCCTCCACCATCCGCGCGGGACTGGCCGACCTGGCCCGGGTGCTGGACATGGAGATCAAAGTCCGGTTTCTGGAGCCGGGCCGCCGCCAGCGGTTTGCGTTGCTGGTCACGCGCGAGACGCATTGTTTCGACGCCATATTGGCGGCCTGCAAGAACGGAACGCTCAAGGCTGACCCGGCGCTGGTCATCGGTAATCATCCCGACCTGGCACCGCGGGCACGCCAACATCGCCTGCCGTTTGTTCAGGTTCCATGGGCTGATCGGGCCAAGGCAGAAAAACGCGCGCTGCATCTGCTGGAGAAGCACGAGATTGATTTTGTGGTCCTGCCGCGGTTCATGAAGATTCTGTCGCCGGCGTTTGTCTGGCGCTACAAGAACAAGATCATCAACATTCACCCGTCGCTGTTGCCCAGTTTTCCCGGCCCCCAGGCCTACCGTCAGGCTTACGAACACGGCGTCAAGATCGTGGGCGTGACGGCGCATTTTGTGAGCATGCACTTGGACGAAGGCCCGATCATCGCCCAGGGCAGCTTCAATCTCCGCTCCGGGATGTCGCTCAAAGAAATCATCGCCGCCGGCCAGCGGCTCGAGGCCCGCGTGCTGGTGAAAGCGATCAAGCTGTTTCTGAACAAACGCCTGGATGTTTATTGGGGAATCGTGAAGGAAGTTTGACGAGTCCTTCGGGCATTCGTGACGGGGCTGTGCCGTGTGGCCTAAACGCATGATCAACGTTTTCTCCTCATGGCCTACACGCCGCCCCTGAAGGCGGAGTTTAGATGACGCCGCCATTGGTTTTGACGTTTCGCCCTCGAACCTGACATGGTAGTTTCCCGATGTGAATCATCCGTTGATCATCTTTTTGAGCGTGCTGGTTGCGTTAAGCCTGCCCGCTGCGGTCAGTAATCGAACCGCTGAGGCGGGAGTAACCGCAACCATTCCGGATGCCAGTGATCCGGTGGAAAAGGAATTCAAGCGGCTGATGGAGCAGGATGATGAGGCGCAGACCGAGGTGGACAAGTGGATTCGCGAAAACAACGCCTTTGCCCAGCAGGGCGCCGGGCTCCCCGCGGCGGAACTCAACCAGCGCATCCTCAAACGGTTTGCGACGGTGCGCCAGGGTTACGAAGATTTCATCAAACGCCATCCTCATCACGCCCGCGTGCGTGTCGCCTACGCGAGCTTCCTCAGTGACATCGGCGAGGAGGATGCCGCGTTCCCGCACCTGGAAAAGGCCCGCGAGTTGGATCCAAACGACCCTGCCATCTGGAACAACCTGGCCAATTACCACGGCCACAACGGCCCGGTGACCAAAGCCTTTGAGTATTATGAGAAGGCCATTGCGCTCAACTCGAAGGAACCGGTCTATTATCAGAATTTCGGCACCACGGTGTTTTTGTTCCGCAAAGACGCGATGGAACATTACCGCATCAACGAACAACAAGTTTTCGACAAGGCACTGGCGCTTTACCGTGAGGCGATGAAGCTGGATCCCGACGATCTGCCGCTCGCGTCCGACATGGCCCTGACCTACTACGGCATCAAGCCGCCGCGCAACGACGAGGCGCTGCAGGCCTGGACCAATGCCTTCACACTCGCGAAGACTGAGGTCGAACGCCAGGGCATCCACGTTCACTTTGCCCGCGTCAAGACGCACGCCGGCCGCTTCGCCGAGGCGCGGGCACACCTGAACCTGATTACCCTGCCGATCTACGAGGAACTGAAGCCGCGCCTCGCGCGCACCCTGGAGGAGAAGGAGCGCGAGGCCAGCGGCACGAGTGTTCCACCGCCGATCATCGAAGGCAAATTGCACTGAGCCGTCAGAACTCCGCGTTGCCGGGCGTACGGGCAAAGGGAATCACGTCGCGGATGTTGGCCACGCCGGTGAGGAACATCAGCAGGCGCTCGAAGCCCAACCCAAAACCGGCGTGTGGTACGGTGCCGTACCTCCGCAGGTCCGTGTACCACCAGTAATCCTCCGGCTTGAGTTGGTGGGCTTCAAGATTCTCCTGAAGTTGTGCCAGCCGTTCCTCGCGTTGCGCGCCGCCGATGACCTCGCCGATGCCAGGCACCAGCACATCCATCGCGGTCACGGTCTTGCCGTCGTCGTTCAGGCGCATGTAGAAGGGTTTGATCTCGCGAGGGTAGTTGAAGACGGTCGTGGGCGATTTGAAATGTTCTTCGGTGAGGAAGCGTTCGTGTTCGGATTGCAGGTTTTGGCCGTAGTCCACGGGGAATTCAAATGGTTTGCCAGACTGCTTCAGAATCCCGACGGCCTCGGTGTAAGGCACGCGAACAAAGGGACGCTCCACCACGAATTGCAGCCGCTCCGGCACGCCCTTGTCCACGAATTTGGCGAAGAACGCGAGGTCCTCAGCGCAGTGTTCCAACGCGTAACGGGCCATGGCCTTGATGAATTCTTCGGCCAGGTCCATGTCACCTGGCAAATCGCAAAACGCCATCTCCGGTTCAATCATCCAAAATTCCGCGGCGTGCCGCGCGGTGTTGGAGTTCTCGGCGCGAAAGGTCGGGCCGAAGGTGTAAATGTTCGACAACGCGCACGCGAAGGTTTCGCCTTCTAGCTGCCCGCTCACGGTCAGATAAGTGGGTTTGCCAAAGAAATCCGCCTCCGGTTTCTCGTCGGGTTTGCCTTTGAGGGTGGTGACGCGGAACATTTCGCCCGCGCCTTCGCAATCGCTCGCCGTGATGATCGGGGTGTGGACATAAATGAATTCGCGGCTCTGGAAAAACTCATGCACGGCGAATGCGAGTTTGCTGCGCGTGCGGAACACGGCGCCGAAGAGGTTCGAGCGCGGACGCAAATGGGCAATCGTGCGGAGAAACTCCAGGGTGTGGCCTTTTTTCTGAAGGGGATAGGACGCGTCGGCGGTCCCGAGGAGTTCAATCTTCGTCGCCCGGAGTTCCCATTTCTGTCCCGGCGCCGGGGACGGTACCAGGTTGCCATTGACCACCACCGATGCACCGGTCGTGAAGCTGGCCAGATGCGCGCTGCCCGGGATGCCGGCGTCCACCACCACCTGGAGGTTCGCCAGGCACGAACCATCATTGAGCTCGAGAAACGAAAAGCCCTTCGCGTCGCGCCGCGTGCGTACCCAGCCTTGGACGATGACAGCGTCGGCGGGCGCGGACAATGCCCGGATGTGTTTGATCAGTGTGCGCATTATATCATTCCAGTTGCGGCGATGTTGACGAAACGCCGAGATGGCGGGCAAGCGGGAAGTTTGCTTCAATTGCGCCCTCCGGTTGGCCGGCTGAAATAGTTGAAACAATTGGACCCTGCGGCGGGTTAGCAGACGAAACCGGCGAGTGTTACTCGCTGCAGGAATCCGAATGATATGAATCCGAATACTCGAACGATGCGATGGCGGAGGCCGAAGGCCCTTTACTGGCTGATCTTGCCAGCCGCCCTCATCCTGTTGGGCGGTTCGCTTTGGGCGGCCGCCGTTGTCCCTGAAAGGCTTGGCTTTCAGGTCCGCCACCATTGGTATGAACGCGGTTGCGTGGCGGTTCGCCAGTTGGTTTCCCTCGCAACTTACCTCCTGACGCCGGAGGATGATTTCGAGCAGGACAGCGAACCGGCAGAACCGGCGTCCACCATTCCTTTGCCGCAGAATGGTCAGGGGACGAATTGATTGGCCGCTTGGCACCAGCTTCGTTGCCGAGCAAACAGGGTTCCGCCTTCATCGCTCTCATCTTCTCGGGCGTAACGTCAGCCGATGATTCGGTGAATTTGGCTTGTCGAGTTGGCCTTGAGCCACGTTGAGCAGTTTATTTTTGCCTTTTGGGATGGCGTTCGCCACTTTTCGCGTCGCGGATGCTGAACCAACTCACCATTGCCGAACTCACCGCGAAGCTCGCCCAGCGCGACGTTTCGTCACGCGACGCCACGCAGGCCTGCTTGGATCAAATCCAGCGCGTGGATGGAAACATCCAGGCTTTCATCAACTGCGACGCAGCGGAGGCGCTCGCACAAGCGGAGGTGGCGGATCAGGCCATCTCCCGCGGAGCCACGCACACAGAGCAACCGTTGCTCGGCGTGCCCATCGCCATCAAGGACGTCATCGCCGTCAAAGGCCAGCCGCTCACCTGCGCGTCCAAGATCCTTGGTCAGTTTGTCTCGCCGTACGACGCCACGGTGATCGAGAAACTGAAAGCTGCGGGTGCGGTGGTATTTGGCCGCTTGAATATGGACGAGTTCGCGATGGGCAGCTCGACGGAAAACTCCGCGTTCGGTGTCACACGCAATCCGTGGGACACCACGCACATTCCGGGCGGCTCCTCCGGCGGTTCGGCGGCGGCGGTAGTCGCAGACGAGTGCATCGCCTCGCTGGGTTCGGACACCGGTGGTAGCGTGCGACAACCGGCGGCGCTGTGCGGTTGCGTGGGATTGAAGCCCACCTACGGTCGTGTCTCGCGGTACGGACTGGTGGCGTACGCTTCATCGCTCGATCAGATCGGTTGCTTCACCAAATCCGTGCGGGATGCCGCGACCATGTTGGGAGTGATTGCGGGTCACGATGCCCGCGACTCCACCAGCGTGCCGCAACCGGTGCCGGACTACCCGACGGCGTTGCACGGCGATATCAAAGGCTTGAGGCTCGGTCTGCCCAGGGAATACATGATCGGCGGTTTGGACGCAGAAGTGAAAGCGGCGGTGGAGCAAGCCATGCAACACTTCGCCAGCCTCGGTGCGGAGATTGTCGAGATTTCCCTGCCCCACACGGATTACGCGATTGCGACCTATTACATCATTGCCACGGCCGAGGCTTCCGCGAATCTGGCACGCTTCGACGGCATCCGCTACGGCGCACGCGTGGACGGCGCGGACCCCATCGAGCTTTACTCCAAGACGCGTGGCGCAGGGTTTGGCGCGGAAGTAAAGCGCCGCATCATCCTGGGGACTTACGTCCTGAGCAGCGGCTACTATGACGCCTACTACTTGCGTGCGCAGAAAGTCCGCACGCTTATCCGGCAGGACTTCCTCAAGGCCTTTGAGCGAGTGGACGCCATCCTGACACCGACTTCGCCCACGGCGGCGTTCAAGATCGGCGAAAAGGCAGATGATCCGCTCCAAATGTACCTAGCCGACATTTTCACGATTTCGTGCAACCTGGTTGGCAACTGCGGCCTGAGTGTGCCGTGCGGATTCACCACCTCGCCTAGGCTGCCGGTCGGTCTCCAGTTGCTGGGCCAGCCGTTTGGCGAAGAAACCATTCTGCGTCTCGCGTACGCCTACGAACAAATTACCCCTTGGCACAAGGAGAAGCCGCCCCTTGTCTCCGCAGTCGCAGACGCGAGTTGTCGTTGAGTCGCTGCCGTTCAGACACATTGGCGACGACTGGCTCATAATTTTCTTAGCCGATAGAAATTCATTCCCGCGTTCGGCACTGCGATGGAAATTGCGCCGCTGCCGTCTTCGACCGCGTTGGTGCAAACGGTCCAGTTCGCGCCCGAACCGACAAGCGGCGACTGTTCGAGCAGGGTGTCGCCGGGGAATTTGGGCCACGAGAGGCTGACTGAGTCTCCGGTCTGGTTCGCAACCAGGCTCATCGCCGAGCCAACCTCAATCAGACCCGTGTTGGTCACCGTCTGTGCGCTCACGCCGTTCGTTAGCAGCCGCGACACAACGGACCAACTGTAATTGCCCGCACTGGCGTAAGCGTGGGCGGCATATTGATTGGTGCTGGGCGGCGAGACGTCGCCGAAATTCCACTCGAACGTGACCGTACCCACGACGTTGCTGAGGATTGGCAGCACGGTGAACGGCGCGGCCCAGTTCGCCGGATAGTTGGGGGGCACAAAGGTCTTGGCTGTGATCGAGAACGGACCTTGCGCCACCGTCACCGTGCCCGTCGCCAGCGTGGAATTCTTTGAGCCGTTCCACGCGGCGAAGGTGAAGGTGTCGTTGCCCACATAGCCCGGTTCGGGGAAATAGGTCGCGAGGTTGTTGCTCAATCCCACCGAGCCGTGCGCGGGTTGCGCGATGATCCGTCCTGACGCGCCCGCCCCGCCGATGGGCAGCGCGAACGCGAGGGGCTGGTGGTTGAGGGTGTTGGTGACGAAGCTCGTGGCGGTGGGATTCGCGGTCGTGTTCGCGCTGCTCTGGGTCGGCCCGTTGTGACAGTTGTAGCAACCCACCTCCGCGCCTTGGTACGTCGGGAAACTGACGGGCGTGCCGTCCATGCTGACATTGATGATGCGGCTCGCCTGCATCCGCGAGAGCGGCGTGCCGCGATAATCCACGCCGTGACAAACCTGACAGTTGGCGAGGCCGCCGATGAAGTCGTGATGATCCTTTACCCAGTTTGCGCCGACCGGATGCATTCCGTGCGGGCCGCCGCGCGCGGTGGAACTGTTCACGTTCATCGAAACGTGGCAGGCGGTACATTCCATCATCACGCCGGCGTGGCCTTGGATCTTTTCGTTGCGCACGTTGTCGTTGCGGTGGGTGGCGGGAAACTCGGCGTGGGTCGAGCCGTGACAGGCGGAGCATTGCAGGCCGCCGTGACCGGTCGAGAAGCGATAAAGCGAAAGGCCCGGCGCGGGAGAGTTCGATTTGGTGGCGAAGGTCTGGTTCACCGCCACCCGCTCGATCCACAGGTTCGTGTCGGTGAAGCAGGAGGTGTAGCGAATCTGGCCGTTGTTGCTCGTGGCGGTGCCGGAGTGGCATTGCTGGCAGGTCGGCTCATGCAGCCAGCCAGTGCGGCTGGCTTTGCCGACGTTGCTCATATTGCCGTGACAGCTCTGGCATTGCATCGCCATGGTGCCGTCGTTGGCAATCGCCCCGCCCATCGCGCCGCGCAGACATTTCGTGGCGGAACCGGGATGGCAGCGGTAGCAGGCTTCGCGATGTGCCGAATTGTCCAATGTGATCAGCAGATCGGGATCAACCACGGTCGCGTGCTTGGCGTGAACCGACGCAGTGAGGGGCGGGATGTTGCTGTAACTGCCCGCGCCCAACGCCTCGCTGGCATGGCAGACGGCGCAGAGCACCGGCTTGCCGTCCGCCACAACTCCGCGATACAGCCCCTGCGGATTGAAGTCGCGCGCGGCCAGCGCCGACACATACAAGTCGTGATGCTGCGCGAAGTTCTGTTCGTCGTGCAGCCGCAGAATGTTCAGCCGGAAATCGCGTTCGGGATTATCGCTCCACACCCAACCCGCCGCTGGTTGCGCGGCGGCTTGCGTGCCGGACGCGTGGCAGGCGCGGCAGTCCATTTCGTCCGAGACCGGCAGCACGATGTCGTTGGTGGCGATGGCCGTGCCGCTGCCGTTGCGCGCGATGAGGCGCATCATCGGATACGGATTCTTGTTGCCGGTGTCATCGTAGGGCGTGATCGGAATGCCGTAGGCGAAGAACCACTTCATGTCAGCGTCGAACACCATCGCCTGCGGCGTGTTGCTGCTGCCAGGCATCCAGAAGGACAGATTCGGATCCGGAAATGGCAGTCCCTGGTTCGTTGCGACACCGCCGTAGAGCAGGGACGCAAATTCCATCCAGTTGCCCTTGCCGGCGGACGTTTTGTTGATCGAACCGTCGGGATCGGCGACGGCCTGATACGTCACGGTGTAACCGCTGCCGTTGGTGATGAGTTTGCCGGCGACGATGAGTTGCGCGTCAATCGTGTTGTAGGGCGGCAGGATGCTGAACACCGAGTAGTCGCTGTCCATGCAGTGCATCCCGAGGTTGTTCCAGCCGAGAATCTGGTTGTTGGCGGCTCGCGTAGAATCGGGTGAATGTAACGAGGTCGTGAACAACGAGAGGCTGAGAACGACGCGAACGATTCCAGTCTTCATACATGTGACAAGTGCCGGGTCATGGATTGTAGCGCAGCCGATAGAACGCCTGCGGCGGTTGGTTGCCCAGGTCGCTGAAATCATCCCAGACGTAAATCGAGCCGTCGGCCCACGCTTGCACGGGCCAGGTTTGCAGCGTCCCGGTGAACGTCGCGTTGGTCGCACGCTGGCACTCGTAGTAATACCACGGCACGCCGCTGAAACTGGCAGTGGCGGCGCCCGGAAAACCCAGGTCCACCGAAAGACCTGCGCTGGTGACATTGGTGATGATGGAAATCGTCGCCGTGCCGACCGCAGTCGCGCCGTGGCTGTCGGCAATGGTGTAATTAAAGCCGTCGGCAACCGCGTTGGCTGGAACCAGGATTTGTGTCGCGTTGGTCGTGAGCGCGAGTCCATTGGAACTGGTTGCGTTGATGCTGACGAACGTGATCGGGTCGCCGTCCGGGTCGTAATCGCTCCACATCAGGTCGTCAAGGTTGATGGCCAATGGCTGGTCGGCGAGTTGGTAGAAGCCGCTGCCGAGAGCGATGGGCGCCGAGTTCGTGTCGGGAATGGTGGCGGCGATGAAGTTGGCAAAGAGCGTCCGGTTGGTGGTGCAGGTGAACGCGTACGTGTCGTTGGTGCTCACCGGCATGCCGGCTTCGGTCCAGTTCAAAAACGCGTAGCCTGGATTGGCGCTGGCCACGAGCATGACGCTTGCGCCGTTGGCGTAAATGCCGCCGCCAGTGACCGTGCCGCCCACACCGAGATAAACGCTGGCGTCAATGCGGTTGCCCTGCGCGAAATGGCCTACGAGCGTGCGGTTGGCGGTGGCGTTGAATTGATAGTTCGGATCGGTGCTCACCGTCGCGCCGTTCTGTGTCCACTTGACGAAGCACCAGCCCGCCTTCGGCTTGGCCTTCAGCTTGGCCAGTTCGCCGACTTCATAAATTGGGTCGGCCTCCACTTCACCGCCGTTGGGCGGATCGGCGCTGACCGAGACGTAATACACCGGCTTGAACTTCGCCACCAGCACGCGATTGGTCGTCACGGTGAAGGTGTTCGTGCGCGCGGTGCTGACGATCACGTCATTGACCAGCCACTTCGAGAATTTGTAACCGAGGTTGGGAATGGCGGTCACGGTGGCGTTCATGCCTGGAGTGTATGCTCCGTCGCCGAGCGTCGAACCGCCGATGGCCGGCGACGAACTCGTGGTGATGATCACATCACCGCCGGCGGAAACGAAATTCGCAACGAGCGTGCGATCCGCTTGCGCAGAGAAGGTATAACTTGGCGAACCGCTCACTGGCACGCCGTCTTCTGTCCAGTTCACAAAGACGTAACCCGTGGCCGGTGTCGCAACGAGCGTGACGCTGGCGCCGCCGGGTTGCGTTCCGCCGCCGGTGACCGTGCCGCCGCTGACCGGCGATGCGCTGGCGCCCACGGTGTAAGTCGTCCCGCCCTCCACGCCGAGCGCAAAGGCAGACAGATGGGTGGTGGTCACGGAGATGGTGTGGTGCATCAGGTCCACCGTGC
The DNA here is from genome assembly GCA_026125285.1 of Verrucomicrobiia bacterium. Taxonomy (GTDB): domain Bacteria; phylum Verrucomicrobiota; class Verrucomicrobiia; order Limisphaerales; family JADLHS01; genus WYBW01. The sequence continues at coordinate 69,685 of JAHCLO010000020.1, read as the reverse complement.
TTTCGAGTTTGTGCCAGGCGTGGTCTTCAAAGTGATAAATGCATAGCGTGCTTTGGTCGAGGCCCGGTGGCAGCAACGTCGGGTCGTAGGCGAACGTGAGGTGAATCGCGCCTGAGTTCACGCCGTTGAAGGAGACGTCCCAAATCTGCGCCGGCCCGCCGGGCGTCAGGAAGGTGAACAGCTCGAACTCACCGCGCGCAACGCGGATTTCAATTTCCTCCTCGTCGGCGCACGAATAATCGGCAAAGCACGCGCCGTCCTCCGACACGTCATCGAATTCATAATCCACGCCACCGGGCACGCTGGAGCCGCCGTTGCAGCCGCCGGAACTGCCCGGCCCGCTGGGCACGCGCGTGCCAGTGCGCAGACTCAAAATTAATTCGAAGCTCACCGACTGGCCGTTCGCGAGGTTGCCGAGCTCCCAGCGCTGCGCGCCACCCACCCAAAGTTGAGTTGGCGCAAAGTTGTCCGTGCCCTGGCGCGCGCTGTAAGGCGGCGTGAGCCAGTTATTCTCGACGGACAGATGCACGCCGTCGGACGGTTTGCCGATACTGTGGTCGTCCAGCCCGTTGCCCTCGATGCCATAGTGGCCAATTTCAAAGGCGCTCGGGGACACGCTCGCTTGAAAGCCGATGAAATCCTCCAGTCCGGCCGTAGAACTGTTTGCGCCGGCGGCCCAGGGGTCCACTCCGGCGAGTGTGACGTCGTATTGGAAATTGCTCAAAGCGCCGGAGTAGAGGCGGTCGTCATGAACTCCGCGTTGCGAATGGATGCCGTGCAGGAACTGGAAGAGTTGCACGTTGGCAATCGCTCCGCCGAAAATGTTCTTGATCGTGGCGGTCTGCTTGAGCACGTAACGGCTGCTGTGGATGGAACTGCCCGCGCCGCCGGCTGAGGCGCGTGTCGTGCCCATCGGCGTGCCGGTCACCGTGTCGAGCATCTCGTGCCGCAGCGTGACTTCGAGGTGCGCGTTGGTGAGGACGGATTGTGCGATGGGCAGATTGTCGGCGTTCACACCAATCTGCGCGATGGGCGACTTCACCCCGAAGTCGGAATCCGTGACCCAATCCGGGAACCAGAAATTCTTCTCGAGCCACAAAGGCGAAACGACCGCGCCACCGGAGAGTTGATAACCCACCGCCGCGCCCCATTCGCCGGAGAGATATTCGCGGCCCTCGAAGCCCGGCGTATTGTCGAGCAGGAAGTCCGAGTAGCCCGCGTCAGTAAGCGTGATGTTCCAATGCGGATTGGCCAGGGTGAGCCAGTCTTGACTGAGGGCCGAATGCGCTGACAGGAAACCTGAAGCGGCAATCAGGCAAGCGAGAAATATGGTCCGCGAGGTTTGGAAGAATGTGTTTTGGTTCATAATTGTTTGGTGGGAATTGAAGAACAACTCAGGGATGAATCAGCCCGGCCGCGACTCGAAAGAAGCCGTTTGTGCCCAGCGCGGTGGCGTTGAAGCCGGCGTTTGTGTTGGTGACGGGCCACTGGTTGGCGGGCGGGAGGGGCTGCCAGTCAGGCCCGGCGAGACTGTCTGCCCACTCGACGGTGTAATGCCAACCCGCGCCAAGGGAAGTCCAATCCAGACGCAACTCCTCCGCGGAACTTTGCGTGAGCGTTGAGATCAACGCCGGCGCCAATTCATACGCGCCCATGTCGGTGATGGGGGCAGAGCCAGCGCCGGTGTCCGGGATGCCTGCGGTGTCATGCCGCCGAAAAGCGCCGTCGAGGTCGAGTTGCGCCCAGTTCTGGATGTAACTGTTGTTGCCGGCATCCAGACAAGGCGAGTTGGGCAGCAATCGCAGATCGTCATCCGCATTGCCTGCAACGTTGTCCGGTCCGCGTTCGTTGACGAACAGCGGCGCGGTGGTAATGCAACCCGGATACTTCGCCGGATCGGGCGGGTCTTCGCCGGGGATGGGATCAAGAAGATTGCGAATACAACTGTGCCGCAGCTTGGGCGAGCCGTTGAACTGCGCATCCGTGGGTTTCGCATCCTCTTCCGTGGCCGTGTTGCTCCAGAGGATCGAGTTGGCGATGGTGGTTTCGCCCATTCCCACCCAGACCCCGCCGGTGCTGCGCGCCTTGTTGGCGTGCAGTGTGCAACCCGTGATCAGATTCGTGCCGGCGGCGGCGTAAATCGTCCCGGCATAACCGCCATAATCATACTCGCCACTGCTGACGCGATAGGCTTCGTTGCCGACCAACAAACAATTGGCCACGGTGGTTTGCGCCGCAATCCACAGCGCGCCGCCGTTGTGCGCGCGATTCTGCCGAAACACACAGCGGTCAATCCGGCTGCCGGCGCCAAAAACGACCAGCGCGCCGCCGTTGGCCGCCATGTTGCCGTAAGCAAAACGCCAGCGCGCTTCGTTCCTCTCGAACAACGAATTGCTGAGGTCCAGTGTGCAATTGAATCCGCTCCAGACGGCACCGGCATCGCCCGGCCCGGCATTGACCCAGGCTTGATTTCCGATGAACTGGCAGTCGCGGATGACGATGGTCAACGGGGTGGTGGTCTGGGTGTAAATCGCGCCGCCCCGGCCGCTCCACGCCAGGTTGTCCCGGAAGATGCAATTTGTAATGAGTGGCGCGCTGTCCACGCCGCACAGGCCTCCGCCAATGGCGGCAAGATTGGTGGCGATGAGGCAGTTCGCCAGCCGGGGACTGGCGTTTTCCAGCCGGACGCCGGCACCGTAGTCAGCGTTGTTGCCGCCCGTGATCGTGAAGCCGTCGAGCACGGCAGTTGCGTCCACGTTGGTCGCGGTTACGACGTGATAAGCGTTGTCGCTTCCGTTGGTCCAATTGGCGCCGTCGTCGCCCAGCAAATCCCCGCTGAGAATCGTCGGGTTCATGGTTGGATCGTGCTGGGTGCGACTCGTTTCACCGCCCGCGAAGCCACCGTACAGCGTGCGTCCGCTGCGAAGTTGAAAAGTGGCATTGCGGTCGCCGCCGGGCGGTGCCGGCCGATAAACGCCGGTTGCCACCCAGACTTCATCTTCCGGCGACGCCAAGGCATCCTGCAAATTCGTGTAGGCGTTCGCCCAGGAAGACCCGTCGTTCGCGCCAGCCCCAGCCGCGTCAACATAAACCACACCCTGGACGAGGCCGGCGAACGTCAACATGATTGTGAGCGTCAAGAGCATGAGTCGCCCCGGCTGGACCACAAGCAAGCCCCGGGTAACTGCCCCCGCCAATTGTCTCTCGTCATCAAATCGCATCTCGATCAACTTCACAGGCCGGGCAAGCGCAGGAATGTTCCTGCCAAACACTGCCTGAGTGATGCGAGCGTGACACAACCGCATGAAGGCTCGACGAGACTGAGATTAAAAAACGTTTATCCGCGGCTGGTCCGCAGATGGGCGACAAACCCGGGGAAAGTCCAGGAAGACGGACGTGGACAGCCTACCGCGAGACTCAGTTGAGCCTGGAAGCGGAACGTACGCACCTGCCGGTCGGTTTTCGTTGCTCCGCGCAAAACATCAAGGCCGTCATGGAATGATGGAGCCGAAAGAGGCCCACTGTCTGGAGAGCGCCGGGCAGGTGAGCTCTCGTCCTCAACCGTCGGTCGGTGGCAGCCAAATCGCGCGTCCCCTCCGCTGTTACGCGAGGTCCCGGGACGTTGCGGGTTACTGGTCACTGGTTGAACAACACGATGACCAGGCGATAGAATCCGGTGGCATCGAGACCGGAATCTTGCGCGCTGACGGTGTAACTCTGGCCCGCGCCGGGACTGATCGTGACGGGAAGGTTGATCCAACCGGACAAACTCGCGCTGGCGGCTTTCTGAACCGAGTATCCGACATCAGGCCGAGTGACGTTCAGGCTGAAGGAAACCAGCGCGGTGTCGTCGTGGGTGGATAAATTCCACGCGAGGCTGGAGGACAGCAGGGGATTGCTGCCGAGAGCGTATTCCATCGCATTGGGGATTCCGTCTCCGTCGGGGTCGTCGTCCGGATCGCTTTGGCCGGGCGGGAAGCTTTGGGCGTTCGCCCATTGTTGGTAACTCGTCTGGCCGGGCGAGGCAGTGGACTCCGTCCAATTCGCAACGTCGTTGCCGTAAGCGTGCTCGTTGATGCGAGTCAGCGCCGTGCCGCCACCATCGGGACCAACCGGCCAAGGAGCGGTATCCGAATAATCCACCCGATCCACGCGGATGTATTGCCGCACGCCGGCATTATTGATGTCGCCGGGCATGGACAGGTCCAAAGTTTCGCCGCCGTTATCCAGAATGCCGGAGTCCCACTCGAACACGCGCGTCCCGTCGGCGACCGCGTAATTCTGCGCAAAGACCGCGCTGTTGCGGACGAGCACAATCCGTTCACCCGGGGCGAACGTCAGGGGCGGGGTGGCGGGAAACTCGTGCGTGATGCCTTGGGTGAACTTCCAAGGCGTGCCAGTCGTGGGGTCGAACAACGTCACCTCATTCGCGGTGATATTGGCCAGTTCGAGGTACTCAGCGTCGGCCACCGGCGGATGATACATGATTTCGCTGATGACGATAGGGCCGACCAGCGGTGCGCTGTTGGTGACGCCGGGCGTGGGGGTAGCCATGGCGATGAAATTATAGGTGCGCGTGCTGGCTTTGTAGTAGCGACCAAGACTTACGCCGGTGGCGGACGCGCCAAAGCCTTCCTGCTCGGTGTAATCCGGTCGCACGCCATCGCCCGGGCCAAAAATGTGGACCAATTCCCCATTCTCACTGAGGGCAAACGGAATCAGCGCGCCGGGATCAGTGCTGGTGGCGCCAAAATGTTGGTCTTCATAGAATACCAGATAGCCGTTGCCGGGGAGGATCGTTCCATCCGCGATGCGATACTTCAGCAGGGTGTTGGCGCTGTCACTCAGATACCAGCCGCCGATATCGAGGTCCTGGCTGGAGTTGTTGAACAACTCGATCCAGTCGGGCGCGGCATCGTGCGAGTGCGCCATGACTTCGTTAACGACGACGAGGTTGGGAACGAGATACGGATAATCGTTGGTGCGGTAAGTGTAGTAAGCGCCCATGTCGGTGCGCGTGCCGTCCAGGTCCAGCGCGTGGGTTGGGTCCCCGGTGTCGCGCGCAGGAGAATTGGCGGTGAGAGAAAAATCGTAAAGCCCGGCGTCGGTGAACAGCGGGTCGGCGAGCAAATTTCCCGGGCCAACAAGCGGCAGGGTGTCCGACAAGGAATATCGGACTGACAGACTCGAAAGCGCGTCCACGGTGACCGGGGACTTTTTGGTGCGGGAGAAAATGCTGTTGGTGATGTGGGCAATGCCGCCGCCGTTACCGAAATTCTTTTCGTATGCCGCCACGTCCACGTTGTTGCGGGCGAAAGTGTTTTGGTTGACGAAAGCGGTGGAGCCGGTGTCTTTGACGCCGATGCCCATGTCGCAACTGACAATCAGGTTGCGTTCCACGTAGGCGGTCGAGCCTTGGCCCACGGAGACGCCCTTGTCGAACATGTGATAAATGCGGTTGCTGACAACGAGGAGATTCTGGCAACCCTCGCCCACGTCAATCGCGTCGCTGTTGAAACCGCGGAAGGCGTAGATGCGGTTGCCACGGATCAGACCGTCAGTGACGCCGTCGAAATCAATTGCGTCCGTGTCTGGCGTGACCGCACCGGTAAACGTGCAGTTGTCCACGATGCCCGCGCCGAACTTGATGTTGATACCATCCCCGGTGAAGCGGATGTGAATGCGGCTGTCGCGCAGCGTTGTGGCGCCAAATCGGGTGAACACCGGCAGGTTAGCGTCAATGTCCACATGGTCGAGCGTGAGGATGGAATTGTAAGCAGAGATGGCAGCTTTTAGGTTGACCGGGTCGCGCCGGCTGACGGTGGCGTCGCGCACGATCAAATGCGTGAGCACGGAGTGGCCGGTGGCATTGACGAAACTGAGATTGCCCCAGGGCCGGGCGGTGCGGGCGCGCAGTTCAACTGGCGCGTTCGAGGTGCCATTGATCAACAGCGTGCCATGGACCTCGAGGTTGCGCGCCGGAGGCAGCAGAAATTTTACACCTGGCCCGAGGGTAAGCGTGACATTTTCCGGGACGATCAAGTCATTGGTCAGCGTGTAGGGCGAATTGGCGGCCGTGAGTGTGGTGTCGGAGGTCAGGTTGGAGGGCAGTACCGTTTCGACGCCGGGCTGAAAATTCGCGGTGAGGCTTTCATTGTCCGTGAGCACGAGGGTGATGGTGGGATTAGTTTCGCCCGTGCTCCAGTTCAGGAAGGTGTAACCGGGCGCCGGTTCGGCGGTGATTTCCACCGGAGTGTTCAGGAAGAGCCCGATCGTGGTGTTCCACTCCGGGGTCAGAGGCACGCCGGCAATGCGGACGTTGCCGCCAGCGGTTGGGGTGCATGTCACCGCGAGGTCGGCCATGCCCCGATTGAGGCCCAGCTCGGTCTGCAAACGGCTCACGGCATAAGCGGGCCGGCCCACGGTGAATTGTCTGATCTCGTCCAGTTGCGCCTGCCGCGCGGCGAGCGAGGGCATGCCGCCCACGGCGGCCCAGCGCGCAATGTGGCGCGGGATTTCACCTTCCACCTCGCTGGCAAGGGAATCGAGAATTGCGTTGAAACGATTTGAATACAGCGTGCTGCCGAGATGCGCGGCGTAGCGTTGCAGCAGGCGGTTGACGAAATTGGGATTGTCGTCGAGCGCCCGAAAGAGCGGATAACTGGCGCGAAAGTCGTCAATCAGCGAGCTTTGCAGGTTGGGAGAATCAAAGCACCGGTCAAAGTCCGGGACGTTCCATTGCCATCTCGACCCGGGGGCACGGGCGCACCAGAATTCGCGATTGTGGCTCCAACTGGTGTTTACGCCAAAGTCGTTGGCGACGACGTAATCAATGAACGAATCCACGTTCATCCACGCTTCCATGGTGGCGTAGTTGGTGGGCTGACTGAGGTCGTGGGTGGTGTAAAACGCGTGGAACGTCTCGTAAGTGTCAATGTTGCCGGTGTCGGCCATCAGGACGGTAACGCCGGATTCGTTATGCGCGTATTGCACGAGGTCGTAGGTGTCTTCGGCGAGTTGATGCTCGTTGGCAAAGAAAAGGGGATCGAATTGTTTACGAATGTCGTGGATGCCCCAATAACGACCGTTCACATAAACCACGGCCGGGCGATACGAGGACAGATCATTTTCGACCTGCCCGCGCAAAATCGGCGCCATCATGGCATCGCGCAACATGTCCAGCGCCCAATTGTCCCCGCCGTTGCGGAGGTTGAGCTTGCCGAAGGTGCCCACCGGTTCGTCCGGGAAGATTTGATGGGGAATGAAGTCGTCGCCGTATTTGCCGCGCAGGTGCAGGTTCAGAGGTCTCTGCGCGAACCGCCAGATGTTCTCCCCACCAATGCGCATGCCGGCGCTCACCGCGAATCCGAGTTGGCCATCGGGTTCAAAGAATTCGACGCGTGCCGGAATCTCGCGGCCTTTGTAGGGATAAGCGGTGTCATTGGAATAAATTCCAATCACGTTGTCGAACAAGGTGGCCGGATCGGCGACAAAGGAAATCACCGGCAGCGTTCGGTCGGTGGGTTCGTTGATGAAATAAGAGCGCGTCAACACCGGTCCGGGAATCAGACCCGGCGCGAACGCCCGCGCCCGCAGGATCGTGTTGGTGCTGATGGTCAGGGGCGAATCGTACAACGGTGATTGGAGGTCGGGCGTCGCGCCGCTCAAGGTGTAGCGGATGACGGCGTCGGGAGTGCTGCTGAGACTGACCATTTGCGGGGATTGATAGAAACCGCTGTCCAGCGAGGCGGTGACGGCGGAGGCTGGGGTGAATTGTTGCAGCGGCTCGGTCGTATTCGCGCCATCGGGCGTGGGCATGGCGAAGAACGACCACCCGTTGGTCGCATTACGGCCATAGGAAATATCCGGCTGCTGGGAGCCGAAGGTGACGGAGTCCACGAGGATCGCGGGGCCGTTGACCTCGGAGACGATCAGTTCCGCTGCCCAACTCAAATCCGAGCTGTTCGCGGCGACCTGATGAACTTCTGCGGCGAACACGTTCTCGCCGACGCGAAACAGCGAGCGCGGTAGTTCGACAAACTCGAAGCCATTCTCGGGGGAAGGGCCGGCGCTGGCGTAGGTGGTATGTGTCACCGCTCCCGCCGGCATCCGCAGGCGGGCGAACTCGGCGCCGTTCAGATAGAGAATGGCGCCGTCATCCACGTTGACGCGCAGGCGGATGTTCCCCAAGCGCGCCGGGTCGGTGACGTTGAAGTGGTGGCGGAAGTGGGTGGTGGGATATTTGTTGCCCGCGCTGGGTCCGTAGCTAACCACCGTGGCTTCGTCCCCGTCGCCATAACCCAGTTCCGCCGGCCCCTGTGGCCAGGCGGAATCATCAAAGTTCAACGTCATCCATGCGCCGCCGGGATTGGTGCCCGCGTCCAGGTACTTCCAGATCGCGTTGGCCGGGATGAGCGTGATGTCCTGCGGCGCTTGGGCGGTGCGATACAAGCCAATGTCCTCGCCGTCCGCGCTGAGTCTGAAGCTGGCGTGGTAGCGGCGGGTGGTGAAGGTGCTGCCCCAAGGCCAGTAACCGCGCAAGTGCGCCTGGCCCGGCGCCGCGTCGTGGCCATCGGCGTGGACCATCAGATAGCCGTTGGCCGGAATCACCGCGTTGGTTGGGAACAACCACTTGAACGGCTGCGAGAGGTCATCGGTCAGAAAGTGATTCGCGAGCGACACATTGGTGCTGGTGGGGTTGTGAAGTTCGATCCAGTCCGAGTAATCCTCGAAATCGGAGTTGTCCGGGTGGATCGAATTGTTGGAGGCCAGGAATTCGTTGATGAGCGGCCCGGCCTGCGCGGGTGAGCCGAGGCGGATGACCAGCGCAAGCATGCTGAAGCAGAGAACGAACAAACGCATAATTATTGGATACTCATGAACAAAGTTGATCGCGACACGAAGCAACTCAAGACATTGTCCCAGACAGCGTATTTTAACATCCGAGGCTAAACGGACATAATTAAAAATCGTTTACCTTCTTTTGGGATTGTTGTCTGGGAGGCGCAACTGGCCGGCGGCGGCGCCTGGCCGGTTGCTTGATAATTCGTTGAGAGAGTCCACTCTCGACGTCGCCTGCGTCTGGAGGCGAATTGGTTGGCCCATGGCGCAATCGCTTTCCGCCTCGTCACCTCGGCGGCTACATTTCCAGCGAACTGGCCTGCGGAGGTAACGGCATGAGGCTGCGGCGACCGTCAGAAAAGCCACGCCATCCCGGCGGTGACTGAAAGGGCATTGTTCAAGTCCAGCGTTACAGTGCGGCCATGATAGGAATGTTCGTATGTTCCGAGATTGTGATATTGAATGCCCGCCGCGAGACTCCAGCGTTCGGTGAATTGCCAAGCGACACTGCCGGTGGCGTAGAAACCAACCAGCGCGGTTGCGTCCGTTACTTTGCCAGCCGAGCCATAATTCCCGGCGGATTCGTTCCACGAGAGGGTGGCGTTGAGCCAGCCGGCCTCGATTCCGAAGCCAAAACCCAGACAGACGCGGCGTCCCAGGGGGACTTCGAAACCGGGGCCTACCCGGAAGCTCCACAGGTCGGCGCTCAGTTCGTTCCGACTGGAGAGAGCGACATCGGGCGTCAGGCTTGAAAAACTGTCGGATGGCATGTCGGCGATCAGGAATCCCGGTCCTTGGTAGCTCCCTTGATAGGGCGTGGACGGAGTGACGGTCGGCGGGGTGGTGCCTGGCACGAAAGGATAAACGTCGGAATCGGTCGCCAGCGTGACCAGCAAACGGTGCGCGGCCTGAATCTGGAGGTGCTGGTACCCGGCGGCCGCTTCCAGACCGTAGCGCAACCGGCCTTTGGTTCCGAGCCCAAGGTAACCAACCAGTTCACCGCCCAGGGACGGGTCTGCGTCTTCCGTAACGGCCCCAGGGCTCGCCGCCACCGTGCTGCGGCTCAACCGGATGGTGTCTCCGGAAACCTGCGCCGCGCTGTCATCGTAACCCCAATACCAGGTCTGACCGCCTTGATTGCCACTGATGTCAGTCAGGATATACCCATCGTCGTAATTGTAACCATCGCCGTTGGGCGTCGTGCGGTACAAGCCGACCGCTCCGACTCCCTCAAATTTGGCTGCAACATTGAATCCCACGCGCGGAGCGAAACTCAGCCGGTGTTTTTGGGCGGGTTCATCGGCTGCCAGAGCGAGGCCGGGAATCAGCAAACCCACTACAGCGGCGGAGAAAAGCGCGGCGCCCCTCGTCCGCAAATGTTTCGTCGCGGTCACACGCGATCCTAGCCCTCCACGCTCCGAGCGGGCGGTAATTCTGAAATGAGTTCTGATCATAAGCAGTGTCAGGGTGCGGCCAAGACGCGATAGAACCGGCTCCCGCTGCCGGGTTTGCTGGACGTCTTGGGTGGGCCATCGTCATGCCATTGCGTAACTGTGGCTGCGGCCGTGATACTTGGCGTGGCCACGCTCCAGTTCACGAGGTCGTCCGTATAGATGATGGTGTATGAACGTCCCGGCATGGAGGGGAACTCGATGGTAAAGCGGGGATTGGCGGGGTCGCTTCGGTCCAGAAAGCTGCGGTCTATGGCGGTGGCGCCACTGGGGTTGGTGTTGTGGGACGATGGCAGTACCTCCTCCACTTCCAAGGTGCTGCTGAACGGCAGGCGGTCTGGCACATAGTATTCCAGCACGAAGGTCACCCCTTCGCCTGGATTCAGCGAGGCATCGTATCGCACGCAAGGCCATCCTGCGTTGTCGCCGGAAGCGTTCTGGAGCATTACCCCGGAACGCAAGTCACGCACGGTGAGCCGGACCGCGGGCACGGTGGTGGAACCGGTGTTCGTCACCCTCACCTGTTGGGCATACAGTCCGGTCTGTGCATCCAAGATGGGCGACGCCGCAATGATGCTGAATTTATTTGTCGAAACAGGAGTGACGAGGATGCTGATCAAGCCTGTTGCGCTGCCGCCCTGACCGTCGCTGATGGTGTACGAGACGGAAGCGTCGCCCGCAAAGGCCGGGGCAGGCGTGAACAGGATGCTGGTGCCATTTTGGATGACTGCCGTGCCGTTGGTCGGGTCCACCGAGACGATGGTCAGAGCATCGCCGTCAGGGTCCGTGCTGCCGGCCAGCGGCTGGAGGGTGAGGACAGTGCCGGAGGCAGTAGCCGTGGTTGTGTTCATGGCCACCGGAGGATCGTTGACGGGCGTGACGGTGATAGAGACGGTTGCCGGAGCGCTGCCCTCGGCCCCGTCATCCGCGATGAACGTGAAACTATCCGGACCGTGATAATCTGCCGCCGGGGTGTAAGTCACCGTTGGCGGCGAACCTGTCAGGGCGCCGTGCGCGGGTAGTTCGACGATGGTGTAGGTGAGCGCATCTCCATCCACGTCACTGCCGTTGAGCGTGATGGCAATTGCCGTATCCTCGGCGGTGGTGACGCTTTGCGCGTTGGCGGTCGGCGCATCGTTCACGGGCACAATGGTTATGCTAACGGTGGCGGGCGTCGAATCGAGGGTGCCATCGTTGACCTTGAAGGTGAAACTGTCGGCACCGTTGGTGTTCGCGCTCGGGGTGTAAGTCAGGTTCGGCGCACTGCCGGAGAGGAAGCCCTTGGTCGGCTGCGTGAGAATTGTGTACGTCAGCGGGTCGCCATTGGCGTCCGCGCCCGTGAGGGTGATCGTTTTCGCGATGTCCTCGGGTGTGCTCACGCTTTGCGCGTTGGCCAATGGGGCGCTGTTCACGAAACTGACGCTGATCGTCACCGTCGCAATCGCGCTGTCGAGACTGCCGTCGTTGACCTTGAAGGCGAAGCTGTCGGCGCCTGAATAGGCCGCGTCGGGAGTGTAAGTTACATTGGGTGGGGAACCGCTGAGGGAACCGTGCGCCGGCGGCGTCACGATGGTGTAAGTGAGCGGACTGTCTTCAGGATCGGAACCGGTTAGCGTGATGACCCGGGGCGTGTCCTCCGGGGTGCCGACGGTTTGCGGGTTCGCCAGGGGTGCATCGTTCACCGGAGTGATCGTGATGGAAACCAGTGCGGCGGCTGAGTTCAGCGATCCGTCGTTGACGCGGAAGGTGAAACTGTCCGATCCGAAGTAATTGGTCGCCGGGATGTAGCTTACATTCGGAGCGGTTCCCGAGAGCGTTCCGTGTGCCGGCTGCGTCACGATCGAATACGTCAGGGCGTCGCCGTCCGGGTCGGTGCCGGTCAAGGTGATCGTCTTTGTAGTGTCCTCGGCGGTTGTCACACTTTGCGCAGTCGCTGTCGGGGCGTCATTCACGGGTGATACCGTGATGGTTACCGTGGCGGGCGCGGAGTTCGTGGCACCGTCGTGGACGCGGAAGGTGAAACTGTCCGGGCCAACGTAGTTGGTCGCCGGGAGGTAGCTTACGTTCGGAGCGGTTCCTGAAAGTGTTCCATGCGCTGGCGGCGTTATGATCGAATACGTCAGGGCGTCACCGTCCGGGTCGGAGCCAGTCAAGGTGATTGCTTTCGCGGTGTCCTCGGCGGTCGTCACACTTTGGGCGTTGGCTGTCGGGGCGTCATTCACGGGCGTTACCGTGATGGTCACTGTGGCGGGTGCGGAGTTCGTGGCGCCGTCGTGGACGCGGAAAGTAAAGCTGTCCGGGCCAAAATAGTTGGCCGCCGGGAGGTAGCTCACGTTCGGAGCGGTGCCCGAAAGCGTTCCGTGAGCCGGCTGCGTCATGATCGAATAGGTCAGGGCGTCACCGTCCGGGTCGGTGCCGGTCAGGGTGATGGCTTTCGCGGTATCCTCGGCGGTTATCACACTTTGCGCGGTCGCTGTCGGCGGCGCGTTCCCTCCCCCTCCGCTGCCGGGGAGCACGTTGATGATCATGGTGGCGGTGACGGTTCGATCCGCCTTGCTGTCAATCTTGTCCTTGGCCGTCAGTCCGACGTTGTATGTTCCGGTGGCGGTGGGCGTACCCCGGATGCTCCAACTTGTCGTCCCGCTCGTCCCAAAAAGGGTGAGTCCGGGCGGCAGCCCCGTGGCCTGCCAGTAATGCGCCTGATCCGGCGCGGTGATGAGCCGAATCTGAGTGGTGCCCAACGGCACGCCATTGGTCACGGTCTGGTTCAAGGGCGTGGTGATCACGGTGGACGCGCCGGACACCGCATGAACTCCACCCAGCATCGCGGCGGCGACCGCGCCCCAGCGGAAAATGATGGCAACGAAATTCGTCGCGGTCTGCGTGGCTGGCAACGCCACGCGAACGATGGGGAGGCATTGCAGAACGGCGGCCAACGCGAGCGCCGGAATCCGAAGGGCAAACATGAAGCGGGAATACATACGACCAGTAAATTTGAGGATGATTATTTAATCGTACTGGCGGCGGTCGCCGCCGTGGCGGGCTTCTCGGGGCGCAGCACAACGAAAGTCGGCAGGCCCATGACACCGAACTCGTCCAGCACAGGTTTCACCGCGGCATCATCAAGCCGTTCCGCCTGGAAGCGGACAACGTGGAAATCCTCGAGCTGGTCGCGCACGGACGGCTCGCGCAAGGTGGCGTGTTCCATGGCCGAACAGTTCTTGCACCAGCTTGCCCAGAAATCCACGAGCACGGGTTTGCCGGATTCGCGCGAGGCCGCAAGCGCGGCGCGCAACTCCGCTACATTGTGATTCGCTTCGCGTGCGCGCACCGCCAGGCTGCCGCCGGTGAGAGTGAGACTCCAACCGAGCCAACCATACCAGGCGGCGAAGGCGAAGATGGCCACGCCAAACGCGTGTTTCACCCGCGTCATCCACGCACCGGGCTTCGGCAGAAACGAGAGCCCTCCGGCGGCAACCGGCCACGGCAAGGCCATGCCCACGCCGAGCACGAACGGGAACAGCAAGCCAAGTACATTGCCCTGTTGATAACTCGTCGCGGCCAGCAACAACACCGAAATCACCACCGGGGCGACGCAGGCTCCGGCGAGGAGCGCGGACAATGAGCCCATGGCAATGGCGCCCAGGAATGCCGCGTGGCCGGTCTTGGGCCCACCGCCGCTACTCCGCTGGAATCGTGAGAGGTCAATCGCGAATTTGTCGAACATGGCCAGTCCCAGCACCACGAACACAGCGGCGACCGCGAAGTTGAACCACGGCGAGGAGTTCAGCGTGCCGAATTTGCTGCCGGTGAGCACTACGAGAAGTCCCAGTCCACCATAGGCCAGGGCCATACCCAAGCCGTACGCACCGCCGAGGGCCACACCGCGCCGCCGGTTGCCGCCTTTTGAGCCCGCGCCGAGGATGGCGAGGTTGATGGGAATCATCGGCAGGACGCAGGGAGTGAGATTCAAGGCAAGGCCGCCGAGGAGTATCAGCCCAACGGTCATCAGCGCGCTCATTCCAGCAAAACTGGAGCCGTTGGCCGCGGCGCCGCCTTCATTGCTCTGGTTGAGAAAAGAGAGAAACGCCGCTTTGTCCATGAAACCCGAAGCGCGGTGGGCGACTTGGAATCCCGCAGTAAGCGAAGCCGTGCCCGGCGGCGCGTCGGTTCCTGATTGAGGTTCATCCAGCGACGCAATGGATTGGTCAGGGCGGACGACCCATTGCCGCGCCTCGGGGAAATAACATTCCGCGTCATTGCAGCCTTGAAGGTGAACCGTGAACTCCACTTCGCCGTCCGTTGAAGCCAGCAGAACTGAGGCGGTGAAATCCTTTTGATACATTCCTCGCGCCTTGCCGCTGTGTTTGTCCATCACAGTCACCGGCTCGGGCAGCGTCAATCCGGCTGGTTGACCGGCGAGTTCCACAGACAACCTGTCAGCGTAGAGATGGTGCTCCGGGGGAACGTGAAAGTTGAGGGCCAGTTCACGCTGGCCGTGAGCAACGCGAACCTCCGGGGTGATGGTGACGGGGCTGCGTTCCTGGGCATTGACCGAAGCGGTCGCCAGCAACAACCCAAGGGTCCTGACGAGTAACGCGACAACCAGTCCTCGTGTCCTGGTGGGGCGCGTCACTCCGTGCGCGCCGCAGTCGGCCGACAAGGTCTGGAATGGCGCGCACGGAGTGACGCGCCCTACCCACGCGACCGGCAAGGGCAAACGGTTCGCCCATTGGGAAATCCCCGACCCAGCAAGTTGAGAAACCCGCGCTAAGGCGGAAACAATCATAGCGGAACTCCTTTCATTTCAATTACAGCCGCAGCCGCCGCCGCCCACGCCGCTACCACCGCTGGCGGCTTCGCGCGAGAAGTACATGTGCTCGGCCATCATAGTGCCGACCGGGTTGTAATCGGCTCGCATCACCGGATCGGCGAGCGCGCTGCGTTCCCAGGGGCTGACGTGCTTGCAGCCGGAAGACAGACCGACGGCAGCGAAGAGCAGGAGGCAGAGGAATGGCCGTTTTTTCATGGTTGAGCGGGTGGATGTTTACTTGAGCAGTGACTCGATTTCCTCGGAATATTTCTTCTTCGTCTCCTCGCCCTTGAAACCGCGATGCGCGGAACGGACCTTGCCATCTTTATCCAGGAGGAAGGAACTGGGCATGGTGGGAATCTTCACTTCGCCGACCAGCTTGTTAGCGGGATCGCGGAGGATCACGAAGCTGGCCGGATATTTTTTCAGAAACTCGTCCATGTCCGCTCGCTTTTTGTCGAGATTGATAGCCACGACCACGAGTCCCTTGTCGGCGTATTTCTTGTGCAACTCCTCCATCGCCGGAAACGAATCCTTGCACGGGCCGCACCACGACGCGAAGAAGTCAATGAGCACGACCTTGCCCTTGAGGTCTGGCAGCTTGCCTTCCAATCCGTAGGCGGCCAGGTCGGGAAACTTGTCGCCTTCCTTTAACGGCCCGGCGGTGGCGAGGTTGAAGCCGGTGAAGAGCGCCACAAGGGCGCTGACGAATTTGATTTTATTGTACGAGGTGTTCATAGAAACGAGGAGTTATGCGGTTGCCGTGTTGGGTGAGCAATGCGCCCGAGGCGCCGGGAAAACTGTTGATCAGGTGGTAGCCCTCCTGCGGCCCCAGGATGAAGGCGGCGGTGGAGAGAATCCCGGCATGGGTGCAGTTCGGCGCGACGACATTCACCGAGAGACATTCGTTCTCCACCGGGTAACCCGTGCGCGGATCAACGATATGGCCGTAGCGCCGTCCTTGATGCGTGAAGTGCCGGAGATAATCCCCCGAACTGGCGACCGCGTGATCCGCCACCGCCACGCTTGCCCAACACGAACCGGGACTGGCCGGGTTTTCCAGCCCCACGTGCCAGGCGGGGCGTCCGGGCGGTTTGCCGTGAACACGGATGTCCTGGCCGAAATCCAAAAGCACATTGTCAACACGATGCTGCAACGCGATGGCGACCGCGCAATCCACGGCGCATTCCTTGCCGATGCCGCCGAGGTCAATGGCCATGCCCGGCTGCGGCAGGAACATTCCGCCCGGCCGGCGCTGGACTTTGTTCCAACTGACGAGTTCGCGCGCCGCGGCGATGGCGGCAGCCGACGGGATCGCGGGCGGTTGTTGCTTCCAGTTCCAGAGCTTGATGAGCGGCAGTGCGGTGGGATCAAATGCGCCTCGCGTCAGGAACACCATTTCCGCGCAGAGGGCGAACATTCGGTCGGCGTCGTCATCCGTCTCCACCCAGTGCTGGCCGGCGGCGGCGTTGATGCGGCTGATGAGACTGCCCTCAAGATAGCGTGAAAACCTGGCCTCGAACGCCGCGACCCAATTGAGCAAATCATCCAGAAACGCGTTGGCCACCGCGCGCGAAGGTTCGACGAACAGCACGCGGCAACGCGTCCCCATCGCGTGGAACGTGAGCACCGTCAGACCGTTCTCTTCGCGGATCACCGCCGAATGGCGCACGCGATCACGCACTCCCGCGTATTGGTTCAGTACCATATCGTCAGTCCTCCCGTGATCACATGCGCCGAAGGATATTGATCGGCGGAGGTCACGCCGTCCGTTCCCTTCATTACGTAACGTTTGTAAGCCAGCTCGAGCGAAACGTTCTCATGCACGTGCGCGCTGACCGATACGCCGTACGTGAAGGTGTTCAACGCCGAGAGTCGGTAGTCGGCTGAGTAATGGCGGGGCGTCGGGAACGAATCCGGATCCGTCGGGTCGCCCGGGAAATGTGTCCCGTAGAAATCCGCCGCGGTCTGCGTGTGAAAGCGGAACAAAGGAGAAACAATGACGTGCTTGGCGAGCTTCTGATTCCATTGCAGCGAAACCGTGTTGGCCATCACGCCAAAGTCGTCGTGGTGGAACCGGTAAGTTGCTTCGAGAGCGCCTTTCACCGGTTCGAAGTAGTGCTGCGCCGAGAGGAAGAGCACCTGCCGGAACTTCTGATCGGGCCGGTTCTCCGGAAAAACCGTGTACGGAAAGGGCTCACTGGGGTCTGGTCCTGGAAAATAGGGAAAATCGTCGAAGAGCACCCGCTTGTAGGGATCGGCGAGGTATCCCTCCGAGTATCCCAAGGTGACGTTCGCGGACACGATGGTGTGCTGATCCAGCAACTGGCTGATCCCCAGCAGCACGTCCGTGCTGTTCTTGTCCTGCGCTTTCGTAATGGCCGTGCCGAGGTTGGGTAACACCCGGTCGAACGCATGACTAACTCCCCACGTGAGCGTGGTGTTCTTCTCGTTCAACTCGATTGCGTGATTCAGCGAAACGCCGATGGATTCGTAATCGCTCTCCACGCTGTAGGCGGCCTGCGGCGTGAGGCTATGATTAGCGAGCTTGAAAGTCGGCTCAATGAATCCCGCCCGGCGAATGTCGTCAATCGTCGCCTTGGCCACCTCCGATTGTCCGGGCAGCGGGGGCGCACCCGTCGGCGTTGCGCCGGAAATGGCGTCATGCAGGAAGTTGCCCTTGACCGTCAGCCACGGCTTCAGTTCGTTGGCGAAATAGAAGCCATGGGTCTGGATGTGGATGCGTCCCGCGTCTTCCGCGTAATCTTCGTAACGATAGTCCGCGCGGTTCTCGGCGCGTGTCCGCCCGGGCAACACAAACCACACGAGCCATGCGGCAAGCACGAACGCCCTGAGTCGAGGGCCGCGAGCGGATGTCCTCCCGGATAGAATAAAAGTCATCGGCATCTCCTTGTCGAACTACTCACTTGGCAACGCCGGCAGTTAGCAGCAGCAGTGCCAGAGAAGCCGGGAAGGTCAAAAGGCAGAAGCGCCGGAGCAAACCAACCAGCTTCGGAGGCGAACCCTCTGATCCACTGTCACAATTCAAAAACGTTGCCGGACAAAGCCGGTGACAAACCGGGACAAAGATAAGCAAAGTTTTATCTTCGGAATTCAGCGAACCGCGGAGGCCGAACCGGAATGGTTACCCACGCAGGCAAAACCACTCAGAACCATTCCCTGCAACAGAACCCAAAACCGCGAACCGTGTGGAGCAATGGAGGAAGATGTTTGCCGCCCAGCTTGCGGCGCAAGCTCCGCATATAAACATTGACCACGTTGGTTTGCGAATCGAGCCGGTGCCGCCACACGCGTTCCAGGATCGCGGCTTTGCTCACCGGTCGCGGTGAGGCGCTCATCAACAGTTCCAAGAGGGCAAATTCGCAACGGGTCAGTTCCACTCGCCGTCCCGCACGCCGGGCGTGGTGCTGCATCAAGTCCAGTTCCAAATCGGCGACGCGAAGGGTATGAGCGGATCGCAGCGGCGGGCGACGCAACAGGGCCCGCAGCCGCGCCAGCAGTTCCGGTTTGGAAATGGGGCCGGTGAGGCAATCGTCCGCGCCCGCATCCAGTCCTCGCACCCGGTCCTCCACGCCGCCTCGGGCCGCCAGAAGCAAGACCGGCGTGGCGATTCCGGCGCGGCGCAGTTGCCGCACCACCGTGAAGCCCGCCGTGGAGGGCAGGGGCGAGTCCACCAGGATCGCGGCGTACGGTTTGAGTTTTGCCAGGCGGAGGATCGCCGCCGCCTCCGTCGCGATGTCCACCACGTAACCCTCCAGGACCACGACAGCGCGCACAGAGTCAGCGACCTTCGGTTCCGTTTCCGCCACCAGCAGTCGCGGCGGCAAGATTCCCCTAGGTTCATTCATCAACGTAGAATCCATCTGGCACCGGGGGCGAGAGTGGCAGAAGCAGATGAAAAGAGTGTGACTCAGGACGTTAAAGTACTTTTAGAAACCGGCGGCGGGAGCTTGCGATTCAACGCAAAGCAACGGCGGAGGCCAGCCGCGATCGGTGGCAGCTAAATCCCCGGATCGTGTGCGTTCGGGATTTCCAGCGCACTGGCTTGGGTGTCTTCAACGCCCTCCGCCGCGGGGAAGGAGAGTTGCACGGCGTAGCAATGGCGTCCGTTTCGGCGCCGACACTTGATGTCAGGCGCCAGGCTCAGGAGTGTGTCCACCACCCGCAATCCGAGGCCCAGGGTTTCCGCCCGTGTGGCGTTGGGCGCATGCCGGCGGTTGGCAACCGTCAGCACATGCACGGCGTTGGTCGTTCGCAATTTCACGCGAATTTCACCCCGCCCGTGTTTGAGGGCGTTGGTGAAGAAGCTATGCACGATCTGCCGGATGTATTTGGCGTCGGCCACCACGAAGATGGGCGGGATGGGAACGAGATTCATGGCGCGTCCTTCCTCTCGCGCCAACAATGCAAAGTCTTCGGCCATCTCAGCCACCAGCCGGGCGAGGTCGAACCTCTGCGGTTGCAGGACCAGGCGGCCTTGTTCGGCCTTGGCAATGAGGAGTGACTGGTCCACCACGTGGGTCAATTGATGCAACTCCGCCTGCAACTCCTCGCTGATGTCGGGCGGAATTCGCCCGCCCGCCTGCTCCACCTTGAGGCGGAGGATGGCCAGCGGGGTACGGAGTTCGTGCGCCACCTTCGCCGCGTATTCGCTCATGTCGTTGAACGAACGTTCCAACCGCGCGAGCAGGTCGTTGATGTGACGGACGAGGTCGCGGAATTCGCGGTCCCCCTCCGGTAGTTGGATGCGTTGGGAGAGTTGCGGGGCGCGGATGGACCGCAATTGCTGGTTCACCATCGCGATCGGCTTCACGGATTTGCTCGCCAGCCAGTAACCCATCAGCAGCGCTGCCAACGCCAGCGGAATCCCGTAAGTCAACGAGGTTTCCATCAACTCGCCCATCACATCCCGGACTTCGGCTTCCGAATAGCTGCCGTGAAGTTTCCAGTCGGGATGCTCGGGATAATTGCGCTGCCAGGATTTGCGATGCAATTCCTCGTCCAACAGCCGGTAGGTGAACGCGACGAACACCACCAACACCAGCACGAGGCCCGAGGCAAACCACACGGTCAACCGTGCGCGCAACGATTTCACGTTCCCTCCTCGCGCAACGCGAACCCCACGCCGCGAATCGTGTGCAGCAAGGTCGGCCAGCCGGGCCGGTCAATTTTGTTGCGCAGCAGTTTGATATAGACGTTCACCACGTTGGTCTGCGAATCGAAATGCTGATCCCAAACGTGTTCGACAATCGCGGTCTTGCTCACAGGGCGCGGCGACGCGCTCATCAGGAATTCGAGCAACGCAAATTCGCGCCGGGTCAGTTCGATGCGTTCCCCGCGCCGGGTGGCGTGATGGGCCACCAGATCGAGCTCCAGGTCCGCGACGCGCAGGAGGTTGTTCGCCTGGGGACGCTGGCGGCGCAACAAGGCTCGCAAACGCGCCAGCAGTTCGGCCATGGAGAAGGGTTTGGTAAGATAGTCGTCCCCGCCGGCGTCCAGTCCGCGCACGCGATCTTCCACCTCGGCCCGCGAGGTCAGGAACAGCACTGGGGTGGTGATTTGCTTGCGGCGAAGGTGGCGCACCACCGTGAAACCGTCCTTGCTGGGCATCATCACGTCCAGCACCAGCACGTCGTAGGGATGGAGTTGCGCCAGCCAGAGCGCTTCGTCGCCGTCGGTCGCCACGTCCACGGCGTAACCCTCCGCCACCAAACCCTGGCGGATGTGCTCGGCCACTTTGGCCACGTCTTCAGCCAGCAATACGCGCATGACGACGCCATAGTTACTCCGAGCGTGATCGTTGGAAAGACTGGTTTTTGGTGTTTGGCAAAGCCACGGTCTGCCCGGCGGTTTACAGATTTCCCCATCCGCGATAGCGCCGTGTTCCATTTGGCAAACCGCCCGAGCCCTCGGAAACGCCGGGGCCGGTCCAAACCCGCCAGTTGGAAACCAGCGCGACCAGTAGTTGGACCGGGAGACCTGGGCCTAACCGCATCGAGGCGGATTCCACGGTGAATTCCTTTGCTCTCCGGTGGCAACGAAACTAATCTGCGCCTCGGATTGTCCGGTGGTGTAATGGTAGCACAAGGGTCTTTGGAGCCCTTTGTCATGGTTCGAATCCATGCCGGACAGCCATTGAGGAAGTACTATCAACCACTCCGCCTACGGCATGAAAAAACCGCCGCCAGCACGAAGCTGACGGCGGCTCAGGAGGGCGGCTAAACTTTACTTGGCCAGGATGCGGTAGAACCGCTGGTTCACGCCGGAAACCTGGTCCACATAGGAAGCGGTATTCCCTTCGGCAGTGACTTCATCCCCCAGGTTCAGCCAGGCGCCGGTCACGGACTCGGCGTACTGCACCTGATATTTCGCGCCGTTCTGCGCCTCCCATTGCAGCGTAATCGTACCGTCGCCGGGCGTTACACTAAGAATGTTGAAGGCGGTGGCCGGCGGGACGTAGCTCGTATCAATCACGAACGCCATGACGCCGTTATTTTCGTTCAGGGCAAAGAGATAAGTATTGCCGCCGAAATCCAGTTCGCCGTTGGCTTCGATGCTGGCGTTGTAGGTCGGGAACAACTCCTGATCGCGCAACTGTGGTCCGGCTGCGAGATCGGCCACGCTGTAGAGTTGAATGTTCTTCTGGGCTTCGTTCGCGGCGCCGGCGAGGAACTTCAAGGTGTCGTTGTAGTCTATCGTGGTGATCGTGCTCGGGAACGAGTTCGCGTCATAGGACTTCAGAATCGTGCCCGTGCCGGTGGCCAGATTGTATTCCACCAGATAGAGGTGGCCCAACCAGGTCTTTGCCCAGAAGGTGTTGCCGGGGCCGAAGCAGATTCCCAAGCGGGAGAAACCCGCGGGCGCGTCCGCCACCACGATTTCATTCGCGGTGAAATTGACGCCGTCGGTGGTGGTAAGGATCGAGACGATATTGCTGGTGGCGTTCCAAGCGCCGATGCCGAGCAGAACCTCGGTATTCACGCCGGAGCCGCGCACGTCCAGGGTGTAGCCGCAGCCGCGATCCGGCCAGTTGACCGGCGCGGGGTCCCCCATGAAAGCCACGGTGGCAACCGTCGTGGGCGCGTCATCCGCCCAACGATAGAGCAGGAACGGATTGCTGGCCGCCGTGGTGGTCAGGTTGCCGGCATAGACCACGCCGTCGTCCGCCACGTCAATCTTGTGCAACGCCTTGGAACCGCCACCGACCATGCTGACGTCGAGATAGTGTTTGTCGTCACCGGTGAGCGCATCCAAAACGGCAACGGTGGGACCGCCCGCCAGGCTCACAATCAGGAGATTCGAGTTCGCCGGATTGAAGGCCATGCCGTATTGCAGGTAACCGGTGGTCAGGTAAGGCCGGCTGTCGGCGGTCAACGACCAGATGTTGGTCATCTGCGCCGTGGTGAAAGATTCAATTACTGTCAGCCTCGCCGGCGCGCTGTCGCGGTAGCCGCCGGAATTGGAAACACGGACGGTGTAATCACCAGCCTGACTGACTTGAATGTTGGTGAGCAACAACGTTGACTCGGTGGCACCCGTGATGATTTCGCCTTCGAAGTACCATTGATAAGTCATGGGCGTGACGCTTTCCGCAATCACGTTGAACGTCGGGCTGGTGCCGCTGTACCACGTTCCGCCCGCCGGATGCGAGGTGATGATCGGCAGGCTATCCACCCCGTCGTTGATGCGAAACGCCTTGAGACCGTTATTGACGCCGAGGGCAACGAGATATCCCGCGCCGAAGCTCACGTTGCCTTGGAACTCGATGTCCGCGTTGTAGGTGGTGAACAACTCCTGATCCACCCACAGCGGGCCGGCATCCAGATCCGTAACGTCATACACCGGCACACTCACGGGCGTGGGCGGACTGCCGTTTTGCAGTCCGGCAAGCAGGCCGGAAGCCGGATCATAATCAATCCCAGTAATCGAGGCCGGCACACTGCGGGAACCCGTGGTTGGGTAATTCTTGCGGACAAATCCAGTGCCGCTGGCCAGATCAAATTCGATCAGGATCAGGTTCCCAACCGACTTCGCCCAGAAGGTGTTCGCTCCAGGGCCCCATGCCACACCGAGTCGCGCAAATTTGTCCGGCGCGTCAGGCACGGTGATTGCGGTTGAGGTAAAGAGGCCATTGGCGTCCGCCTGCAGGATGGCCACGGTCTTGCTCGATTGGTTCCAACTGCCAGAGCCGAGCAGGATTTGGGTGTTGGCGCCGGCACCGCGCACGGCCATCGTGCCGCCCCAAACCACATTGGGCGAGGTGTGTCCATTGCCCGGATCACCGCTGAACAGCCCGCGTCCGGCCAGAGCCGGCACAGAACCGTCATCGGAGAGACCGTCAATGCGGAACGGATTGGCCGCCGTATCCGTGCTCAGATTGCACATATAAACCACACCGTCATCGGCAACGCCCACCTTGTTGTAGCCGCTGGAAATTGGCAGCAGCCCGGAATAATCAATGTAATGTTTTTCCGCGCCCGTGAACGGGTCGAGCACCACCAGCATGTTGGTGGGATTCTGACGCGTCAGCACCAGCACGTTCGTGGTCACCGGATTGATGGCCACGCCGTACTCCCGGTAACCCGAAGTCAGGTAGGGCCGCGTGTCGGGCGCAATGTTCCACAGGTTCTCCACCCGCATGGAAGCGTTCCCCGGGGCCACGGTGAGCTGGGCGTCGTCACTGGTAGCCGTCCCACTGGGATTGCTGATGACCACACTGTACGCCCCCTGGCTGGCGAAACTGATGTTGGAAAGCGTCAGACTGGGCGCAGTCGCTCCCGCAATGTCCTCGCCGTTCAGCCGCCATTGATAGTCAAAGGGCGGAGTGCCGCCGACGCCAACCGTGATCGTGTAGTACTTCGCTCCTTCCCACACGGTGACACTGGCGGGTTGGGTCGTAATCGTCGGGGGCAAATAGACTTCATGCAAGGTGTAGGCCAGGATGCCGTTGTTGGATTCCAAGGCGAAGAGTTTGTTGTCCCGCAGGGTGGCCGCTCCCGTGGCGTTGCCATTGGCGTTGGTTGGGTTTGATGGAAAAACCCGAGTGGTATCCTGCTGCACTGGCGCGGTCGGATTGGAGATGTCATACAAGCGCAGCAGATGACCAGCGGTAGCGGTCGTGCCCGCTTCCACGACGGCCAGCAGATTTCGGCTCACGTCCAGGCCGAGCGGTCCGCCGGGGATTCCGGTGATGGTGGTTGTCAACGAAGCCGTGCCCGCGGCTTGGTTGAGGCTAAACTGTTTCAAATTGCCACTGGCCTGTTTGGCCCAGAAAGTGTCGCCCGCGCCCCAAGCCAGACCCCAGCGCGTGTCGGCCGCCGCACCGTCGGTGACAATCTTGGTGGCGGTGAAAGTCAGGCCGTCGGCAGTCGTGAGCAAACCGACATTCTTGTCGAGCGTGCCCAGCAGGATTTGGGTGTCGGCGCCGGTGCCGCGCAGCACCAAAGAATCGCCGAATCGGCGATTGTTGGCGACCTCATCTGCCTCCGAAGGATCACCAGCGTATGCCAGTTCCGGTTGCGCGGTTTCATCGGCCCAGCGATACAGCCGGAACGGGCCGTTCGCACCCGTGGTGTCCGTGGTCAGATTGCCCACGTAGATCACGCCGTCGTCGGTGATGCCGATCATGTTCACGGCGAAATTGCCGCCAGTGACGATGCCGGCGTCAAACGGTAGAGTGCCGAGGACCGCGCCGGTGGTGCCGTCCATGATATGCACCGCGGGCGATCCCGTGCGGCTCGGCACCAGCAAATGGCCGGTAACGGGGTTGTAGGCCAGACCGCGCGTGTTGTGGTCATTGGCCATGAATGCGGCTTCCCCAACCGCGATGCTCCAGAGATTGCTCAGAGCGTAAGATTGTGCGCGCGCGGATGGGAGGGCGAGCAATCCCAACAGCACCAGCAACGCGGCCAGGAGTTGAGGCAGGGGATTTCGACGCAGGGTGTCAGGGAATTTTGTTTCGGAAGGCTTTTTCATAATGTCGGTCCAGATGTCATCGCCAGATTTGTTACCGCTACCACCTTGCGGGGCGGACGCGAGTACGTCCATGACGCATTCGCGTCAGCGGAAACCGCTTGCCTCCGTTTAGCCCCGGAGGATCATGTTAGTTGAGATGAGCAAAACTCTGATCAAATTGCGCGGTGATACCCGGCGGCAAGACCGACTGGAGGGTAGCCGCGGCTTCACGTTGATTGAACTCCTGGTGGTCATTGCCATCATCGCGATTCTTGCAGCCATGTTGCTGCCAGCGTTGAGCAAAGCCAAGAGCCGGGCGCAGACCATCAGTTGCCTGAACAACGCGAAGCAGTTGCAGGTGGCTTTCGAAATGTACGCCACCGACAACGGCAACAACCTCATGGATAACTCGGTGGCCGGCGTCGCCAGTCCCGGAGACAAGGCTTGGATTAAAGGCAACGCGCAGGAATACACCGTGGGTTATGAGAATCACCCAAAGGAAGGAGTGCTCTTTCCCTACAACACCTCGCTGGCCATCTACCAGTGCCCCAGCAGCCGGGCGTTCGTCAAAGGTCTCGGTTGGGGTGACGGGGCCCGCTTTCTTCACAATCGCAGCTACGCCGTCTCGGTTTGGCTGGGCAGCAATCTGGACGCCGGCACTCCCAGCTTGGGTACACTGATCGCCAAGAAATACACCAGTGTCCGGAATCCCTCACAAACCTCCGTCTTCATCGAAGAAAATCAGATCAGCATTGACAACGGGGCCATCGGCTTCAATCGCGTCGGCATTGGGCAGGTCTGGAATCTGCCCGCTGCCCGCCACAACAACGGCTGCACTTTTTCCTTCATGGATGGCCACGCGGAAGTGTTTCGCTGGAAGGGCACCCGCCTGCCGGGATTGAACGCCCAATACTCCGCCGACGATACCCGCACCCAGCGCACCTCCGCCGGCGTTAACCCGCTGCACAGTCTGCCGTGGGATGCCAACGACGTGGATTACATCCGCCTCGCGGAAACAGCGCCGAATCTGTAGGCGAGGTTCGGTGGCCGGAATGCGGCCGACGCGAAATTCGGACGCCCGCCCGCCGCCGATTGCGCATCTCACGGTCGCAACCTGCGGCGAGTCACCCGCCCACGCCCTGCTTGACAGGACAATCGAAACAACGTGCTTCAATCATCGCCTTGAAGAGCGTTACCCGCGCCAGGTGGTTGAGCAGTCTGAGGGGCGCCGTGGGGACTGGGGCCGCAGTGGCAGAACTCAATGACTCTTTCGCAACACGCTGTCCCGCTGGGCCCACTCGGCATTGGCCGCGGGATGGTCCAGATTGTAATTTAATCCCCGGCTCTCGGGCCGCGCGGCAGCGCAACGCACGATCAACTCGGCCACGGTGGCAATGTTGCGCAACTCCAGCAAATCGCTCGTCACGGTGAAATTCCAGTAATACTCGTGTATCTCCTCCTGCAAATTCGCGATGCGTTTCAGTGCGCGCGCCAGCCGTTTGTCGGTACGCACGATGCCCACGTAGTCCCACATGCAACGGCGGATTTCGTCCCAATTGTGCGACACCACGACCATTTCGTCGGGATTGTGGGCGCTCCCGGATTGCCACGCGGGAATCTTGAACTCCGTGGGCGAACTTTCATTCGCCGCGACCTTCCGGGCGGCGCGATGCGCGCAGACCAGCGCTTCCAACAGAGAATTACTGGCCAGCCGATTCGCACCATGCAATCCCGTGCAAGCCACCTCGCCCACGGCATACAGCCCGGCGATGTCCGTTTCGCCGTCCAGATTCGTCATCACGCCGCCGCACTGATAATGGGCCGCCGGCACCACCGGAATAGCCTCTTTGGTCATGTCTATGCCGTAGCGCAGGCAGGTTTGATAGATGTTCGGAAAACGTTCGATAAGGAAGCGCGCCGGTTTGTGCGTGATGTCCAGACACACGTGATCAGCCCCGCTCTTTTTCATCTCACTGTCAATGGCCCGGGCGACGACGTCGCGCGGGGCGAGCGATTTGAGCGGATGATGTGCATCCATGAATTCCCCCCCGTCAATGGTCTTAAGCACGCCGCCTTCGCCGCGCACCGCCTCGCTGATGAGGAACGACTTCGCCTTGGGATGATAAAGACAGGTTGGATGGAACTGGACAAACTCCATGTTCGCCACGGCTGCGCCCGCGCGATACGCCATCGCCACGCCGTCGCCCGTGGCGATGTCGGGGTTGGTGGTGTAGAGATAAACCTTCCCGCACCCGCCGGTGGCCAGCAGCGTATGGCGGGCGGCAAAGGTGGAAACCGCGCCAGTTTGCTTGTCCAGCACATAGGCGCCGAGACAGCGATGCTCGCCCACGTAACCGAGCTTCTGGCTCGTGATCAGGTCAATGGCCAGATGATTCTCGAAAATCTCGATGTTCGGCTGCTGCGCCACCGCGTGGAGCAACGCCCGCTCAATTTCGCGGCCCGTCACATCTTTCGCGTGCAGGATACGGCGTTTGGAATGACCGCCCTCGCGGCCCAGATCGAGTTCTCGCGCCCCGTGCGAAAGGGGGATCTCGCGCTCCGAGAATTGCATCCCCAGTTCGATCAACTCCGCGATCCGTGCCGGTCCTTCCTCCACAATCGTGCGCACCGCGCTCTCCTTGCACAAACCCGCGCCGGCTTCGAGCGTGTCGCGCACGTGCAGTTCAAAGGAATCCTCCTTGCTGGTCACCGCTGCAATGCCGCCCTGCGCGTAGTTGGTGTTGGATTCCGCGCGGTCTTTCTTGGTGACAATGGCCACGCGCCCGCGCGGCGCGACCTTCAGGGCAAACGACAGACCCGCGATGCCACTGCCGAGAACGAGGAAGTCGAATTGTTTCATGTGAACTCCATCTACAACTGCGCGTTGTCAATCAACCGCGTCTTACCCACAAACACCGCCAGGGCCATTTGCGTGCCGCGCTGAACCTTCGTGACCGGCAGCAGCGTTTCTGGGTCGAAAAACTCCACGTAATCCAGGCGCGCATTGGGGCAGCCATTCAGGAGTTGCCTTATTCGTGCTTTCACCCGGTTGGCCGGGACAGTCTGCCCGGCGGTGGCTGCCAACTTGCGCGCCAGTTGCAGAGAGCGCCACAACACCCTCGCCTGTGGGCGCAGTTCGCCGGTGAGATACTTGTTCCGCGAACTCATCGCCACGCCATCCGGTTCGCGCACGGTGGGCGCAACGACGATCTTCACCGGGAAGTTCAAGTCTCGCACCATGCGTTTCACCACGGCCGCCTGCTGAAAATCCTTCGCGCCAAAAACGGCCACGTCCGGCAACACCAGGTTGAACAGCTTGGCCACCACCGTCGTTACGCCGCGAAAGTGCGTGGGTCGCGAGGCGCCTTCCATTCCTTGCGACAGTTTCTCTTCCACGACGTAGGTGCTAAAAGATTTCGGATTTCGGATTTCGGATTTCGGATTTCCTCCCGGATACATTTCCGCGTCGTCAGGCACGAATACGACGTCCACCCCTTCCGCACGACAGAGTCTCAAATCCCGCTTCAAGTCGCGCGGGTATCGGGACAAATCCTCCTTCGGACCGAACTGCGTCGGATTCACGTAAATGCTGACGACCACTTTCCCCTCCAGGCCAATCCGCCGCCGCACGGCTCGCACCAGACTCAGGTGGCCCTGGTGCAGGTAACCCATCGTGGGCACCAACCCCACACGCGCGCCGCGTCGCCGCCATTGCCGGGCCAGGCGCTGCATCGCCGCGGGTGAAGTCACGATTCTCATGGCGGGAAATTGAGCGAGCCAAGTCGGGCAATCAATCGGAAACATCACTCGTGCAACCAGCGTCGGAGCGCAATAATGCAAAACGCCGCGCCCGTTTCCGGACGCGGCGGCAATGCGAAGAAAGGGTCAGCGCCGAAATTCCAACGGCGAACTCTGCGGCATCTCGTGGGCGCACGGTTGATTGGTAGGCGCATCCGCCGCGCGGTCATTCGGGGCAACAACCTGGTTGGCCAACATCCACGCCTCGACCTCCTCGCCGCTGATGTCCGGCAACATCTGGCCATTGATTTCCACACAGGGACTCAGCATCTGGCCGCTTTTCTCGATCATTTCCTGTCGTTGCGCCGGATCGTTGATGATGTCGCGGTCCTCGTAGGGCAGGTCGTATTTCTTCAGCACGGCGCGCACGCCGTTGCTCCAGCCGCAGGTTGGTTTCAAATAAGCAATAATCTTCGGTTTGTTCATAACATTCGTGTTCGAACGAGATCTTGCCACAGAATCACCGATTGGCAATGCCGGATGCGCCTCCCTTGGAGGGGCATCGTGCGACGATGCCTGGCGCACCGGGTTCAAAAAATCTGGATTTTCGTCAAATCCTCTTTCGGCTTGGGCCATTTGAGCTTCAGCTTTTCCAGCGCGTTTACCACCGTGCGCCCGACGACGTAATCCCGGTACCATTTACGATCCGCCGGCACGATATGCCAGGGTGCCCAAGCGGTGCTGCAACAGTTCAGCGCGTCCTCGTAGGCGCGTTGAAACTGCGGCCACTTCCTCCGCATCTCGAGGTCGGCCGTCTCAAACTTCCAGTTCTTGTGCGGGTTCTCCAGGCGTGACTGGAGCCGCTCGGCCTGCTCGGTCTTGCTGATATGCAGGAAGAATTTCAGCAAGATGACGCGGTTGTCCGCCAAATGCTTTTCAAACACGTTGATCTGATCGTAGCGCGCCCGCCAGACGCGTTCAGGCTGGAGCTTCATCACGCGCACGATCAACACGTCCTCGTAATGCGAACGGTTGAACACGCCAATGTTGCCGTAGCGCGGTACCCGCTGGTGGACGCGCCAGAGAAAATCGTGCGCGCGTTCCTCCGCGGAGGGCGTTTTGAAATTCGCCGTTTCGACGCCGGCCGGGTTCACAAATTCCAGCACGCGCTTTACGGTACCGTCCTTGCCGCTGCAATCCATCCCTTGCAGTAGGATCAGCACCGCGTGGCGGGCATTGGCGTAGAGCAATTCCTGCAACTCGCCGATGCGCTGGCAGAACTTCGCGGTCTTCTCGCGGGCCGCATCCTTGTTCAATCCGCCGCTGAACGCCGGGTCAAAATCCCGGAGCCGCGCGGGCGGAACCACTTTGAGGGGTTGTTTCATAAACGCCCGCAGCTTGACACGATTTCTCCGGAAAGAACACCCGTATTTCCCAAGAACTCTGAGGTCTTTATGTTCTGCGTGAGTCCATTGTCCGCGTTGGATCGAGTTCCCGCGGTTTCACTCTCGACTTGTCTGCCAAAGCCAGTAGCATTGCTTCATGCGCAAGCAATCTTCTCCATTGCGGGTTCGAACATCTCTTTCAAACACTTCACTGAGCCGGCGGCAATTCCTCCAACGAGCATCGCTGGCCGGCGCGGCTCTGGCAGCGCCTTGCCTGATTCCCGGTTCGGCGCTGGGCCTTAATGGCGCCGTGCCACCCAGCGAACGCATTGTGTTTGGCGGCATCGGCATCGGTGGCCGCGGCACCGGCGTGCTGCGCTGGATGCTGCCCGAGCGTGACGTGCATTTCGTGGCCGTGTGCGATGCCAAGCAAGCCGCGCGCGAAGCGGTGAAACGGGTCGCCGACAATCATTACGGTAACCAGGACTGCAAAACGTATCCCGACATCCGCGAATTTCTGGCCCTGCGGACGGACATTGATGCCGTGCTCATTGCCACCGGTGACCGCTGGCACGCGACAGCCTCCGTTTTGGCCATGCGCGCCGGCAAGGATGTCTATTCGGAAAAACCTTCCTCCATGACCATCGCCGAAGGCCGGGCAGTGGTGGCAACCGCGCGACGTTACGGACGCATTTACCAGACGGGCACGCAACGATTGAGCGAGGAGAATTTTGTCTTCTGCATCGAGATGGCGCGGATGGGCCGGCTGGGCAAGGTCCATACCACTTACGCGCACATCGCGCCCTGGGATGCGGCCGAAATGCGGCACGACTGGCTGCCCGCCGAACCCGAACCACCGAAGGCGGAAGTGGATTGGGACCAATGGCTCGGCCCTTGTCCTTGGCGGCCCTA
This sequence comes from Verrucomicrobiia bacterium, assembly GCA_026125285.1. Classification (GTDB taxonomy): domain Bacteria; phylum Verrucomicrobiota; class Verrucomicrobiia; order Limisphaerales; family JADLHS01; genus WYBW01. The sequence continues at coordinate 38,570 of JAHCLO010000020.1, read as the reverse complement.
CAACTCCACTTACGCCCGCGGCGGCTGGCGTGGCCATTACGATTTTCACACCAGTTGCATCGGCGAATGGGGCGCGCACACCTTCGCGCAAGCGCAGGCGGGTATTGACTGCTTGAATACGTCGGCCGTCGAGTATCGTTACGTCAACAATCCCACCGGCGACGAAATGGTCACGGTGTTTCCCAATGGCGTGAAGATGATCCTGTCGCGCGGCGACAAATGGTGGCGCGGCTCGTGTGGCATGCGCTTCGACGGACCGGAAGGATGGGTCGCTGCCGCCGACGGCTACTCCAAGCCGGATGTTTCCTCGCCGGCCCTGCTGGCGGACTTCCGCAAGATCGTCGCGGATTACATGGCCCGCACCCAGCGCCCGATGAGTCATGTGCGGGATTTCTTTGATTGTGTCAAATCCCGCCGTCAGCCGGTGGCCAATCCCGAAGTCATGCACCGTTCGATGTCCACCGTTCATGCGGCCAACATCTGCATGTGGCTCAAGCGCGATGTGAAGTTCGATCCGGTGAAGGAGGAATTCCTCAACGATGCCGAGGCAAACCGGTTGCGCTCGCGCGCCATGCGCGAGCCGTGGATTATATGAAACGGAGAACCAGTTGCTGAGAAAGGGAAACACCATGTCAAACTCACGATTCAATCTCACGCTCGGTCTGCTGCTCGCTGGAGTCCTCGTTGCGGTTGGGCAACCCAGCCCACTTGCAGAGCAGCAAGAGGCCAAGTTGATCGCTATTTTGAAATCCGACGCCCCGCGCAAGGCCAAGGCGGATGCCTGTCGGGAACTCTCCCCCATCGCCACCGCCGCCTCGGTCCCGGTATTGGCGGATTTGTTAAGCAACCCAGAACTCAATCACATGGCTCGGTACGCGCTCGAGACCATTCCCGGTCCGGCGGTGGATGACGCCCTCCGCGCAACGCTGGGGAAACTGAATGGCCGCCCCCTGGTGGGCGTGATTGGGAGCCTCGGCGTGCGCCGGGATGCGCAAGCCGTGCCGCCGTTGTCGGGCTTGTTGCGCAACACCGATCCCGACGTGGCGCAGGCGGCCGCCCGGGCTTTGGGCAGCATCGGCAATTCGGCTGCCGCGAAAGCACTGAGCGAGGCTCTGGCGGATGTTTCCGCGGCCAATCAAGTTGCGTTCTGCGAAGGGCTGTTTCGCTGCGCTGAGTCCCTGGCAGCAAAAGGCGAACACCAAGCAGCGATGACATCTTACGATCGGCTTCGCGGATTGTCGGCTGCGCCGCAGCAAGTCCGTGCTGGTGCGCTGCGCGGCGCTGTGCTGACTCGTGGCAATGACGGCATCCCGCTGTTGGGCGAGGCGATTCGGAGTGACGACTATGTATTGGTGGCCGCCGCCGCGCTGACCGCCATGGAAATGCCGGGTGCATCCGTGACGAAAGCGTTGGTTGACGAACTTGGCCGCCTTTCCGCCGACAAACAGATCCTGTTAATCCAGACGCTCGGCAAACGCGGAGACGCCGGCGCGCTGCCCGCCCTGATGGCCCATGCGCGTGACGGTGTGAAGGCGGTTCGCCTGGCCGCCATTCGCGCGCTGCCGGAAATCGGCGGTGCTCCCGCCGTGCCCGCGTTGACCGACTTGCTCTTCAATGCAGATCCCCAAATTGCTGAAACCGCCAAGTCGAGTCTGGCGGGTTTTCCCGGAGCGGAAGCTGACTCCGCGATACTCCAACTTCTCACGCGCGGAACTTCCGCCCAGCGGGTGGTAGCTATGGAACTCGTCTCGCGTCGGCGAATGAGTGAGGCAATTCCCCAGTTGCGACAGGCGGCGAGTGATTCAGACGTCAACATCCGCACCGCCGCTCTGAAACGATTGGGCGAACTGGCCGGCGCTGCGGAAATGCCCGCGTTGCTGGACCTGCTGGCAAAGTCCACCAATCCCCAAGACCTCGCTGCCATCGAGGAAGCGCTCGGCGCGGTGTGCGCCCGCGCGGCCGACTCGGACGCTTCGGCCACGCCGTTGCTTGCGCGATTGGCGACCGCCAAGCCGCCGCAAAAGGCGGTGCTGTTGCGCGTGCTCGTGATCGCCGGTGGTGGCCAGGCCCTGGACGCTGTCCGTAGCGCAGTCAAGGACTCGAACCCGGAGATTCGCTCCGCCGCCATAGACGCACTCAATTCCTGGACCACCGCCGACGCCGCTCCCGATCTGGTGGCGTTGGCAAAATCCCCCGGCAGTTCGGCGGAGAAACAGCTTGGCCTGCGTGGTTACTTGCGCTGGGCGGCTGACAACGAAATACCCCCGCGCCGTCGGCTGGAAATGTGCCGCGAGGTTGCGGGCCTGGTGGAGCGCCCGGAGGAGAAGCGAATGTTCCTGGCTGCGTTGGGTGGGATCAATCAGGCGGGATCGCTTTCGTTGATCCTGCCGTTCCTGGACGACAAAGACATCCGCGCCGAAGCCTGTGTCGCCGCGGTCAACGTCGCCGAAAAAATGGCGCAAGGGCGGAATGCCGCCAAGCTCGCGCCCGAACTTGTTGCGGGTCTGGAAAAAGTGGCGCAAGTCACGACGAACGCCGAACTGGCGAAACGCGCCCGGGCCGTGGTGGCCGCGAACCAATAGTGGCCGGTTTTGCCGGGCATCGCGCGCCTGGCTCGCACACAGGATGCATCGTCGAACGGTGATGCGGCGATCGCAGTCGCGGAGCCACGCACGGTGGAGTTTACCCGCTGCCGCATCGTGGGCGGATGTGGTTTCCAAAGCCGGACAACATGACCTACAAGCACACACAAACCGGTTGGGTGACTTTGGCAGTCTGTATCGCGGCGCTAATTCTGTTTGAACTGCTGCCAACGCCGCCCGCGGCGCGCCAGTCTGTCTGGCCGATCCTTGTCCTGGTCGTACTGCTCATCGCCTCGCTGATGGCAACCCTCACCGTGGAGGTGGATGATTCGTTGGTCCGCATCAGATTCGGCGTGGGACTCATCCGCAAAAGCTTTCGGCTCGAAGAAATCGCGTCCGCGCAACCCGTGCGCAACCGTTGGTGGTGGGGCTGGGGCGTTCGGCTTTATCCCGGCGGCTGGCTGTACAACGTGTCCGGGCTGGATGCGGTCGAACTTGTGATGAAGCACGGGAAACGTTTTCGCATCGGCACGGACGAGCCACAGGTGCTCGCGGATATCATCCAGTTCAAACTGACGAAAGCGGGTTGACCAGCAGTCGCGTTGCGTGCGAACTGGGCAATATCCAAAGCTCGAAGGTGCCTTGGCGTGCAATCCCCCGGAAGCGAGACGGAAACCCACGAGGTTTTTTGAACGGCACAGACAGCAGTGTCCGCGTGTTCTGGATTCCCTGTTGGCAGTGCGCGGACTCGGCGGTTCGCGCTCCTTTGGCCAAGCCCTTGCCGCGGTGCGTCCTTGTGCTTCATCGCGATGGCCAGGTGTTGCCGGCTGCCGTTGCTCTATCCTGCAAAGGCGTCGTAGAGCAGCTTCAACGTTAGCGCCAGGACCACGGCGATGAAAACGGGCCGGATGAATTCAGTCCCGCGTCGCACAACCATCCTGCTGCCCAGTCGCGCGCCCAGCAATTGGCCGGCGCCCATGACCAGGCCCGCCACAAACAAGACCTGCCCGCCGAGCAGAAAGAACACAAGCGAGGCGACGTTGCTGCCAAAGTTCATCACCTTGGTGTAGCTCGTGGCCCGCGTCATCTGAAACCCCAGTCCCAGCATGAACGCCATGGTCCAGAACGTGCCGGTGCCCGGACCGAAGAAGCCGTCGTAAAATCCCAACCCCAAGCCAAACAGCCAGTCAAACCCGCCGCGCGACATGCGCGGAGGCGTGGCCTCCGCTCCCAGACGACGATGCGCCAGCGAATAGACCGCCACGGCAATGAGGAGAAGCGGGATAAGGCGCCGCAGAAACGAAGGGTCCATTTGCTGCACCGCCAGCGTCCCGAGTGTCGCGCCGCAAAGTGAGAGGGCGAAACCCCGGCCGCAATCACGCAAGTCCACCGTGCCCGCCCGTGCGTAATGCCACGCCGCGCTCGCGGCACCGAAGGTGGCCTGCAATTTGTTTGTGCCGAGCGCGAGTTTGGGATCCAGACCCAGGCCCATCAGTACCGGCACCGCGATCAGGCCGCCGCCGCCGGCGATGGAATCCACAAAGCCCGCCACGAGTCCGGTAGCGAATAAAAGCGCCAATTGCCAGAATTCAAACATGCCGATTCAGGTGACCCATGTTAAGGGCTCTCTGCAGCTTTGCACCAGGCATTGCTGCTGCTGAGTCAGGTCTGGGGGAGACGTGGAATTCCCGTTGGTGGATGTTCAACTTACCCGGGCAAACTCGATTCTGGTGGGCGACCCGGAACTGAACACCGAGTTTACGCAATCCGACGAAGCCATTGCCACCGCTGAGTGCACAGCGTGGTCACAAATTCCCCCGTCAACAGTGGCTTGCCAACCGTTCCCTCCCTGATGGGGGCCCGCCATTGGCTACAGGCTCCGAAGCGGCATTGGAGCAAGCTTGCGAAGGCCAGGCGGGCGGGTTATGAGTGAGCCGGCATGAGCGTCATCACCCATAAAGCGCATTTTCGCGGCCAACACATCTCCCGCATGAGCCAATGAGTTCGCCAGCCACATTGCCAGCCGCAGTTGCCGATTCCAAAGGAAACGGAAACCCTTTCGTCCCGAGCAATTACTCAGAGTTTGCTCAGGCTGCCATGACACAGGCTGACGACCATGCTATGCCTCAGGAGCACCCCTCGAAATGAAGGAAGAAGACACTTCACTCGTTCCCAAACAGACACTGGGCATCATCCCCGCGCGCTACGCCTCGACGCGCTTCCCCGGCAAGCCGCTTCAGCTCATTGCCGGCAAGCCGCTCATTCAGCGCGTGGTGGAACAATGCCGTAAGGCCAAATTGTTGAGCGACGTGATTGTAGCCACGGACGATGTGCGCATCGCGGAGGTGGCGCGCCAATTCTGCCGGGTGGAAATGACGCGCCCGGATCATCCAAGCGGCTCGGATCGCATCGCCGAGGTCGCCGCCCATTGCGAATGTGATGCCGTGGTCAACATCCAGGGCGACGAGCCGCTGATAGACCCGGCGGTCATTGACGCGGTGGCGGGCGCACTGGCTGCCAACGAAATGTCCACCGCCGCCACGCCCATCCAGCACCCGGCGGAATACGACAATCCAAACGCGGTAAAAGTCATTGTCAACGCGGCGGGCCGCGCCCTATATTTTTCCCGGCGCACGATTCCGTATCTGCGCGAGGCCGCCAGTCGTTCGGTGAGTGAACAGTTGGCGGCGTTTCCTTTTTTGAAACATCTCGGCATTTACGGTTACCGGCGGGAAACGCTGCTGCGGTTGGTGCAATTCCCGGTGTCACCGCTGGAGCACGCGGAAAGGCTGGAGCAGTTGCGGGCGCTGGAAAACGGCATTGCCATCGCAGTCGTCCGGGTGAATTACGACAGCGTGGGGGTGGACGTGCCGGAAGATGTCGCGCGGGTGGAACGGTTGTTGGCGGAACGGGATTGAGAGCAAGTTCACGCTCAAGCTCATGGGGCACGTGCGCGCCCCCGGCCTTGCTCTTAATCTTGATCTTGGTCTCGGTTTCATCTTGTGAACCAATGAAATTCATTTTTGTAACCGGTGGTGTGGTGAGTTCGCTGGGCAAGGGGCTGACAGCCGCCGCGCTGGGCACTTTGCTCGAAAACCGCGGCCTCAAAGTCGCGCTCCAAAAGTTTGACCCCTACCTCAACGTGGACCCCGGCACCATGTCACCGTTCCAGCACGGCGAAGTCTATGTGCTCGACGACGGCGCGGAGACGGACCTGGACCTCGGCCATTATGAGCGGTTCACCAGCGTCAAGCTCACCCGCCTCAACAACCTGACCAGCGGCCAGGTTTATCAAACCGTGCTCAACAACGAGCGCGAAGGCAAATATCTCGGCAAGACCGTCCAAGTCATTCCGCACGTCACCGACGAAATCAAACGCCGCATCCGTCTGCTGGCGGAACAAAGCCAGGCGGACGTCATCATCACCGAGATCGGCGGTACCACGGGCGACATCGAAGGGCTCCCCTTCTTGGAAGCCATCCGTGAGTTCGCCCTCGAGGCCGGCACCGGCAATGTCGCCTTCCTCCACGTGACCTACGTGCCGTTCATCAAGGCGGCGGGCGAACTCAAAACCAAACCCACGCAGCAATCCGTGGCCAAGCTCCGCGAAATCGGCATCGCGCCGCACCTCATCGTTTGCCGTTGCGAGAAGCCGCTCGACAAGGAATTGCGCCAGAAGATCTCCCTCTTCTGCAATGTGCCCGTGGAGGCCGTCATCGAGGAGAAGGACGTTGACCATTCGATTTACGAAGTCCCGCTGATGCTCCAACGTGAGCGCGCCGACGACTTGGTTTGCCGCCTGCTCCACCTTGACGCGCCCGCGCCCAACATGTCGCACTGGCAGGAGATCATCCGCAAATTGATCGCCCCGCAGCACCGCGTCCGCATCGGCGTCGTCGGCAAATACATGGGTTTGCAGGACGCCTACAAATCGGTCTATGAAGCCATCATCCACGGCGGCGTGGCCAACGACTGCGGCGTGGAAATCGTGCGCGTAGATTCGGAGGAAATCGAAAAGGAAGGCGCCGCCAAAGCCCTGAGCGGATTGGGCGGCATCCTCGTGCCGGGTGGTTTCGGCGAGCGTGGGATTGAGGGGAAGATCCAAGCCGCCCAGTTCGCGCGGGAAAAGAAACTGCCGTATCTCGGCCTGTGTCTGGGAATGCAAATCGCCACCATTGAATTCGCCCGCAACGTGCTCAAACTGGAGAAGGCGCACTCCACCGAGTTCGATCCCGACACCCCGCATCCGGTGATCGCGTTGCTGGACGCCCAACGCAAAGTCACCAAGAAGGGCGGCACCATGCGCCTGGGTGCGCAGGCGTGCCAACTGGCCGTTGGTTCCCAGGCGGGAAAACTCTACGGCTCGTTCGTCGTCAACGAACGCCACCGCCATCGTTTTGAATTCAACAACGCCTATCGCGACCGCTTCGAGAAGGCCGGCTTCGTCTTCAGCGGTCTTTCGCCCGACGGCAAACTGGTGGAAATCATCGAACTTCCCGATCATCCCTTTTACCTGGCCAGCCAGTTCCATCCCGAGTTCCTGAGCAAGCCGCACCAACCGCATCCGCTGTTTCGCGGTTTCATCGCCGCGGCGCACCAGCAGACTCATCACAAACCCCTTTAACCTTATGAAACGAGATTACGTGGCTCCGACCGAAAGGGGAAGACGACGCCACGACTGGTTTAAGAAACATGCCAAGCCCGGAATGACGTTCGATGAAGCCGTCCGTCTGAACAAAGAGACGCTTCGACGATTTCCACTTACCGAGAAGAGCGCCGATTGAAGGCGGAAGGCGTGACGGCGATGCGGCAGTTTTTGCTTTGATCCGAATCGCCGACACGGCTTTCGCTTACCGCTTGCGCTCGGGGATGCTTTGGAGGCATGGATAGGTTTATGAGACTCCTGATGCTCCTTCTGATGGCGTACATGATGCCACGCACGGACGCAAGGGGCACGGAGCCAGCTTACCGGGGCAAGCCGGCGAGTTATTGGTTCGAGCGCTCCATCAAGGAGTCTGGCCTAAACCCCGAGGCCACTGTAGCAATCGAGGCGATGGGTAGTAATGCAGTACCGTTCCTCGTCAAGATTCTGGAAAGGAAACCGAGCAAACTGGCCGAGTTTGGAGACGAAGCGGTTTCAAGATTGGGTGACAAACCTCGATTGCAGAAACTCGCCAGGGAAACGCTGCCGAGCGCCTATGAAATCGCAACTCGCCGGGAACTTGCCGCGTTTCTGATCAGCCGGATTGGTGCGAACGCCGGCGTAGCGATCCCGGCGCTCGTGAAGATTTTTGAAGATCCGACGGAGGGTTGGCGTTTGCACCAGGAGGTTTACGGTGCCTTGGTTTCAATGGGCGAGAAAGGTGCGCCGATGGTCCCGAAATACATGACATATCTTAAAAGTGATCGTGCAGACGCGCGAGAAACAGGGGCTGCTCTGCTTGCCAGCGTTGGTCCGCAGGCCCAGGCTGCCATTCCATGGCTGTTGGACGCTGTGAAGGACACCGATGAACAATTGCGGTGGACAGCAGCTTGGGCGCTGTGGCGAATTGACCGCCAAACGAATGTTGCGCTACGCGTTTTTGCCACTGGTTTGGAATGCACGAATTATCTCCGTTCGTTTGCCTTCAGCAATCTCCGGCGCATGGGCCCCGCCGCCAAGTCCATGGGGCCGAGGATCGCCGCCGCATTGCGAGATGAGGACGATCAGGTGCGTGAAGCTGCGGCGAAAGCTCTGAAAGAAATTGATCCTGCCTTGCTGGAATCCGAGTTGCAGGAGATGAACCGCCAGACAACCGAGAATGTCGCTCGGCTGATCGAGGTAATACGATCAGGCGAGTACCCGCAGCGTTATCGGGCGGTCGAAGCGATTGCGATGTTTGGTGCGGATGCGAAGGAAGCTGTTCCGGTTCTGATTGAAGCACTGCACGCGCCGGTAATACTCAAAGCTTCGTGGTTCACTCACACGGCCCAGCATAATCTCTGGCGGGTTATTGCCGATGCTCTGGGAGAGATCGGACCTGACGCGCACGCCGCCGTGCCAAACCTCATGGAGCTAATTCACCAGAGCAAGCAATACGCCGCAATGTCATACTGTCCTGCCCTTGGAAAGATTGGTACGAATGCCAGCGCTGCCGTTCCATTGCTTCAAGGTCTGTTGCATGATGAAAACCTTAGACTGCGCCTGGCCGCCGCGGATGCCCTCATTCAGATCGCCCCTCAAGCGTGCTCGAATGTAGTGGCTGTGCTGACGAATCTGCTGAACGAACCGGAGTTGTCGAGAATTTTTGGTCGTGGACGAAAGGGGCATCGTTAAGCCATCGGACAGAAAGGACCTTCAAAATCCAGAAAGTGTCTTCGTTGGACTCTCAGTTAAGGTCGCGCTCTGGCGACTTGAACAGGAAAACGAGCCACCCGTTGAGTCGCTAGCCCATCTGGCGGGCAAGGATCCATCGGCAGGGGGAGAGTTGTGGGCGATCAAGTTGCTCGGTGAGATAGGTCCGGAGGCAAGAGCTGCGCTTCCTGCCCTCTGCGGAATCTTCGACCGGGATTCCACACTCTACCGCCGAGCCGCCGCCATTGCGATTCGGCACATTGACCCTGATGAGTTTAACAGACTTGGATTACCTGGAATGCTCGCTTTGCCCTGATGACCTACGCCCAAGCCATCCAATAACACCAGGAAGGGCGTTTCCTTTCGGGCAGGCAATGATCTGCGCCGAAACCATCCAATTCCTCTACGGTCTGCGTTGGTCCGGCGCGAAATGCGGGCGGGAGAACACGCTCAAGCCGGCCGAGTTGTTGGCTTTTCAACCCCTTGACTCAAAGCCCGCGCCAGTTAGAGTGCGGCCATGAGTACGATGGAAGCCAAAATTGTGGCGCGGAGTTTCGAGCGCGTTCTCAGGCGGGTTCATTCCAAGCGTGAGTGTTTCGCCATCGTGAACGGGGGCGAAACGTGGGCTTACCTGGCCCCGGCGGATTCAACTCACTGCAACAGCCATGAATTGGCGGACGACGTGGCGAGCGCCACTTTGAGCGCCAGAGACCGTCGCGCCCTTGCAACGAATCTCCGCAAGGGCCGTCGCAGTCTCAAACCTCTCGCCAATCCGTGGGACTGATCCTCGATAGGTCGCTGCTCATCGCGGACGAACGCGATCGTTTCAATCTGGCGCATTGGCTGCGCTCCCGTCCCCCCGAACCTGTGGCTGTCAGTGCCATCACGTATTCCGAACTTTCGTTTGGAGTTGATGCGGAAACTGATCCGGTCCGATTGAAACGTCGTCGCCGCTGGTTTGAGAAAACCCTGCGTCGGGTGGAGGTTGTCCCGCTCGATAAAGCCGTGGCCGCGGTTCACGCCCGGCTTTGGGCGCAGTTCTCGCGGCGGGGCCGGATGATCGGAGCGCATGACCTGATTGTGGCCGCCACGGCAGTTCATCGCGAGTGGGCGGTCGCGACCTTCAACGCGGTGGAATTCCGGCACATTGACGGGCTTGAGGTTATCGAGCCGTAGGGTGGCTCCAGCGCTTGCTTTTGTTTTCGCCAACCAGATGACCTACGCCGAAACCATCCAATTCCTCTACGGTCTGCGCTGGTTCGGCGCGAAGTTTGGGCTGGAGAATACGCTCAAGCTCGCCGCGCTGGCGGGCAATCCGCAGAGCCGGCTTCGTTTCATTCACGTCGCAGGCACGAATGGCAAAGGTTCGACGTGCGCGATGTTGGAGAGCATTTATCGGACGGCGGGGTTGCGGGTGGGCTTGTTTACGTCGCCGCATCTGGTGTCGTTCCGCGAACGTATCCAGGTAAATCGCGAGTTGATCGGCGAAAGCGACGTGGTGCAGCGGGTTGCCGAGTTGCAGCCCTGGCTGAAGGAGTTTGCGGCTGATCATCATCCGACCTTCTTCGAGGCAGTCACGGTCATGGCTTTGGGTCATTTCGCCGCGCGGCGCTGCGATCTGGTGATCTGGGAAACCGGGCTGGGGGGCCGATTGGATGCCACGAACATCGTCACTCCGCTGGCGAGCGTGATTACGAACGTGCAATACGATCACCAGAAGTGGCTGGGCGCCACGCTGGCCAGCATTGCCACCGAGAAAGCGGGCATCATCAAGCCGGGCGTGCCGGTCATCACCGGCGCGGAAGAACCGCAGGCCCTGGCGGTGATTCAGGAAACCGCGATTCAACGGGGCAGTCCGCTGACGCTGGTGGCGCCGGCGCACACACAGCATCCACCGCTGGACGCCCTGCCGCTGCCACTGCCGGGCTGGCATCAGCGCATGAACGCCGCGGTGGCACTGGCGACGGTGCAAGTCTTGCAGCCGCGATTGCCGGTGAGCGAGGGGCAACAGCGCGCGGGATTGACCGGGGTGAATTGGCCGGGCCGGCTGCAACTGGCGGAATTGCCGGGCGGACGGCAGGTCCTACTAGACGGGGCGCATAATCCGGCGGGTGCCACCTCATTGCGGGCCGCCTTGGAGGAGCACTTTCCCAACCGCCGGGCGACGTTCATCCTGGGCATCATGCAGGACAAGGATTGGGAGGTGATGTGCGAACTGCTGGCACCGCTGGCCGGTCGGATTGTGTGCGTACCGGTGGGCAGCGAGCGTAGCGCGGACCCGGCGCTGTTGTGCGCGGCCTGCCGACGCACCAATCCCGAGGTCAACACCGGCACTTGCGCGTCACTTGCCGAAGCGTTCCTACAGACCGGCACCGACCCGTTTGTGGTCGTGGCCGGTTCGCTGCATCTGATCGGAGAGGCCATGGAGCAACTGCATTTGGCCGCCAATTCCATCACCGATGAGAAGGGATTGAACGACTGGACGCCGCGGCGATGAGGACGGTGCCGCGCAATAAATCTGAACAGCCAGAGTGTTTTCAGGGTCAACTACCGAAACTTGAATGAAGATTCGCCGCGTCAAAATCGTTTTGTGTGCCTTTGTGCTTTTCATGGTCGGACTCGTGGCCTGGGCGGACAGCGGGCACGGCAGCCAGTTCTTCCGCCTGGCCAATCGCATCCCCGCCGGGGACAAGCTTGGCCATTTCATATTGTTCGGCATGCTCTCCTTCCTCGTGAATCTTGTCCTGCGAACCGCCGAAATCCGGCTCTGGCGAATCTCCATCCTGAAGGGCAGCGCAATGGTCATGTTCGTGGCGACTCTGGAGGAGGTTTCCCAACTGTTTCTGCGCTCGCGCTCCTTTGACCTCGCGGACTTGACGGCGGGCCTCTTGGGAATCTGGTTCTTTGGCTGGCTGGCAAAGCGGTACTGCAGCCGGCAACGAAGCAAACCCGGTTCGCTGGCCGGTTCGCGTAATAGTCCGGTTTGACCTGAGCGTGCTGAAGCGTTAACTGAATGGGATGAAGCGCAGAAAACGAAGCCAGCCCCGAATCGGAACACCACCCGCGGAACGCCTCGGCAATGTGGCGGCGGGGGCCGTAATCGGCGCCGTGGTGGGCGGCCCGGTCGGGGCGGTGGCTGGTGCCGCCGTCGGCGCGATTGTGGAGAAGGGTATGCCCCGCGCCAAGCGCCGCACCGGAAGCCGCAGTGCCGCACAAGGAAACAAAACAACCTCGCGCGATCAGAAATCCCCCCGGCGCAAACTGGAGTCCTCCGGTCTTTGATATGAGCACGTGTATTCTCACCACTGGCGCACCCAAGCGCATTGGTTTCATTTCCACACGGTTTCACGGCACGGACGGCGTCACGCTGGAAGCCGAGAAGTGGGCGCAGATTCTGGCCGGCATGGGGCACAGTTGTTTCTGGATGGGTGGGTTGTTGGACACGCCGCAAGAAGTCAGCTATCACGCGCCGCTGGCGTTCTTCAACCACCCCGAAGTGGCCGCCGTGCAGAGGGAGTTGTTCGGCACCACCACCCGCACGCGCGCCGTCACCAGCCGTATCCACGCACTGAAGGATCAACTCAAAGACGAGCTTTATCGGTTCATTGAAAAGTACCGGCTCGAAGTGCTCATCCCGCAAAACATCCTCGCCATTCCCATGCACGTGCCCCTGGGGCTGGCGATGACCGAAGTGATCGCTGAAACCGGCCTGGCCACCATCGCGCACCACCACGATTTTGCCTGGGAACGCGAGCGTTTCATCGTCAGCGCCGTGAATGATTACCTCCGCGCGGCTTTCCCCGGCGCGTTGCCCGGCGTGGAGCACGTGGTCATCAATTCGATGGCGCAAAAGGAACTCGCTCGCCGTTGCAGTCTTTCGTCGGTGGTAATTCCCAACGTGCTGGATTTTGAAATGCCGCCGCCGGGGATTGATGATTACAACGCGGACTTGCGCCGTGAAATTGGCCTGCGTGACGATGATATTCTCATTCTGCAACCGACGCGCGTCGTGGCGCGCAAGGGTATCGAACACGCTATCGAACTGGTTCGCCGGCTCAACGATCCGCGGGCCAAGCTCGTCATTTCGCACCCGGCGGGTGATGAAGGCAGCGCCTATCTCCAGATGCTACGCGACCGCATCGAGGACGCGAAGATTGACGTGCGGTTCATGGACGACCGCGTGGGGGAGGAACGTGGCACGAACGCCGCCGGGCAGAAGGTTTACACGCTGTTTGACGTCTATCCGCACGCGGATCTGGTCACCTACCCGAGCCATTACGAGGGGTTTGGCAATGCCTTCCTCGAAGCAATTTACTTTGGAAAGCCCGTGGTGGTGAACACCTACGCGGTTTATGCGCGCGACATTGACCCGCTGGGGTTCAAGACCATTGAGATGTCGCAACTGGTGACGCGGGATGTGGTGGACCAGACGCACCAGGTATTGACCGATGAGAAAATGCGCGCTGAGTGGGCGGAAACCAACTTCCAGCTTGGCGTGAAATACTTTTCCTATTCCGTCGCCCGGCGCAAACTCGCGGCGCGGCTGGCAAATCTGTTTGGGGAAGGGGTGTAGCGGCTACCGCCCTGGTCCAACTGTCCGATAACCACTCCCTGTTCTTGGCGAGGACACATATATCGTCAGACGGGGCAGAAATGCTCTCGTCGGCACGGACTGAGTCGGCTGAGTCCTGATTAGCGATCCCGCTTCAACAAGAACTCCGCCAGTGCCGCCAGCGCCACGGCCTGTCCTTTGAAGGGCTTCAACGCGGCGAAGGCTTTATCCGTCAGCTCCTCCGCAATTCGGCGCGAACGCTTCAGGCCGACAATTGCCGGGTAGGTGGCCTTTTGCGCCTGCGTGTCCTTGCCGGCGGTTTTGCCGAGCTGCTCACTTGTTTGCGTCACATCGAGGATGTCGTCAATCACCTGAAACGCGAGTCCGACGTGGTAGCCGAATTCGGTCAGCGCCTTGAGTTGGGCGGGCGGGCAATTGGCGCTCATGCCACCCAGGCGCACGGAGCAGCACAGCAGCGCGGAAGTCTTGCGCTCGTGAATGTAACGAAGCTGGGCGGCGGAGGTTTTCCTGCCTTCGCCTTCCAGATCGGCCACCTGCCCGGCGATGAGTTGCAGCGACCCGCTGGCCCAGGCGATTTCGCGAATGAGGTCGCGATGCGAGTAACGCAGCCAGCCCTTGGCCTGCGCGGCAATCTCGAACGCCTGCGTCAACAAAGCGTCGCCCGCCAGCACGGCAATGCCTTCGCCAAAGACCTTGTGATTCGTCGGTTTGCCGCGCCGGAAATCATCATTATCCATTGCGGGCAGATCGTCGTGAATCAGCGAGTAGGTGTGGATGCACTCAACGGCACAGGCGAGCGGCAACGCGTCCGCCTCCCGTCCGCCACAAGCGGCGGCGGCAGCCAGGCACAAGGCGGGTCGCATCCGTTTGCCGCCGGCAAACAAGGAGTAACGCATGGCGCGGTGGATGGTAGCCGGCTTGGCGCTGGCGGACGGCAGGAAACGATCCAACGCGGCATTGACGGCGGCGGTCCTGGATTCCAGAAAACCTGGCAGATCAAAAGCAGACGCGTGAGGCGGACGGGCTGACTGACGAATTACCGACATGCCGGGGTTTGTAGGAAAAGCGGGAATACGGCGCAAGTGGATTCGTTTCTTGTCGGGAGCACTTCAAAAGGAGGACAGTTTGTGGATCACAAGGAGAATGATTGTTCTTTATCCCTGTCTTGTGGCAGGAAACTCCTCCCGCGCCAACTCAGTTCTTCATCCCGCTACGGGATGGCTGTGAATTGCATAGATCAGGTATGCGCTTTACATCCTCCGCCCGCCGCCTGAAAACTCTGTCATGCCGAAGAGCGGTTTAATCGCCACAATCGCCGGGTTATTGCTTGGCGGCGGCTACTGCGCGCCGACCGCGGAGGCTGGCGACCGCTTCGACGCGGGCGCAGCGTTCGTGGTGGATTATTGGGGCAAGGATGAAGGCCTGCCCGGCGGAGCGGTCATCGCAATGATCCAAACAAGCGACGGCTATCTCTGGCTCGGCACGCAGTATGGATTGGTGCGATTTGATGGCATCCGCTTCGACGTGTACGACGAGAGTGCGCTGCCGGGTCTGAACAGCAGTGCCATCGCTTGTCTATTCGAAGACAGCCGCGGCAACCTGTGCGTCGGCACCGAAAACGCCGGCGTGGTGCTGATCAAACCTGGCGGCCAGGTTCATCCCCTGAAGATCTGGGCAGACACTCCTCGCGGCAAACTCGTCTCCGCCACGGAAACAGCGGATGGCGCCGTCTGGCTTTACACCAGCGATGGACAACTGTGCCGCTATCGGGAGGATCGCGGCGACGTCTGGGCGGTGGGTGCGAACGTCTGGAGCAACACCCGGCTGGTGCTGGCGGACGACACTGGCGCCCTGCAAATCGGCACCGACACGGAACTGCGGGTAGTTCCTTCGGTGACTTCGATGGAACCACCCAACCTGCCACCGCCGGACATTCTCCCCATCAAGGTGGATTTCCTGCTGAACAGTCAACACGGAGGCCACTGGCGGCTGGCCGGTGGTCGGGTGGAGAAGTGGCGGGGCAAAGTCTTGGAGCGCGATCTTGGGGCTTATCCTTGGACCAATACTCCGGTGGCCACGGCGTGTGAGGATAGCCAGGGCAACTTGATTGTCGGCACCCGGGGCAGCGGTGTGTATTGGTACAACAACGAGAACCAGGCGCAACGCGTTTCCGGTTTGTCGCACAACACCGTGCTCTCGCTGTGTCTCGATCGGGAAGGCAGCTTGTGGGTGGGCACGGACGGCAGGGGCTTGAATCGGGTCAAACGAACGGCCTTCGAGTTGATCGAAGACACCCGCAACGTCAATGTGAAAACGGTGTGCGACGATGGCGAAGGCGGGTTGTTGCTGGGCACGCACGGTGGCGGGGTCCGGCACTGGAAAGACGGAGTCCAGCGCCAGTTGGGCATGGAACAGGGATTGACCAGGCTATACCTGGGCAGCGTGTTCCGGGATCGCGATCAACGGGTGTGGACCGGCGTCTTCGAAATCGGCTTGCTACAATTGCAGGACGGACGTTTTCAACAACCTCCGGGAATGGGCGCGCGTGGTTGGACGGTATCCGCGATCTTTCAAGATCGCGCCGGGCAGTTGTGGGTCGGCACGCAAACTGGGCTGTGGCGTTGGGATGGACAGAGCTGGAAAGGCTATACCCTGCGCCAGGGGCTGTCCTCAGAGGTGGTGCGGGCCATTGCCGAGGATGCGGAGGGGAACCTGTGGGTTGGCACGGAGGGTGGCGGGTTGAATCGTTTGCGCGAGGAGCAGATCGTCGTATTCGGGAAAGGGGAGCCGGGTTTACCCAGTCACAACGTTTCTTCCCTGCTGGTGGACGTTGAAGGCGTTTTGTGGATAGGCACTGGCGGCGGGCTGGCGCGATTTCATACCAACTCGTGGGCCCATTACACCCGGAGCTCGGGACTGGCGAGCCACAGTATTGCATATCTGATCGAGGACGATCAGGGCTTCCTGTGGATGGGATCGAACGCCGGGCTTATGCGCGCTTCCAAGCAATCGCTCAACGATTTTGCGCGGGGTGCGACCAACCTGATCTCCGTACGAACCTACAAGGTGGCCGATGGTTTGCCGGACAACGAATGTACGCCCGGCGCGCAACCGGCGGCCTGCCGCACTGAGGATGGGCGACTTTGGTTCCCCACCATCAAAGGGGTGGTTTCGGTGGAGCCGTCCCGGCTGAAACCCAATCCGCTTGCGCCGACAGTAGTATTGGAATCCGTTTTGGCCGACGGGCAGCAATGCAACACCAACGGCTTTCGAGGCAAACCGCTCCAGGCTGTCACCATTCCCGCTGGCAAGGAAGTCATCGAAATCCATTACACCAGTCTGAATCTTGCGGCAGCGGATCGAGCGCGGTTCAAGTACCGGATGGAGGGTCACGAAGCCGCGTGGACCGATGCGGGGAACGTCCGCTTCGCGCGTTACACCAAACTACCGCCCAAAGAGTACCTTTTCCGGGTGGCCGCCTGCAATGAGGACGGCGTGTGGAATGAAGCAGGCACTGCGCTGGCGGTAGTGGTGCTACCCCGGTTCTGGCAAACGTGGTGGTTTCGTAGCGCCGTTATTCTGGGCCTCCTAGTGACTATCGCGGGTGTGGTTTATTATGTGGCCACGCAGAAACTGCAACGTCAATTGCAGCAGATGCGGCAGCAAGAAGCGCTTGAGAAGGAACGCTCCCGCATCGCACGCGATCTCCACGATCAACTGGGCGCCAATCTGACCCAGGTTGCCCTGCTGGGCGAACTGGCGGAAAGCGACAAGGACCTGCCTGAAGAAGTTGAAACCCATGCGCGACAAATCTCGCTGACGGCCCGGGACACCACCCGCGCCTTGGATGAAATCGTCTGGGCCGCCAATCCCGCCAACGATACGCTGGACAGCTTGATAACTTACGCCTGCAAATATGCGCAGGACTATCTCGCGCTCGCGGGATTGCGTCATCGGCTGGAGATTCCGGCGCAACTCCCAGATATGACGATCCCACCGGAGGTACGCCATAACGTGTTTCTCGCGTTCAAGGAAGCCGTTAACAACGTCGTCAAGCACGCGCAAGCCACCGAAGCCCGCATCCGATTGCAGCTGACCCCGAACCGGTTCACGCTGGAAATCGCCGATAATGGTCGCGGGGCCGTGGATTTGGATTCCGAGCGGGCCCGATCGAGAAATGGGTTGCGGAACATGCGCAAACGGATGGAAGATGTTCACGGCGAATTCTCCATCAGCCCGGTGCCGGAGGGCGGCACGCTGGTGCGCTTGAGCGCACCTACTGGAAATCGCTGAATCGTTATGGCCATCACCGTTTCAATCGTGGAAGACCAGGACCCGTTGCGGACCACGCTGGCCCGCGTGCTGGCCCGGGCCGAGGGTTTTGAGTGTGTCAGTCATTACGGCAATGCCGAAGACGCCTTGAAGGACCTGCCGAACGTGCGCCCAAACGTCGTCCTCATGGACATCAATCTTCCGGGTATCAACGGCGTGGAATGTGTGCGGCAGTTGAAGCAATTGCTGCCGCAAACTCAGGTGATGATGCTCACGGTGTACGAGGATACCGAGAATATCTTCAACGCCTTGGCTGCGGGTGCCAGCGGTTACATGCTCAAGCGCACGCCGCGGGCGGAATTGCTGGAGGCCATCCGCGAAGTGCAGCGGGGCGGTTCGCCAATGACCACGCATATTGCCCGCAAAGTTGTCCAGTCCTTCCAGAAAGCCGCGCCTTCCAATGAAGCCACTGAAAACCTGTCTCCGCGTGAACAGGAAGTGCTTGACCTCTTAAGCCAGGGACTCATCTACAAGGAGATTTCCGACAAACTCGGCATCAGCTACGAAACCGTGCATACCTACATCCGCCGAATCTACGAGAAACTGCAGGTCCGCACCCGCACCGAGGCAGTCGCCAAATTCCTACGTCGCCCGTAACCAGCCGTCGCCACTGTTTTTGCAGCATGTTTCTTCCCAATGAGTTAGCGATGGTTCATCCGCTCACTGGCTTGTCCCCAGAACTGGTGACTGGCAGGAAAACCGATCCATGTTAATCTGCACCTGTCGTTGGGACGCAAAAATGCAGTGTTCCGTGTGTGTGGTGAAAGCGTGAGTCTGCGGCGTAGCGTCCAATGGAAGATTTAAGTGTGTTGTTCTCATTGCGGAGGAGCCGGACGTCAAGTCCGGCTTTTCTGTTTTACCCCACGCCGACGGCAGCCCTTCCCAATCCACTCCCTCCGTGCTTCGTCAGGATGGTGATTCCAAGGACTTCATGCAGATGGGCGGCAGAAAACCCGTCCTTCGCGGACTTCCTCCGGGTCGGTTCACTGAAACGCCTACGGTTCGCCAATGTCGCGGCAAGGTAAGAGTCGCGCCGTTCGATGGGTTTGCTATTGTTGCGGATACACATGAATCTCGAATCCATCGCACGGGTGTTTCACGCCAGCCTCATGCTGCTGCTTGCCCGCTTGATCTGCTCCGGTTCCGTCGGAACTGAACCGCCACCCGGCAACTGGCCACAGTTTCTAGGGCCAGACGCCAACGGCATCTCCCGCGAGATCGGCCTGCTGGATCGCTGGCCAACCAACGGGCTGCCATTGGTGTGGGAAAAGCAAATCGGTACCGGCTACAGCGCGCCGTCCGTGCATGGAAATCAACTTCTCCTGCACCACCGGATTGGCGATGAGGAAATCGTCGAAGCCTTCGAGGCGGACACCGGCAAATCCCGTTGGCGTTACGCTTATGCGAGCAAGTTCATTGACCCGTACGGCTACAATAACGGCCCACGCGGCACACCGCTGTTGACCTCAAATCGCTGCTACACGCTCGGCGCTGAAGGGAAGCTGCTCTGCCTGGACCTGACGACCGGCAGGAAGATCTGGGAGCGCGAGACTGCGAAAGACTGGGACGTGCCAGAGGCGTTCTTTGGCGTGGGCAGCACGCCGATCCTGGAAGACAACCTGCTCATCGTGATGGTGGGCGGGCAACCAAACTCGGGAGTGGTGGCGTTCAATGCGCAAACTGGCCAGACCGTCTGGGAAAACGTCGGTCGGGACAACTGGCAGGGAATGACCATGATCGGCTGGCCCGGCGAACCCACAGTGCATTGGATGAATTACTGGAAGCAGGCCAGCTATGCCACCCCGGTTGCGGCGACCATTCACGGCCGGCGGCACATTCTCTGTTTGATGCGCCAGGGATTGGTGTCGCTGGCCCCCGGAACTGGCGCAGTGAATTTCAGTCGTTGGTTCTGCGCTCCGGTCAACGAGTCGGTGAACGCCGCCACCCCGGTGGTGGTGGACGACCTGATCTTCATTTCCGCCGCCTACTATCGGGTGGGGTCGGCGTTGCTGCGAGTGAACCCGGATGGCAGGAGCTTTGGGGAAGTATGGCGCAGCCCGCGTGCCTCGCGGGAAATGGATGCCAACACTGGTCGCCCGGTCTCGCCCGTTCTGGAAATGCACTGGAGCACCCCCATCCATCACGACGGTTATCTCTATGCCTTGAGTGGACGCAACGAGCCGGATGCGCGCTTCCGCTGCGTGGAGTTCAAAACGGGCAAATTGATGTGGGAACGCGATGAGAGTTGGAGGACACGCAGCGGTTCACAACCGCCGGTCTATGGCCGCGGCTCAATGATCATGGCGGAGGGCAAACTCATCGTGCTTGGTGAAGGCGGGTTGCTGGGATTGTTCCGTTTGAACCCGAACCAACCTGATGAACTGGCGCGCGTCCAGATGCCGCAACTCCGCTACCCCTGCTGGACGGCGCCCATTCTCGCCCAAAAGAAACTTTATCTCCGCAGTGAAGATCGTTTGCTCTGCCTGGATTTAGCGAAGTGAACTCTGCCGCTTCACTTCGCGGTGTCGGAAACAATCCGCGGTGTGATCGTTCACCATGCCCACGGCCTGCATGAAAGCGTAACAAATCGTCGAGCCGACGAATTTGAATCCGCGCTTCAACAAGTCCTTGCTCATCGCGTCGGACTCGGGCGTGCGTGCTGGAATTTCCCGCAGGGATTGGCGTCGGTTCTGGACGGGCTGGCCGCCAACGAATTGCCAGATGTAGGTATCGAAGCTGCCGAATTCCTTTTGCACCGCGAGAAATGATCTCGCGTTCTGGATGGTGGCGGCGACTTTCAGCCGGTTGCGCACGATGCCAGGATCAGCAAGCAGCCTCCTGACCTTGAGCGCGTCGTACTTCGCTATCTTGCGCGCGTCGAAGTTGTCAAACGCGCGCCGGTAGCTGGCGCGTTTCTTGAGAATCGTGGACCAGCTCAAGCCCGCCTGCGCTCCCTCCAGAATCAGCATCTCGAACAGCAAACGGTCGTCATGCACCGGCACGCCCCATTCGGTGTCGTGGTAGGCGATGTCGAGTTCGGTCTTGGGCCAGGTGCAACGAGTCACGGCTTTCATCGGCGCATCTTTTATCTGATGTTTAATGCACAGGCAACTTGACACTCACGGGTCGTTCCGGACAATGCGCGCGTGAGTGCGCCCATACCCACCAGTCCCGCCCCGGCCCCGGGGACTCCGGAGAAAATCACCGTCTATCATTGGCTCGTGGTCATTATTGCCTCCGCTGGCTGGCTGTTCGATTGCATGGACCAGCGGTTATTCGTGCTGGCACGGGAATCGGCGCTGAAAGAGTTGTTGGGCAGCGACGCGGCGGCGCAGGCGGCACTGAAGACTTACATCGGTTATGCGACGACGTCCATGATCCTGGGCTGGGCCACGGGTGGCATCTTTTTCGGGATGATGAGCGACAAATGGGGACGGGTGAAGACCATGGTCGCGACGCTGCTGGTGTACTCAGGCTTCACCGGCCTATGTGGATTTGCCCAAGGGTGGGTGGATTTTACCATCTACCGGTTCCTGGTGGGACTCGGCGTGGGCGGGATGTTCGGCGCGGCAACCACGTTGGTGGCGGAAAGTGTTCCGGGCAGAATGCGGGCCGTTGCTCTGGGGTCATTGCAGGCGTTATCCGCCTGTGGCAACATGATGGGCTCATTCATCAGCCTGCACATCCAACCCGGGGCGGAGAATTTTTGGGGCACGCTCTCGGGCTGGCGCGTGCTCTTCTTCGTCGGAATACTTCCGTCGCTATTGGCAGTACCGATCATTTTCATCCTGCGGGAACCGGAGCCGTGGAAGCAGGCCCGCGCAGCCGCGCGTAGCGGGGCCGCGCACAAGCAGGTGGGATCCGTCAAGGAGCTGTTCACCAACCCACGGTGGCGGCGCAACAGCATTGTAGGATTGCTGCTGGGGGTATCGGGAATGATTGGTCTCTGGGGCATCGGCTTCTTTTCACCGGAATTGATCAGCACGGCGCTCCAGGACGCACCGCAGAAGACCGTGGACACCGTACGGGCCTGGGGCACTTTGTTTCAGGACGCGGGCGCTTTCGCCGGCATGGTGGTGTTCACCTTCGTCGCATCGTGGTTGAGCCGCCGTCTGGCTTTCCTGTGCGCCTTCATCCTGTGCCTGTTCACCACGGCATACGTGTTTTACAATCTGCGCACGGCTACGGACGCCTACTGGATGCTACCCATGATGGGCTTCGCCCAACTCGCGGTTTTCGCCGGCTACTCGATTTACTTTCCGGAGATCTTCCCCACGCGACTGCGGGGGACGGGCGTGGGCTTTTGTTACAACACCGTGCGTTACCTCGCGGCGCCCGCGCCGATTGTGTTGGGCCAACTCAGTCTGGCGCTGACGCAGTATGGGGTGGTCGAGCCATTCCGGGTGGCAGCGGTAATCATGTGCTCGGTTTACATCATAGGCATCATCGCCCTGATCTGGGCGCCGGAAACCAAAGGCAAACCGCTGCCGGAGGATTGAGCAAGCTTGATGAACCTGCTGAACAAACCTGCTGAACAAAAAAGCCCGCTCTCGCGAGCGGGCTGTTGCTTCAGAATTCAGCAAATCGCTTACTTCGATTCCTCTTTGGGTTCAGCGGGCTTGGCTTCGCCGGTTGTGCTCTCGGCAGGCGTAACCGCCGGGGGAGCGATTACCGTGTCCACCCACTCCAGAATGGCACGCTGGGCGGCATCGCCCTGCCGCTGGTTCAACCGGACGATGCGGGTGTAGCCTCCGTTGCGCTCCTTGAAGGCCGGCGCGATTTCGTCGAACAGAATGCGGACCACGTCCTCCTCGGAACGCCATTTCTTGCGCTTCTCCTTGGAAAGCTGTTCAGCCGGGCCGCGAGCATGGAGGCGCGCAGCGACCAACCGGCGGGCGTGGATGGTGCCGGCCTTGCCCAGCGTGACAATTTTCTCCGCCACCGGGCGCGCGGCCTTGGCCTTGGCCAGCGTGGTGGTGATGCGTTTGTGCTTGATGAGGCTGCAAACCAAGTTGGCCAGCATCGCGTTGCGATGCTCGAAAGTGCGGCCCAGCTTGGCGGTTCGTTTAAGGTGTCGCATAAATCACTGCTGCTTGGCCGCCTCTTCCTTGGCCGCTTCCAGTAACCCCGGCTCGAAAGTCATCCCCAAGGCCAGACCGAGGGCGGACAGTTTGTCTTTGATTTCGTTGAGCGATTTCTTGCCGAAGTTGCGGTACTTGAGCATTTCCTGCTCGGACTTCATCGCCAACTGGCCGACGGTGGTGATGTTGGCGTTGTTGAGGCAGTTGGCAGCGCGGACGCTCAACTCGATTTCGTTCACGCTCATGTTGAGGAGCTTCTTGAGCTTCGATTTCTCCTCATCCTGTTTATCCACCACTTCCTCAAACTCCACGGCGTTCTTGTCGTAACCCACAAACACATCGAGGTGGTGCTGTAAGATGGCCGAGGCCTGTGTGAGGGCGTCGTCGGGGGAAATGCGGCCATCCGTCCAGATGTCAACCAGCAAGCGGTCGTAGTCCGTGCGCTGGCCGACGCGGGCGTTTTCCACCGAGTAACGCACCCGGATCACCGGGGAAAAGAGCGAGTCAATCGCCACCACGCCGATCGCCTGGCCGGGCTTTTTGTTCTCGTCCCCGGGGCAGAAACCACGGCCCACTTTGACCTCCAGTTCCATCTCGAATTTCTTCTTCTTGTCGAGCGTGCAGATCACCTGCTCTGGATTGACCAGTTCGATGTTTTGGTTAAGCTGGATGTCGGCGGCGGTCACGGCGCCTTCCTTGTTGACCGAAAGCAACAGGGTTTGCGGCTCGCGGGTGTGGGCCTTGAACTTGATCTTCTTGAGATTCAAGACAATGTCGGTGACGTCCTCCACGACCCCGTCAATGGCCGCGAACTCGTGCATGGCGCCGTCCACCTTGATGGAGGTGATGGCCGCGCCCTCCAGCGAGGAGAGCAACACCCGGCGCAGGGAATTGCCGATGGTGTGGCCATAGCCGGTTTCGAAGGGCTCGGCGACAAAGCGGGCGAAAGTTTCAGTGGCGGTTGACTCTTCCTTGGTCAACCGTTTGGGCATTTCGAATCGTCCTAGACGTACTGGCATAGGTTTCTTTCCTGCAATTTTAATCTGGCTGCGCCGGTGAACTTCCCGCTCCGGTCGCGGCCCGTGTAATTGCGTTGGGTCCCGCACCGGCGGGACCGGGTTAAACTAGCGGGAATAAAATTCGACGACGGCCTGTTCGTTGGCGATGGGATTGATTTCATCGCGGGTTGGCACGCGCATCACCACGCCCTTGAACTCATCCTTGCTCAAGGAAAGCCAGTCGGGCACGGCCCGGCTCGTGGACATCTCCAGATTCTTGGTCGCCAACTGCCGCGAAACCGTGGTGTCCTTCACGTCCACCGCGTCGTTCACGCGCAGGGCGTAGGAGGGCACATTCACCTTGCGGCCGTTCACCCGGATGTGGCCGTGGGCCACCATCTGGCGCGCGGCGGCACGGGTGGTGGCCAGCCCCAATTGATACACCACGTTATCGAGCCGCGTCTCCAGAATCTGCAACATTTGCTCGCCGGTAACGCCGCGGCGCTTGAGCGCCTTCTCGTAAACGCCGCGGAACTGGCGCTCCATCAGGCCGTAGTAATAGCGGAGCTTTTGCTTCTCGATCAATCCCAGCCCGTAATCCGTTGTCTTGCGGCGCGACTTGGGGCCGTGCATGCCGGGGCCGTAGTTGCGGCGTTCGAGATACTTGGTCGGGCCGAAAATCGGAATACCGAACCGGCGGCTGAGGCGAACGCGAGGACCTGTGTAACGAGCCATAATTCGTGATGCGTGATGCGTAAAAAGTGAACTACACCCGGCGCTTCTTGCGCGGACGACAACCGTTGTGCGGCACAGGGGTCACGTCTTTGATACAGGAAATTTCCATCCCGATGGCCTGCAGGGCGCGGATGGCAGATTCGCGACCAGAGCCGGGGCCTTTGACGCGAACTTCCACCTCTCTCATACCGTGCGACATGGCCTGGCGGGCGGCATCCTGCGCGACTTGCTGCGCTGCATACGCCGTGCTCTTGCGCGAACCCTTGAATCCCACGCGCCCGGCACTGGACCAGCCGATCAAGTTCCCCTGCATGTCCGTGATAGTGACCTGCGTGTTGTTGAACGTGGCCAGAATGTTGGCGATGCCGGAAGCAACGTTCTTGGCGTGCTTGGCCTTGATGATTTTCTTTGCCGCCGTATCATCACCCAGCAGTTCCGCCGCGGTGGGCGCAACCCCGGGCACGGGGACATCCCCGGCCTTGGCCGCATCAGCCGCGGGAGCCTCGGCGACCGGAGCAGCTTTCTTTGTCTTCTCAACCGCCGGCTTGGCCTCGACCTTTGCCGGATCAGCGGCATCGGTTTTTGATTCCTTTTGCGAAGCGGGCTTCTTCTTTTCTTCAGCCATACAAAATCAGATTAGTGGATGCCGGTCTTGGCGTTGGGATTGCGCTGCACGCCGACGGTTTTGCGCGGGCCTTTGCGCGTGCGAGCATTGGTCTGGGTCCGCTGGCCACGCACCGGCAGGCCGCGCAAGTGCCGGACACCGCGATAGCACTTGATGGCCTGCAACCGCTTCAGGTCCATACCGATCTCGCGGCGAAGATCGCCTTCAATCACGTACTTCCCGTCCTGGATCGCGTGAACAATCTGCGAAAGCTGCTGTTCCGTGAGATCCTTGGCGCGGATGGCCGGGTCAATGTTCGCCCGCACGAGAATTTCCTTCGAGTTGACGGGACCGATGCCATAGATGGAGCGCAGGGCAATATCAATGCGCTTGTTTGGCGGAACTTCCACTCCAATGATGCGGGCCATAAATCGTTTATTCGTTAACCTGGGTTAAATGCCGGCGACAGGACTCAACCCTGCCGTTGTTTGTGGCGCTTGTTCGAGCAAATGACCCGAATGACACCCCGGCGACGCACAATTCTACAGTGCTCGCACAACTTTTTGACTGACGCACGAACTTTCATGTTAAAAGCTTTTCTGTTCCCACCAATATGCGCCCGCTGGACAAATCGTAGGGCGACAACTGCAACATCACTTTCTCACCCGCAACCAAACCGGCAAACGTCCGCTTCGCCCGGCCCGCCACGAAGGCCAGCAGCCGGTGGCCATTGGCCAGTTCCACCCGATACGTCCGGTTCGGTAGCGTTTCAATTACGACGCCTTCAACGACGAAGGCACCCGTTCCGGCCATGTTAAAATCTCCGGCTCGCCCTCGGTGATGAGCACGGTATGCTCAAAATGGGCGGATAGTGAACCATCTTGCGTGACCACTGTCCAGCCGTCATTCAAGATTTTTACGTGCGCCCGGCCCGAGTTCACCATCGGCTCGATGGCAATCGTCATTCCCGGCCGCAACTTCTGGTTGCTCTTTGGGTCCACAAAGTTTGGCACTTGCGGGTCTTCATGCACCGAGCGACCCACCCCATGGCCGACAAACTCCCGGACGACGCTGAACCCGTTGCCCTCGACGTAGGTCTGAATGGCACGAGAAATATCCGTCACCCGGTTGCCCGGTGTGGCAGCGGCGATCCCTTCATACAGCGCCCGTTCGGTCACATCCATCAACCGCTGGGCCTCCACGCCACAACCGCCCACCGCCACCGTGCGGGCGTTGTCGCCCACATAACCGCCGTAATAAACCCCGACATCCAGGCTCACTATGTCCCCAAACCGCAACTGCCGTTCATTCGCCAGCCCATGCACCACCTGATCGTTGACCGAAATGCAAATCTGGCACGGATACTTGCGATAACCCAGGAACGCACTACGCGCCCCGTAATGCTTGATACGCGAGGCGGCAAATTCGTCCACCTGCCGCGTCGTGACTCCGGGCTGGATGAACGCCGCCACTTCGCTCAAAACCAGACTGGCCACCGCGCAGGCCGGCCGCATCGCTTCCAAGTCACGCTCGTTCTTCAGAATGATCATTTGTGTGTCGCTTCGCCAGCTTGACCGTCCGCGCTGCCTTAGTCCGCCGGGCCTACCCGTCCGGGGACTAGATCGCACGCCACCATGATCAAATCCGCCCTCGCAAACGCCCCTTCTTCAAGAAGCCATCATAGTGACGCATCAACAAGTGCGACTCGACCTGACGCATCGTGTCCAACATTACACCCACCATGATCAGAATACTTGTGCCGCCAAAGAAAGTCGAAACCTGGTACGGAATGCCCATTTCATTCGAGAGGATGATCGGGATTACGGCGATAACCGTTAGAAAAATCGCCCCCGCCAGCGTGATGCGGCTCATGGCATTATGCAGATAGTCACTGGTTGCCACACCCGGCCTCACGCCCGGGATGTAACCGCCGTTCTTCTTGAGATCATCGGCGATCTGCAATTCGTTGAACTGCGTGGCCACCCAGAAGTAGGAGAAGAACAGAATCATCAACGCATAGAGCAGCAGGTAAGCGAAGGCGCCCTCATTCAATGCCGCCGCGACCGCCAGACAGCTCTTGCTGATGAACTTGACTCCCGGACTCGCACTGTCAGTCAACCCCTGGCCCACGAGCAGGAAGAACTTCTGGGGAAACATCAGGATGGCTTGGGCAAAAATGATCGGCATCACGCCAGCGTAGTTGACCCGCAACGGCATGAATGACGTGCCGCCGCCATACATCTTGCGTCCCACCGCCCGCTGCGCGTATTGCACGGGGATTTTGCGCTGTGCCTGGATCACGGAGATGACGCCCGCCACCACGCCCAGGAGAAGGAGGATCAACGCCGCCGCATGGCCCAAGTTGAATTTGGCTTCCAAGCCGCCGCCAGGGAAAAACATGTCCTTGAGCGCCACTACTGCGGCTGGCATTTCGGCCACGATGCCGATGGTAATCACCATGGAAACGCCGTTACCGATGCCGCGCTCGGTGATTTGCTCACCCAGCCACATGAGCAACATCGTGCCCGTGGTCAAAATCAACACGGTTTGAATGCGGTACCACCAGATGAAACTGTCGCTGTAGAGCACCAAGCGCCCGATGCCTTCACCGAAAATCTTCTCGGGATTCTCCCATCCGATTGCCATGGCCGCGCCTTGCCCAAGACAAAGCAAGACCGTCAGATAGCGTCCGTATTGAATGATCTTGGCGCGTCCGCCCTCCTCCCGCGCCAATTTGCTCAAGCGCGGTACGACCGCTGTAAGCAATTGAATAATGATCGTGGCGCTGATGTACGGCATGATGCCCAGCGAACCGACGGCACAACGGAACAATGCGCCGCCCGTAAACAACCCGTACAAACCCAGTGCCCCGCCCCCACTCTGGGCCTGCTGGGCAAAGAAGTTGCTCAACTCCACGCCATCCAGCCCGGGAATCCGGATGAACGCAATCAGCCGGCAAATGGCCAGCAAGGCAACCGTGAACAAAATCCGGGACTTCAACTCCGGGATTTTGAAGCAGTTGGTGAAGGTGTTGGCGATGGAACCCAGCATGGTTTGAGACAATTGCGGCTATTCCCCGGCGGGCGTGGACGGACGCGACTTGAGGCTGACGAGCTCACACACCCCGCCTTTGCCTTCGATCTTGGCCCGCGCCGAAGCGCTGAAAGCGTGCGCGCACACGGTAAGCTTCTTGTTCAACTCGCCCTGACCGAGGATTTTGACGCCGTCGCCGCGGCCATTAACCAGGCCGACACCGCGCAACACAGCCTCATCCACGCGGGCGCCGTCCTCGAAGACATTCAGCGCGTCCGCGTTTACGGGCAGGTAGCGCGTGGTAAAGCGGGCATTGTTGAAACCTCGTTTGGGGATGCGGCGAATGAGCGGCATCTGACCGCCCTCGAAACCGATACGAATCGAACTGCCGGAACGCGCCGTCTGGCCCTTGCCGCCACGACCGCTGGTCTTGCCACGACCGCTGGATTCGCCCTGGCCCAACCGCTTGCGGCGGTGCTTGGCCCCAGGGCGGGGTTTTAGATTATGTAGTCGCATAGAAAGGAATCAGGCAGTCACCGGCTCGGCCGGCGGGGCCACAGGGGTCGTCACTTTTTTGAGTTCCAAGCCGCGACCCTGGTAAATGTCCTCGCGCAACCGTAATCGCAACAAGGCATTCAAGGTGGCTTTGACGACATTCGCCGCGTTCTTCGAGCCAAGCGATTTGCTTAACACGTTCTTCACCCCGGCGGACTCCAAGACCGCACGCACGGTCTTGCCGGCGATGATCCCCGTTCCGGGCGATGCCGGTCGCAAAAGGATGCGGGCACCGTCAAACTCCGAATACACCTCGTGAGGGATGGTGGTGTCCTTGAGCGAAACCACGACCATCTGCCGCCGGGCAAGCTCGCCCCCGCGGCGGATGGCGTCCGCCACCTCATTGGCTTTGCCCAACGCCACGCCCACACGTCCGCGACGGTCACCTACCACGACCAGCGCACTGAAATTGAAACGGCGTCCGCCCTTGACCACCTTGGAGGAGCGGTTGATAAAGACGACCTTCTCCGACAAGTCTTCCGTCGGCTGGCCATCCGCCCCACGCTCTGGCGAGTCGCCGCCCGGCCGGCCCCGGCGTCCCCGGCCTGGACGGGCCGGGCGTTGGTCTCCGCCCATCGGTTTGTTAAGTTCTGCCACAGTATCGTTCTCCGTTGGTTAGAATTGCAATCCCGCTTCGCGCGCTGCATCCGCCAAAGCCTTGACTTTGCCGTGATACCGCGCGCCCCCGCGATCGAACACCACTTGTTTGATTCCCTTGTCCAATGCCGCGCGCGCGGCCAGGGCGCCAATCGTCTTGGCGCTCGCGGCGTTGGCTGCCAACTGGTCGCGATCCGGCGTGGCTTTGCTCCGTGTCGAGGTGGAAGCCAGCGTCGCTCCCGCCGTGTCATCAATGAATTGCACGTATATATGCTCGTTGCTGAAGCACACACTCATGCGCGGGCGGTCCTTCGTGCCGCTGATCTTGCGGCGGACGCGCCAATGCCGCAACTGGCTCAGGCGATGTTTCTTTTCGGTTCTCATTTTCGCGGGTCACGGATTTGGCCGTGAACTTCAAATCAATCGTTACTGAACGGTCTTGCCTTCCTTGCGCTGGACGTGTTCGCCGACATAACGAACCCCTTTGCCTTTGTAAGGCTCCGGCGGATAGAAGCCACGGATTTCAGCGGCTACTTTGCCCACCATGGCCTTGTCCGGCCCTTCGATCGTCAGCTTGGTGTTGTCCTCGACCGTAACCTTCACCTGTTCCGGGATGCTGTAATTGATCGGATGCGAGAAACCGAGATTCAGGTTGACGACCTTGCCTTGGACGGCGGCTTTGAAACCCACCCCTTGGATTTCCAGCTTCTTGACAAAACCATCCGAAACCCCCTTCACCATGTTGTTGATCAGCGCCCGGCTTAAACCGTGCAACGCCTTGGCTTGCGGGTCATCACCCTCCCGGCTGATGACAATCTGGTTCTTGTCCACCTTGAGACCGGTACGTTTGGGTAGTTCCCAGCCCAGTTTGCCCTTCGGCCCCTCGATCAGGACGCTCTGGCCCTTAACCTCCACCTTCACCTTCGGCGGAATGGCAATCGGTTGTTTTCCTATTCGCGACATAAAATCTGGTCCTTACCAAACGTAACAGATCACTTCGCCGCCAATGTTCTTCTGGCGGGCTTGATTGCCGCTCATCACGCCTTCGGACGTGGAGACGACCGCCACGCCCAACCCACCCAGCACGCGCGGGATCTCCGTGGCGCCGACGTAATTCCGCAAACCGGGCCGGCTCACGCGACGCAAGCCCTCGATCACCGGTTTCTTTCCCTGGTACTTCAACCGCACCTTGATCGTCTTGCGAGGATTGCCCTCGATGCTCACATCGGCAACGTAGCCCTCCTGCTTCAGCACCTTCGCGATGCTTTCTTTCACCCGGGAATGAGGGATCTGCACCGTCGGCAACAACGCCCGGCCGGCGTTGCGGATGCGGGTCAACATGTCGGAAATCGCGTCAGTCATAATATCACCAGCTCGCCTTCACCACGCCGGGAATCAGGCCGTTGAGCGCCGCCTCCCGGAACGTCAACCGCGAGGCCCCAAATTTGCGCAGATAACCGTGGCGCCGGCCGCTCATCGAGCAGCGGTTCACCACGCGCGTCGGACTGGCATCGCGCGGCAGTTTGGCCAGGCCAGCGTAGTCGCGCCGGGCCTTTAACTCCGCGCGCTTGGCGGCGTACTTTTTCACCGTGTTCTGCTTGCGCTTGTTGCGCTCGATCCATGCTGTCTTGGCCATAACGAGTTATTGCTTTGCTTCGGCAAATGGAAAACCCATGAATTTCAACAAATCCAGCGCTTCGGCGTCTTTCCGGGCGGTCGTCACAATGGTGATGTCCATGCCTTGCTGGCGCTTGATCTTGTCCATTTCGATCTCTGGAAAAATGGTCTGCTCGGCAACGCCAAACGTGTAGTTGCCGCGACCGTCAAACTTGCGCGGCGACAAACCGCGAAAGTCCCGGATGCGCGGCAGCGTCACCGAAACGAGCCGGTCAAAGAACTCATACATCGCATCCTGGCGCAACGTCACGCGGCAACCGATGGGCTGGCCCTGCCGTAACTTGAAGTTGGCTATGTTATGGCGCGACTTGCTGATGGCCGGTTTGCGCCCGGTGATTTGCATGAGATCGCGGGCGGCGTCATCCACGGCGCTTTTCTCAAGCGAGGCGCTGACCCCCATGTTCACCACAATCTTCACCATGCGGGGCACCTGATGCGGATTGCGGTACTGGTGCTTCTCTTTCAGCGCCGGCACCACATCGTTAACGTACTTCTCGTAAAGTCTGGTTTTCATTCTTCAATGTCACGGATTTTGCCGTGACGATCTCGTGCTTGCTGCAATTTCAAATCAACTCGCCGCCGGCGCTCCGCCACCCCGCTTGGCGGCCCGCGCGTCGTACACGTCCGCCTTCATCACGTTGGAGACATGCACTGAGCCTTCGCGCTCGACAATGGCGCCCTGCGGATGCTGCTGGCTCTTGCGCATGTGCCGCTTGAGCATGCGGGCGCCCTCCACAATGACACGGTTTTTCTTTGTGTTGACGGCAATGATGCGCCCGCGCTTGCCCTTGTCCGCACCGGCAATCACCACCACTTCTTCACCCTTTTTAACGTGCAAATTGGCCATAACCTCAAATGACTTCCGGCGCGAGTGAAATGATTTTCATGAACCGCTTCTCGCGCAACTCTCGCGCGACCGGCCCAAAAATGCGCGTGCCCTTCGGGTTCAACTCCTTGTCAATGATCACGCAGGCATTGCTGTCGAAACGCAGATAGGAACCGTCATTCCGCCGGATGGCCTTGCGCGTGCGAACCACCACGGCGTCATGCACCTCGCCCTTTTTCACCTGGCTTTCCGGCGCGGCGACTTTGATATGGACCTTGATGACGTCGCCCACGTGCGCGTAGCGTTGATTGCGGCCCAGCACGCCGATGGCCCAAGCCACCTTCGCCCCGGTGTTGTCGGCCACGTCGAGATGAGAACGAATTTGTAACATAAACCCTCGTTAAGCGGCCACGCGCTCCACACCGCTGCTGCGTTCGACAATTTCCACCAAGCGCCAGCGCTTCAGCCGCGAGAGGGGGCGCGTTTCTTCGATCCGCACCCGGTCACCCACCTTTGCCTCGCTCTTTTCGTCGTGCGCGTAAAGCTTCTTGTAGGCGGTCACCACTTTCTTGAAACGGGGATGCGGGAAACGGCGCTCCACCCGCACCACAATGGTCTTGGCCATTTTGCTTACAATGACTTCCCCGACGCGCTCCTTGCGATGCCCGCGCGTTGCCACCGGTTGATTGACAGTTTCAGCCATACCAGATTCCTAAGCCGCTTTGTTGCGCAATTGGGAAATGCGCGTTTCCATCCGCGCGACATCGCGGCGCAACACCCGCAGGCGCGCCGGTTTTTCCAATTGCGCGCTTGCCTGCTGCAAACGCAGGTTGAACATTTCCTGGCGCAAATCGCGGCTCTTGGCCGCCAACTCCACCAACGTCATGTCTTTGATTTCCGAAAACTTCATAGCTAACTCGCTTCTACCTCGCCACGCGATGCCGCGAGATGAACTTGGTCTTGATCGGCAGTTTCGTTGCCGCCAAACGCAACGACTCGCGCGCAATGGCCTCCGTGACCCCATCCACTTCAAATAGCACATTGGCCGGGCGAATCACCGCCACCCACGATTCCAGGGGCCCTTTGCCCTTGCCCATCCGCGTTTCCAGCGGCTTCTTCGTGAACGACTTCTGCGGAAACACCCGAATCCACATTTTTCCGTGGCGCTTCATGTTGCGGGCGATGGCCACGCGGGCGGCCTCAATCTGCTTGGTATCGAGCCAGCAGCGCTCCAAGGCCATCAATCCATACTCGCCAAAAGCCACCGTGCTGCCGCGATAGGCCAACCCCGCGCGGTTACCGCGGTGCATCTTGCGGTACTTCACTCTTTCCGGCATCAACGCCATAACAAAATTCCTTTGCTATACTAGCTGACCGCCACTTCGGCGGTCGCCGCTGCCTTTTGCGGCTTGGTTTCACCCCGGCAAATCCAGCATTTTACGCCCAGCTTGCCATACATCGTCTTGGCTTCGGCAAAGCCGTAATCAATGTTCGCCCGCAAGGTGTGCAATGGGACGCGACCCCAGTGATACGACTCAACGCGCGCCAGTTCCGCCCCGCCCAGCCGCCCGCCACATCGAATCTTGATGCCGTCGGCCCCGAAATCCTTGGCGGTCTGCACCGCTTTCTTCATGGCCCGACGGAACGAAACCCGGCGTTCCAACTGCAACGCCACGTTCTCCGCGACGAGTTGGGCGTCAATCTCCGGGGACTTGATCTCCAAGATGTCCACGTAGATTTCTTTTCCGGTCATGCGGCTCAATTCTTCCTTGAGCTTGTCAATTTCCGCGCCCTTGCGGCCAATCACCACCCCGGGCCGCGCGGTGAGAATCGTAATGCGGCAGCGACTCGCCGCGCGCTCAATCAGAATCTTGGGCACGGAAGCCGATTCGAGCTTCTTCTTGAGCAACTCGCGAATCTGGCGGTCCTCAGCGAGCAAGCCGCCAAATTCCTTCTTCGCCGCGAACCACTTCGAGCGCCAGTCCTTGTTGACGGCAACGCGCAGGCCGATTGGGTTGGTTTTTTGTCCCATACTGATTACTCGTCTGACAGAACGATTTTGATGTGGCAGCGACGCTTGAGAATCGGGCCAGCCGAACCGCGTGCCTTGGCGGTGAACCGTTTGATGGTCAAGGCGGTGCCGGCATGGGCTTCCTTCACGCGAAGCGATTCCGGCGCGAGCCGACGGGCGGAACCCAGGAAACTCTCGAAACGCGCGAGCTTTCGGCTCAGGGCACCCTTGCGCTTGCGATTCCGGGTGTTGCCGACTTGGGTTTGCAGGTCGCTGATGGCCTGCTGCACCTTGGCAGCGGTCCACTCGCTGCGCCAATGCTCCGCGTTGGCTATGGCACTGGCCAAAGTCTTTGCCACAAACCGCGCGGATTTACGGGGCACCACTTGCAACACCGCCTGTGCCTCCAACGCGGGCAAACCTTGGATCTGACGCACCGTTTCGCGCATCTTCTGCGCCGACATTGGCACGTTCTTCATGATGGCTTGAACTTCCATGCTACTTGGCCTCCGCCTTGGCTGTATGGGCGCCGTGCCGCTTGAAAGTCCGGGTCGGCGAAAACTCGCCCAGCCGGTGCCCCACCATGTTTTCCGTCACAAACACCGGGTTAAAAACCTTGCCGTTATGCACGGTAAACGTAAGCCCAACAAAGTCGGGGGTGATGGTGGAACGCCGCGACCATGTCTTGATGGGCGTCTTGGACTTGGTGTCCTTCGCCTTCCGGATCTTGTCCAGCAGGTGAAAATCAATGAACGGACCTTTTTTAATCGAGCGTCCCATAGCTGCTTATTTGTTCTTCATTGGCCGACCGTCACGGCGGACAACGATAAAGCGATTCGAAGCCTTTTGCTTGCTGCGCGTCCGGTAACCCTTGGCCAGGAGTCCCCACGGCGAGGTCAACTGCTGCCAGCCGCCGCCGGACTTGGACTTGCCGGCACCGCCGCCGTTCGGATGATCAACCGGATTGCGCGCCACACCCCGGGTAATCGGGCGGATGCCCCGATGCCGGGATCGGCCCGCCTTGCCGAGAATCACATTCTCATGCTCCGTGTTACCCACCTGGCCGATGGTGGCATAGCAGTTTTCGTTAACCTTCCGAATCTCTCCGGAAGGCAAACGGATCTGCGCATAACCTTCGTCGCGCGACATCAACGTGGCCGCCCCGCCCGCCGTGCGCACCATTTGCGCGCCGCGCCCCGGCGTCAACTCAATGCCATGAATGGCCAGCCCGACAGGAATTGCTTTCAACGGAAGGGCATTGCCCAACTCAGCCGGCGCCGCCGGCCCACTCATTACCTTGCCGCCCACCTGGATGCCAGCCGGCGCAATGATGTAACGCTTTTCGCCATCTTTGTATTCCAGCAAGGCGAGCCGCGCGGAACGGATCGGATCGTATTCGATCGCCGCCACAGTAGCTTCCACCCCATGCTTGTTGCGCTTGAAGTCCACGAGACGGAGCTTCTGTTTGTGTCCGCCACCGATGCCGCGCGCCGTGACGCGACCGTAGCAATTGCGTCCGCCGGTCTTCTTGCGAATCTGCACCAGCCTCTTTTCAGGCCGGGTCTTCGTCACCTCGCTGAAATCCGCGTACGAGGCGTAGCGCAGAGACGGCGTCAGCGGTCTAAAGGTTTTAACTGGCATAAAATCAATAATTCCAAGTCAGCAACTCTTGGAGCAAGCGAACCATCATTCCTGTCCCCGCCGGGGATCAGTTATCGGCCCGCGAATCTGCTGGCCCTTGCGCCTTCGGGGCGAAAGGGACGCAGAGACTAGCAAACGGCGAAACGCGCGCAACAACATTTTTGCAGAAATTTCGCTGTCCAAAAACTTTCCGACGGACACCACCTTTTGGCTGGCCTTGCACGGAAACATTGCAGGGAACTTGAGCGCCACTGCCGCCACCTGACAAAGTCTCCGTCAGGCAATTCCATCCGCAAACCCCGTGGTGAGGGGATCAGCCTTCCCGGCCATTTGAGCGTTTCCATCCAAACGCGCGAAGGGCGCGGAGCGAAATGATGCACCGCGCCCGTATCGTTTCCATTTCGGCTCAGGTTAGAACAATCTTATCGCCGGCCTTGAGGGTGACGATGGCTTTCTTCCAGCCCGGCGAACGCCCCGCTTGCGGTGTGCGTTGGCGGCGGGCCTTGCCGCGCACGTTCAAGGTGTTCACGCGGGCGACCTTGACCTTGAACAACTCCTGCACAGCTTGGCGAATCTGGGTCTTGTTCGCGCGCGGGTCGGCCACGACGGTGTACTGATTGTATTTCTCACCCTGCCGCGTACCCTTCTCGGTGAGGCGGACGGTCTTGATGATTTGGAAAGCGTTCATGTTATTCCTGGTTCAGCCGGGCTTCGATCTTCTCAAACGCACTGCGCGTAATCAGCAATTTGTCCGGCCGCAAAACGTCGTAGGTATTCACCAGATCGCTGGTGATGAACTTCACGTTGGGCAGGTTGCGGGATGCCAGCACCAGGGTCTTGTCCAGTTCCGGCGCGATGACCAGCGTCGTGCCCTTCAATTCCAGCGCGTTCATGACGCCAACGAATTCGCGGGTCTTGGGCGAACCGAGCTTCAGTTCGTCCACCACCACCACGTCGCCCGCCTTGAGTCGCTCGCTCAACGCCTTGCGCAATGCCAGCCGGCGCGTGCGGAGGTTGACTTTCTTGCCGAAATCGCGCGGTTTGGGGCCAAAGACCACGCCGCCGCCGCGCCACAACGGCGACGCAAACGAACCGGCGCGGGCGCGGCCCGTGCCTTTTTGCCGCCACGGTTTCTTGCCGGAGCCGGACACCTCACCCATGGTCTTGGTGCAGGCGGTACCCATGCGCTGATTGGCGCGATAGGCCACCACGGTGTCATGCACGGCCTGGGTACCCTTGCCGCTTTCCACCAGCGGGAACTTCACTTCCAGTTCGCCCTGGCTGTTTCCTTTAGTGTCTTTGACTGTAAGTTTCATCTTATGCCGTTCCAACGTTTTTGCGCGTTAACAAACTGCAGCCGCGTCACTTCTTGGCCGCCGTCTTTTTCACCTCACCACGCTTGGTGGTCGCAATCGAAACCGGCGGGGTCCAACCCTTGGGCCGTTTCTTGGCTTCGCGAATAACCACGTAATCACCCTCGGCGCCGGGAATCGAGCCTTTGATCAGCAGCAAATTGTCCGCTTCGCGCACTTGAATGACCTCGAGATTCTGCGTGGTGCGGCGCACCTGGCCCATGTGGCCGGGCATCTTCATGCCGCGCATGACCGTGCCGGGAAACAGGCGCTGACCGATGGCGCCGCTGCGCCGATGCCAGCCCTTGGCGCCGTGCGTGGAATCGCCCCCGCGAAAATGATGGCGCTTGACCACGCCTTCAAACCCGCGCCCCTTCGTGACGCCGATGGCGTCCACAAAATCGCCCGGGGCAAACAACGTGACGCCCACGGTTTCACCGGCTTTGACTTCCTTGGAGAAATTGCGGAACTCTTGAATGCGTTTGACGGGTTTGCCGTTGAACTTCTTGATGTGACCGGCGACGGGTTTGCTTAGACGTTGTTCCTTCTGTTCGTCGAAGCCGAGCTGCACGGCGTTGTAACCGTCCTTGCCGGCCTGGGTCTTTACCTGCAGGACATAATTAGGCCCCGCGAGCACCACCGTCACGGGCGTGATCACGCCATTGACGTCATACACCCGCGCATGGCCGAGTTTCTTTCCGAGTAATCCGAGTGGCATAACAGTAATTCCTTAAAGCGTTGAGAGGTTTGCTCGAGCCATCGCTAAATCTTGATGGTAATGTCCACGCCGGCCGGCAGGTTGAGTTTCTTCAACTCATCCACGGTCTTGGCCGTGGGATCGAGGATGTCAATCAACCGTTTGTGGGTGCGCTGCTCGAAGGTCTCCTGGGACTTCTTGTCCGCATGGGGTGAACGCAGCACGGTAAATTTTTCGATGCGGGTGGGAAGGGGGATGGGGCCGGCAACCCGCGCGCCGGTGCGCTTGACGGTGTCGGCGATTTCGCGCGCCGATTGGTCTATGACGCGATGGTCATAAGCCTTGAGTCGAATTCGAATACGTTGTCCAGTCATACAAAGAACGATTGTCTGTTAAAAAGTGTTTCCCGCCTCATCATTCCCCGAAGCGGGCGCTGAATCTAACAAAACAAATTCCCGACACAACAGGTTTTTTTGGGGAATGTTTTCTAGCGTGCTTTCTGGCCTGCGACAAACCGGGTCCAACCGTTCCAGATGAAGTGTCAGAGGAGTTGGTTCCCATGCAGAAATCACCTGCGCAAACGTCGGTCTATGTGGCATAAATCGCCCTGTGATCTATTTGGACCACAATGCCACAACGCCCATCGCCCCGGAGGTGCTGGAGGCGATGATGCCTTACCTCACCACCGAATGGGGTAATCCGTCCAGCAGCTACAAGTTCGGGGCGAAACTCAAGGGAGTGATTGAAACGGCGCGGGCACAAGTGGCGGAATTGATCGGCGCCAGCGGGCGGGAAATTATTTTTACGTCGTGTGCCACAGAAAGTAACAACACAGCGATCTTGGCGGCGCTCAAGGCCAATCCAGCCAAGCGACACATTGTCACGTCGGCGGTGGAACATTCGTCGGTGTTGAATCATTGTCGGGCGCTGGAAACGGAAGGC